>NZ_SOAW01000001.1:600000-1200000 GCF_004364645.1 Naumannella halotolerans | reverse complement strand
CGGCCTGTTCCAGCCAGGTCCTGTAGGTCTCGGCCGACTCCCGCGCCTTCTTTGCCGCCGAGGCATCCCCACGGGCCTCGGCCTTCGACGCCTTCGCCTCCAGCTCCTCGATCTGGTTGCGCAGCTTCGCCGCGGTGTCCTCGGCCCGGGCCCGCGCCTCGGGGTCGGTACGCTTCCACTCGGCCTGCTCCACCGAGCTCAGCGAACGTTCCATCGCCTTCACTCGCTGGTCCAGCGGCCGGATCGCCTCCCGCGGAACCTTGCCGATCTCCGACCAGCGCTCCAGGAACTCCCGGAAGGCCGCCCGGGATCCGCTCAGGTCCTCCTCCGGGCGTACCTTCGGCTCGTAGGTGGCGAGCAGTTCCTCCTTGGCCTTCTGGTTGGTGAGGAACTCCTCGTTCTGCTTGTCCAGCTCGGCATTGCGGGCACCGAAGAACTGATCCTGGATGCCGCGGAAACGTGCCCAGAGCTTGTCGTCGACCTCCCGGGGCGCGGGTCCGGCGGCCTTCCACCGGTTCATCAGCTCCCGGAAGGCGCCAGCGGTCGGGCCCCAGTCGGTGGAGGTGGCCAGTCCCTCGGCCTCGGCGATGATCCGTTCCTTGACCGTCTGCGCCTCCGCACGCTGCTTCGCCTGCTGGCTGAACTGGGCCTTGCGGCGCTTGGTGTAGCTGCTGCGGGCGGAGGAGAAACGGTGCCACAACTCGTCGTCGGTGGCCTTGTCGATGCGTGGCAGGGCACGCCACTCGTCCAGCAGTGCCCGGAACCGGTTGACCCCGCCACGCCAGTCGTTCCCGGCGGCCAGCTTCTCGGCCTCGGCGACCATCTTCTCCTTGGCCTGTTTGGCCTCGGCGATCGAGCGGGCCTTCTCCTCGCGCCGCTTGGCCTGGGCTTCCTCCAGGACCGGAGTCAGTGACTCCAGGCGGCGGCTCAGGGCGGCCAGATCGCCGACCGCGTTTGCCTCGGCGATGCTCTTGCGCAGGGCCGACGCCGATTTGCGTGCCTCATCGGGACCGACGGTGCCATTGCCCACCCGGGTCGACAGCAACTGCACCTCCAGGGCGAGCGCATCGAAGCGGCGGGTGAAGAAGGTCAGCGCCTCCTCCGGTGTCGCATCGGGAACCTGACCGACCGCCCGCTCACCGTCGTCGGTACGGACATAGACGGTGCCGTCGTCATCGACCCGGCCGAAGCTGCGGGGATCGGCGCTCCGCGCGCCATCGGCCGCGGCCGCCAGATTGGCCGGGGAGGACGCAGGTGTCGGCGCGGCAGCCCGGGTCGGCTTGTCGCTGGCCGGGGTCTGGCCGGGGTCTGGCACGTCGGACTCACTCATGAGGCCCATCTTGCCGTATTCACCGCCCGCCCGTTCGAGACCTGCAGGGCCCGGACGCTCCCGATCGCGCGGAATCGCCGGTACGGGCGCGGCCCCGGGCCTGCCGGACGACGAACTCGTCGGCGACGAAGGCGGAAACCGCTCGCGCCGGTGTCCTAGAGTTGGCCCTTGTGAATTCCCGTCCCAGAGCACTGTCCGGCTTCCCCGAGTTCCTTCCCGTAGGACGCATCGTGGAACAGCGTGTCCTGGACCTGCTGCGCCACGAGTTCGAGCTGCACGGTTTCGCGTCGCTGGAGACCCGCAGCGTGGAGCCGTTGTCGGTGCTGGCGGGCAAGGGGGAGATCGACAAGGAGGTCTATGCGGTACGCCGGCTGCACGCTGATGAGGCCACCGCCGACGAACTGGGCCTGCGCTACGACAACACCGTCCCCTTCGCCCGCTATGTGACCGAGTTCTCCGGGAAGCTGAACTTCCCCTTCCGTCGCTACCAGATCCAGAAGGTCTGGCGGGGGGAGCGCCCCCAGCAGGGCCGTTACCGCGAGTTCACCCAGGCCGATATCGACATCGTCGGCGCCGGTTCGCTGGCCACCCACCACGACCTGGAGATCCCGCTGGTGATGTTGGGTGCGTTCGCGCGGATGTCGGACGAACTGGGACTGCCGCCGGTGACCATGCACGTCTCCAACCGCAAGCTCGCCGAGGGCTACTACCGCGGGCTCGGCATCACCGAGACCGGTGCGGTGCTGCAGCGGATCGACAAACTGGACAAGATCGGACCGGAGAAGGTGGCAGCGCTGCTGACCGACGAGCTCGGTCTGGCCGCCGAGGTGGCCGACAAGTGCCTGGCCCTGGCCGAGATCCGGTCCGGTGGGGTCGAGTTGGCCGACCGGGTACGCGCGCTCGGGGTGGAACACGAACTGCTCGACGTGGGCCTGGCCGAGCTGACCGAGGTGGTGCAGACCGCGCAGACCTATCGCCCCGGACGACTGGTCGCCGACCTGCGGATCGCCCGCGGACTGGACTACTACACCGGCACCGTCTACGAGACCGTGCTCGAAGGCCATCCCGAGCTCGGTTCGATCTGCTCCGGCGGCCGCTACGACTCGCTGGCCGACGACGGCAAGCAGACCTATCCCGGTGTCGGCATCAGCGTCGGGGTCAGCCGGCTGCTGGGCCCGCTGGTCGCCGACGGTACGGCGAGTGCATCGCGCTCGGTGCCGAGCGTGGTGCTGGTGGCGGTGACCGACGAGGAGCAGCGCGGTGAGGCACTCGCCGTGGCCGCCGCACTGCGCGCCAACGACATCGCCACCGAGGTCGCACCGCGGGCGGACCGGTTCGGCAAGCAGATCCGCTATGCCGAACGCCGGGGGATCCCGTTCGTCTGGTTCGGCACCGATCAGGTGAAGGACATCCGCAGCGGCGAGCAGGTGCAGGCCGACCCCACGCGGTGGGAGCCGCCGGCAGCCGACCGTACCGCCACGGTGAAGCTGGGTTGAGCGGCCGCGAAGGACCCGGCGGATCCAAATCTGGTGGATCGGGCCCCTCGGTCAGTACGCTTCATCGCAGCATCCGTGAAGTGGGAGGAATCCGATGAATCAGCCACCCCAGCCGCCGCCAGGTGGACCGCAGTGGTCGCCCGGCTCCGCTGGAGGGAACGGTTCACCCGTCCCGCCCGGATACAACCAGTCGCAACCGCGGGGACCCCAGCAACCGGGTCAGCCCGGTGGCCAGGGAGACCCCGGGCAGTACGGCAACCCCGGCCAGCAGGGACAGTGGGGCCAGCAGGGACAGTGGGCTCGCCCCGGACAGCAGCCGAACACTCCGCCAGCGGGGCAGCCGAACTACCAGGGCCCGCAGCAACCGGGCCGGGCGCCGGGCCAACCCGGCCAGGGGTGGGGACCGGCCGCCGGAGCCGGTGCCGCCGGCTGGTCGGGCGGCAACCAGGGGCCCGGGGGTCCGGGACAGAACCCTCCCGGGCAACCGGGCGGTCCCGGACAGGCCGAGCAGCAGCCGAAGAAGAAGGTTTCCCGCAAGCTGCTCTTCGGGATCGGTGCCGGTGTGTTGGTGCTCGTCCTCGCCGTGGTTGCCGTCTTCGCCTATCAGCGGCACCAGGAACAGGTCGCGGCCGAACAGCATGCTGCCGACCTGGCGCAGCAGCGCACCGCGGTCACCGAGACGGTCAACGCCTACGGCCAGGCGCTGTCGGCCGGCAGTGCCGACGAGGTGCTGGGTATGTTGTCGGCCGAGCCGACCGACACCACCCTGCTCACCGACGAGGTGTTGGAGGCTGCCCGCGGGGACGAGCCGCTGACCATCTCCGACGTCCAGCCGACGGTCACCGACGACCTGAGCCAGGCCCGGGCCACCGCGGTGGTCGCGGCCGGTGGTGAGACCGCCGAGTGGGATCTGCAGTTGAGCCGCGCCGGTGAGGCGTGGCAGGTGACCAGCGAACTGCCGGTGCTGACCCTCGAGGGCGCCGATCCGGTGGAGGTGAACGGGGTCGAGGTGCAGGGCGGCTCGGCGCTGCCGGTCTTCCCCGGTGTGTACTCGATGGGTACCGGCACCGACCGCACGGCCTGGGAGAACGATTCGGCACTGGTGCTCGACCAGGCCGGCAGCACCTGGTCCAGCCAGCTGGCGCTGACCGACAAGGGGCGCAAGTTCATCATCGACGAGGGCAAGAAGGCGCTGGACTCCTGCGCCAAGAAGAAGGAGCTCGCGCCGCAGGGCTGTCCGATGGCGATCCAGGCCAGCGGCGGCCAGGAGGTGAACACCGACAGCATCAGCCGGACGATCAAGGGTGACCCCTGGGGCGGGGATATCGACGTGACCTATGCCCCCGATACCGCCTCCTTGCAGATCGAGGCTGACTGGGATTTCCAGGCCAGTGGCACCGTGAACGGTCAGCAGGCGACCTTCAGCCGGGCGCAGACCGGGAAGCAGACCTTCACGATGATCATGGACGGTGTCACCAGCGACAAGCCTGACATCGTCTGGTTCTAGTCGGGTCTGGTTCTAGCCGGGTCTGGTTCTAGTCGGTCCGGGGCGACCGGGCCGATCGACCCGGGAGCGATTCCGAGATGCGCCGATGGGGTCGACGGGCATAGCATCGAGATGCGCCCGTACCGTCGATACGGGGTGACCCGAGAGGAATAGCCGTACCCGTGATCCGTACCCATGATGCAGGAACCCTTCGCGCCTCCGATGCCGGAACCACCGTCACCCTCGCCGGGTGGGTGGCCCGCCGCCGAGATCACGGGGGAGTGGCCTTCCTCGACCTCCGTGACGTCTCCGGCATCGCCCAGGTCGTCGTCCGTGACGAGGTGCTGGAGGCCTCCGGTGCGCACGACCTCCGCAACGAGTACGTGATCAAGGTGACCGGAGTGGTCGAGCTGCGGCCCGAGGGCAATGCCAACCCCGACCTGCCGACCGGTGAGATCGAGGTGGTCACCAGCGAGCTGACCGTGCTCAACCCGTCCGCGCCGCTGCCGTTCCAGATCGACGACCGTTCCGGGGTGGGCGAGGAGACGCGGTTGAAGTACCGCTATCTCGACCTGCGCCGCAAATCCGCCGGGGACGCGCTGCGCCTGCGTTCGGCGGTGAACAAGATGGCCCGGCAGGTGCTCGACGCCCACCACTTCACCGAGATCGAGACCCCCACGCTGACCCGTTCCACCCCCGAGGGTGCCCGGGACTTCGTCGTACCCGCACGGCTCTCCCCGGGATCGTGGTACGCGTTGCCGCAGAGCCCGCAGCTGTTCAAGCAGCTGCTGATGGTCGCCGGGATGGAGCGCTACTACCAGATCGCGCGCTGCTATCGGGACGAGGACTTCCGGGCGGATCGGCAGCCCGAGTTCACCCAGCTCGACATCGAGATGAGCTTCGTCGACCAGGACGACGTGATCGCCCTCGGTGAGGAGATCACGGCGGCCCTGTGGACCCTGATCGGGGTGGAGCTGCCGCGGCCGTTCCCGCGGATCACCTACCGCGATGCCATGGATCGCTACGGTTCGGACAAACCGGACCTGCGCTTCGGCAACGAACTCACCGAGGTCACCGAGTACTTCGCCGACACCCCGTTCCGGGTGTTCCAGGCCGAGTACGTCGGCGCCGTGGTGATGCCCGGGGGAGGCTCGCTGCCCCGCCGGCAGTTCGACGCCTGGCAGGAATGGGCCCGTCAGCGCGGGGCCAAGGGCCTGGCCTATGTCACGGTCGCCGAGGACGGCACGCTGGGCGGTCCGGTGGCGAAGAACATCACCGAGGCCGAGCGTGAGGGCCTGGCAGCTCAGGTCGGGGCGAAACCCGGTGACGCGATCTTCTTCGGTGCCGGGGAGCGACCCTCCTCCCAGGAGTTGCTCGGCGCGGCCCGGGTGGAGATCGCCCGCCGTACCGACATGATCGATCCCGATGCCTGGGCCTTCTGCTGGGTGGTCGATGCGCCGCTGTTCGAGCCTGCTGCGCAGGCTGTGGCCGCCGGCGACGTGGCCGTCGGTGAGGGTGCGTGGACCGCGGTGCACCATGCCTTCACCTCGCCGAAGCCGGAATGGATCGACAGCTTCGACACCGACCCCGGTCACGCCCTGGCCTATGCCTACGACCTGGTCTGCAATGGAAACGAGATCGGCGGCGGCTCCATCCGTATCCACTCCCGAGAAGTGCAGGAGCGGGTGTTCAAGGTGATGGGGCTGAGCGCGGAGGAGGCCCAGGAGAAGTTCGGCTTCCTGCTGGAGGCCTTCGCCTACGGCGCACCGCCGCACGGCGGGATCGCCTTCGGCTGGGACCGGGTGGTGCAGTTGCTGAACGGCAACGACTCGATCCGCGACGTGATCGCCTTCCCCAAGTCCGGTGGCGGGTTCGACCCGCTGACCGGTGCACCCGCCCCGATCACCGCCCAGCAGCGCAAGGAGGCCGGTGTCGACGCCAAGCCCCAGCGCAAGGGCGACGACGCCCCCGCTGCGCCCGGACCGGGCGTGGCCGGGGAGAAGTCGCCGGAGCGGGCAGGAGCCGATCAGGCCGACCCGGCGACCCCGAAGTCCTGACCCCTCTCCCATCCGTTCCGCAGCACACGCATCACCTCTCCCATCCGTTCCGCAGCACACGCATCAATAGGTACGCCAGAAGTGCCGATCCTGCGGAACGGATGAGGAGACGAAGGTGCTGGTATGGCGCGGGGATGGGGACCCGAGCCGGGAGATGACGACCCGACCCGAGCCGGGGCATGACGACAGGAGAGTCGCGGTATGACGACAGGAACCCGAGCATGACGACACCGGAGACCGGCGAGGACTGGACCGTCGCCTGGTCGGCGCCGCTGCAGCCCGACGACCACTTGGTGGTGCTGTTGCACGGGTTCGGCGCCGACGAGAACGACCTGCTGTCGCTGGCCCCGCACCTTCCCGCCGGTACGGTCCTGGCCTGCCCGCGGGCACCGGTGCAACTGCCCTGGGGCGGGCGTGCCTGGTACCCGCTGCAGTTGAGCCAGACCGGGGTGGTCGACGAACCGGGTTACGCCACGGCCGCGGCACAGAACGCGGCGACCCTGAACCGATGGCTGGAGGGGCTCTCGGCCGAGCGGGTCAGCGTCGGCGGGTTCTCCCAGGGCTCGAGTGTCGCGCTGGCGGCCATGGCCCAGCGGCCCACGGCGGCCGCGGATTGGATCGTGCTGTCGGGCTTCGCCGTACCCACCGGTCGGGAGGCGCCGCCGGAGGCACCCCTGCCGCGGGTCTTCTGGGGCCGCGGTGATGCCGACCCGATGATCCCGCAGCGCTGGATCGAATCCACCGCACGGTGGTTGGACGGCCGGGCGGAGCTGACCGCCAAGGTCTACCCGGGGCTGGCGCATTCGATCGACGGCCGGGTGATCACCGACCTGAACGCCTTCCTCCAGAGTCCTGCATGAGCGAGGACCTGTTCGGCAATTCCACCCCGGAGCCGGTACGCAGCGGCCCCCGGGGCGGGAGCCTGGACGCCGATCACGACCGGCTGCCGTTGGCGGTACGGATGCGCCCGCGTTCGGTCGACGAGATCCTCGGCCAGCAGCATCTGTTGGCTCCCGGGGCGCCGTTGCGCCGCCTGGCTTCGGGCGACACGGCGATGTCGGTCTTCCTCTGGGGGCCGCCGGGGGTGGGCAAGACGACCATCGCCAGCGTGGTCTCCCGCAGCGCGAAGTCGAAGTTCGTCGAGGTGTCGGCCGTCACCGCCGGGGTGAAGGAGGTACGGCAGATCCTCGACACCGCCCGGGCGGACCTGGCCCGGGGCGAGCCGACCGTGCTCTTCGTCGACGAGGTGCACCGGTTCTCCAAGGCGCAACAGGATGTGCTGCTGCCGGCGGTGGAGAACCGGATCGTCACCCTGATCGCCGCCACCACCGAGAACCCCAGCTTCTCGGTGATCTCCCCGCTGCTCTCCCGGTCGTTGCTGCTGACCCTGAAACCGCTGACCGATGACGACATCGGAGCGCTGATCGATCGTGCTGTCAGCGATTCCCGGGGACTGGACGGCCGGTTCGAGCTGACCGGGGAGGCCCGGGAGACGCTGTTGCGGATGGCCGGTGGCGATGCGCGGCGGGCCTTGACCTTCCTCGAGGAGTCCGCCGCCGGGGCTGCTGCCGACGGTCTGGAGCAGATCACCACCGAGGTGATCGAATCGGCGATCGACGTCGTGGCCGTGCGCTACGACAAGGACGGCGACCAGCACTACGACGTGATCAGTGCCTTCATCAAGTCGATCCGCGGCTCCGATGTGCAGGCCGCCTTGCACTACCTGGCGCGGATGCTGGTGGCCGGCGAGGATCCCCGGTTCGTCGCCCGGCGGCTGATGATCTCGGCCTCGGAGGACATCGGGATGGCCGACCCGACGATTCTGCCGCTGTGTGTGGCCGCGGCGCAGACGGTGCAGCTGATCGGGATGCCGGAGGCCCGGATCCCCCTCGCCCAGGCCACTGTCGCCTGTGCCCTGGCGCCGAAGTCGAATGCGGCCTACCTGGCCCTGGACGAGGCGATCGCCGATGTCCGGGCCGGCCGGATCGGGCAGGTCCCGCCGCATCTTCGCGATGCCCATTACGCAGGCGCGGAGAAGTTGGGCCACGGCCAGGGTTATCTCTACGCCCATGACGCCCCGCACGGTGTGGCGGCGCAGCAGTACCTGCCCGACGAGCTGAGCGATGCCCGCTACTACCGGCCGACCGACCACGGTCGGGAGGCGGCGATGGCCGAACGGTTGCGTGCGCTGGACCAGCTGCTGGGCCGCGTCCGTTAGACTGGTCGACCGAACCGGATCGCGCTGCCTGCCCAAGGTCGGCTGCAGGGCGCGTCGAGGCCCTTCCCCTGTGGTGCCCGCCGGTCCGGAACAGGAGCAACCGTCCGACACCAGGAGCACACCAGTATGGGATTCCGCAGCGAGGTCCATGGCGTCCGCGCCGTGGCGATCGCGCTGGTCGTGTTGCACCATGTCTGGTTCGGTCGCATCTCCGGTGGTATCGACGCCTTCCTGCTGATCGGTGCCTTCCTGCTCACCGGCAGTTTCCTGCGCCGACATGAGCGGGGTCAGGACCCCGCTCCGGTCCGGGTGCTGGCCGGACGGCTGGTACGACTGATCCCGCCGGCTGCGGTGACCATCGCCGCCGTGGTCGCCCTCACCCCATGGCTGCTGCCCGGGACCTTGTGGGCCACGGTCTGGAACCAGGCCGTCGCGTCGCTGACGTTCCGCAACAACTTCGTCCTGATCGACTCCGCGGTCGACTACTACGCCGGGGCCTCGGAACTGGCGAGTCCGCTGCAGCACTTCTGGTCGCTGTCGATCCAGGGACAGGTGATCATCGCCTTCTGCCTCGGGCTGGGTCTGCTGACCCGGGTACGCGACCCGCGGGCGATGCGCTGGCTGGTGACGGCCGCCTTCGGCGTGCTGCTGGTCGCCTCCTTCGGCTACGGGGTCTGGTTCACCGCACAGAACCCGACGGTTGCCTACTTCTCCACCGCCGCGCGCTTGTGGGAGTTCGCCCTGGGTGGCCTGCTGGCGATCCTGGTCGACCGGATCCGGTTGGGCGCCCGTACCGCGGCCGTGGTCGGCACCGCCGGCCTGGCGGTGCTGATCGGTGCGGCCTTCGTGCTGCCGCTGGACGTGCGCTATCCGGGCGTCGTGGCCCTGGTCCCGACCCTGGCCACCGTGGCGGTGATCGTCTCCGAGGGTGGTGTCGGGTTCACTCGGCGGTTCCTGCAGAGCGCGCCGCTGACCTGGCTGGCCGACCGTTCCTACGGGTTGTTCCTGTGGCACTGGCCGCTGTTGATCTTCTGGCTCAGCCTCAGCCATCGGCCCCAGGCCGGGGTGCTGGACGGTGCCGCGGTGATCGCAGCGGCGCTGGCGCTGGCCCACCTGACCCACCGTTTCGTGGAGGTACCGGTCAAGCGGTGGCATCCGCAGGCGGTACGGATGCCGAAGTGGATCGGGCAGACCGTACTGGCCGGCGTAGCGATGGTGCTGGTGGTCGGGCTCGTCTTCAGCCTGCAGCGCTGGGACGATGCCGAGGCGAGCCGGGCAGCCGCGCAGCCGGCTTCGGCCAACCCGGGGGCGCGGGCACTGCAGGCCGATTATGCCAACCCCGAGGAGTACGACGGGGTGCTGCTGCCGCTGCCCAGCCGGTTGGATCAGGAATGGGCCCCCGACATCGAGGTGTGTCCCGACTTCTACTACCCCGAGCCGGTGAACGCCCGCTGCAAGCTGTACGAACCCGAGGGCGGGGCCAATGCCACCGTCGCGGTGGTCGGCAGCTCCCATGCCGCCCAATGGGTGGGTGCACTGCTGCCCCTGGCCACCGAGCACGGCTGGCGGCTGCTGCAGCTGGAGATGGCCGACTGCGAGTTCCGGGGCGAACTCGACGAGGCCGCCGAGGACTGCCGGGCCTTCAACGAGGCCGCCACGGCCAAGGTGATCGACGAGGACGCCGATGTGGTGCTGACCGTCGCCACCCGCTCGGCCTGGGACGGGCCGGAGGAGATCTTGGTGCCCGGGTACGCCGACGCGGTGCAGCCCTGGCAGGAGGCCGGGATCGACGTGGTCGCCCTGCGGGACAACCCGCGCTGGTTGACCAACCCGCCCGAATGCCTGGCCCGCAACGCCGACGCCCCCGGTGTCTGTGCCGCGCCGCTGGGCGACAAGCTGGCCGAGGAGTCCCCGCTCACCGAACTCGCTGCCGTGCCCGGGGTGACGCGCATGGACCTGACCTTCCTGCTCTGTCCCGACGATGCCTGTCAGGCAGCGATCGGCAATGTCGGGGTTTATCTGGACGGCCACCACATCTCCCGTACCTACCTCGAATCGGCAGTTCCGCAGTTCGAACGGGAATGGTTCGCCGCCACCGGTTGGGGCGAAACCGGTCCGGCTCGCTAGTCTCGGCCTCATGACTTTGACCTTGGGCGGAATCGCCGGGCTCCTCGCCGCGATCGCTTTGCTGATCCTGGTCGGCTTCCTGGCCGTACCGCTGTACAAGCTGGGCAAGCTGTTCGACGCGATGAAGGAGACCGTGGACGAGCTCGGTGAGGAATCCGTGCCGATCCTCACCGAGTTGCAGGGGACCGTGCAGGCCACCAATGTCGAACTGACCAAGGTCGCGGTGGTCACCGACGACGCGTCCAAGCTGTCGGGCAGTGTCAGCACGATCGCTGAGAACGGTGCGCAGTTGTCGAACCTGCTGACCACCTCCATCGGCGGTCCGATCATCCGGGTCACCGCCTTCGTCCAGGGCTTGAAGATGGCGGCCGGGAAACGCCGGGGGAGCAGCTCGGGAAGCGGCGGTCGCCGCGACCGTGCCACCACCGTGCAGCGCAGCGATCTGGAGACCCGGTGATCCGCAATGTGATCCTGTTCACCCTCGGTGCGGTCACCGGGGTGCTGCTGTTCCGCTGGTTGCTGCGCAAGTTCGATGAGCTGGTCGCCCAGGCCCGGCCTGATGCGATCGTCAGCCGGGTCGCCCGGAGCGCGCAGAATGCCGGCGACCAGGTGGCCGACTTCATCGACGACGTCCGGGTGAACACCCGGCGCCGCGAATCAGAGCTTCGCGCCGAACTGGGTATGGCGCCGGTGCTGGACCCCGACGAGGTCGTTCCGCAGGCGCGTCGCCAGGCCTGAGCGCTGACCCGGGCCGGGTTTTCCTCGGCCCGATGGCACTGCGGCGAGGTGTCCGGCGCAGCGCTGCGCCAGCCGCCGGATCGGTGCGACATTCGGTGCCGACGGGCATCTTCTGACAGAATGTGCCGGACCGATTCGGCACTTGTTCCCCAGCCCTGCCGGTCGTGACGAGAGGAATCAGAACGTGGCTTTCGCGAACTCCTTCGCCCCACTGTGGGTGATCGGCCTGGTCGTCGGCGTGACCATCGTGGTGCTCATCTTCGATGTGATGGTGCTCGGTCGCCGGCCCCACGTGCCGTCGAACAAGGAGACCGGGATCGCCCTCGGTGTCTACATCAGCGCTGCCTTGCTGTTCGGTGTCTATGTCTGGTTCGCCGGCAGTTCACAGCTCGCTGTCGAGTACTACGCCGGCTGGCTGACCGAGTACTCGTTGTCGATCGACAACCTCTTCGTCTTCATCATCATCATGACCAAGCTGGGCGTGCCGCGGAAGTACCAGCAGTTCGCCCTGCTGGTCGGCATCGTCATCGCCCTGGTCCTGCGGGCGATCTTCATCCTCGTCGGCGCCCAGGCGATCAACCAGTGGTCGTGGGTGTTCTACCTCTTCGGCGCCTTCCTGATCTACACCGCGGTGAAGCTGGCGATGGAGAACATCGGCGGTCATGATGACGACGAGGACGAGGTTCCGGCAGTGGTCAGCTTCGTGCAGAAGCGGCTGCCGTTCACCGAGTCCTGGGACCACGGGACCAAGCTGCGGGTGGTGGAGAACGGCAAGAAGGTCTTCACCCCGATGATGATCGTGATCATCGCGCTCGGCCTGACCGACCTGCTTTTCGCCCTGGACTCGATCCCGGCGATCTTCGGTCTGACCCAAGACCCGTTCCTGGTGCTGATGGCCAACATCTTCGCCCTGATGGGTCTGCGGCAGCTCTACTTCCTGATCGGTGGTCTGCTGCAGAAGCTGGTCTACCTGGGCATCGGCCTGTCGGTGCTGCTGGCCTTCATCGGCGTGAAGTTGATCTTCCACGCGATGCACCTGAACGAACTGCCGTTCATCAACGGCGGCGAGCACATCGAATGGGCACCTGACATCCCGATCTCGGTGTCGCTCGGCGTGATCATCGGCATCCTGACCATCACCACCATCGCCAGCCTGATCAAGAGCCGCTCCGATGCCCGCAAGGAAGCAGCGGCCGGAGGCTCGGGCGCGACGGCCGGTACGACCGACCGCAACGACGACGGCGCCGGATGGCCCACCATGACCGACGACGACCGGACCGAGGGAACGCATCACGCCGGCGGTACCCATCCGAACGACCACGAGGACCGCTGAGCTCTCCGTGACGCCGAACCGAAGCGACCGGACCCGCCAACTGGTCGTCACCGTCAGCGAGGTTGCCTGCATCCTCGGCACCCTGGTGGGTACCGGGGTGATCGGCACCCGCGTCGCCGAATCCTCCGGTGGTGCGCTGTCCGCCGACGCAACCTTGTTGGCGCCGGCCGGACCGGCCTTCTCGATCTGGTCGGTGATCTACCTCGGGCTCGCCGCCTACACTGTCTGGCAGTGGTTCCCGTCGGTGGCGGTACGCCCGCGGGTGCGCCGCACCGGTTACCTGGTGGCGACCAGCATGCTGCTGAATGCGACCTGGCTGCTGGTCACCCAGCAGGGATGGATCTGGCTCAGCGTGGTCGTGATCCTCGCCCTGGCGATCGTCCTCGGCCTGATCCTGCAGGCGTTGGCGAAACAGCCACCGCACGGCCGCGAGGAGCAGATCGTGCTGGACGGGACGATCGGCCTGTACACCGGCTGGGTCTCGGTCGCGGCCTTCGCCAATGTGGCCGCCGCCGGCACCAGCTCCGGTCTGCAACCACCCGCGGCGACCTGGGTGGCCTCGGCGGTGCTGCTGCTGGTGATCGGGCTGGCCTGGTTCATCTCCCGCCGGACCGGAACCCGGTGGACCGTCGCCCTGGCGATGGCCTGGGGCCTGGGCTGGTTGGCCTTCGGTCGCCTGACCGGCGAGCCGGAATCGGCGCTGGTCGGTGTGACCGCGGTGGCAGTTGCCCTCGGCGTGCTGGCAGTCACCCTGCTCGGTGGGCGCCGGTCGCAGGCCCGTACCGCGCTCGCCTGAGGGCTCCTGCTCGTAGGACGTTCCCGCGGAGTTGTCCCCGGCGGTGTGATCCCGGCCGAGGAATCGCCGCGATCGCTTCGCAGTCAGACGAGTTCGTGCAGGGCGGTCAGCAGCCGGTCCACCTCGGCGTCGTCGTTGTAGGGGGCAAGACCGACCCGGATCCCGGCCGGCTTGCCGGTGTTGAGCGCGCGGAAGGTCTCGTAGGCGTAGAAGTCACCGGCCGGGGCCAGGATGTCGCGCTGCTGCAGGCTCCGGTACACCTGTTCGGCCTCGGTGCGCCGGAGGGTGAAGAACAGCGTCGGGGTACGGTCGGCGGCGACCGAGTGCAGCGTGATCGAATCCCCGAGCTCGGCCAGCCCCTGCTCGATCCGCCGGCGCAGCGCCAGTTCGTGGTCATCGATCGACTGCTCGGCGGCGAGGATCCGTTCCCGACGCGAACCGTCGACCGGACTCAGCGAGGCGATGAAGTCGATCGCCGCCGTTGCCCCGGCCATGATCTCGTACGGCAGGGTGCCGAACTCGAAACGCTCCGGCACCAGATCGGTCGACGGCAGCAACTTGTCCGGGGTGATCGTCTGCAACAGGGCCGGATCGGCGATCAGTGCCGCACAGTGCGGACCGAAGAACTTGTAGGGCGAGCAGACGAAGAAGTCGGCGCCCAGGGCGGCGACATCGACCGCCGCGTGGGCGGTGTAATGGACCCCGTCGACCCAGACCAGGGCGCCGACCGCATGGGCCCGGGCGGCGACGCGCGCCACCGCCGGCTTCGTGCCGAGAAGGTTCGACGCGGCGGTCAGGGCGACCAGCCTGGTCCGCTCGCCGATCACCTCCTCCAGCGCGGACAGGTCCAGGTCCGCGGTGGCCGGGTCCAGGCGCAGCCAGTGAACGGTCGCACCGACCGCCTCGGCGGCCTGGATCCAGGGACGGACATTGGAGTCGTGGTCGAGCTGGCTGACCACGATCTCGTCCCCGGGCCGCCAGCCCTTCGCCAGATGCCGGGAGAAGTCGTAGACGATCTGCGTCGCCGACCGCCCGTACACCACACCCTCGGGCACACCCCCGAGCAGATCCGCCACCGCCGCGCGGAAGGCGCCGACCGCGGCGGTGGCATTGTCCTCGCTGGCGGTGCCCGTTCCCC
Source organism: Naumannella halotolerans (assembly GCF_004364645.1). Taxonomy (NCBI): domain Bacteria; kingdom Bacillati; phylum Actinomycetota; class Actinomycetes; order Propionibacteriales; family Propionibacteriaceae; genus Naumannella; species Naumannella halotolerans. Next base: position 1,185,281 of record NZ_SOAW01000001.1, on the reverse strand, counting down.
GGTTGGACAACGGGCCGGTGAGGGTCTTCGCGATCGCCTCGCCGACGATCGCCGGGGTCTGCGTACCTCCGGGGCCGTCGAAATGGGCGATACCGGAGGCGAGGGAGGGGAACTGGTCGCGGATCGCGGCGACGTCGAGGCTCATGGACGGTCCTTCGGGATACGGATCGACAATGCGGTACGGGGGTGCAGAGGTGACGATACGACCACCGGGCCGTTCGCGGTGAGCGGGTCGGCCGCCGGGTATCGCAGTGGCGGATCCGGGTGCCTTCGACGGTAGTCTGGACGCCGGTCGTGCACCCACGACCACAGCATGGACCCGACCCAGACAGGACCGCGATGAAAACGGCCGACATCCGGCGTACCTTCCTCGACTTCTACGTCCGCAACGGACACAGCGAGGTGCCCTCGGCGCCGCTGGTGCACCCGGATCCGACGCTGCTGTTCGTCAACGCCGGTATGGTCCCGTTCAAGCCGTTCTTCACCGGCGAGGAGACCGCGCCGTGGGAGCGCGCGACCAGTTCGCAGAAGTGCGTGCGGACCCTCGACATCGAAGAGGTCGGCAAGACCACCCGGCACGGCACCTTCTTCCAGATGCTGGGCAACTTCTCCTTCGGCGACTACTTCAAGGAACAGGCGATCCGGTTCGCCCATGAGCTGATCACCACCGGCCAGGACGAGGGCGGGCTGGGTTTCGATCCCGCGGACATCTGGGTGACCGTGCTGGGGCCCGGACACCATCCCGACTTCCCCGACGGCGACACCGAGGCGATCAGGTACTGGCAGCAGGTCGGCGTCCCGACCGAGCGGATCCAAGGCCGCGGGCTGGAGGACAACTTCTGGAACATGGGTGTGCCCGGTCCGGGCGGACCGTGCTCGGAGATCTACATCGATCGCGGACCGGAGTACGGCGTCGACGGCGGCCCGGCGGCCGATGAGGACCGGTTCCTGGAGATCTGGAACCTGGTCTTCATGTCCGAGGAACTGTCCGCGGTGCGTTCCAAGGCCGATTTCGACATCGCCCACCCGCTGCCGAGGAAGAACATCGACACCGGGATGGGCCTGGAGCGGGTGGCCTACCTGCTGCAGGGTGTCGACAACATGTACGAGATCGACGAGATCTTCCCGGTGCTCGACGCCGCCGCCGACCTGGCCGGCAAGAACTACGGCGACAACCATGACGACGATGTGCAGTTGCGGGTGGTCGCCGACCATGTGCGGTCCTCGTTGATGCTGTTGACCGACGGTGTCCGGCCCGGCAACGAGGCCCGCGAATACGTCCTGCGGCGGCTGCTGCGCCGGGCGGTACGGGCGATGCGGCTGCTCGGGGTCAGCCAGCCGGTGCTGCCGACCCTGCTGCCGATCTCGAAGGAGTTGATGGGTGCCTCCTGGCCGGAGGTGCTGGAGAACTGGGAGTCCACCTCGGCGGCGGCCTATGCCGAGGAGGAGGCGTTCGCCCGTACCCTCGCCGCGGGTACGCAGATCCTGAACACCGAGGCAGCGAAGGTGAAGGCCTCCGGTGCCGACACCATCGCCGGCGGTCCGGCCTTCCAGTTGCACGACACCTACGGCTTCCCGATCGACCTGACCCTGGAGATGGCAGCCGAACAGGGCCTGAAGGTCGACACCGCGGCGTTCCGGTCGCTGATGACCGAACAGCGCGACCGGGCGAAGGCCGATGCCCGGGCGAAGAAGGGGCTCACCACCTCCACCGAGGCGTACCGGTTGCTGCGCGCCGACGGGGAGAGCTTCTTCACCGGTTACTCCGAACTGGCCGAGGAGACCAGCATCCGCGGGCTGATCCGCGACGGTGCCGTGGTCGAGGTGGCCCGGCCGGGGGAGACCGTCGAGGTGGTGCTGGCCGAGACCCCGTTCTATCCCGAGAGCGGCGGTCAGGACTCCGATGCCGGTGTGTTGCGGATCGGCGGGGTGGACCAGAAGGTGATCGACGTGCAGCGTCCGGTGCCCGGACTGATCGTGCACAAGATCGTCGTCGAGGGGATCGAACTGCACGCCGGTCAGCGGGTGGCGGCGTTGGTCGACAGCCACTACCGCCGCGGTGCCTGTATGGCGCACACCGCCACCCATGTGATCCACGCGGCGCTGCGGGAGACCCTCGGCGAGGGAGCGACCCAGGCCGGTTCGTACAACCGGCCCGGTTACCTGCGCTTCGACTTCCGTTCCAACCAGGCGCTGAGCCATGACCTGCGCGAACACATCGAGGGACGCTCGGCCGAGGCGATCGGCGACGACTTCGCCGTCACCGCGACCGAGATGGGACTCGACGATGCCAAGGCACTGGGTGCGATGGCGATGTTCGGCGAGAAGTACGGCGAGCGGGTACGGATGGTCGAGCTCGACGGCGCCTGGTCGCGGGAGCTGTGCGGCGGCACCCATGTCGCCCACACCTCGCAGATCGGGCTGCTCACACTCACCGGTGAGTCCTCGGTCGGTGCGGGGGTCCGCCGGGTGGAGGCGCTGGTCGGGCGCGACGCCTTCGACCGGCTGGCCGCCGAACGCAGCCTGGTGATGACCCTGTCCGACACCCTGAAGGTGCAACCGGATCAGCTCACCGACCGGGTGCAACGGATGGTCACCCAGCTGCGGGATGCGGAGAAGCAGATCGCCGCCCTGCAGGCGGAGAAGAACCGCGCCGGGATCGGCAGCTATGTCGAGTCCGCCCACGACATGTGGGGTGTGGCCTTCATCGCCCAGCAGACCGAGGTGGCCGCCGGTGACCTGCGTACCCTCGCCCAGGAGGTACGCGACCGACTCGGCGACCGTCCCGGGGTGGTGGCGCTGATCGGCGGTACGCAGGCCAAGCCGACGCTGGTCGTGGCGGTCAACGCCGGGGCACGCGAGCGGGGCCTGGAGGCCGGCAAGCTGGTCGGTATCGGCGCGGCCGAGCTCGGCGGCAAGGGCGGCGGCAAGCCGGACCTGGCCCAGGGCGGTGGCACCGATGCCGCGAAGGCACCGGAGGCGTTGAAGGCCATCGAGTACGCCGTCGGCCACGTGCTGCAGTCCTGAACGGCGACCGGATGCGGATCGGCAGACGACTCGGCATCGACTGGGGTGAGGCCCGGATCGGTGTCGCCGCGTGCGACCCGGCAGGGACCATGTCCTTCCCGGTGCAGACCGTACCGGCCGGGGACCGGGCACTGGCGCAACTGCTGGACATCGTCGCCGAGTACGAACCGATCGAGATCGTGGTCGGGCTGCCGCGCTCGCTCTCCGGGGGTGAGGGGCCGGCGGCCGCGCGGATCCGGGATCATGCGGCGGCCCTGGCCGTGGCCGTGGCGAATTCGGGGGTCGGGTCCGATGTTCGGGTACGTTTGGTCGACGAGCGGCTGACCACCGTCAGCGCCTCGCGCATGTTGTCCGGCCAGGGCCGCAGCGCGAAGCGTCAACGATCGGTGATCGACCAGGCCGCAGCAGTGGCGATTCTCGACAATGCGCTCGACGCCGAGCGTGGCACCGGCACACCGCCGGGCGAGGAACTGAGGGTTCGGCAACCGCCGAGCGGGGAGGCTGGCGCGTGAGCGATCATCTCGACACCAGACCGTCCGAGCGTGCGCGGGAGGAGTTCTCCGAGCCGCCGAAGGGATTCAACCTGCGCAATCTCGCCTATCACGGCAAGAGCGCTGCGGCGGTGATCGTGGCCCTGGTGGTGCTGGTCGGCGGCGGCTGGTTCGCCCTGTCCACCGTGCAGAGCCAACTGCGGGAGGCGTTGACCTCCGAGGACTACCTGGGACCCGGCGAGGAGGAGATCCTGATCGAGGTGCCGAGCGGGGCAGGGGTCAGCGAGATCGGGTCGATCCTGGTCGAGCACGATGTGATCCGCTCCACCGACGCCTGGAGCGACGCGGTCAACGCGGCCGAGGAGGAGGTCAACCTGCAGGCCGGCTGGTACCAGATGCTGACCCAGATGAGTGCCGAACAGGCCCTGGACCGGATGCTCGACCCGAACGCCCTGGACCAGGAGAAGGTGACGGTTCGCGAGGCGCTGCGCCTGGAGGAGCAGTACGAGGAGATCTCCGAGGCGACCGACTTCTCCGTCGAGGAACTGGAGGCCGCCGGTGCCGACGGTGAGGCCTACGGCCTGTCGCCGTGGGCCGAGGGCAATCCCGAGGGGTTCCTGTTCCCCGACACCTACAACGTGCAGACCGCCGCCGGCCCGATCCCGGTCCTGTCGGCGATGGCGACCCAGTTCGAGTCGGTGGCCGACGATGTGGAGTTGGAGAAGAGGGCTGAGGAACTCGGCTACACCCCGCGCGAACTCGTCGTCGTCGCCTCCATCATCGAAGCCGAGGTACGTCGCGACGAGGACCGGCCGAAGGTCGCCCGGGTGCTCTACAACCGCCTGGAGCAGGGGATGCCCCTGCAGTTGGACACCACCGTCAAGTACGCGAATGGTGTTCGTGGCAACTCTCAGACCACCGAGGAGGAGCGCAAGTTCGACTCCCCGTACAACACCTACCTGTACGAGGGGCTCCCGCCGGGCCCGATCGGCGCGCCGGGCAAGTCCGGCCTGGAGGCCGCGGCGAATCCGGCCGACGGCAACTGGTTGTACTTCGTGGCCGTCGACCTGGAGACCGGTGAGACGAAGTTCGCCGACGACGCCGCCGGTCACCAGGCCAATGTCGAGGAGTACCGGCAGTGGTGCTGGGACAACCAGGGCAAGTGCTGATCCACGCCGGTGGCGTGGCGTGAGCCGCCGATGTGCGGTGATCGGGTCGCCGATCGCGCACTCGTTGTCCCCGGCGATGCATCGCGCCGCCTATGCCGCGCTCGGCCTGGACTGGACCTATGAGGCGATCGAGGTACCGGCCGGTCGGGTCGCGGAGTTCGTCGCCGGGCTGGACGTGGCCTGGCGCGGGCTGAGCGTCACCATGCCGTTGAAACCGGAACTGCTGCAGTTGCCCCGGGCGGAGGTCAGCGACAATGCCCGCCGGGCCGGGGTGGGCAACACCGTGATCCTCGACGAGGATCGCCTGCGGGTCGACAACACCGACATCGGCGGATTCGGTCGGGCCCTGCAGCGCCGGCTGCCCGGGCACCGTTTCGCCGAGGCAGTGGTGGTCGGCAGCGGTGCCAGCGCCCGTTCGGCGATGATCGGCCTGGCCGATGCCGGGACCGAACGGATCTGGGTGACCGCCCGGTCGGCGCACAAGATCGTGGCCTTGGGCCCGTTGGCCGACGAACTGCGGGTCGACCTGCGTGAACTGCCCTGGGGCCAGCAGCCTCCGGACGCCGCCGAGCTGGTGATCTCGACCCTGCCCGGAGGCAGCCTCGACGACGCCCATGCCGCACTGCTGGCGAGGGTCCCGGTGCTCTTCGACATCAGTTACCACCCGTGGCCCAGCACCCTCGCCTACGCTGCCGCGGACGGCGTGACGGTGCTCGACGGGCTGGAGTTGCTGGCCGACCAGGCGGTACTGCAGTTGGAGCTGATGACCGGCCGCACGGTGCCCGCCGAGTTGTTGTCGGCCGCGGCGCGGGCCGAGCTGGCCGGGCGCGGTTGAGCCCGTGGCCGGATGCCCTGGACGCAAATGGGCAGGTCGGCCAAGCCGTGACAAACTGAGGCCCATGCTTCGTTGGATGACCGCGGGGGAGTCCCACGGTGAGTCGCTGCTGGCGACCATCGAGGGCCTGCCGGCACACATTTCGGTGACCACCCAGGAGATCTCGGCCGCCCTGGCCCGGCGGCGGTTGGGGTACGGCCGCGGCGCCCGGATGAAGTTCGAGGCCGACCGGGTACGGATGCTCGCCGGGATCGTCCACGGGCGTACCCTCGGCTCGCCGATCGCGATCGAGATCGGCAACACCGAATGGCCGAAGTGGGAGACCGTGATGTCACCCGACCCGGTCGATCCCGAACTGCTCGCCGCGCAGGCTCGCGGGGCGGCGCTGACCCGACCCCGGCCCGGACATGCCGACCTGGTCGGCATGCAGAAGTACGCCCACACCGAGGCCCGCCCGATCCTGGAGCGCGCCTCGGCCCGGGAGACCGCTGCCCGGGTGGCCCTCGGCACGGTCGCGGCGAACTTCCTCCGGCAGGTGCTGGGGATCGAGATCGTCTCCCATGTGGTGGAGTTCGGGCCGATCCGGGCCAACCCGCCGCGGCTTCCCGGTGCCGAGGACCTGGCCACGATCGACGCCGACCCGGTCCGCTGTTTCGACCCCGAGGCCTCGGCGGCGATGGTCGCCGAGATCGACGCCTGCCAGAAGGCCGGGGACACCATGGGCGGTGTCGTCGAGGTGGTCGCCTGGGGTGTGCCGCCGGGCCTGGGCTCCCACATCCAGGGGGACCGGCGGCTGGACGCCAAGCTGGCCGGTGCGTTGATGGGCATCCAGGCGATCAAGGGCGTCGAGATCGGCGACGGGTTCGAACTGGCCCGACTCCGCGGTTCGCAGGCCCACGACGAGATCCTGCCCACCCACCCCGGGGTGCAGCGCGCCTCCGGCCATGCCGGTGGCACCGAGGGTGGTATGTCGACCGGGGAGGCGCTGCGCGTCCGGGCGGCGATGAAGCCCATCGCCACGGTGCCGCGCGCACTGCGTACCCTCGACACCGCCACCGGTGAACAGGCCAAGGCCCATCATCAGCGCAGTGATGTCACCGCCGTCCCGGCCGCCGGTGTGGTGGCCGAGGCGATGGTGGCGCTGGTGCTGGCCGAGGCGGTGCTGGACAAGTTCGGCGGCGACTCGGTGGCCGAGACCCGGCGCAATGCCGAGGCCTACCTGGCAGAGATCGCCGAGCGCGGGCTCGCGGTCACCCCCGGACGATGAGCGGTACCGAAGTCTCGGCGGAGCAGGTCGGGATGCTGGTGCTGATCGGTGCCCCCGGCGCCGGGAAGTCGACGGTCGGGCGGCGGCTGGCGAACCGTCTGTCCCTGCCCTTCGTCGACGTCGACCAGTTGATCGAGCAGACCAGCGGGCGGGAGATCGCCGACATCTTCGCCACCGACGGTGAGGCGACCTTCCGGGAGTTGGAGCGTGCGGCCACCGTCGCGGCACTGGCTGGGAGTGAGGAGCAGGTGGTCTCCCTGGGGGGCGGGGCACCGATGACCGAGGCGATCGCCGAGGCGCTGGCACCGCACCATGTGGTGTGGCTGAAGGTCAGTCCCGGGGCCGCCGCGGATCGGGTCGGCCTGAACGTCGCCCGGCCGTTGCTGCTGGGGAATGTGCGCAGCCGACTGGTCAGCCTGCTGAACGCACGGACGCCGACCTACCAGCGGTTGGCCGATCACGTGGTCGAAACCGATGATCATGGCGCCGACGACATCGTGGAGTTGATCATCGAACACCGACGGGAGCTCGAACGCCGATGAGCACGATCGAGGTGAGCGCCGAAAGGCCTTATGCGGTACGGATCGCCGCCGGTGCGTTGACCGAGCTGCCGGAGCTTCTCGAAGGTGGCGAGCGGGTGGCGATCCTGCATCCGCCGGTGCTGGCGGATCGGGCGAGAGCCCTGGCCGCGGAACTGCCGGCCACGGTGAGCCTGCTGCAGGTACCGGATGCCGAGGCGGCGAAGACTCCGCAGGTGCTGGCCCGGTGCTGGGACCGGCTGGCAGCCGACGGGTTCACCCGCTCCGACGCGGTGGTCGGTTTCGGCGGTGGCGCCACCACCGACCTCGCCGGTTTCGTCGCCGCCACCTGGTTGCGCGGGGTGCGGCTGGTCACCGTACCGACGACCGTGCTCGGGATGGTCGACGCCGCGGTCGGCGGGAAGACCGGGATCAACATCAGTGCCGGGAAGAACCTGGTCGGCGCCTTCCACGAGCCGGCCGGGGTGCTGTGCGACCTGGACCTGCTGCCCACACTGCCACCGGCCGATCTTCGTGCCGGCATGGCCGAGGTGATCAAGTGCGGCTTCATCGCCGACCCGCAGATCCTGGAGCTGATCGAGGCCGATCCTCTGCAGGCACTCGATCCCCGGGGTGCAGCACTCGCGGAGTTGATCACCCGTGGGATCGGGGTGAAGGCGACGGTCGTCTCCGGTGATCTGCGGGAGAGCACCTCGGTCGGCCGGGTCACCGGCCGGGAACTGCTGAACTACGGGCACACCCTGGGTCATGCGATCGAGCGGGCCAGTGGTTACCGCTGGCGTCACGGTGAGGCGATCTCGGTGGGCATGGCCTTCGCCGCCGAGCTGTCCCACGGTCTGGGCCTGATCGACGAGACCCTGGTGCAACGCCACTTCGATCTCCTGGCCGGCTTCGAGCTGCCGACCAGTGCTGCGGAATTCGACTTCGCCGAGTTGCGACAGGCGATGTCGCTGGACAAGAAGACCCGCGGGTCGATGCTGCGGTTCGTCCTGCTGGACGGTCTGGCCAGCGCCCGGATCGTCTCCGGACCGCCGGAGGATGCGTTGGTCGCGGCCTGGCAGCGGCTCGGGCGTCGCTGATCTCGTTGTCGCTGCTGAGCGGCCCGGCGGGACCGAGTGGTTGCCGCTGGTCACCCCGGTAGCGTCGATCGGTGGTCGCGGGCCTGCTCGGGCGTCGCTGATCGCCGTCGTGGCGGTGATCGTGGGTCGGTCGCCCGCGAACACAATCCGGCCGCCCGGATCAATCCTCGGTCGGCCCGAGCAGGGTGATCCCCAGGGCGTCCGCGAGCTGGCCGGCGAGACCGATCAGGTCATCGGTGGCGATCCGCGTACCCGCCAACGCGGTGACCCCGGCCAGGCCGTCGAGGCGGCAGTGACGGAAGGTCACCCGATTCAGCTCCGCCGCTCGCAGGATGGCGGCCGACAGGTCGCAGTTGTCGAACACCACGTCGGTCAGCTTCGCCTCGGAGAAATCGACCCCGGCGAGTCGGCAGCCGTTGAATCGTGCCCGGACCAGGGTGGACTGACGGAAGTTGGCGAACTCGGCCAGGCTGTTGTCGGCGGTCAGGTCCTCCACCCGGCAGCCGGCCAGCGAGAGCCCGGTCGCCCGGACGTCGGCGAACCGGATCCGCCGCAGCCCCGACTCCACGAGGTGGGTGTTGGCGACATCCGCGCCGACCAACTGCAGATCGGTCCACTGGGTCCGGTACCAGTGCGAATCGGCCAGGCTGCCGGCCTGCAGATCGATCCGTAGCAGTTCGACGAACTCGGTGTCGGTCGCCGCCCAGTAGGCATCGGCGAGACGACGATCGGTGAGGACCAGATCGGAGGACAGGGCCGGCGGATCAACGGATTCGAGATCATCCAGTCGTGGTTTCGCCGGAGCGCGCGGCACAGTCGACATGAGCCGAAGGTTAGCGACCCGTACCGACTCCCGAGACCTGGCTCCGGCTCCCAGCACGCGATTCTTGGCCCCGATCAGTGCCCGCGTTTTCTGCCGCGACGCCTGGCCCCGTTGCTCTGCCGCGACGCCTGGTCCCGTTGCTCTGCCGCGGCGACCGGCCCGGTTGCTGGCTCGGCGACTGGCGCAGTGCTCTGGAGCGGCGACCGGCCCAGTGCTCTGGAGCGCCGACCGCCCCGCGCCGACGAAAACGCAGTCCCCGTTCGTCATCCGTTCCGCAGGTTTCGCACCTCAGGGCGGGTCATGGGTGCAGGTGCTGCGGAACAGTTGAGTGGGTAGGCGTACCCGCCGGATCTGGTGCTCGGTTGATGGCGATTGATGTCCGGGGTGGTCGTAAGAAGACATCTGAGTGGTGTGGCAACAAGACAAACGTCACACTCGATCAGCAGAGACGCTCCAGCGTGCCGCTCTTCGCCGGAATCGGCGATCGAGTGTGACGTTTGTCTTATTGCTGACCCGGCTTCACCCGGCATGCCGTAGCGAGGGTCGGGGGTTTGTACTGCCCGCGTTCCCCTACGCGTGCACATGTACCCGCCGAGGATGAGAGCCACGCCATGACGACCATCACCGGTGACTGGACGCCGTACCTGGTCGCCCGGCCAACCGAAGGACGAAGCATCCCCCAGCGATACTTCGAGCAGCAGCAGGCCAGGGCGAAGGCGCCGACCTTCAAGGGCACCAGGGCGGGCGTTCGAGCCGCGCTCGGCGAGCCGACGCGGACCAGTGACGACGACGGCTGGGAGCTGTACGAGCTCGACGGCTACGTCGCACACTTCGAGCACGACGACGAGGGTGCCGGCCATTCGCGTGATGCGCGACCCCGCCAGCTGACGCCGCAAGCATGCGTCTTCGCTCGGCTGCACGACCTCGGCGGTTGTCTTCCGGTGCCCGGCGGTGGCCCACGACTCTTCCGCAGGTATCGCACTTCTGGGCGGGTGATAGGTGCAGTTGCTGTGGAACGGATGGGGCGGGGCTTGAGGTGATCATGGTGAGTCCCCAGACGCGCCGAGGGCCCCGGAACAGGGAGGTTCCAGGGCCCTCAGTGCGGATGCGGGTCAGTGCTCTGCGTGGCTGGCATCTGCACGAGGTCGGATCGGGCGGACTGACCGATCCACTGTGACACAGCCGCTACGACCCAGCCGTGATGGCCCAAGGTTGAGTCATCTCAGCCCCGGCGGCGCCGCAGCATCATCGTTCCGGCCGTGGCCGCCAGCAAACCCGCGCCGAGCAGGGCCGCCATGGCCGGGGCACCGGTATCGGCGAGGTTCCCCTTGCCCTGACCGTCGCCAGACCCGTCATCACCTGATCCGTCGTCACCGGAGCCGTCGTCGGTCGGGTCCGGCGAGGTCGAGGGATCCTCGGACGGGCTGGGCGGGCCGGTCGGCGTTGGGGTGGGCGTGGCCACCGATTCGACGGTGAACTCGGCGGTGGAGACCGTACCGTCGGGTGCGGTGGCGGTCACCGTGACGGCACCCGGTTCGGCATCATCCGGCACCGTGTACTCCGAGCTCCAGCCGCCGTCGGTGTCGGCGGTCACCGTCTCCGGATCCTGATCGCCCACGGTCACCTCGACCTTGGCTCCCGGGTCATTGCCGGCACCGGTGAGCTCCACAGTTTCACCCGGTTCGACGCTGTCCGGGCTGACGCTGAGGCTCGGATCGGCCAAGGACAGGACGAACGTGCCCTCGGTCGGGGTGACCGGCTCGGGGAGGGTGTAGGCCTCCTTGTAGTAGTCGAGGAAGATGTTCGACCTCCCCTCGGCGGACACATCGTCGGCGGTCGTCTGTAGTCCGAGGTCGAGCTCAGCGGAGGTGACTGTCACGTCGGCGTTGGACGGCGACGGCCACCAGTAACCATCGGTGACGGTGCCGATAGTCACCATCAGCGTGTCACCGGCATCCAGGGTCCACTCCTGACCCTTCAGGTCGAACTCGGTCGACCCGTCGCTGTCCAGCACCGCCACGTTCTCGTTGAACATTGTGGTGGTGCCGTCCGGATCGATGTCCCAGAGCCGTACCATCACGTTGCGTTCGCCCTCGGTCTCCAGCCGGATGGTCGGTGTCGAGGTCAACCGGACATCGGTCAGCACCGGCTCGGAGAAGGTCGCATAGTTGACCTCCGCGGCCATCTCGGCCGATCTGCCGGCGATGTCCCGTGCGGCGGAGTCCTCCAGCCCGGTGAGGCCCGGGCCTTCCTCCATGTTCCCGGAGTTCGGCGTGGACAGGTGGCTGTCATCGCCGACCGCCGCGTCGGGGTTGCTCGGCGGTGGGCCCTGGGCAACACCGTTGTCGTTGTAGACGCCGGACTCCAATTCGACGGTGACGTCCTTGGTGGCCTCCGGCCACGCATCCTGCGCGCGCCACTTGCCGTTGGAGTCCTGCAAGAGGAAGTTCGGGTAGTCCACCGTGGGCTCGACGTCGAGCAGGTACTCGTCGTAGAAGCTCATCACCTCCTCGAACCAGCCCTCGCGACCCATCGCCAGCGAGCCGTCCTCATAGACGTCATTGCCACGGACGTGTTCGAATTGGCCGAGCCAGCCGCGTTGGGGTCCCTCGTGGTTGGCCAGGTACGTCTGCATGTCCTCGGGCTTGGTGTTCGGTTCGATGAACCCCTGGGTGACGAAGAGCGGCACCGTCGAACCCTTGGCCTGGCTCGGGAGATCGCGATCAACCCAGTAGTCGTCGGTGAGAGCGGTGTTGTTGTACCCGTCCATCGAGTTCTTCTCCAGGCACTCCGGCGCACCCTGCTCATAAGCGGCGTTCGCCAGGTACCGGTCGGTGTCGGTCGGGACGTCCAGTCCGTCCTCGGCGTAGCCCTCCTCGAAACCGCTCAGCTGTGCGATCTCGTTGTAGGCATCCGGGGTGTAGATCTGGTTCGGCCGGGGAAGGTCGTTGGAGTACAGGTAGTTGTACATGTTCCACACCGGTTCCTGGGCGACCACGGCCTCCAGTCCCTCGGGCTGAAGGTTGGCACCGGCCAGACCGGTGGTGGCGTCGTAGGACTTGCCGTACATACCGACCTTGCCGTTCGACCACTCCTGGTCGGTGATCCAATCGACGGCGCTGACCACATCGGCCTGCTCACCGGTACCGAGCCAGTCGATGCATCCGGTACTGCCGCCGTACCCACGGGTGTCGACCATGACGAAGGTGTAACCCCGTTCCATCAGATCACCCCCCTCCACCAGGTCGTAGAAGCGCTCCGAAGGACCGGTGTGGTCGAAACCGTCGTCCCCGGTCTGCCCCTCGTGGGCGAAGTACGGGCCGGCGGCCAGGATCACCGGGCTGGCCTCATCGGGGGCGAGGTGAGTCGGGCGAAGGATGTCGGCGTGCAGTTCGACCGGATCGCCGTTGTTCGACTCGACGCTGGAGGGGAAGTACGCCTCGGTCCACTCTGCACCCTCGGGCACTCGGGGATTCTCCGCAGTGGTGACACCCTCGGGCAAGGGTTCAGCGTGTGCGTTCTGGGGGAGGGCGACCAGCCCGGTCAGGGCCAGAACACTTGCCGTCGAAGCTGCGAGCAGCCGCGATGAGGGTCTCATCGTGTCAATCCTTCGGTTCAGGGGGGCCTGTCGGGGGAAGGACAACCGGCCGGGGATTGGGATCGAACCTATCGGTTAGCTGAGAAATTGTGAGGAATCGACAGTGGGGTTATGGAATCGTGACCTTGAATGGGGGTGGGTGGAACAGCGGGTGTCCAGCGGGCAGTGAGGCAGTACGAGCAGGAGCCGGCTCTTGGCCCGGAGAAACTGAGCTCCGAGCGCACCCGGGCCCTCGTACCCTCACGTGGGGAGATTCAGTCCGGCCAGCCGGTCTGCTGCCTCGGCGAGCACCTCGGGCTGTTTGCAGACGGCGAACCGGACCAGCGGGCGGGGGTACGGGTCGGCGTAGAAGACCTGGCTCGGAACAGCCGCTACGCCACAGCGGCGGGGGAGAGACCGGCAGAACTCGTGCCCATCGGTCTCACCCAGCGGTGAGATGTCGGCGGTGACGAAGTAGGTGCCCTGACTCGGCAATACCTGTAACCCGGCGGCCTGCAGGCCCGGTACGAGCAGATCCCGGCCCCGCTGCAGATCGGCCCGGATCTGCTCGAAACGTTCCGGCGGCAGCAGCAGACCGCGGGCGATCGCGTACTGGAAGGGCGCCCCGTTGACGAAGGTCATGAACTGCTTCACCGTCTGCACCGCCTGCACCAACGGCGCCGGTGCACAGGCCCAGCCGATCTTCCACCCCGTCACCGAGAAGGTTTTGCCGGCCGAGGAGATGGAGATGGTCCGCTCGCGCATACCGGGCAGCGTCGCGATCGGAAGATGGACCGCATCGTCGAAGGTCAGGTGCTCATAGACCTCGTCGGTGACCACCAGCAGATCCCGCTCCCGGGCGATCGTGGCGATCCCCTCGAGCTCGTCTGCGTCGAAGACCCGACCGCTCGGATTGTGCGGTGAGTTGACGATGATCAACCGCGTACGGTCGGTCACCGAGGCAGCCAGGCGTTCGACATCCACTCGCTGGTCGGGGCCGGTCAGGGGGACCGCGACCGGTTTGGCTCCGGCCATGGCGATCGCCACCCAGTAGGAGTCGAAGGCCGGTTCGATCAACAGCACCTCGTCACCGGACTCGCAGGTCGCGAGGATCGTCGCCGTCATCGCCTCGTTCGCCCCGGCGGTGACCACGATCTCGGTCTCCAGATCCCAGGTCAGGCCGTACCGATTGCGCTGATGGGTGGCGATCGCCTCGCGCAGGACGGGAATCCCGCGCACGGGCGGGTACTGGTTGTGACCCTCGTGGATGGCGTCCACGGCTGCCTCGAGCACCTCGGCCGGGCCGTCGGTGTCGGGGAACCCCTGGCCCAGGTTGATCGCCCCCTCGGCGGTCGCCAGTGCGCTCATCTCGGCGAAGATGTTGCTGCCGAAACCGCGGAGCCGGGGGACGAGGGGGGAGCCGTGGATCTGTTCTGACACGCGCCACAGTCTGTCACGCGACCCGGCGGTGCTGCGGCTTGTCCGATGCTGCGCGTCCCGGGTGATGTGCGCCCCGGGTGATGCGGCTGGGTCGATGCAATGTCGATGCGGTCGCGAGGTCAGTCCCGGGCGATCGCGGCCAAGGTGCGCACGACCCGGTCGACACTGGCTCGCTGGCGTTGGGCGGTACGTACCCGGACCACCACCTCGCGATGGGCGGGTACGGGCAGGCGTACCAGGGGTGAACGGGTCGGCCGCAGACGGACCATCCGCTGGGTCACCGGCGTGATCCCGGCGCCCGCCTCGGCCAGGGCGATGGCCACCGCGGTGTCGGTGACCTCGTGGCGTACCCGAGGGGTGATCCGGCTGTGACCGGTCGCCACCCGGACCGCGCGTCCGAAGTAGGAGCTCGCCGGTCCTAGGATCCAGTCGGTGGCGTTGGCATAGGCGGTGATCCGCTCGGGATCGTCGAGTTCGTCCGCCCCGAGGGCGCCCGGGGTCCCCGGTGGGGGTACGGCGAGCAGCAGCTCCTCGGTCGACAAGACCTCGGTCTGCACCCCGCGCAGCGGCGGTTCGGGTGCGTCGGGATAGCCGACACCGAGTCCGACATCGACAGTGCCGGTGGCCACGGCGGCGCCCAGTTCGTCCACGCCGACCTCCCGTGTCTCCACGGTGACGGGCCCGTGGGCCAGTGCCCGCATGGCCGGCGGCACGATGGTGGCGGCCGCCGAACCGAAGACCCCGAGGACGACGGTCGAGTGCTGGGGACTCCCCGCGCTGAGGGCCAGTTCGGCCTCCCGGCCGGTCGCCAGAATCTGTTCGGCGTGGCCGAGGAAGACCCGGCCGGCGTCGGTCAGCGCCAGCCGGCGGCCGTCGCGGAACAGCAACGGCTGCGGCATCGCCTGCTGCAGGCCGGCCAGGCGTTGGGAGACCGCGGCGATGCTCAGGTCGAGCCGGTCGGCCGCCTCGGCGACCGTCGCCCCATGCGCCACCACGACGAAGGCGGTCAGCTGCTGCGGTGTCCAGTGCATCACCCACACAGTTCAGTGAAACCGAACGAAATAGTCAACAAACTTTCGCTTGACGTAAACAGATCGAATGGCTGTGATGGTCGTCGTGCAGCAGGAATTGCCCGATCGTGCCGAGGTGGTGGTGATCGGCGGCGGGGTCATCGGGACCGCGGTCGCCCATGAGCTGGCCCGCGACGGGATCACCGATGTCGTGGTGCTCGAGGCCGGTGAGATCGGCAGCGGCTCGTCGGCCAAACCGCTCGGCGGGGTACGGGCGACCTTCTCCGACCCGGCCAATGTGGAACTGTCTGCCTGGAGCCTTCGTCGCTACGCCGAGTTCGAGGCGAGTTTCTCCCGCTCGATCGGCCTGCACCAGGTGGGCTATCTGTTCCTGATCACCGACGAAGACGATCTGCCGGCGGCCGAGGCGGCCATCGAGGTGCAGAACGCCTTCGGTTCCCGGGCCGAACTGGTCGACCCGGGACGCGCCGCGGAACTCTGCCCGCCGTTGCACCCCGAACGGTTGCTCGCGGCGAGCTGGTCACCCGACGACGGGTTCGCCCAACCGTCACTGGTGCTGCAGGCCTATGCCGAATCCGCCGCCGCAGCCGGCGTCCGGGTTCTCACCGGGCAGACGGTGACCGGATTCGACCACACCGCCGGTGAGGTGAGCGGCGTCGCGGTCTCCGACCGGCTGATCCGTACCCAGTCGGTGATCTGCTGCGCCGGCGCCTGGAGCGGTGTGCTCGCCCGACTCGCCGGCATCGCGTTGCCGGTCGAACCGGTGAAGCGGCAGATCGCGATGCTCCCCGCACCCAGGTCGGCTGCCTGGCCGCAGGTGCCGTTCACCCTGGACCTGCGGACCACCATGTACTTCCACAACGGCAGCTTCGGATCGGTCGCGGCAGCAGCGGGGGATCCGATGCTGATCGGCATCTCCGATCCCGCCACCCCGGTCGGCTTCGACCGCGAACCCAGCCTCGAGTGGCTGACACCGTTCCGCGCCGCGGCACAGCGGTTGGCTCCGGGATTGGCCGAACCCGAACCGTTCGACATCTGGGCCGGTCTGTACGAGAACACACCGGACCACAATGCGCTGATCGGACGCCAGGGGAACTTCGTCTACGCCACCGGCTTCTCCGGGCACGGGTTCCTGCAGGCTCCCGGGGTGGGCCGGCTGGTGGCCGATCTGCTGCAGGGGCGCTCGTCGTTCATGGATCCGACACCGTTCAGTCTGGACCGATTCGGATCGAGGACCGGGGAGTTCCGTGAACTGCACATCATCTGAAGCCGACCCGTCGGTGGCTGGTACGCAGGGGTACGTACCGTGGAGCACCGAGACCGATCCGATCACCCGTCGGGGCATCGGGGTCGAGGTCCGGACCGGAAGGAGAACATCGTGAGTTTCGTTCCCGCCTGGGAGTTGCGGGCCGCCTTCGCTCGGGCGCTGTCGGGTATGTACGGCACCGAGGTGCCGGCGTACACGACCCTGGTCGAGGTGTCGTTGGGGGTGAACACCGATGTGGCTGCCGGGGCCGAGGACGCCGAGCGGCTGGGTTCGATCGCACGGGTGACCGCTGAACGCCATGGCGCGATCCGGGTCGGCTCCCCGGCGGAGATGGCGCAGGTGGCCCGGGTCTTCGGTGCCTTCGGGATGTACGCGGTCGGCTTCTACGACCTGCGTGATGCCGCCAAGTCCTCGGTGCCGGTGGTCTCCACCGCCTTCCGCCCGACCGAGGCCGAGGAGTTGGCCCGCAATCCGTTCCGGGTGTTCACCTCGATGCTGGCGACCGACGACCGGCGGTTCTTCGATCCCGAGCTGAGTGCCGAGATCAATCGGTTCGTCGATGCGCGGGAGCTGTTCGGAGCAGAACTGCTGGAACTCGCCGACGCCGCGATCGCAGCCGGCGGTCTCGATTCCGGCGATGCCGAACGATTGTTGGAGTTGGCCACGGCCGCCTTCGAACTGTCGGCCGAACCGGTCGATCACGACTGGTACCGCCGACTGGAGAAGATCAGCGCGGTGGCAGCCGACATCGCCGGCATCGGATCGACCCATATCAACCACCTGACCCCGCGAGTGCTCGACATCGACCAGCTCTACGACCGGATGGAGCAGCGCGGGATCACCATGATCGACGAGATCCAGGGCCCGCCGCGGTGGCACGGACCGGATGTGTTGTTGCGACAGACCTCCTTCCGGGCGCTGGACGAGGAACGTACCTTCCGGTTCGCCGACGGCGCGGTCGGTCCCGGTTCGCTGCGGGTCCGCTTCGGGGAGGTGGAGGCCCGGGGGATCGCACTCACCCCCGCTGGACGCGATCACTACGATGCACTGCTGACCGAAGTCGATCGACGATTGGCAGCCGATCCCGACGGCCCGGCAAAGGCATCGGTGGCGGACCAGCCCGACATCCGGGCCCTGTCGACACCGCGGCAGCTGACCGCCCGGCAGGTGTGGACCGAGGCGATGCCGGCGACCGAACAGGCCCTCGACGAGGCAGGCATGGGATGGTTCAGCTACGCCGTGGCGCAGGATGCCCCGCACGTCGATGCCCCGCAGGGCGGGGAGGGTACGCGTCGATCGCTGTCGGAGCTGGTGCACGCCGGGGTGCTGGAGCGGCGCCCGATCGTCTATGAGGACTTCTTGCCGCGCTCGGCGGCCGGCATCTTCCAGTCGAACCTGGCCGCCGAGGGCGAGCGCGACGCCACCCGTGACGCCGAGGCCTATGATCTGCACCGGCTTTCGGAACTGATCGGCGCACCGATCGCCGATCCGCACGGGCTCTACCGGGCTGAGCGGGCGGCATCGCTGCAGCAGGCCGCAGAACGGCTCGGCACCGAGATCACCGAGTAGATCGCGACACCGAGTAGATCGCAACACCGAGTAGTCTGCGCCGCGACAAGACCAACGCCCAGCTCCGTACCCGCGGCGGTCCGTACCGCCGGCGGTGCTGGACCCCACGACCAACCCAATCGAACCAACCCAATCGATGTGAGGAAGTTCTTGATCATGACAGTGCCCACCACCGACGCCATCGTCGACTCGGTCCGTCAGGCATTGGCTGCCTGCGGCGTACCGCAGTCGCGACTGCAGGGCGATTTCGAGACCCGTACCCCGATCACCGGGGCCACCTTGTTCGGTGTTGCCGGGGACGACGCCGCCTCGGTGGAGGCGACGATCGGCCGGGCGGCAGCTGCTTTCCCGACCTGGCGCGACACCCCGGCGCCGGTCCGCGGACAGCTGGTGAAGCGGTGGGGCGAGCTGCTCACCGAGCACAAGGCGGACCTGGCCGCGATCATCACCGCCGAGGCCGGCAAGATCACCTCGGAGGCCCTCGGCGAGGTGCAGGAGATGATCGACATCTGCGACCTCGCCCTGGGGCAGTCGCGGCAGCTGTTCGGCAAGACGATGCCCTCGGAACGCCCCGGGCACCGGCTGATGGAGACCTGGCATCCGCTCGGTGTGGTGGGCATCATCTCGGCCTTCAACTTCCCGGCCGCGGTCTGGTCCTGGAACACCGCGCTGGCCCTGGTCTGCGGCAACACGGTGGTCTGGAAGCCGAGTGAGATGACCGCACTGACCGCACTGGCCGCCGATGCCCTGCTGGCCAGGGCGGTCACCGAGGTCGGCGCACCTGCCGATCTGCACCATGTGGTGGTCAGTGACCGTTCCGGCGGTGAGGTACTGGTCGAGGATCCGCGGGTGGCGTTGCTGTCGGCGACCGGGTCGGTACGGATGGGTCGGGAGGTGGCACCGAAGGTGGCCGCCCGCTTCGGCAAGATCCTGCTGGAACTGGGTGGCAACAATGCCGCGATCGTCGCCCCGAGCGCCGATCTCGACCTCGCCGTGCGCGGGATCGTCTTCGCCGCCGCCGGTACGGCCGGACAGCGGTGCACGAGTATGCGACGGGTGATCGCCCACTCCAGTGTGATCGACGAATTGCGGAACCGGATCGTCGCCGCCTACGGCACCTTGGCGATCGGCAGCCCGACCGCGGAGGAAACCCTGGTCGGGCCGTTGATCAACAAGGCCTCGTTCGACAAGATGCAAGCCGCGCTGCGGCAGGCCGAGGCCGAGGGCGGGAAGGTCGAGTGCGGGGGAGTCCGGGTGCTGGCCGACGAGGCAGCCGATGCCTACTACGTCGAACCGGCGGTGGTGACCATGCCGTCGCAGACCGAGATCGTCAAGGCCGAGACCTTCGCGCCGATCCTCTACCTGATCGGTTACGACGAGCTCGACGAGGCGATCGGGCTGAACAATGCCGTACCGCAGGGTCTGAGCTCGGCGATCTTCACCTCCGACCAGGGTGAGGCCGAGCGCTTCTTGTCCAGTGCCGGATCCGACACCGGTATCGCGAATGTGAACATCGGCACCTCCGGCGCCGAGATCGGTGGTGCCTTCGGTGGTGAGAAGGAGACTGGTGGCGGGCGTGAGTCCGGTTCCGATGCCTGGCAGTCCTACATGCGGCCGGCGACGAACACCGTCAACTACTCCGGTGAGCTGCCGCTTGCCCAGGGAGTCGAGTTCGTCTGAGCTTGTGCTGCGTGGGGCCGGCTCCCGTTCGCGACCACTGTCCATCGCGAACGTGAGTTGCCGGCGGCGGTTCGGACCGGAATTGCCCCGGTCGCCTTCCTAGTCGAGCGAAGTGACGGTGAAGCCCCAGTCCGACAGGTTGCGCAGCACGACGGGTATCCCCAAGTTGGTTCTCGTCGTGGACAACAGACAGGGCGTCGGCGTGTCGGCGTCCGGTTCGATGGTGACCCGGATCCTGTCGTCGAGCGGTCCCGGGTCGGCTCCGAGGTAGGTGGCCGCAGCCGTGTTGCATCGTTCCAGCGGGGTGGATCCCGAACTCAGATCCCAGCCGACGAACTCGCCGGTATGAGGTTCGGAACAGGGGACCACCAGCTTTCCCGCGTGTGCGTTTGTGCAGGCCCGCCAGGCAGCGTCCTGGTCGGTGTCGAGAACCCCGGCGGCCGTACCGGCCACCGCTTCCATCGGCACCGTGAGCACGCAGGTCTCACCGATCGTCTCCACCTGCACCTCGGGAACCAGGACGTCGATGCCTGCCGTACCGCCCAGGAACTCCGTTGCCGATCCGATGCTGCAACCGTCAGGACCGGGGTCGTTCAAGGCTTCGTACTTGTGATCCTCAGAGCATGCGACCGGGTTCTGCGCCGCTGGTTGCGTGAAGCACTCCGATTGACTTCCTGGTGTCGGCGACGGGCCGGGATCGGGCGTCGTGGATGCGATCGGTGGCGTCTCCTGTGGCGGTGCACCGTCAACCCGAGTCAGACCGAAGATGTCCGACCCGATGGCCCACGCGACACCGACGGCCGTGACGACTACACCGATGACCGTGACCACCATGGTGACCAGGGCGATCCGCCAATGGTCCAGGACCTTGCGGAGCCCCCCGCCAGTTCCGGACGAACCGCTGGGTGATCCTCCGGTCTGTTGATCATTCACGACCGGCTCGGCGACGACAGGCGGTTGGTGTGGAGGTGAACACCTACGAGACCTCCAGGTTGGAGACGACCCCGACCACCGAGTTGTCGTACTCGCAGGTGCTCTCGTCCAGATACAGGCGGATCTTCACCGCAACGACATCACCGATGTCGGCACTGACCTGGGTCTGCGCTGCCAGTTCGGCCCGACCGGTGGCCAGGACCTCATCCCCGTTGCCCAGGATCTGGGCGACCAGGGTCTGGGTCGTGGAATCGGTCGGGGTCAGACTGCCGTCGATCCCGAGATCGAAGTTGATCTTGGAGAACCGCTGATACGTCCGCAGGTCCAAGATCACGGGATCGTCCTCCCCGCAGGCTTGTACCTCGCCTCCGATTCCCGCGATGGACTCGGCGCCGACCTGGAAGGTGTCGTCCCGGAAGTCGTCGTCCTGCAGTTCGGCGGCGTTCGCGAGATCCACCAGACTCAGCGGGCGGCCCGCATCGTCGGGGCCCAGGGTCGGAACTGCTGACGGGTCCGGGTCCGGGTCGACGACCGGACTGGGGGGTCCGGTCTCTTCGGGTGGAGAAGATTCGACAGGTGTCGTGACCGGTGGAGCTTCGGTGGTCGGCGGCACCGAGGCGGGCGGCTGGGGAGCCGGTTCCTCGGCGTCCGGTGCGCACGCGGCGGCGGACGACAAGGCGAGTGCTGCTGCGGCGGCGGCGATGCGCGCCCGGGAACGGCGACGAGGGCGTGGTTGGGGGGCCATTCAAGAATTATGGGTATCGATAGTGCTTGTGTCGAGAGTGGGGGACGAGGTGGGGTGCCGAAGGGCTCGAGGTTGCCGCCCGGTGGATGGCAGGTGGCGCTTCGCCGTGAGATTCACCGATGGTGAGCGGGCGCGATCACGGTCTCGGTAGGACCGGCTCACCTTCTGTGGCTGTGCGTGGTCCTGACCCGCGGGAATGGTCTCAGCGGGATGGTCACTTTCCGATGCGAGCGGTCTCAACAAGACAAACGTCACACCCGATCGTGGATCCGGGACGACACGCCGTCGAGAAGCGGCATCGGCCTGATCGAGTGTGACGTTTGTTTTGCAGACGTACCTTGCCGACGTGTCTCGACGTCTCCGGCAGCGAACGCTGCGTCTCGGTGACCAGAGCGGACCAGGCGCAGTTCTGACGGCACCGGCCTGTGGGGTGCCCCGGTGCCGGTGCCGGTGCCGCGGGCCGGCGTCCCGGCTGCGGTACGGGTGTGGGGTATCGACGCCTGGCTCGAGTGCTCTGGCTCGGGTGCCCAGGGCCGTCGCTCCGGCTCGCGTGCGCGGGGACCGGCGCGCAGCAGCTAAGATGGTCCACTGTTCACGAGCTCTTCGGGCCGCCGGCCCGGACTTTGCGCGCACGGTACGGAAGGACACGCGGTGGCATCCACCAACGACATCAAGAATGGCATGGTGCTGGACCTGGACGGTCAGCTCTGGCAGGTGCAGTGGTTCCAGCATCACAAGCCCGGCAAGGGCAACGCCGTGGTCCGGACCAAGTTGAAGAATGTCCTGTCCGGCAAGGTCGTGGACAAGACCTTCAACTCCGATTCGAAGGTCGACACCGCCAACATCGACCGCCGCGAGATGCAGTACCTCTACGATGACGGCGCGGGGTTCGTGTTCATGGACACCTCCACCTACGACCAGCTGACGATTCCCTATGACGTCGTCGGTGATGCCAAGGACTACCTGCTGGAGGAGGCCATGGCGACCGTGGCGCTGCACCAGGAGAACCCGCTGTCGATCGAACTGCCGGCCTCGGTGGAGCTGGAGATCACCTACACCGAACCGGGACTGCAGGGCGACCGCTCGACCGGTGGCACGAAGCCGGCCACCTTGCAGACCGGCAAGACCATCCAGGTGCCGTTGTTCCTGACCACCGGTGAGCGGGTGAAGGTCGACACCCGGACCGGTGACTACCTGAGCAGGGTCTGAGTGGCCGCGCAGAACGAGACCCCGGTCGAGGTCCAGCCGGTCAAGGGGCATGCGCCCCGGACCAAGCTGTCGACCAGGTCGAAGGCCCGCAAGGCGGCGCTGGACATCCTCTTCGCCGCCGAGCTCCGCGGAACGGATGCGAAGCAGCTGTTGAACGCCCAGATCGCCGCCGGTGACCCGCCGGTACGCGAGTTCACCCGGGAGTTGGTACGCGGGGTCGCCGATCACGCCGAGGCGATCGACGACCGGTTGCGGGCGGCGATCAACCCGGGCTGGACGCTGGAGCGGATGCCCCGGGTGGACCGGATCGCCGCCCGCCTCGGGGTCTATGAACTCGACTGGACCGAGGTGGCACCTGATGTGGCCATCGCCGAGGCGGTCGCCCTGGCCGGCGACCTGTCGACCGATGAGTCACCGGCCTTCCTTAGTGGACTTCTGGGACGGGTCGCCGAGGACTGAGACGGGATCCGCGCACTCGGGGCGGGCAGGTGTCGTACCTGCCCGCCCCGAGGCACGTCCGCTCCCGATCGGATCGCCCCGGTCTCAGAGCTCGACTTCCATCAGCCGGTCGTCGCCACTGCGCGGATCGCCACGGCCGTCGGTGTTGGAGGTGCCGAGCAGGATCCCGTCCTCGGTGGCCAGCACCGCGCGCAGCCGGCCGTACTCGTCGGTGAAGTGTGCGGTCGGGTCCTCCACCTCCTCGCCATCGGTCGGGATCTCCCACAACCGCTGGCCGCCGAGACCGGCCATCCACAGCGAGCCGTGGGAGTAGGCGAGACCGGACGGTGAGGCCTCGTCGGTGCTCCAGGTGACCAGCGGGTCGATGTAGTCCCCGTCGTCGTCACCGTCGCCCTCGACCTCGGGCCAGCCGTAGTTGCCGCCGGCCGTGATCAGGTTCAGTTCGTCGTAGGTGTCCTGGCCGAACTCGCTGGCGAACAGGCGGCCATCGTCGTCGAAGGCCAGTCCCTGCACATTGCGGTGGCCGTAGGAGTAGACCTCGTTGTCGAACGGGTTGTCCGGCGCGGGGTCCCCGTCGGCGGTGATCCGCAGGATCTTCCCGCCGAGGCTCTCGGTGTCCTGGGCATTGGAGGTGTCACCGCCGTCACCGGTCGACACGTACAGGTAGCCGTCCGGTCCGAAGCGCAACTGGCCGCCGTTGTGGGTGTTGCCGGCCGGGATCTGGTCGAGGATCACCTCCGGATCCCCGGTGATCTCGCCATCGGAGTACGGATATTTGGCGACCCGGTTGTCCGAACCCGCGGTGTAGTAGACGAACAGGGCATCGGCCGCCGGTGAGATCTCCACCCCCAGCAGGCCTCCCTCCGAGGAGGAGGTGTCAACGTCGTCGACGGTGGCCAGTTCGGTCTTCGACTCCCCGTCGATCGAGATGATGGTGCCGTTGTCGCGTTCGGTCATCACCAGCACACCGTCGCGCTCGGTGATCCCCCAGGGGGAGGTCAGACCGGTGGTCAGGTCGGTCGGTGTCTGCGGGTCAGGTTCGGCCTCGGCCGAGGGTGAGGCCGAAGTAGGGCTCGCCGCGCTGGTTGCCGGCGCGGCCGACGTCGTGTCGTCGGTCTGTGGGGTCGGGGCGGTGTCCGGTTCGCCGGCGGCTGAACATGCGCCCAGGGCACCGACCGCGAGCACCACTCCGAGTCGCTGTCCGAGTCCGCTCAGCCGGGTTCCCCGCAAGAGTGCCATGGCTCGATGGTGCCAGTCGCGGACAAGCTGCGGGGCGGGATCAGCGGATGGTGAACCCGCCATCGACCCGCAGTTCAGACCCGTTGACCATCGCCGCCTCGTCCGAGGCCAGGTAGCAGACGGCTGCTGCCACCTCCTCGGGTTCGGCGAACCGGCCGTTGGGGATTTCCGCGCGGTGGGCCTCACCGGCGGGGTTGTCCCAGGCCTTGCGACCGAGGTCGGTCAGCACCACGGTCGGGGAGACCGCATTCACGCAGATGCCGAACGGGCCCCGCTCCAGTGCGAGTACCCGGGTGAGGCCGTTCACCCCGGCCTTGCTGGCGCAGTAGGCGGCGTGCCCGGCCAGTGCGACCGAGGCCGCCTGTGAGGCGAGGTTGATGATCCGGCCCCCGCCCTGCTCGATCATCTGCGGTGCCGCGGCCTGACAGACGAAGAAGGTGCCCTTCAGGTTCACGTCCAAGGTGAGGTCCCAGTCGTCCTCGCCGAGTTCGGCGGCATCGGCCAGCCGGGCAACGCCGGCACTGTTCACCACGATGTCCAGTCGTCCGTGCTCTGCGACCACTCGGGCCACCACCTCGTGGACAGCTGCCGGATCGGTCACGTCGGGGGTGTGCTCGGCACCGCGCAGATCGGCACCGGCCACCACCGCGCCGCGTTCGGCGAGGCTGCTGCAGACCTGCTTCCCGATCCCGGAACCGGCGCCGGTGACCAGGGCGACCTTCTGGCTCAGATCGAACATGGCACAACCCCTGCTGAGGCGTGGACCCGCTCCATGATGTACTCCCTTGCTCGGCTGACTGATCCGTGGCGGGTCATCGCGCCCTCGGCCAGTGCGGTTCCTCGGCGGCCTCGCCGGGCCGACCGAGCCGTGGCTGGGGCACTTTCAGGAAGCCGATCATGACGAAGGCCGCGGCGTAGAGCACGATGAAGGCCCAGACGACTCCGACATTGCCCAGACCGATGGCCAGCACCACCGCGACCACGGCCGAGCCGAGGAAGGCCGAGCCACCGGCGGCCGTGGTGTACATGGCCATCGCCGCACCCTTGTGGTCGGGTGCCAGGGCGGGCATGATCGCGCCCATCGGGACGAAACCGGCGAGCAGACAGCCGAAGACACAGCCGGCGGCCACCGCCAGGACATAACCCCAGGTGGACCCGGCCGGGACCCAGTGCGGTACGTACCACCAGGCGAGCAGACCCACCGCCGAACCGAAGATGCCGAACCAGCGCACGGTGCGCTGCCAGCCCCAGCGGTCACCGATGTAGCCGAAGAGGGCGTTCACGCCGATGTTGGTGGCATAGACCAGGACGGTCATGGTCAGCCATCGAGCCTGTCCCCAACCGAGTTCGTCGGAGATCACCGCCGGCAGGATGATGAACATGCCGTACTGCGGGGCGGTGTTGATGAAGCGGATCAGGAAACCCATCAAGGTCTTCGGGTTGGTCGCGGTCAGCCGCAGTCCGGCGGTCAGCACCGCCGGTGTCGATTCCTCGACCGGTGCGATGCGGTGACGGCCGCGGGGCACGCGGACACCGAACCAGGCGACACAGAACCCGATCACCACCAGTGCGATCGACGACCACATGGCCCCGGTCTCACCGCTGAGGCCACCGCCGAAGCTGGGGATCATGATCAGCGCGAAGACCGAGCCGAGGGTCGGCAGACCGCCGGTGAACATGACGTAGAACCAGCCGACCGCCGTGCCGTTGCGCTTGGTCGGGGTGATCA
Organism: Naumannella halotolerans; assembly: GCF_004364645.1. Classification (NCBI taxonomy): domain Bacteria; kingdom Bacillati; phylum Actinomycetota; class Actinomycetes; order Propionibacteriales; family Propionibacteriaceae; genus Naumannella; species Naumannella halotolerans. The sequence goes on along the minus strand of NZ_SOAW01000001.1, from coordinate 1,159,173 downwards.
GGTTGCCCCAGACGAGGAAGGCGAAGGCGAACAGGGGGTAGCCGAGACCGCGGATGAAGTAGGTGATGGTCACCAGGGCCAGGCTGCCGGTGGGGATCGCGAGCAGGAAGGCGACTTCGAAGACCACCCAGATGACCGCGCCGAGCACCATCACCCGACGCGGGCCCCACAGATCGGAAAGGGCGCCGGACAGGTAGCTGGCGATCAGCACCGCAGCGCTGTAAAGGCTGATCACCGTGGCGATCGTCGCCTCGGTGCTGCCGAGGGCCTCCATCAGGTGCGGGGTGATGAAGTTGCTCTCGGTGCCGTTGCCGGTCATGAAGATCAACACCCCAAGGAAACCCCAGCGCAATGGGTGGGGGATGCCGATCCGATCGAGAAAGGTCTCGTCAGCCTTCGTGGTCACAGGATCGCCGTTCATGGGATTGGGGAGCAGGGGACACCTCGGCAGAGGGCTGTCGCCGCTGGTTCGACACCGTTGTCTCCTCGAGGTCTCCGCGCGCCGGCTCCGTCGGCGAGGGACAGCGTGCCCAGAGGTCCGGACAGAATGCAAGAACACCTGTGCCAACCTGCACATATGTGCAACACTCCGGCAACGGTCCGGTCAGATCCCGGGCGCTGGGGGGGCAATGGAGCACTCGACGAGGCGCTGCGGGCAGCCGGTCTCGGGGCAGGGGACACCTTGCTCGTCGCCTCCGGCCGGGTCCTGCATGCGCTGAGCCGACAACCCCTGCCCTCGCTGTCCGGCGTCCTCATCTGCCCGACGGTCGGCGGCACCTCCGAACCCGAGGCCTGGCATCAGACCAACGAAATCGTCCGCGAGGTGGCCGAACGGGTCGGTGGGCGACCGCAGTTCCTCTGGGCGCCCGCACTGCCGTCACCGGCGATGCGGGCGAGCCTGGACCAGGACCCGGATTTCCGCGGTGTCACCGGGCACTGGGATGTGGCCAAGGCGGCCCTGGTCGGGGTCGGCGCACCACCCCTGCAGCGCGACTCGATCTCCACCGCCGTACCGCTGGGCAGCCGGTTCATCCGGCGGGCCGCCGGTGATGTCTGCCTGAACTTCTACGACCGCCGCGGACGCGGCATCGAGTTCGAGGGCAGCGACCGGATGGTGCGGATCAGCCCGGCTCAGCTGCGCGCCGTCCCGACCGTGATCGCAGCGGCCACCGGCAAGGACAAGGCCGGCAGCATCATCGCCGGGGCCAGGGCGGGCTACTTCGATGAACTCGTGACCGACCGGGAGACCGCCTCGGCCGTCCTGGCAGAGCTTCGTCCGTGACCGAGTCGGGTGGACGGCGGGGTCGGTGGAGTGTTGTAGTGTCGAGCCGACAGCCAACCTTTAAGTCCTGTCCCGTGAGGCAGGAAAGGACGGTTCATGCCTGACAGCAGTTCATCACCCACGCCCGTACCGGCCCTGTTGGTCCTGGAGGACGGTCGCCACTTCCGTGGACGATCCTTCGGCGCCACCGGGGAGATCTTCGGTGAAGCGGTCTTCGCCACCCCGATGACGGGATATCAGGAGACGCTCACCGATCCCAGCTACCACCGGCAGGTGGTCATCGCGACCGCTCCGCACATCGGCAACACGGGCTGGAACGACGAGGACGACGAGTCGACCAGGGTCTGGGTCTCCGGATTCGTCGTCCGCGACCTCGCCCGCCGTCCCTCCAACTGGCGCTCGACCCGCAGCCTGCAGGACGAACTCGCCGAGCAGGGCGTCGTCGGCATCACCGATGTGGACACCCGGGCACTCACCCGTCACCTGCGGGAGCAGGGAGCGATGCGGGTCGGTGTGTCCACCGAGACCACCGATCCCCAGGCGCTGCTGCAGAAGGTACGGCACACCGGCTCGATGGCCGGCCTGGAACTGGCCACCGAGGTGAGCACCACCGAGGCCTATGTGGTCCCGGCGATCGGTGAGAAGCGCTTCACCGTGGCCGCGGTGGACCTCGGGATCAAGGCGATGACCCCGGCACGGATGTCGGAGCGGGGGATCGAGGTCCATGTCCTCCCGGCGACCACCGATTTCGCCGAACTGGCCGCGATCGCTCCCGACGGCGTCTTCTTCTCCAACGGTCCCGGTGACCCCGGGTCGGATGAGCATGCGGTGCAGCTGCTGCGGCAGGTGCTCGAGGCAGGGATCCCGTTCTTCGGCATCTGCTACGGCAACCAGATCTTCGGCCGGGCGCTGGGATTCGGCACCTACAAGCTGAAGTACGGCCACCGCGGGATCAACCAGCCGGTGATGGATCTGAGCACCCGGAAGGTCGAGGTCACCGCCCACAACCACGGTTTCGCCGTCGACGCGCCCACCGGTGAGGTGATCGACACCGGGTTCGGCCAGGCCCGGGTCAGCCACATCTGCCTGAACGACGATGTGGTCGAGGGACTCGAGCTCTCCAAGGCCGACACCGTGGTCGCCTTCTCCGTGCAGTACCACCCCGAGGCAGCAGCGGGACCGCATGATGCGGGCTACCTGTTCGACCGCTTCGTGCAGGTGATGGAAGGAAACCGCTGATGCCCCGCCGCGACGACATCTCCTCGATCATGGTGATCGGCTCCGGGCCGATCGTGATCGGTCAGGCCTGTGAGTTCGACTACTCCGGGACCCAGGCCTGTCGGGTGCTGAAGGAGGAGGGCTTCCGGGTGATCCTGGTCAACTCCAACCCGGCAACGATCATGACCGATCCGGAGTTCGCCGACGCCACCTATGTCGAGCCGATCAGGCCCGACTACGTGGAGAAGATCATCGAGGCCGAACGGCCCGATGCCCTCTTGGCCACCCTGGGTGGGCAGACCGCCCTGAACACCGCCATCGCCCTGCACGAGAGCGGTGTCCTGGCCAAGTACGGCGTGGAGCTGATCGGCGCCTCGGTGGAAGCGATCCAACGCGGTGAGAACCGCGAACAGTTCAAGGAGATCGTCACCCGGGTCGCCCAGCCCTCCACCGCCGCCGGCGGTTTCTACCAGGGACCGCGGGCCGAGGTGGCCCGCAGCCGGATCTGTCACAGCATGGACGAGGTGCGGGCCGCGGCCGATGATCTCGGCTACCCGGTGGTCGTGCGTCCCTCGTTCACCATGGGCGGCGTCGGTTCCGGTTTCGCCCACGGCGAGGGCGATCTGCGGCGGATCGCCGGTGCCGGGTTGTCGGCCAGTCCGACCACCGAGGTGCTGATCGAGGAGTCGATCCGCGGCTGGAAGGAGTACGAGCTGGAGGTGATGCGCGACAAGGCCGACAATGTCGTGATCATCTGTTCGATCGAGAACTTCGACCCGATGGGTGTGCACACCGGGGACTCGATCACCGTCGCCCCGGCGATGACCCTGACCGATCGGGAGTACCAGCGGATGCGGGATGTCGCGATCGCGATCATCCGTGAGGTCGGTGTGGACACCGGCGGGTGCAACATCCAGTTCGCGATCAACCCGGCCGACGGCCGGATGGTCGTGATCGAGATGAACCCGCGGGTCTCCCGGTCCAGTGCGCTGGCCTCCAAGGCCACCGGTTTTCCGATCGCCAAGATCGCGGCCAAGGTCGCCGTCGGCTACACCCTGGACGAGATCGACAACGACATCACCGGAGTCACCCCGGCCAGCTTCGAACCCACCTTGGACTACGTGGTGGTGAAGGTCCCGCGCTTCGCCTTCGAGAAGTTCCCCCACGCCGATGCCACCTTGACCACGCACATGAAGAGCGTCGGCGAGGCGATGGCGATCGGCCGCAACTTCACCGAGGCCCTGGGCAAGGCGCTGCGCAGTGTGGAGAAGCCCGAGGCCATCTTCGACTTCGCCACCCCGATCACCCGCAGCGCCGGTGATCTGTTGACCGAGGCGATGCGTCCGCACGACGGCCGTCTCGGCCTGGTGATGCAGGCCATCCGGGCCGGTGCCAGTGTGGAGGAGGTGCACACCGCCACCGGCATCGACCCCTGGTTCGTCGATCAACTGGTGCTGATCGACGAGGTCGCCCGGGAGGTCGCCCAGGCCCCGGAGCTGAACGCCGGGGTGCTCGCGCAGGCGAAGCGTCACGGCCTGTCCGACGCCCAGATCGGCTCGCTGCGACATCTGAGCGAGGAGGTCGTCCGCGGCATCCGTTGGGCGCTGGGGATCCGGCCGGTCTACAAGACCGTGGACACCTGTGCCGGTGAGTTCGCCGCCCGTACCCCGTACCACTACAGCTCCTACGACGCCGAGACCGAGGTGGCTCCGCGGCAGAAGCCGGCGGTGATCATTCTCGGCTCCGGACCGAACCGGATCGGGCAGGGCATCGAGTTCGACTACTCCTGTGTGCACGCTGCACTGACGCTGTCGGCAGCCGGGTACGAGACCGTCATGATCAACTGCAACCCCGAGACCGTCTCCACCGACTACGACACCTCCGACCGGCTGTACTTCGAACCGTTGACCGCCGAGGACGTGCTGGAGGTCTGCCACGCCGAGTCCCAGGCCGGCCCGGTCGCCGGGGTGATCGTCCAGCTCGGTGGGCAGACCCCGCTGAAGCTGGCACAGACACTGAAGGATGCTGGGGTGCCGATCGTCGGTACCAGCCCGGAGGCCATCGACCTGGCCGAGGAGCGCGGAGCCTTCGGTGAGGTGCTGGACGCCGCCGGATTGCTCTCGCCCAAGCACGGTATGGCCACCTCACAGGAGCAGGCGACCGCGATCGCCGCCGACATCGGCTACCCGGTCCTGGTCCGGCCCTCCTATGTGCTCGGTGGGCGAGGAATGGAGATCGTCTACGACGACGAATCCCTGCGCGGTTACATCCAGCGGGCGACCGAGCTGACACCTGAACATCCGGTGCTGGTGGACCGCTTCCTCGACGACGCCGTGGAGATCGACGTCGACGCCCTCTACGACGGCACCGAGCTCTACCTCGGTGCGGTGATGGAGCACATCGAGGAGGCCGGGGTGCACTCCGGGGACTCCGCCTGCACGCTGCCGCCGATCACCCTCGGCGAGGAAGTGATCGAGCGGATCCGCGAAGCCACCGAGGCGATCGCCGCCGGCGTCGGCGTCCGCGGCCTGATCAACATCCAGTACGCCCTGGCCGGGGACACGCTGTACGTGCTGGAAGCCAACCCGCGCGCCTCGCGCACCGTGCCCTTCGTCTCCAAGGCCACCGACACCCCGTTGGCCAAGGCCGCCGCCCGGTTGATGCTGGGGGAGCCGATCGCCGAGCTGCGGTCGGCCGGCCTGCTACGGCCCACCGGCGACGGGGCCGACTCGGTTCCCGGGGCGCCGATCGCGGTGAAGGAGGCGGTGATGCCGTTCAACCGCTTCCGTACCCCGGACGGTTCCTTCGTCGACACCGTGCTCGGTCCGGAGATGAAGTCCACCGGTGAGGTGATGGGACTGGACGCGACCTTCGGTACCGCCTTCGCCAAGTCCCAGGCCGGTGCCTTCGGCTCCCTGCCGACCTCGGGGCGGGTCTTCGTCTCCGTCGCCAACCGGGACAAGCGCAGCGTGCTCTTCCCGGTCAAGCGGCTGGCCGACCTCGGCTTCGAGATCCTGGCGACCGCCGGCACCGCCTCGATGCTGCACCGGCACGGGGTGGCGGCCAAACCCGTCCGCAAGGCCAGTGAGGGCACCGGACCCGAGGGTGAACCGACGATCATCGAGTTGATCAACGACGGTCAGGTGGATCTGATCTTCAACACCCCGCACGGGGCGAACAACGGCGGCAGCCCGCGGGTGGACGGGTACGAGATCCGTACCGCAGCGGTGCTCAACGACGTACCGTGCATCACCACGGTGCAGGGGCTGGCCTCGGCGGTGCAGGGGATCGAAGCCCTGCAGACCGGCGGCATCGGCGTCCGGTCGCTGCAGAGCTGGGCTGCTGAGACGAAGGCGGCTGCCACAGCGGATGCCGATGCGTGATCCGCTGTTGACCGGGTACCGGGCCCTGATCCGGCCGGTGCTGTTCGGGATGGGCGGTGGTGATCCGGAGGTCGCCCACGAACAAGCCCTGCGGATGCTGCAGGCAACCACCGCCACGGCGGCCGGTCGGGCGGCCCTGCGACTGCTGCATCCGGGCGGCGACCCGGTGCGGATCGGATCCCTGCGGTTCGACAACCGGGTCGGTCTGGCCGCCGGGCTGGACAAACGGGCCGAGGTGGTACGCGGCTGGTCCAGCCTCGGGTTCGGCCATGTCGAACTGGGAACGGTGACACCGCAGCCGCAACCGGGTAATCCTCGCCCGCGGGTGTTCCGGTTGCCCGCCTCCGGTGCGGTGATCAACCGGATGGGGTTTCCCAGTGGTGGGGCCGAGCAGATGGCCCGCCGGCTCGATGCGCTCGGCGTCCGGCGCGGCAACCGCGCAGTCGGGACCACCATCGGCATCTCCATCGGCAAGAACAAGCAGACCCCGCTGGAAGCGGCGGTCGAGGACTACCTGACCTGTTTTCGCCAGTTGGCGCCCCATGCCGACTACATCGCGGTGAACGTGTCCAGTCCGAACACCCCCGGCCTGCGGGAACTGCAGAACGCCGACGCGCTGACCAGGTTGCTCGGCGAGCTGACCTCCGCGGCGCGACAGGCCGATCCGGGGGATCCGTTGCCGATCCTGGTCAAACTCGCCCCGGACCTGACCCGACCTGCGGTGGAGCAGTTGCTGGCGGCCTGTGAGCACAGCGGCATCAGCGGGTTGATCGCGGGCAACACCACGACCGGCCGGGACGGCCTGGCGGCGAGTGATCTGGCCAAGGCGGTCGAGGCCGGCGGCCTGTCCGGGCATCCGCTCACCCGGCGGGCCCGGGAGGTGCTCGGCTGGATCACCTCGGCGTCGGACTGGCCTGTGATCGGCGTGGGCGGCATCATGACACCAGCAGACGCCCGGGCGATGTTCGACGCCGGGGCCCGGTTGGTCCAGCTCTACACCGGCTGGATCTACTCCGGACCGGCGCTGGTGAACGGGATCAACCGGCTCCGGCCGGGCCGGTGACAGGAACGAGCAAGATCGTGATGAGGGAGAACTGATGTCCACGACCTGGTCCGAACGGCTGCAGGCCGCGATCGAGGCCCGCGGGAGGTTGTGCGTGGGGATCGATCCCCATCCGTCGCTGATCGCCAGCTGGGGATTCGAGCCGACCGTCAGTGGTCTGGAGAACTACGTCCGGCACCAGATCGAGGTGCTCGGGTTGACCGTCGCGGTGTTCAAACCGCAGAGCGGGCTGTTCGAGGCCTACGGTGCGGCCGGAGTGGCTGTCCTGGAGCGTGCGGTCGCCGACTGCAAGGCAGCCGGTGCGCTGGTGATCCTGGACGCCAAACGCGGTGACTTCCAGCCCACGATGCAGGGATATGCCCGTGGGTACCTGATGGAGGAGTCGCCGTTCCAGATCGACGCGCTGACCGTCAGCCCGTACCTCGGAGTCGGTTCCCTGCACCCGATGTTCATCGCCGCTGCCGAATCCGGTCGCGGTCTGTACGTGCTCTCGCGTACCTCCAATCCCGAGGGTTCGGCACTGCAGTTGGCCCGGACCGGTGAGGGGGCCACGGTGGCCCAGCAGGTCGTCGACGATGTCGAGGTGCGCAACGAGGTACTGGGCCCGGAGTTCGGTCTGGTGATCGGGGCGACCCATGAGGACCTGGGGGTGAACCTGGACGAGTTCACCGGGTCGCTGCTGGTTCCCGGGATCGGTGCCCAGGGCGCCACCGTGGCCGATGTGAAGCGCCGCTTCGGTGATCGGGCCTCGGCGGTGCTGCCCAATGTCAGCCGTCAGGTGGGTCGGGTCGGTCCGGATCCGCACGCCCTGAAGGGGGCGGTGGAGGACCTGCTGGACCAGGTCAGGGAGCTCGGCTGAACACTCTCGCGGTGCCCGATCGCGCCGGGTGGCAGCCAACCCGGTCCGTCGGTAGGTTGGCGCCCGTGACCTCGGTACCGCCGCTCTCGGAGAGCCAGCGCCAGCAGGCGCGTGCGGCCGCCACCCAGGTGCGCCGGCACCGGGCGGCCGCGAAGGCCCGGCTGCGTACCGGCGATCTGCATCTGTCGGCTTTCCTCGACCTGGCCGAGAACGACGATGTGCTGGCCCACATCAAGGTCGTCGACCTGCTGCGGTCGCTGCCCAGGGTCGGGGACAAGCGGGCCGCCGACACCATGGAGCGCCTGGACATCGCCCCCAGCCGCCGGATCCGTGGTCTCGGCCGACACCAACTGGCCGCGCTGCGGGAGGAGTTCCGGTGAGTGGTCAGGCGACCGACCGGCGCGAGCGACCCGGTCAGGGGGAGTTGTTCATCCTCTCCGGGCCGGCCGGGGTGGGCAAGGGTACGGTCGTGGCGGCGCTGCAGGCCAAGTACCCGTCGCTGTGGGTGTCGGTCTCGGCGACCACCCGGGCGCCCCGTCCCGGGGAGGTCGACGGGAAGCACTATCTGTTCACCGATGACGCCGAGTTCGACGACCTGATCGCCCATGACGGCCTGCTGGAGTGGGCCACCGTGCATCGCAAGGCGCGGTACGGCACCCCGCGGGCGCCGGTGCAGGCGGCGATGGCCGAGGGACACAATGTGTTGTTGGAGATCGACCCGCAGGGTGCCCGCCAGGTACGCAGGACGATGCCGCAGGCGCATTCGATCTTCCTGATGCCTCCGTCGTGGGAGGAACTGGTCCGCCGGTTGACCGCCCGCGGCACCGAGGACCAGGAGGCGGTCCAGCGTCGGCTGCAGACCGCCCGCTCCGAACTGGCCCATTTCGACGACTTCGACCATGTGGTGGTCAATGTCGACATCGACACCACGGTCGAGGAACTGGCCGAAATCTTGGGTCTGCGGGGTGGGGTCGGATAGACTCACCCAGGTTCGGCTGTGCAACCGCGCCCAGACAGTGAGCGCGGCGCACGCCGTCCGTGGACGAGCAGGTGCAGCCCGCCGGCCCCACGACGACCACGAATTCAAGAACACGAGTCAAACGAAGGTGCATCGTGACCCACACCGAAGCCGTCGGCATCACCAACCCGCCGATCGACATCCTGTTGACCAAGGTCGATTCGAAGTACCGCCTGGTGCTCTTCGCCGCCAACCGTGCCCGGCAGATCAACTCCTACTACGCCCAGCTCGGTGAGAGCCTGTTGGAGAACGTGGGTCCGCTGGTCGATGCCGGTGTGACCGAGAAGCCGCTGTCGATCGCGCTGCGTGAGATCGAGGACGGCCTGCTCGAGTGCGAGCAGATCGACCCCCACGCTCCCGCAACCGAGGACCCCGAGGAGGGCCCGTCGCTGTCCGCGGTGGAGGACGACGAGTTCGCCAACGACCCCGACTTCTCCGCCTGAGAAGATCGCCCGTACCTGCACTGCACCATCGGGATCGCTGAACACGGATGAGCCGGATTCTGCTGGGGGTCGCCGGCGGCATCGCCGCCTACAAGGCGTGTGAACTGCTGCGACGGTTCTCCGAGGCCGGTCACGAGGTGACCGTGGTCCCCACCCCGGCGGCACTGAACTTCGTCGGCAAGGTGACCTGGGAGGCCCTGTCGGGCCGGCCGGTGGCGACCGAGGTGTTCAGCGATGCCCATCGGGTCAACCATGTGATGCTCGGTCGGCAGGCCGATCTGGTGGTGGTTGCACCGGCCACCGCGGATCTGCTCGCCCGGGCCGCCCAGGGACGCGCCGACGACCTGCTCACCAATGTCTTGTTGACCGCGCACTGTCCGGTGATGATGGCCCCGGCGATGCACACCGAGATGTGGCAGCACGCCGCCACCCGGTCCAATGTGCAGACCCAGCGCGAGCGTGGAGTGGTCGTCGTGGATCCGGCGAGCGGTCGACTGACCGGGGCCGACTCCGGACCGGGCAGGTTGCCCGATCCCGATGAACTGGCACAGATCGCCGAGGTGCTGCTGGAGGACCCGTCGATCGCCACGCGCGGTCAGGACCTGCACGGCCGGACCGTGGTGGTCAGCGCCGGCGGCACCCGCGAACCGCTGGATCCGGTCCGCTACCTCGGCAACTCCAGCTCCGGACGGATGGGGATGGCGCTGGCCCGGGCCGCCCGGCTGCGGGGTGCCCGGGTGAGGCTTGTCCGGGCACACACCGAGGTGGCCACACCCAGTGGCGTGGATGTGGTCGACGTCGGCACCACGGCCGAACTCGACCAGGCCATGTCGGCGGCCGTCGAAGGAGCCGACCTGGTGGTGATGGCCGTCGCGGCCGCCGACTTCACTCCTGCCCGCACCGCCACCGGCAAGATCAAGAAGGATCGGGACTCCGGGCTGACGCTGGAGCTGCAGCAGACGACCGATGTGCTGGCCCGGCTCGGCGCCGGGCGTAGCGGCGGCCGCCCCACCCTGGTCGGGTTCGCTGCGGAGACCGCCGCCGATCCCGATCGGTTGCTGGAACTCGGTCGGTCGAAGCTGGCCCGGAAGAAGGCCGACTGGCTGGTGCTGAACGATGTCAGTGGCGGCAAGGTGTTCGGCTCCGAGGGGACCGCGGTCACCGTCATCGGCAGCGACGGTTCGGCGGTCGAGGCGGCCGGCTCGAAGGAGCTGTGCGCCCACCGGATCCTGGATGTGGTCAGTGCTCGGAGTCCGAACGCCGACGCGAATGATTGAGATGTTGGCGGATCTCCTGCCCGATCGCTGACCGGTCCGACATCTCGTACTTGCGACGAATGCTCGCGATGTGGGACTTGACCGTTTCGGTGCTCACCACCAGCCGGGCAGCGATCTCGGCATTCGACGCCTCGTCGGCCAGCTCGATGGCCACCGCCTTCTCCCGGTCGGTCAACGAGGCGTACCGGCGCGACGGGCCCTCGGTGATCTGCAGTTGCAACTCCACCAGCTCGGTCTGCACCATCCGCGACGCGGTCACCAGGTCGCCCAGACTCCGCCGCAGGGTCTCGATGTCGGCCTCGGGATCCTGCAGAACCTGCTCGGCCACCAGACGCGCCTTGCCCAGGCGTACCGACAACGTGTCGGCGAAGTGATTCGACGCGATCAGCGAGCTCAGCGGACCGTCCAGGTGCAGCTGGGCCAGGGTCTCCCGGTCCTCGACCTCACGCACCATCACCTGCGCCGCCAGTTTGCACAGCAACTCGAAGGCACGCACCACCGGCGGCGGGTAGGCGTGAGGGGTGTGACTGTGCATGGAGACGATCCCATAGACCTCCGGGACGTCGTCGACGCGGGACCGGAACATCGGCACGGTCACCACATCGGCGGACCTGCGGGACAGATCGCCGAACCGGACCCCGCGGTCGAGCAGGGCACCGTTGTCCTCGTTGAAGCGGTAGGTACGTCGGTTCTTCAGCATCCACCCCGAGGTGGCGCCGGCCGCGACCTGATAGGAGGCGGTCTGATCGTAGACCCCGTCCTCCACCGCATACGGATAGCGGATCTGATGCCCGCCGGGCTGGAACAGCCCGACGTAGAAGGCATCGACCTTCCCGAGCCGGGACGCGGTGTAGCGCAGATAGTCGTACAGCTCGTAACGATCTCTCCCGGTGAACGTCCGCATCCTCGAGTAGGCCTCGTTGATGACGGCCGTCGCCGTCGGATCCAGTGTCGACACTCGGTTCCCCAGTTCATCGGTGGTCGGCAAATTGTCCGAGTTCACATCCTTGCGCATGCAGTGGCCCGGTGCGGATGAATGGCGATCCCGGCCGGAGATCTGCCGGTGTCGACAGTATGCGGCCCCGGTGACGATCGACCCGACGCCGACCGCATGGCGGCACGGCGTCCACCGATTGCCCGGGCACATTAAGGTCGAGCCCATGAGCCGTCGACTGTTCACCTCCGAATCCGTGACCGAGGGGCACCCGGACAAGATCGCTGACCAGATCAGCGACTCGGTACTGGACGAGTTGCTGACCCACGACCCGAACAGCCGGGTGGCAGTCGAGACCCTGGTCACCACGGGCCTGGTCGTGGTCGCCGGTGAGGTGACCACCGAGGCCTACGCCGAGATCCCGCGGATCGTCCGCGAACGCATCCTGGAGATCGGCTACGACTCCTCGCACAAGTCCTTCGACGGCGCCTCCTGCGGTGTCCAGGTCAGCATCGGCGCCCAGTCCCCGGACATCGCCCAGGGTGTGGACAATGCCGAGGAGGCCCGCGACGGCAGTGTGGAGTCCTATGACCTGCTCGGCGCCGGCGACCAGGGCCTGATGTTCGGCTACGCCTGTTCGGAGACCCCCGAGCTGATGCCGCTGCCGATCACACTGGCGCACCGGTTGTCCGAACGGCTGGCGGCGGTGCGTAAGAACGGCGAGGTGCCGTACCTGCGCCCGGACGGCAAGACCCAGGTCACCGTGGAGTACGACGGCGATCGACCGGTCCGGCTGGACACCGTGGTGATCAGTTCGCAGCACGCCGCCGACATCGACCTGGCGAATCTGCTCACCCCGGACCTGCGGGAACAGGTGGTGAAGCCCGTCCTGGCCGCCTTCGACCTGGAGCACGACGACTACACGCTGCATGTGAACCCGACCGGCCGCTTCGAGATCGGCGGACCGATGGGAGATGCCGGACTGACCGGCCGGAAGATCATCGTCGACACCTACGGCGGTATGGCCCGTCACGGCGGTGGCGCCTTCTCCGGCAAGGATCCGTCGAAGGTCGACCGCTCCGCGGCTTATGCCATGCGATGGGTGGCGAAGAACGTCGTCGCGGCCGGTCTGGCCGAGCGTTGCGAGGTGCAGATCGCCTATGCGATCGGACGCGCCCACCCGGTCGGCTTCTACCTCGACTGCTTCGGCACCGAGAAGGTGCCGACCGAACAGATCGAGGCTGCCGTACTGGCCACCTTCGACCTGCGGCCGGCGGCGATCATCGAGGCCCTGGACCTGAAGCGCCCGATCTACGCCCAGACCGCCGCCTACGGCCATTTCGGTCGGGAACTGCCCGATTTCACCTGGGAACAGGCCTCCCGGGCCGAGGCATTGGCAGCCGCGGTACGTGGCTGACCTCGCCTCTACGATGGGTCGGTGACCGACAGCAGACCGCCGGCGGCCGACGACGCCTTGCTCCCGGCCGAGGCGGGCAAGTCGGCAACGACGACCGTCCCGGAGTCCGCGGATGCGGAGAGCTCGCCGCTGCGGATCGCCCGGGTGGCGGTCGACGTCTCCCTGCCTCACCTGGACCGCTTCTTCGACTACGCGGTGACCGAGGCCCAGGCCGAGGCCGCGGTCCCGGGCGCCCGGGTGCGGGTACGGTTCGCCGGCCGCCTGCGCGACGGTTTCATCGTCGATCTGCCCGACACGACCGAGCACACCGGCACTCTCGCACCCCTGCACACCGTGCTGTCCGCCGAACCGGTGCTCGCACCGGAGATCGTCAGCCTGATCCGGCGGGTTGCCGATCATTACGCCGGCACCTTTGCCGATGTCCTGCGGCTGGCGGTCCCCCCACGCCATGCCGCCACCGAGAAGGCCACCCCACGTCCGGTCGAACTGCCCGCACCCGACCGGTCGGCCGGGCCGCTGGACCGCTATCCGACCGGACCGGAGTTGATCAACGCCCTGGCCACCGGTGGTCGTCCCCGCGCCTACTGGCAGGTCTGCCCGGGGGCGGGGGAGTATGCCGACTGGACGGCCGGTCTGGCGCAGGCGGCGGCTGCCACGGTGGCCGGCGGGCGGGGTGTGTTGATCATCGTCCCGGACCATCGTGATCTTGATCGCCTCGCCCAGGCCTGTACCCAACGGTTCGGGGCCGCAGGGTTCGCCCGGCTGAGTGCCGAACTCGGCCCCTCTGCCCGCTATCGGCAGTTCCTGCGGATCTCCCGGGGCCAGGTGAAGGTGGTGATCGGTACCCGCGCGGCCGCCTATGCACCGGTACATGATCTTGGTCTGGTGGCGTTGTGGGATGACGGGGACGACCTGCTGTCGGAGCCGCGCGCCCCGTACCCGCATGCCCGCGAGGTACTGGCGATCCGCGCCGCGGACCAGGACTGTGCGGTGCTCTTCGCCGGGTACGCCCGGAGCACCGAGATCGAACAGTTGATCAACGCCCAATGGCTGACCCCGCTGGCACTTCCGACCGCCGAGGTCAGGCGGGAGGCGCCGGTGGTTCGGGTGGCTTCCGACACCGACGAGTCGATGGCCCGCGACCCCGCGGCCCGTACCTCCCGGCTGCCCCACGACACCTTCGAACTCGTCCGCCGGTCCTTGCCCCAGGGCCCGGTACTGGTGCAGATCCCACGGGCCGGTTATCGGCTGGCCTTGGCCTGCGCCCGGTGCCGGACCCCGATCCGCTGTCCGCGTTGCAACGGCCCGGCCCGCGAACAGCCCGACGGCGGCCTGGACTGCGCCTGGTGCGGTTCCCTGCTCGCCGGCTGGCGCTGTCCGGAGTGCGGCAGCGACCGGCACCGGGCCCCCGTGGTCGGTGCCACCAGGCTGGCCGAGGAACTGGGACGGGCCTTCCCCGGCACGGTGGTGATCCGGTCGGCCGGCAATCGGGTGCTCCCGGAGGTCTCGGCCAAACCCGCCCTGGTGGTCGCCACACCCGGGGCCGAACCCGTCGCCGAAGGTGGGTATGCGGCGGCCCTGCTGGTCGACGCCGATGCCTTGCTGGCGCGGGCGGCTCTGCGGGCGGGCGAGGAGGCGCTGCGGCGCTGGTTGAACGTCACGGCGCTGGTTCGTCCCGCCCCTGCCGGTGGCACGGTGATGGTGGTCGGTGCCCCCGATGCGCGGGCGATCCAGGCGCTGGTGCGTACCGATCCGGGCGGGTTCGCCCGCCGTGAACTCGCTGACCGGGCGGCCGCGCACTTCCCGCCGGCCGCGGCCGTGGCCACGATCGAGGGCGGACCCGCCTCGGTGGCCGACTTCCTCACCCCGGTGCTGGACGAGTTGCCGACCGAGGCCGAGGTGCTCGGACCGGTACCGTTCGCATCCAAACCCGGTGAGGAACTGCAGCGGCTTACCGTACGCGTACCCCGTCGGGACCGGGTGAGACTGAGCCGACTGCTGCAGCAGGCCCAGGGGGTGCGCAGCGCGAAGAAGGTCGACGGAGCGATCCGGGTCCGGGTCGACCCGGTGGTGATGGACTGAGGTGGTGATGGACTGAGGTGGTGATGGACTGAGGTGGTGATGGACTGAGGCCCGAACGACCGATTGCGCCTCGCGTACCGGTCCGATCCCCGCGCGGCCCGCGTTTGAACCGGGCAGATCCGTCGGCTACGGTGACCGAGGCCTCACGGCCTTGCGGATGTAGTTCAGTGGCAGAACACCGGCGTTCCACGTCGGGGACGCTTGTTCGATTCAGGCCATCCGCTCCAGCACATCGGCCGGCTCACCTGACCGAACGCACCGGCAGTACGGCTAGCCCGCCGAGCACGCCGAAGACGATCGCCGCCACGTACAGCGCGGTGTAGTCTCCCCACCGCCGATGGCCAGCAACGGTACCGCCACGATCGGCACCAGCAGTTGCGGCACCTGATAGGACAGGGCGACGATGCCGAGATCCTTGCCGGCATCGGTGAAGGTCGCAGCACCTCGGTCATCAGCGCCACGTCCACCGAGACATAGGCGCCCTGGGCGGCGCCGACGATCACGATGCCGATCATGAAGGTGGTCGTGTCCGAGGCCAGGATGGCGACCACCAGCCCGACCACCGACAACATGCTGGCAGCCCAGACGATCGGCTTGCGGCGACCGGTGCGATCGGAGATCCAGCCGAACAACAAGGTCATCGCGATGTTGCCGAGCGTGAAGGCGATCAAGGTGTTCGCCTGCACCTGACTGGCCTGCTCCCGGGGAATTCCGAGGTGGTCGATGATGAAGAACAACAGGTAGGCCGAGACTGAGACGATCGACATGGTGACGAACAACCGGCAGGTCCAGGCCCAGAAGAAGTCGGGGTGTCGCCGCGGATCCAACCAGTAGGTGGACAACACATCCGCCACGGCGAGGGGCGTTCGGTACGGACGATGTCGCGCAGGACGACGAACAGGCCGAGGTTCAACCCGGCCCCGATCACGCCGGGGACGACGAACCAGGTCCACTGGGCGTCCTCGGGCAGCAACGCCACCAGCTGCGCCCCCAGGATCAACGCCAGTCCACCGCTGGCACCGGCGGCCGCGGCCACCCGGGCGCGGATCCGTTTCGGGATCTGGTCGGCCAACAGGGCGTGCACCGCAGCATTGGCGGCGCCGAAACCGGTCTGCACGATCGCCCAGCCGAGGACCACCTGCCCCAACGAACCCGCCCCGGCGAGCAACCCGACCCCCAGCAGGCCCGCCACTGCTCCACCGAGGATCCACGGCCGTCGCTTGCCCAGCCGGGACATGGACCGGTCGCTGAGGCGCCCGAAGAGCGGGGTGATCAGCGTCACCACGATGCCGCCGACGCCGGCGGTGATCGAGAGGTTGGTGCCCTTCGAGGCGTCGTCGAAGTAGGCGAAGAACTTCGGGATCGACGCGCCGATGGTCGTCCCCAACACCAGGTTGATGCCGAACCAGGAGGCGATGAACATCGCCAGGAATCCGCCGCCGCTGGGGCTCACCGGGTACTGCGTCGGCGTCGGCGACGGCCGGCTCGGGGTTCGGCTCGTGGGGGAGTTGGGGTGACATCATCGTCCTTCCAGGTGGGCTGGGGCATCGACCGGATGCCGGATCACTGGTGGTAGGCCTCGCTCAGCGCTGCGGCCTGCTCGTCCTGCCATCGACGGGCTCCGGCCCAGGCGGCGGTCAGCCCGGGCGTACCGTGCAGATGGCCGGTGCCGACGACGGTCGTGGTCGGTATGCCGGCCTGCCGCAGCCGCTCGGCATAGGCCAGTCCGGAGTCACGCAGCGGGTCGTACTCGGCGACCATGATCAAGGCGTCCGGCCGCCCGGAAAGGTCCGGCAGGTCGACGGGGGAGGCCAGGGGCGGTACCGGTCCCGGGCCGAGGTAGGCAGTCATCAGCGCCTGATCCTGTCCCAGCCCGAACCCCTCGGCGAACAGCCGCGCCGATTCCCCCACCGGAGGCAGCGTCATCGGGGGACCTCCAGCAGCTGATGGCGAAGCGCCGGACCGCCGCGATCGCGGAGCACGATGGCCGCACCGGCGGCGATCGAGGCACCGGCGGAGTTCCCGCCGATCCCCAGCCGTTCGGGATCCACCCCATGCTGCGCCGGGTTGGCGGCCAGCTCCCCGATGGCGGCCACCGCATCCTCGACCCCCGCCGGGAAGCGGTCCTCGGGGGCGAGTCGGTAGTCCAGGGAGAGGACCTGCAGCTCGCTGCTGCGCGCCCGACGGGCACACAACCGGTCGTTCAGCAGCTCGTCGACGGTTCCGTGGATGAACCCGCCACCGTGCAGGAACAGCTGGGTGGGCAGGGCTCCGGCGTCGGCCGGCGGGCGGTAGCGGCGCACCCGCAGCGGACCGGCCGGCCCCGGCAGGCTGATCTCGTCGATCCGCACCTCCGGGGCCTCGTCGGCGGTGAACTCGAGGGCCAGCAGATCCGACAGGCGCGCTGCGGCCAGCCTGCCCGAAGGGGTTCCCGGGTGCCGCAGGTCCGGCAGCGTCGCGGAGTGTTCGTCGATCCGCTTCAGCCACCGTAGGACCGCCGGATCGAGCTGGAGATCACGCGGGCTCATACCCGGTCGTCCTCGGTGCGCAACGGATCCGGATAGTCCAGCGCCGGTGCGTGGAGGGTACGCAAGTGCTCACCACATCGCGGTGCAGGTGCTCGGCTGCCGGTACCACCGACCGCAGACCGCCCGAGGTGTGGGTCTGCCCGATCATCCGTACCCCGACGGCGGGCACACCGGCCCGGGTCAGCGTGGTCACATAGGCCTCCCCGTCGCCGCGCAGCGGATCCAGCTCGGCGGTCCAGACCACGGCCGGTGGCAGACCTGCGTGGGACCGCGCCAGCATCGGCGAGGCGTAGGGGTGTCGACGCAGACCGCGGTCCGTCCCCAGGTACTGGGTCACCAACCGGGCGGCCATCTGTCGCAGGATCACGTCGGGAATCGCCTTGTTCACCCCACCGGCGTCGACGTGGCCGAGGGTCAGGTCAAGGGCGGGGGCCTCCAACAACTGCAATCGGATCGGACGTTGGTGACGATCGCGGTTCATCAGGGTCACCGCCGCGGCCAGATTGCCGCCGGAGGAGGCACCGCCGATCGCCAGCCTGTCCGGATCGCCACCCAACTCCCGGGCCGCGCCGTGGGCCCACTCGAGGACGGTCCACCCCTGCTCGGGTTGGGCGGGGAACTGCACCTCCGGGGCATGGGAGTAGTCGACGGCGATCACGATCACCCCGGCGTCGGCGGCGCGCTCGCGGTACGACCGGTCCCAGCCCAGCCAGTCGATCCCGGCCAAGGTCCAGGCGCCGCCGTAGAAGTAGATCAGGACCGGCAGCCCGCCGGTCTCGGCCGGCGCCGGACGTTGCGCGGTCGGCCAGTGCACCCGGACCGGAACGTCGGGATGTCTGGAGGAACCGAGCGTGTACTCCGCGGCCGCGGTCGGCGGCGGGCGCAGACCCAACACAGCGGCCGAATCGAGGTCGAGTTGTGCGGCCTGTTCGCGGCGGGCGACCGGGATCGGCTGGTTCGGGTCGGCGGAACGGTGCCAGCCGTCGCTCGTGCGCGGCGACGAAGGCGTCGAGTCGATTCCTACCGGGCATGCTGCGGGTCTCCTTCGTTGGATGCGGACATCAGCCTGCGGAATCGAAGCACTTCGATGAAGGGCTTCGCTACGGTGATCAGCGATGAAGGGAAAACCGAAGGCGGTGAACATCTACACCGTGGCCGAGCGCGCCCAGGTCTCGATCTCCACGGTCTCGCTGGTGATGAACTCACCGCACCGGGTGAGCCCGCAGACCCGGGAGCGGGTGATCCGGGCGGCCTCCGAACTGGGCTACCGGGTCGGCGGTGAGGGTGAGCGCGGCTCCCGCCGCACCACCGCGCTGAGGATCGCCGTGGCGGCGCCCTATTCCAGCTACAACAGCTACTACCGGCGGCTCACCGGGATGTTGCACCGGGCACGGCAGGCCGCCGTGGACCTGATCCCCTACGACCTGGCCTCGGCAGCTGCGGCAACCGAACCGTTGCTGGAGTCCCTGCCCGCCCGGCGGGGTGTCGACGGGTTGATCGTGATGGGCGTACCGCTCGGCATCACCGCGCTGCGGGCGAGCCGGGAGCCAGCTTCCCGGTCGTCGGCCTGGACATCCGGCGCTCCCTGCCACGGGCCGCGGATCCGCCGGTGGTGCTGATCGACGATCTGCACGGGGGGCGGTTGATCGGGGAGCACCTGGCCGCGGCCGGACATCGCCGGGTGGTCTTCCTGCACGAACCGCAGCAATCACCCGACTACGTCTCGGCCGGTATGTTGCGCTCCGACGGGCTGGCCGAGCACCTCGAGCTGGTTGCCGTACCGGCCGAGCCCGACGGCTCGGTCGACGGCCGGTTGCCGTGCTTGGATGCCGATCCGTCACTCACCGCGGTGGTGGCCAACCACGACGGACTGGCCGCCCGGGCACTGCGGGTGCTGACCAGCAACGGACGCCGGGTTCCTGACGACCTGGCAGTGATCGGGTACGACGACGGAGAACTGGCAGAGATGTCGGGGCTGACCACGGTCGCTCAGCCGTTCGCCGAATCCGGCCGGATGGCGCTGGAGATGGTGCTGTCGATGGTTGCCGGCAGCTCGGTGCCGGTGAGCCGGGTGGTGCTGAACCCGACCCTGGTCCTTCGCGGTACGGGCTGAACCGGCGACACCTCGCGCCGGCCGGCCACCGGTCGCACCGGGGCACCGAACCGGGGCACTAAACTCGACCGGTGCGCGTCTTGCTTGCCGGAACCCCCGAGGTCGCCGTGGCCTCCCTCGATGCCCTGGTCGACTCCGATCACCAGGTACTCGGGGTGATCACCCGCCCCGACGCCCCGGCCGGCCGGGGGAAGAAGCTTCGCCCCTCACCGGTGGCCGTCCGGGCCGAGGAGCTCGGACTGCCCGTGCACAAACCGGAGCATCCGAAGGATCCCGACTTCGCAGCGATGCTGACCGAACTGGCACCCGACTGCGTACCGGTGGTCGCCTACGGTGCGCTGGTGCCGCAGCGGGTGATCGACATCCCCGCACACGGCTGGGTCAACCTGCACTTCTCGCTGCTGCCGCGCTGGCGCGGAGCCGCCCCGGTACAGCACGCGATCCTCGGGGGCGACGCCGAAACCGGTGCCTGCACCTTCTCCCTGGTCCGCGAACTCGACGCCGGCCCGGTGTATGGGCAGATCCGGACACCGATCGGCCCCGGCGACACCGCCGGTGACCTGCTCGACCGGCTCGCGCGCGACGGGGCGGGACTGCTGGTACGGACACTCGACGAGATCGCCGCCGGTGCCGTACCCCGGCCGCAACCGGACGAGGGGGTCACCTCGGCGCCGAAGCTGACCAGTGACGACGCCCGGATCGACTGGGACACCTCACAGCTGGTGATCGACCGGTTGATCCGCGGCTGCAACCCGGCCCCCGGTGCCTGGACCACGCTGCGCGGCCAGCGGTTCAAGATCGGCCTCGCCCGGCCGGCGCCGGAGCAGGAGCTGCCGCCCGGACAGTTGCGGAACACCGGCAGACAGGTGCTCGTCGGTACCGCCGATCGTGCCCTGGAACTGCTGCAGGTCCAACCCCCCGGCAAGAAGCCGATGGCTGCTGCGGACTGGGCGCGCGGGGCACAGCTCGCCGACGACCAACGCTTCGACGACGATGAGTGAGCCGGCGGACCGGGGTGCTCCGGCAGGGCGTCGCTCGACCCGCCGCGGCGGTCCACGCAAGGGCGGTTCCCCGCGCTCGCGCGGACGGATCGACACACCCCGGCGGGTGGCGTACCAGACGCTGCGGCAGGTGACCGGTGACGACGCCTATGCCAATCTGGTGCTGCCGGGCAACCTGGCCGAGGCCGGATTGAGCGGTCGGGATGCCGCCTTCGTCACCGAACTGGTCAACGGCACCGCCCGACACCTCGGCACCTACGACGCGATCATCGCCGAGGCCTCCGGCCGACCGATCGACGGCCTGGACCCCGAACTGCTCGACGTGCTCCGGCTGGCCACCCATCAGGGGCTGGCCATGCGGGTGCCCGACCATGCCACGGTCGCGGCCAGTGTCGAACTGGCGCGGTCGATGATCGGGGAGAAGGTCACCGGGCTGACCAATGCCGTCACCCGCAAGCTCACCCGCCGATCGGAGCAGGAGTGGCTGGACCGGCTCTGCGCCGGCCTCGACGAGCTCGACACGCTGGCCCTGCGTACCGCCCATCCGCGGTGGATCGTCGACGCCTATGCCGAACTCCTGCCGGCCGACGAACTCCCAGCGGCCCTGGCGGCGAACAATCTCCCGCCCCGGACCTGGTTGGCGGTTCGACCGGGCCTGGCCGAGGTCGCCGAGCTGATCGAGGCCGGTGGTGAACCGTCGGGGATCAGCGAGTACGCGGTGGCCTGGCCGGGTGATCCGGCCGAGGCGCCGGGCCTGCGGCAAGGTCTGGTCGGGGTGCAGGACCCCGGTTCCCAGCTCGTCGCCGCCACCCTCGCCGCCGCCCCGGCGCCGGCCGGGCGCTGGCTCGATCTGTGCGCCGGACCGGGCGGCAAGACCGCCTTGCTGACGGGTCTGGCCCGTGAGCACGGTGACGACCTGGTCGCCGCCGAGGTGGCACCGCATCGCGCGGAGTTGGTACGCCAGGCGGTGCGGGCCTACCAGCCGCCGCCGGAGGTGGTGGTCGCCGACGGCACGCAGCCACCATGGTCCGCGGGTTCGTTCGCCCGGGTGCTGGCCGATGTGCCCTGCACCGGTCTGGGGGCATTGCGGCGTCGCCCGGAGGCCCGCTGGCGTCGCATCCCGCAGGACCTCGCCGCACTGGTTCCCCTGCAGACCGCGCTGCTGAACTCCGCCCTCGACCTGGTCGAGCCCGGTGGACTGGTCGGTTATGTCACCTGTTCACCGCACCGGGCCGAGACCGCCGGGGTGGTGGATGCGGTACTGGCCACGCGTGGCGACGTCGAGTCCGTGCCCGCGGTGGTCAGGTCGGCACCGGATGCGGTGGACGAGCACGGCCGCGTGCAGTTGTGGCCACACCGTCACGGCACCGATGCGATGTTCCTGGCGTTGCTCCGGCGCACCCGTTGAGGTGAACCGGGTGGGATAGCCTTTCGGGGTGGAGATCAAGATCACCCCGAGCCTGTTGAGTGCCGACTTCGCGAACCTGCAACGCGACATCGAGGCGATCGGCTCTGCCGACGGCCTGCACATCGATGTCATGGACTACCACTTCGTACCCAATCTCACCCTGGGGTTGCCGGTGGTGCAGTCGATCCGCAAGGTCACCGACCAGTTCCTCGACATCCACCTGATGATCGACGATCCGGACCGCTGGGCACCGTCGTATGCCGAGGCCGGTGCGCAGTCGGTCACCTTCCATGTGGAGGCGGCGAAGGCACCGATCCGGCTCGCCCGGGAACTGCGCCGGCTCGGCGCCCGGGCAGGACTGGGGCTCAACCCGGCCACCGACATCGATTCGTTGCGCGATGTGCTGGACGAGGTCGACATGATCTTGATCATGACCGTCGAACCCGGTTTCGGTGGTCAGAAGTTCCTTGACCTGTGCCTGTCCAAGATCGAACGGACCCGCACACTGATCGGCGACCGCGACATCTGGGTGCAGGTCGACGGGGGAGTGAGCACCGAGACCATCGAACGCTGCGCCGAGGCCGGGGCGAACGTCTTCGTCGCCGGCTCGGCCGTCTTCGGTGCCGACGACCCGGATGCGATGATCACAACCCTGCGGGAGAAGGCATCTGCGGTCTGCGGCAGCCGCGGATGATCAGCAACGGGTGGCGGCGGCCGTCGTTCCCGGCGGGAGCGCGGCGGTGGTGACCACCACGACCTCCGACGGTGTGCAGACCACCGACGAGGAGCTGCCCACCAGGCATCGGCCCGTTCGGATCCGCTGGTACCGGCCGCCGGAACCGGTGGGCACGTTCGTCTGGATCCACGGTGGTGCGTTCTGCCAGGGAACCTTGGACGGACCCGAGTCCCGGGCGGTCGCCCGCGGGCTCGCCGGGCACGGACTGGAGGTGATCGCCCTCACCCCACCGATGGTGCCGACGGTCAGCATGCCGCTGGCCGGCACCCGGTTGCCCTTGCCGGGGGTACGGCACCCGGTGCCGGTCGAGTCGGCGCTGGACGCACTGGCCGAGATCGGCCGTCGCCGCCCGGGCTACACCGGCGCGAGCGCCGGGGCCTGTCTGGCCGCTGCCGCCGCCGCCCGGTTGACCGACCCGCGGTTCGGCCCGACCGCTCATGCCCCGTCCCGGCTGGTGCTGGCCTACGGCACCTTCCATTCCGCCCTGCCCGATCCGTCACCGGCGCTGCGCGACCGGCTCCGCGGCCGCTACCGGCTGTGGCAGTACCGGCCGTTCATGGTGGACCTGATGAACCGCAACTACCTGGGGCGTGACGCCCTGCCCGACGATCCGACAGCACTGCCCGGGGGACTATTGGCGGCACCGCTGCCGCCGACACTGTTCGTCGATGCCGACCGGGACCGGATCCGTTCCTCGGCCGAGGCCTTCGCCGAGGAGCTGCGGACACTCGGCACCGAGGTGGAGCAGCTCGTGGTTCCGCTGACCAGCCACGGCTTCCTGGCCCGCCCCAAAGATCCCGCCTACCGGCGCACCCTGGTCAGGTTCGCGCACTGGCTGGGCATCGACGAGCGGGCCTGAGCCCGGTCGTCCGAACCGCCCCGATCAGTCCCGGCGGCGCAGATAGCGCTGGAACTCGGCGGCGATCGCGTCCCCGCTGGCCTCGGGGATCCCCTGCTCGTCCTGGCTCTCCTCGAGCTGGCTGACGTACTCGGCGATCTCGGAGTCCTCGGCCGCCAGTTCGTCGACCCCGCGTTCCCAGGCCTTCGCCAGCTCGGTCAGTTCACCGGGATCCAATGGCAGGTCGATCACATCCTCCACCTTCGCCAGCAGTGCCAAGGTGGCCTTCGGGTTCGGCGGATGGGCCACGTAGTGCGGTACCGAGGCCCACAGGTTGACCGTCGGCAGCCCGGCCTCCGACGAGGCCTCGCTCAGCAGGCCGACGATGCCGGTCGGCCCTTCGTAGTCGGGCAGGTCCAGCTCACTCATCTCGTCCAGCAACCGGGGGTCGATGCTGGAACCCGAGACCGGCACCGGGCGGGTGTGCGGGCAGTCCGAGAGCAGCGCACCGAGCATGATCACCAGTGACGGCTGCGCGCTGCGCAGGGCGGAGACGACCAACTGGGTGAAACTGCGCCAGCGCAGATTGGGCTCCGGCCCGGTGATCAGCACCAGGTCCCGGGCGACCTCACCGTCGCGGCCGAGGATCGAGGCCACCGACACGGTGGTCTCCGGCCACTCGTGGACCGCGCTGGTGGGGGAGTCGCGTCGGATCACCGGCCGATTCACCTGGAAGTCGTAGTAGTCCTCGCTGTCGATCGTGAAGAAACGCTCGGCCCCCAGGGTCTCGGCGATGTGGTCCAGACACGACGTGGCGGCACTGGCCGCATCGTTCCACCCGCTGAAGGCCATCAGCACCACCGGATCCACCAGGTCCCGCAGTTCGCGGGTCGGACGGTTCACTGCCATGTCGCCACTGTAGTTGCTGTTCGGGGAACTCCAGGCGATACCGGAGCGTTGCTGTTGCCCGACCGGCCGAAGGGGCTCCGGACCGCGGCGGTTCCGCCGCGTGGCGACACGGCTCGGGCCCGCCGGTGAGGGGCCCGGACGGGCCGGTCGGTGGCCCTCAGACGCCCACGGTGGCCGAGGGTCGGTAACCCAGGTTCGGCGCCAGCCAGGTCTCGGCCTGCGCGACCGTCCAGCCCTTGCGGCGGGCGTAGTCGGCGACCTGGTCGGCGCCGAGCCGGCCGACCACGAAGTACTGGCTCTCGGGGTGGGCGAAGTACCAGCCGGAGACCGCTGCAGCCGGCCACATGGCCATCGACTCGGTCAACTCGATGCCGGTCCGTCGGCGCACGTCGAGCAGCTCCCACAGGGTGGCCTTCTCGGTGTGGTCGGGACAGGCAGGGTAGCCCGGTGCCGGACGGATCCCGCGGTACCGTTCGGCGATCAGCGCCTCGTTGTCCAGGGACTCGTCGCCGGCATATCCCCACCACTGCGTCCGTACCCGCTGGTGCAGCCTCTCGGCGAAGGCCTCGGCCAGCCGGTCGGCAAGGGATTCGAGCAGGATCGCGTTGTAGTCGTCCAACTGCGCCTTGTACCGGGCTGCCGCCTCGGCGGCACCGAAACCGGCACTGACGGCGAACCCGCCGACCCAGTCGGCCAGACCACTCGAGCGGGGAGCGACGAAGTCGGCCAGGCTGCGGTGAGGTACGCCGGGGCGGTGCTCACCTTGTTGTCGCAGGTGGTGCAGCACGGTCCCCACCTGCTGCCGGTCGACGCCGGTGTAGAGCTGCAGGTCGTCGCCGACGGAATGGGCCGGGAAGAAGCCGATCACCCCGTTCGCCTGCAGTGTGTGCTCGGCGATCAGCCGGTCCAGCATCTGCCGGGCATCGGCATACAGTTTGCGGGCCGCCTCCCCGGAGGCCGGGTTGTGCAGGATGTCGGGGAACCGGCCGCGCAGCTCCCAGGCGGCGAAGAACGGTGACCAGTCGATGTACTCGGCCAGTTCGGCCAGCGGATAGTCGATCAACTCCTTGACCACCGGTCCGCCGTCGCGGGCCAGGGCCGGGGTGACCGGGGTGAAATCGGACCAGTCGATCGGTGGTGCATCGGCCAGTGCCGCGTCGTAGTCCAGCAAGGGCCGCTCGCCCTTCGCGGCGTGACGCTCCCGCAGCGAGTCGTAGTCGGCGCGTACCTCGCTCAGCAGGCCGCCACGTTGCTCGGCCGACAGCAGCCGGGAGACCGTCGGCACCGAACGTGAGGCATCCTTCACCCAGACCACCGGGCCGGAGTACTCCGGGTCGATCTTCACCGCGGTGTGCGCCCGGGAGGTGGTGGCACCGCCGATCAGCAGCGGCGTCTGCAGACCTCGCCGTTCGAGCTCGGCGGCGAAGCGCACCATCTCGTCCAGCGAGGGCGTGATCAGGCCGGACAGTCCGATCACATCGGCACGTTCGGCGGCGGCGGTCTCCAGGATCCGCTCGGCCGGGACCATCACCCCCAGGTCCACCACGTCGTAGTTGTTGCACTGCAGCACCACACCGACGATGTTCTTGCCGATGTCGTGGACATCGCCCTTCACCGTCGCCAGGACGATCTTGCCCTTGCTGGGGGTGTCGGCATCGCTCTCGGCCTCGATGAACGGGATCAGGTGGGCCACGGCCTTCTTCATCACCCGCGCCGACTTCACCACCTGCGGCAGGAACATCTTCCCCGCACCGAAGAGATCGCCGACGACGTTCATCCCGTCCATCAACGGGCCCTCGATCACCTCGATCGGGCGACGCCCCCGGTCGGCCAGCTCCTGTCGCAGCGCTTCGGTGTCGGCCTCGATATGTGCGTCGATCCCCTTGACCAGGGCGTGGGTGATCCGTTCGGCGAGCGGCAACCCGCGCCATTCGTCATTGCGCTGCTCGACGCGCTCGCCCGTACCGCTGTAGTCACCGGCGATCTCCAACAGGCGTTCGGTGGAATCCGGCCGACGGTTGCAGATCACATCGGTGATCCGCTCCCGCAGTTCGGCGTCGATCTCGTCATAGACCGCGAGCTGTCCGGCGTTGACGATCCCGGCGTCCAGACCGGCCTCGATCGCGTGAAAGAGGAAGACCGCGTGGATGGCCTCGCGGACGGGATTGTTGCCCCGGAAGGAGAAGGACACGTTCGAGATGCCGCCGGAGGTACGGGCACCGGGCAGGTTCTGCTTGATCCAGCGGACCGCCTCGATGAAGTCCATCCCGTAGTTGGCGTGTTCCTCGATCCCGGTGGCCACGGCGAAGACGTTCGGATCGATAATGATGTCGTCACCGTCGAACCCGAGGTCGATCAGGATCCGGTAGGCACGCTCGGCGATCTCGATCCGCCGCTGATAGTTGTCGGCCTGTCCCTGTTCGTCGAAGCACATCACCACCACCGCGGCCCCGTAGCGGCGGCACAGCAGCGCCTGTTCGACGAACTTCTGCTCACCCTCCTTGAGGGAGATCGAGTTCACGATCGAGCGGCCCTGGACACATCGCAGACCGGCCTCGATCACCTCGAACTTCGAGGAGTCGATCATGATCGGCACCCGGGAGATGTCGGGTTCGGAGGCGATCAGCTTGCAGAAGCGATCCATCGCCTCGACACCGTCGAGCATGCCCTCGTCCATGTTCAGGTCGATCACCTGTGCACCGGCCTCCACCTGCTGCCGGGCCACCTCCAAGGCGGTGTCGTAGTCGCCGGTGGAGATCAAATTGCGGAACCGGGCCGATCCGGTGACGTTGGTCCGCTCGCCGATGTTGACGAACAGCGAATCGGCATCGACGTTGAACGGTTCCAGACCCGACAGCCGTAGCGCGGGAGCGACGGTCGGCACCGGCCGCGGCTCGGCGTCGCCGATCACCTCGGCGAATCGCGCGATGTGCTCGTCGGTGGTCCCGCAACAGCCGCCGACGATGTTCACCAACCCGTCGGCGGCGAACTCACCGATCACCGTGGCCATCTGCTCGGGTGACTCGTCGTACTCGCCGAAGGCATTCGGCAGCCCGGCATTGGGGTAGACCGAGAGGAAGCAGTCCGCCACCCGGGACAGCTCGGCCAGCCACGGTCGTACCTCGGCCGCCCCGAGGGCGCAGTTCAGCCCGACGACCAGCGGCTGGGCATGGCGTACCGAGTTCCAGAAAGCCTCCACCGTCTGCCCGGAGAGGGTACGGCCGGAGGCATCGGTGATGGTCCCGGAGATGATCAACGGCCAGCGGCGGCCGTGGGCGGCGAAGAGCTCCTCCAGGGCGAAGATCGCCGCCTTCGCATTCAGCGTGTCGAAGATCGTCTCGATCACCAGGGCATCGGCGCCGCCGCTGAGCAGTCCCTCGGCCTGTTCGGTGTAGGCGGCGACCAGGGTCTGGAAGTCGATGTTGCGGGCACCGGGATCGTTCACATCGGGGGAGATCGAGGCCGTCCGGTTCGTCGGGCCGATCGCACCCAGGACATAGCGCGGATGTTCGGCAGTGCTGTACTCATCGGCAGCCTGCCGGGCCAGCCCGGCCGCGGCCACGTTCAGCTCGTGGGCCAGATCCGACATCCGGTAGTCGGCCAGCGAGATGCTCTGGGCGTTGAAGGTGTTGGTGGAGATGAAGTCGGCACCGGCGGCCAGGAAGTCCCGATGGATCCGGCCGATCAGGTCCGGGCGGGTGAGCGACAGCAGATCGTTGTTGCCGCTCAGGTCGCTGTCCCAGTCGGCGAATCGCTCGCCCCGGAAGTCCGCCTCCGACAACCCGTGGCCCTGGATCGTGACCCCCATCGCACCGTCGAACAACATCACCCGTCGACGCAGGGTCGCAGCGATCTCGTCGGTCCGGTCGGGCTGGTGGGTCATCGCCCCATTGTCACCCTTCGGTGGCCGCGTGCCGACTTTGTCCATCGCTCGCGGGGTTTGGAATGATGGTGGGCGATGAACACTTTCGCCCCGACGGCCCCGATCGCGGCCGCGCTGTGGGACTTCGACGGGACCCTGGTCGACTCCGAGCCGGTCTGGGTACGGGCGCAGTACGCACTCACCGGGCGGATCGGCGTGCAGTGGACCGCCACCGACGCCGAGCGTCTGGTCGGCAATGCCCTGATCGACTCCGGGCGCTACATGGTGCAGGTCTTCGACAGCCAGCTCGGCCCGGACCACGGCTGGACCCCCGAGGCGGTGCTGGAGGCGCTGGTGGAGCAGGTGAGCACCGAACTCGCCGCCGGTGAGATCCCGTGGCGACCGGGTGCGCGGGAACTGCTCGAGGAGTTCCGTGCTGCGGGGATCCCGACCGCCCTGGTCTCGGCGTCGTACCGGCAGGTGTTGGACTGTGTGCTGACCCGCCTGCCGGAGGGGACCTTCACCACCGTGGTCGCCGGTGAGGACACCGAGAAGGGCAAACCGGATCCGGCACCGTACCTGCTGGCCGCGCAGCGACTGGGGGTCGACATCACCGACTGCGTGGTCTTCGAGGACTCCCTCCCGGGTACCGCTTCGGGCAATGCCGCCGGTGCCACGGTGATCGGCATCCAGCATCTGGTCGTCCTGCCCGAGCACCCGAACCGGGTCGTCATCCCCACCCTGTCGGGTGTCGACATCGCCCGGGTGGCTGCACTGGTGGCCGGGGCCGAGGTCGGATGAGACCGCTCCGGCGTGGGCTGGTGGCAGCCTGTGCCGCGTTGCTGCTGGTCCTGGCGAGCTCCTGCACCTGGGCGCAGAACCAGCCCGACCATCCCGAACGCAAGGCATTCACCGTCGGCGTGACGGAGAAGTTCAACCGGCTCGACCCGGCCGCCGACGGCAGCGGCCTGTCCGATGCGATGGTGCTGGCCAGTTTCCAGCGGTTGCTGGCCCTGGACCCCGTCGACGGTCTGCTCAAACCCGACGCCGGCAGTTGCATGTTCCTCGACGAGCTCACCTATCAGTGCGAGGTCAGCGACGAGTTGTACTTCACCGACGGCGCAGCGGTCACCGCACCCTCGGTGAAGTTCAGCATCGATCGTGCGATCGCACTCGATCGCAGCGGGGAGGCGGCTGTCCTGTTCGGCGCCCTGGACGAGATCGAGGTGCTCGACGACTCGATGCTGCTGTTCCACCTGGATCGGGTGGACAACCAGTTCGGCTACGCCCTGGCCGCGCCGCTGGCCTCGATCGTCAGCCCCAACGCCTACTCGCCGGACCGGATCCGGCCGGCCAGCCAGTTGGCGGTGGGCAGCGGTCCGTACGAGATGCAGATCATCACCGAGACCCGGGTCGGCTTCACCGCCTACTCCGAGTACGACGGTTTCGCCGATCCCGGGCAGCAACGACTCAACATCCAGCGCTACGACAGCCCGGAGATCGTGCGTACCGCCATGTCGAACCGGGAGGTCGACATCGCCTGGGGCGGATTGGACAGCCAACAGGTGGCGGCCCTGGACGTGCAGGTCGAGGCCAGTGCCCTGGGCACCACCCGGGACGGATTCCGGCGGTTGACCGATCCCGGCGGCCGGGCCTGGCAGCTGAACTGGTCGGCCGAATCGCGCTGGTTCACCGATGACGGGGTACGCGAGCGGGTGGCCGCCGCGATCGCCCGCGTCCGTACTGACCGCTCACTGATCCCACCGGGCGAACCTGGGTGGGTGCCGGCCTTCGCCGACACGGCCCAGGTCGAGACCGGGGAACCGCTGCGGTTGAGCATCGGCTTCGACGCCAGCGTCGCCGACGAACCGATCCGGGCCGAGCGCCTGCGCGCGGCCCTGGGCGGTGCCGGGATCGAGGTCGAACTGGTGCCCGACGGCATCAGCACCGATCTCTGGCTGGGAGAGAACCGACCGCCCACCGACAGTGCCACGGGATGGCTGATGAACTGGCTGGAGAACCCGCTGCCGGGCACCGAGGAGCGCAACGCCGAGGCACTGGCCGCCTATGAGTCGGCCGACGAACAGGCCGAGAAGGACGAGACCCTGGGCACCTTGCAGGAACTGGCGGCCGTGGACCTGACCGTGCTGCCGCTGTGGCGGGAGGACCGGGTGACCTGGATGGGCCCGGGTATCAGCACCTCCGACCGTGAGTACCTGGGACCGGGCGGGCAGCTCGCGGTCTGGGGATTCCACTGGTGAGCGACGCCGGACCGGACCACCAAGGGCCTGCGGGCCGAACTCGACCACCGGCGCCAAGGCCGGAAGACGACAGGAGACGATGTGCACGGTGATGGCGACCCCGAACTGCTGGCCGCCCGTCGGGGCCCGCTGCGGCCCGGCGAACGGGTGACCCTGCACGATCCCAAGGGGCGTCGCCATTCGGTCCTGCTGGAGCAGGGCAAGGCCTTCCACAGCGCGAAGGGCTACATCGCCCACGACGACCTGATCGGCGGACCCGAGGGGGTGGTCGCCGAGACCACCATGGGCGTGTCCTTCCTGGTCCTGCGCCCGCAGCTGGCCGAGTTCAGCGTCACCATGAAACGCGGTGCTGCGGTGATCTACCCGAAGGATGCCGCGCAGATCGTGCAGTTCGCCGATGTCTTCCCCGGAGCCCGGGTGGCCGAGGCCGGGGTCGGCTCCGGTGCGCTCACCCTGAGCCTGCTGCGCGCATTGGGCCACACCGGCCGGCTCTACTCCTACGAGCGGCGCGAGGACTTCGCCGAGATCGCCCGCAAGAACGTGGTGGCCTTCTACGGGGCCGCGCCGGCGAACTGGCAATTGCGGGTGGGCTCGCTGCCCGAGGATCTCGGTCCCGAACCGTTGGATGCCGCGATCCTCGACATGTTGGCCCCGTGGGAGTGTGTGGACGCTCTCGCCGAGACCCTGCAGCCCGGTGGTGTGCTGCTGGCCTATGTGGCCACCACCACCCAGCTCGGACGGTTCGTGGAGACCCTGCGTACCCACACCGGATTCACCGAGCCGGAGGCCAATGAGATCACCATCCGTCCCTGGCATGCCCAGGGACTGGCGATCCGTCCCGGGCACACCGCCACCGGGCACACCGGATTCCTGGTCCATGCGCGACGGCTCGCGCCGGGGGTACGGGCCCCGCGGCGCAAGCGCCGCCCGGCACCGGGTGCCTACGGACCGGACTACGTCGGACCCCGGCCCCCCGGTGTGGAGGAGGCGCCGCCCGACGAGTCGCCGGAGTGAGGTCGCCGGAGTGAGGTCGCCGGAGTGAGGTCGCCGGACTGAGCCTGTGTTACCGAGTGATGTCGACGCCGGTGAAACACTCCGGTTTTGTCCGCGGTGGTGGGTAACCTCAAGAAAAGCCCGATCCTCACCCAGGAGGGATCATGAGCCACAACATCACCGGCGGACCGGCTGATCGCGACGATTTCGGCCCCCGCCCCGATGATCTCGGTACCGTTCCGGGCCCGCAGGGGTCCGGACCCGGAGCCGAGGCCGACCCCCAACGCGAGCGGCAGAATCTCGAACTTGTCCGGCTGCGGCAGCGGCTCGACGACTACCGCACCGAGGTCAGCGACCTGCTGGCACAGAACGAGCGGTTGTCGGCGACCCTCGGCCAGGCCCGCGAACGGTTGTCCCAGGTACGCGCCGAGGTGGAGCAGATGGCCCAGCCGCCGGTCAGCTTCGGGGTCCTCGACCAGGTCGTCGACGCCGGCACCGAGACCGAGCCGCTGCACCATGCCGATGTCTGGCTGGGCAATCGGAAGCTGCGGGTGAGTGTCGCCCCGGAGGTGGACACGAGCAAGCTCCTGCCCGGTGGCGAGGTCGTGCTGAACGAGGCCCATGTGGTGGTCGATGCCTTCGCCCCGACCAATGTCGGTGACGTGGTGGTGCTGAAGGATGTCTTGGAGGACGGCATCCGGGCAGTGGTCGTCGCCCAGGCCGATGAGGAACATGTCGTGCGCCTCTCGGAGTCGTTGCGGGGCAAGACCCTGCGTCCTGGTGACTCGATGTTGGTCGACCGTCGGGTGCTGTACGCCTTCGACGTGGTGCCGAAGGTCGACGTCGAGGATCTGGTGCTGGAGGAGGTGCCCGATGTCGACTACTCGGCGATCGGCGGCCTCGGACGGCAGATCGAGCAGATCCAGGACGCCGTCGAGCTGCCGTTCCTGCACCGCGACCTGTTCGCCGAGTTCGAGCTGGCGCCGCCGAAGGGCATCCTGCTCTACGGTCCGCCCGGTTGTGGCAAGACCATGATCGCCAAGGCCGTCGCCAACTCGCTGGCGAAGAAGGTCACCGAGGCGACCGGCCGGGAGGGACGCAGCTGGTTCCTCAACATCAAGGGCCCGGAACTGCTGAACAAGTACGTCGGGGAGACCGAACGGCACATCCGGTTGATCTTCACCCGGGCCCGGGACAAGGCCTCGGAGGGGATGCCGGTGATCGTCTTCTTCGACGAGATGGACTCGCTGTTCCGTACCCGCGGCAGCGGCGTCTCCTCCGATGTGGAGAACACGATCGTGCCGCAGTTGCTGGCCGAGATCGATGGTGTGGAGGGTCTGGACAATGTGATCATCGTCGGCGCCTCGAACCGGGAGGACATGATCGACCCGGCGATCCTTCGTCCGGGACGGCTCGACGTCAAGGTGAAGATCGAACGCCCGGATGCCGAGGCCGCCCGGGAGATCTTCAACAAGTATCTGGCCAACTCACTGCCGCTGAACCCCGAGGATCTGGCCGAGTTCGACGGTGACACCGAGACCTGCCGTCGGGCGATGATCGACCGGACCGTCGAGTTCATGTACGCCGAATCGGAGGAGAACAAGTTCCTCGAGGTCACCTACGCCGGTGGTGACACCGAGGTGCTTTACTTCAAGGACTTCAACTCCGGTGCGATGATCAACAACATCGTCGGCCGGGCGAAGAAGCACGCGATCAAGGAACGGCTGGCGACCGGGATCGGCGGCGTCCGGGTGCAGCACCTGTTGCAAGCCTGCACCGAGGAGTTCGCCGAGAACGAGGACCTGC
Organism: Naumannella halotolerans; assembly: GCF_004364645.1. Lineage (NCBI taxonomy): Bacteria > Bacillati > Actinomycetota > Actinomycetes > Propionibacteriales > Propionibacteriaceae > Naumannella > Naumannella halotolerans. The sequence continues at coordinate 1,125,742 of NZ_SOAW01000001.1, read as the reverse complement.
CGAACACCACCAATCCCGACGACTGGGCGCGGATCTCGGGCAAGAAGGGGGAGCGGATCGTGCATGTGCGTACCCTCTTCACCTCCAAGCAGTCGACCGACCGGGTGGTGGAGAACGCCACCACCACCGGCCACTACCTGTGAGGCTGCCGCCACCCGGGGCACCGGTTGGCTTCGCTCGGGTGACGGTGGGGGATACTGACGTGTGAGCAGATTCCTCTCGGCCGTGCTGGACGTGGTGATGATCGTGGTCTTCGCCACCATCGGACGCAGCAGCCATGGCGGCGCCGAGGGCGCCGCCCAGGTGCTCGGTGTCGCCGCCCCCTTCCTGGTCGGTGCCGCCCTCGGCTGGCTGGCGCTGGGTTTCCGGGGCTGGCGGCGTACCGCATCGATCGGTGCCGGTGCGGTGGTCCTGGCCGGCACGGTGGTGATCGGCCTGGGGTACCGGATCGCGATCGGGGCCTGGGCGCCGTCGTTCCTGGTGGTCGCCACGCTCAGCCTGACCGTGCTGTTGCTCGGCTGGCGCGTGCTGGCCGCGGTGGTGGGCCGATTCGCACGCACGAGGACGGTGGGTTGATCATGGAACAGGTCTTCGGTCTGGAAACCGAGTACGGGATCACCGTGGAACCGGGCTCAGACCTGCGGTTGCACGAGATGTACCTGTCGAACCATGTGGTGCGCGCCTACTCCGACCAGGTGTCGGAGGCGAAGATGCGCTGGGACTACGAGACCGAGTCTCCGTTGCGGGACCTGCGTGGTTTCGACGTCGACCGCACCGGTGCCAGTCCGGACATGCTGACCGATGTGGAGGACGGGCTGGCCAATGTCGTGCTGTCCAACGGTGCGCGCTTCTACGTCGATCATGCCCACCCCGAGTACTCCGGTCCGGAGGTACGCAGCGCCCGGGATGCGGTGAAGTTCGACGCCGCCGGGGACGAGATCCTACTGCGGGCTGCGGCAGCGGCAGCCCGTCGGATCGGTACCGGTCTGCGGATCTGGAAGAACAACACCGACGGCAAGGGCGCCTCCTACGGCACCCACGAGAACTACCTGCTGTCCCGGCGGACCCCGTTCCACCGGGTGGTGGTGCAGTTCACCGGATTCCTGGCGTCCCGTTCGGTGATCACCGGCGCGGGCCGGATCGGGATCGGCCAGCACAGCGAGGTGCCGGGGTTCCAGCTGAGCCAGCGCGCCGACTTCTTCGAGGCCGAGGTGGGGTTGGAGACCACGATGAACCGGCCGATCATCAACACCCGTGACGAACCGCATGCCGACTCCACCAAGCACCGGCGGCTGCATGTGATCACCGGTGATGCGAACTGTTCGCAGACCTCCACCTGGTTGAAGGTCGGTACGGCAGCGCTGGTGCTGCGGGCCCTGGAGGCCGGTGACCTCGACCCGGGGCTGGTGCTGGCCGACCCGGTGCATGCCTTCCGGACGATCAGCCACGATGCCGATCTCGCCTCCGGCGCACTGCAGACCACCGTTGCCCTGACCGACGGTCGCCGGCTCAGTGGGCTGGACCTGCAGGAGGCCTATGCCGAAAGCTGTCGGCGGCATCTGAAGGAGGTGGGGGAGGATCCCGACTCCGAGGCCCACCAGGTGCTGGATGTCTGGCAGGCGACGATCGATCAGTTGCGGACCGACCCGCTGCAGTTGGCCGATCGGCTGGACTGGGTGGCCAAGTGGCGGCTGACCGAGTCCTATCGGCGGCGCGACGGGCTGGGCTGGGATGATCCGAAGCTGGCGCTGATCGATCTTCAGTACGCCGATCTGGACCCTCGTCGTTCGCTGTACCGCAAACTGCTGGACCGGGGACGGATCCAGCGGTTGGTCAGCCCCGAGGAGGTCGATCGGGCGATCACCGAGCCGCCGGAGGACACCCGTGCCTATTTCCGCGGCCGGTGTGTCGGCGACTTCGGGCGTTCGGTGGTCGCAGCCTCCTGGGATTCGTTGATCCTGGAGGTGCCGGGACGGGCAGCCTTGCTGCGACTGCCGACCCCCGACCCGCTACGAGGCACCAAGGCCCATGTCGGCGAGCTGATGGACGCCTCGAAATCCCTGGCCGACCTGGTCGACCGGATGAGCCTGTGACCCGCTGTGCAGGGCTAGGCTGACCGGGGTGAGCGAACTTGCAGCCGGACAGGGCGTCGATGCATCGGATGTCGCCCTGCAGCACACGGCGGTCGAGGATTGGCAGCGCGTCACGGGTGACCCGACCACGGCGAGTGCGCCATTGGGATCCCTCGGCGAGCTCGAGATCGGCCTGTGGGAGATGTCGGGCGGTACGATGCGCGACGTCGAGGCCGATGAGTTCTTCGTCGTCCTGACCGGTGCGGGCGTGATCGACTTCGACGATCCGGGGTTGCCGCCGCTGCAGATCGGGCCGGGTTCGGTGGTCCGGCTCGCCGACGGTATGCACACTACCTGGACGATCACCGACGGCCCGCTGCGCAAGCTGTACCTGACCTGAGCCGACCCGAGCTGATCAGGGTGGCCCGATCCCCGGCGATCCGGCCCGGGGGAGGACCCCCGGGGGACGACCCCACGGGAGCGCAGTCGGGCACCGCATGCGGCCAGATACTGGACGAGCCGAAGGACGAGAGCAACGCCCTCGTCCTTCGGCTCGGTTGATCAGCAGACGTTGATCAGGAACTCAACGGGACCGTGAGCTGCGGCTGAACGATGCCGCGCTGTGGCCGGAACCGGCACCGACCTTCGGCCGGTCGTTCCCGGAACGCCGACGGCCACGCTGGCCACCGGCCGACTGCCCGCCGCTCGAGCGCTGACCGGAGGAGGCGGCACCGGACTTCTGCGGGCCGCCGTTGCGGGATCCGCCCTGTCCGCCACGGCGACGACGGTTGCCGCCGCCGCTGCTGCGGCGAGCACCCTGACCGCCGGCCGAGGTCGCCTGACCGGACGGATTGCCCGGATGCTCCACGACCACCGGACGGTCGGCGACCACCCGGTCACCGGGGGCGATGTCGCGCAGGATCGGCGCGTCGGTGCCGTCGACCTTGGTGATGGTCGGCCGGATGCCTGCGGCCTTGGTCAGCGAACGGACGTCGGAGACCTGGTCGGGCAGCATCAGCGTGACCACGGTGCCGTGGCGCCCGGCGCGGGCGGTACGACCGGAGCGGTGCACATAGGCCTTGTGCTCCACCGGCGGATCGGCATGGATCACCAGCTCGACGTCGTCGACGTGGATCCCGCGGGCGGCGATGTCGGTGGCGACCAGGGTCTCCACCCGGCCGGAGTGGAAGGCATCCATACTGCGGGTACGGGCGTTCTGGCTGAGGTTGCCGTGCAACTCCACCGCCGCCACACCGCGGGCGTTCAACTGCCGGGTGAGGCTCTTGGCGCGGAACTTGGTCCGGGTGAAGATCACCCGGCGACCCGGTGCTGCGGCCAGGTCGACCAGCACATCCAGGCGGGCGTCGGGGCGCAGCTGCAGCACGTGGTGGTCGATGTCGGCCGCCGAGGCCTGCGGGGAGTCGGCATGGTGCACCGCCGGATCTCGCAGGAACTTCTTCACCAGCGAGTCGACACCGCGGTCGAGGGTGGCGGAGAAGAACATCCGCTGGCCATTGGCCGGCGTCTTCTGCAGCAACCGGGTGACACCGGGCAGGAAGCCGAGGTCGGCCATGTGGTCGGCCTCGTCGAGGACGGTGATCTCCACCCGGTCGAGCACGGCATGGCCCTGGTCGACCAGGTCCTCCAGCCGTCCGGGGCAGGCGATGATGATCTCCACACCGGCCTGCAGGGCCTTCACCTGCGGGCCCTGGCCGACGCCGCCGAAGATCGTCTGGGTACGCAGGCCGACCGCTTCGGCGAGCGGTTTCACCGTCTCGTCGATCTGGGTGGCCAGTTCCCGGGTCGGGGCCAGGATCATCGCCCGGGGGCGTTTCGGCTGCCGACCCCGCGAGGACTCGGCGAGCCGGGCGACCAGGGGAAGGGCGAAGCCGTAGGTCTTGCCCGAGCCGGTACGTCCCCGGCCGAGCACGTCGCGGCCTTGCACCGAGTCCGGCAGCGTCGCCGCCTGGATCGGGGTGGGCTCGGTGATCCGACGCTCGTCGAGGACGGTGATCAGTGCCTTGGGCAGGCCGAAGGCAGAAAAGTCATTGGTCAAAGTGGGTTTCACTCTTTCGTCGTCTCACCATGGCTGGACAACAGCGCGACCACATCAGGGTCGAACAATCGAGTGGGAGGGGAGGAGCAGGTCGCTCTACATCACCAACAGCCCGGGGTGAGACTCGGCGGGCTGCGGTGACCACTGTAGTGGCTGGGCGGCACGGGTGACGAATCTCCTCCCGCCGGGGTGTCGGAAGTGAGCCGGCTCACTGGCGCCGCGGACCCGCCGACGGTGAGCAATCCGTTACCTGAGCCGACTCCCATCGTCGGAGCCGCTGGGTAGGGTAGGAACCCCGGAACCCGACCGGGGCCGAGACGGAGGTGCAGACATGGCCGAGTCGCAACAGCACTCGAATCGCTCCAAGGGTGATCCCGGCGAGGATGCCGACAGCACGCCGGTGGCCCAGGACCAGCCGCAACCGCAGACCGACGATTTCGACGACCTGCTCGACGAGATCGACGGCGTGCTGGAGACCAATGCCGCCGAGTTCGTCCGTTCGTTCGTGCAGAAGGGTGGGCAGTGAGACACGGTCTGGGGGCAGGAACAGGTGGTTTCTCCCGGTCGGACTTCCCACGGTCTGAGCTTGGGGATCCCGGCCGCCGGGTGACGATCGCGGAGCTGGCCTCACAGGTGGTGCCGAATGCCCTGCCCCACTCGCCGGCGGTGGCCGATGCGGTACGGGTCTCCGAGCTGGCCCCGCACGGGACGACGATCGTCGCCGCCGGCTTCCCCGGCGGTGTCGCGATGGCCGGTGACCGCCGGGCCACGATGGGCAACATGATCGCCCAGCGCGACATCGAGAAGGTTTTCGCCACCGACGAGTACTCGATGATCGGGATCGCCGGCAGTGCCGGTATCGCGGTGGAGATGGTGCGCCTGTTCCGGGTGGAGCTGGAGCACTACGAGAAGATCGAGGGGGCGCCGCTGTCGCTGTCGGGCAAGGCGAACCACCTGGCGGCAATGGTCCGGGGCAACCTGGGCATGGCGCTGCAAGGGCTCACCGTCGTACCGCTGTTCGCCGGCTGGGACACCCAGCGCGAGCTCGGCCGGATCTTCTCCTACGACCCGACCGGTGGCCGGTACGAGGAGACGGCCTTCCACTCGGTCGGTTCCGGTTCGGTCTTCGCCCGGGGATCGTTGAAGAAGCTCTACCACGAGGATCTGGACGAGACCGGCTGTGTGACCGCGCTGGTGCAATCGCTCTACGACGCCGCCGATGACGACTCGGCCACCGGCGGGCCGGATCTCAGCCGGCGAATCTTCCCGGTGGTGATGGTGGCCACCGCCGACGGTGTGCGACGTCTCCCCGACTCCGAGGTCGCAGCGATCGTCGACCAGGTGGTGGCCGGCCGGATGGGACGTCCCGACGGCCCGGCGGCACCGCTGCTCTGAGCGGCGCCGACGCAGCAGCGTGCGATACGTTCAGTCGATCCGGGCATCCCGGAACAGAGCTAGGAGCAAGCCATGAGCATGCCGATGTATGTGGCACCCGAACAGTTGATGAAGGACCGGGCCGATTTCGCCCGGAAGGGGATCGCCCGCGGCCGTTCGGTCGCGGTCAGCCGCTATGCCGACGGCATCGTCTTCGTGGCCGAGAACCGTTCCACCCTGCACAAGATCTCCGAGGTCTATGACCGGATCGGGTTCGCCGCGGTCGGGCGCTACAACGAGTTCGAGCAGCTGCGGGTGCTCGGCATCCGGCAGGCCGATCTGCGCGGGTACTCCTACGACCGGGCCGATGTCACCGGGATCGGCCTGGCCAATATGTACGCCCAGTTGCTGGGGTCGATCTTCTCCAGCGGTGGGGACAAGCCCTACGAGGTCGAGCTCGCCGTCGCCGAGGTCGGGGACAGCCCGGGCGCCGATGTGATCTACCGGCTCAGCTACGACGGGTCGGTCACCGATGAGCCGACCTTCGCGATCATGGGCGGTTCGGCCGAATCGGTGTCGAAGGCGATCATCCCCGACTGGCGCCCGGACCTGCCCCTGGCCACGGCGGTGAAGCTGCTGGTGAAGGGGCTCACCCCGCCGGCCGACCCGGCCGCCGACACCCCGGCCCCGGTGTTGGCGCCGGAGGCGTTGGAGGCGGCGGTGCTGGACCGTACCCGTGCCAGCCACCGCAAGTTCCGCCGACTGACCGCACCGGTGTTGGCAGAGTTGCTCGGCAGTTCCAGTTGAGCCCCGAATTGCCGGCACCACCGTTGGGGCCGGTGGTGCTGATCGGTGCCGGGCTGATCGGCACCTCGATCGGCCAGGCCCTGACCGCGGCCGGGGTGCAGGTCGAGGTACGCGATGCCAATCCCTCCCATGCCCGGGTGGCGGTCGGTCGTGGTGCCGGGACGCAGACTCCGGTCGATCCCGCCGAGGTGGCACTGGTGGTCGTCGCCGTACCGCCGCGGGCGATCGCCGCGGTGGTGGACGAGGCGCTGGATGTGTACCGCAATGCCGTGGTCACCGATGTCGGGTCGGTGAAGGAACCGCAGTTGCGGGAGCTGATCGATCACCGCAGCCTGTCGCGTTATGTCGGTTCGCATCCGATGGCCGGTTCGCATCTGGCCGGGCCACTGGCCGCCAGCGCCGACCTGTTCAGCGAGCGGACCTGGGTGATCACCCCGCACGAGGACTCCGCACCGGAGGCGATTGCCACCGTGGAGGCGCTGGCCCGGTTGTGTGATGCGCGGTTGATCACGATGGCGCCGGCCGATCACGACCGAGCCGTCGGCCGGGTCTCCCATCTGCCGCATCTGGTCTCGGTGCTGATGGCCGGACAGTTGGCGCAGATGAGTCCGGACGATCTGGCCCTGGCCGGTCAGGGGGTACGCGATGTGACCCGGATCGCCGGCGGTGATCCGGGGTTGTGGGAGCAGATCGTCTCGGCCAATGCCCGGGTGCTGGTGCCGGAGCTGCAGGCGTTGGCCGACCGGCTGTCGGAGCTGACGCAGCGGCTGGAGCGGACCGAACCCGATGTCCGCCCGCTGTTGGCGCAGGCCAATGCCGGGGTCCGCAAACTGCCGGGCAAGCACGGTGCCTCGGCGGTGGACTATGCCTCGATCGTGATCGAGATCCCCGACGCCCCGGGTTCGCTGGCCCGGTTGTTCGGCGATGTGGATGCGGCCGGGGTGAACGTCGAGGATGTGGCGATCGAACACGACCCGATGCGGCTGGTCGGTCATCTGCGGATCTACGTCCATCCCGACCGGGAGCAGGCGCTGACCCGGGCGATGACCGACGCCGGGTGGCGGGTGAGCACCGCAGCACCGCCTCTGTGAGGGCCGCTTCCGGCGGCGTGGCAGGTCACGATCCGGTGTCGTCACTGCATCGGCGATCCCTCGCGAGATCCTCCTGATCCGCCGGCGGGCTAGCGTCACGGCATGGAACTGGGAGCGCTGCCGGTGCGAGGATCCGAATCGACCGGGCCGTCGGTGGCGTTGGGCAGACGTGATTTCCTCGGACTGCTGGCGGCCGCCGGTGCACTGACACTGGCCGGCTGTGGCGGACCGACGATGATCCGGGCGGACGTTCCCGAGCAGACCGGCACGAACTCGGTCGAATCGCTGAACCGGTCGGTCACCACCCTGGGGGGACGGTTGCTGGCTCAACTCGGCGGCGCCGAGAACCGGATCTGCTCACCGCTGTCGTTGATGGCGGTGCTGGCGATGGCCCGCAACGGTGCCGCCGCAGAGACCGCGGCCGAGCTGGATGCCGCGCTCGGGCTGCCGCCGCTGGAGGAGCTGAACGAGGGGATGGCGTACCTGTTGGCGACCGTCCCCGCCCGCAGCGGAAAGCTCCAGGAGGGCCGCCGATCGGGTGAGATCCGGATCGACCTGGCCGGTCAGATCTTCGCCCGCCCGGAGATCGCGTGGTCGGAGGAGTACCTGAACGTGCTCTCCCGGTGGTACGGCACCGGAATCGCCGAGACCGACTTCACCGACGCCGACGGTGCCGCCGGGGTGATCAACGACTGGGTCAGCGATCACACCGAGGGCAAGATCGAGGATCTGCTCGGGCCGGGTTCGATCACCCCCGACACGGCCATTGCCCTGGTGAATGCGCTGTACCTGGCCGCACCGTGGGCCGAGCCGTTCTCCGAGGACGGTCCGGTGCCGTTCACGACCGCCGCCGGGGAAACGGTGCAGGCGCCGATGCTGCATGCCAAGGGCCGTTGGACGGCCGCGGTGGGTGATCACTACACGGCGGTCAGCATTCCCTACCTCGGCGGTGACCTGGCGATGATGGTTGCGCTGCCGCATACCGGCGCCGAGCAGCAGATGCTCGACGGGTTCGCCGCCGGTGAGTTGGCCGACGCACTGGCGGTGCAGGAGCCCGTGGCGGTGGACCTGACCATGCCGGCGTGGACGTCCGGCAGCAGGTTCGCGCTGAAGGAGGTGCTGCAGGCGCTCGGGGTCGAGGCCGCCTTCGAGCCGGTGGTCGCCGATTTCGGTCCGATGACCGGTGGGGCGGTGCCGATCTGGATCGAACAGGTGCTGCACGGTGGCTGGATCGCCGTCGATGCCGAGGGGACCGAGGCGGCCGCGGCAACGGCCGCGATGCAGGGCGCAGGGGCCGCTCCGGCACCCGAGGGCGGGGTGGAGTTGGTGCTCGATCGTCCCTTCGCCTATGCGGTCGTGGACACCGGTACCCGGGTCGCGCTGCTGGCCGGCTGGGTCGCCGATCCGACCGCCGGCTGAGGCGCGATTGACGCCGTACCGGCCGGCTGGGCCATGATGGGCCGGTGACTGACGACGTACCCCTGGTGATCGCGATCGACGGGCCCTCGGGGTCCGGCAAGTCCAGCGCCTCCCGGGGGGTCGCCGAGCGGCTCGGCCTCGGCTTCCTCGACACCGGTTCGATGTATCGGGCGGTGACCTGGGCCGCACTGGACCGGCGGATTCCCCTGGACGATGTCGAGGTCGTCGCCGAACTCGCGCGGACCGCGGTGATCGAGGTCAGCACCGATCCGCGGCAGTTCTGGATCACCATCGACGGCACCGAGGTGACCGCGCCGATCCGGGAGCCCGGCATCTCTGCGGTGGTCTCGAAGGTGGCGACCAACCTGGCCGTACGGGAGGCGCTGATCGCCCGGCAGCGGCAGATCATCACCGAGACCGGTGGCATCGTCGCCGAAGGGCGTGACCTGACCACGGTGGTCGTACCCGATGCCCCGGTACGGGTGCTGCTGGTCGCCGACCCGGACGCCCGGGTACGCCGCCGGTTCAGCGAACTCGAGGGGAAGGCCGATGAGGCCGCCGTCACCGATCAGGTGGTCCGTCGTGATGCCGAGGACAGCACCGTGGCCGCCTTCACCGAGGCCGCCGACGGGGTCACCGTGATCGATTCCACCGAGCTCGACCTGTCACAGGTGATCGACACCATCGTCGAGCTGGCCACCGCCGCCCACCGCTGAATCGCCGGGCGGGCGTTCGCCGGCTCATGTATCGTTGAGCGGCTGTAGCCGATCCAGGAGGACCCCGTGACCGTACCCGAGCAGTCGATCGCCAAGCCCGTGGTGGCTGTGGTCGGCCGACCGAATGTGGGCAAGTCCACCCTGGTGAACCGGATCCTCGGCCGCCGCGAAGCGGTGGTCCAGGACGTACCCGGGGTGACCCGTGACCGGGTCAGCTATGACGCGATCTGGAACGGCCGGGAGTTCGTCGTCGTCGACACCGGCGGCTGGGCCTCCGATGCCGAGGGGATGGCCGCCCGGATCGCCGAACAGGCCGAGCTGGCGATCAGTGCCGCCGATGCGGTGCTCTTCGTCGTCGATGCGACGGTCGGCACCCTGGACGAGGACGAGGCCGTGGTCCGGGTGCTGCGGGAGTCGAGGAAACCGGTGGTGCTGGCCGCGAACAAGGTCGACGACGCCCGTGCCGAGGCCGAGGCTGCGGCCATGTGGAATCTCGGCCTGGGTGAGCCCTATGCCGTCTCGGCCATGCACGGCCGGGGGACCGGTGACCTGCTCGATGCGGTGCTGGAGGCCTTGCCCGAGGCGCCGCGGGGGACCTTCGAGGAGGTACGCGGACCCCGCCGGGTGGCGATCGTCGGCAAGCCGAATGTCGGCAAGTCGTCGCTGTTGAACAAGCTGGCCGGATCCGAGCGCTCGGTCGTCGACGACGCCTCGGGCACCACAGTCGACCCGGTCGACGAGCTGGTCGAGCTGGACGGGCAGGTGTACCAGTTCGTCGACACCGCCGGCCTGCGCAAGCGGGTACGGGAGGCCTCGGGCCACGAGTACTACGCCAGTCTGCGGACCCAGGGCGCGATCGAGCGGGCCGAGATCTGCGTCATGGTGATCGACTCCAATGAGACCGTCAGTGATCAGGACATGCGGATCCTGACCAGTGTCGCCGAGGCCGGTCGCGGTCTGGTGCTGGTCTTCAACAAGTGGGATCTGACCGATGAGGAGCGCCGCTACTACCTCGAGCGCGAGATCGAGCGGGATCTGCGGGCCTATGCCTGGGCGCCGCGGGTGAACATGTCGGCACTCACCGGCAGCCACCTCAACCGGCTCGGCAAGGTCATCGAGACCGCCGTCTCCGGCTGGGAGCAGCGGATCTCCACCGGCAAGCTGAACGCCTTCCTGGGTCGGCTGGTGGCCTCCCATCCGCACCCGGTTCGCGGCGGCAAACAGCCGCGGATCCTCTTCGGCACCCAGGCCCAGTCCGGACCGCCGACCTTCATCCTGTTCACCAGCGGCGACCTGGATGCCACCTACCTGCGCTACGTCGAGCGTCGGCTGCGGGAGGAGTTCGGCTTCCCCGGTACGCCGATCCATCTGCAGGTACGGGCCCGGGAGAAGCGCCGCAACCGCTGAGGGCCGGTGCTGTCGTTGACGCCCAGGGGACTGGTGTCCCCGAGCCCGGCTTGACCTTGACCTAGCGTCAACCGGTTTCGCTTGTCCCATGGTCACAACTGTGGGGATTCGGAGCCGCTTCGCCGTACCGCTGTATGTCGGTGGTGCGGCTCTGTCGCTGTTCGGCAACTCGGCGATCGCGATCGTCCTGCCGTGGTTGGTACTGGCGCGTACCGGTGACGTGACGATCACCGCCACCGTGGCCACGGTGTCCGGGATCGCGACGGTGCCGGCGACCTTGTTGGGCGGTCGGCTGGCCGACCGATTCGGGGCCCGGCGGGTGGCCGTGCTGGCCGATATCGGCTCGGCCGTCTCGGTGGCGGCGCTGCCGGTGGTGGATGCCGTGTGGGGGCTGGACCTGATGTGGTTCGTGATCCTGGGCGCGGTCGGGGCGCTGTTCGACGTACCAGGGATGACGGCCAGGCAGGCGTTGATGGCCGAGGTGGCGGAGACCTCGGGTACGAAGGTGGACACCGTGGCCGGGGTGTTCCAGGCCTCGTTCTCGCTGGCGTTCCTCGCCGGGCCGGCGCTGGCCGGTCTGCTGCTGGGCTGGTTCGACCCGGTGACGGTGGTCTGGGTGACCGCGATGTGTTCGGCCCTGGCCGGGGTGTTGACCTGGTTGCTGCCGGTCTCACCGTCGATCGGCGCGGATCATCAGGCGACGGGTCGGGGCGGTTGGCAGTTGATCATCGGCGACCGGCGGTTGCTGGCGGTGTTGATCATCAGCTTCGCTGCGACCTTGATCACTCCGCCGCTGCTGGCCGTCGTCCTGCCCGCCTTCTACGCCGGTATCGAGCGGCCCGAGCTGTTAGGGTTCACACTGTCGGCCTTTGCCGTCGGGTCGTTGCTGGGTGCGGTGCTGTATGCCCTGCTCTCGAAGCGTTCTCGGCTGCCGGCGTACCTGGCGGCGATGATCTTGATGACCCTCGGCATGGTGGCGGTGGCGCTGCTGGCCTCGGTGCCGTTGATCATGGTCGGGATGCTGCTGTTGGGCCTGGGCGGGGGACTGTTCGGCCCGGTCTGGAATGTGTTCATCGCCGAACAACTGCCGACCGGTACGCGGGGCAGGGTGCTGGGTTGGTTCACCGCCGCGACGATGGTCGCCGGGCCGATCGGTCTGGGCGGTCTGACGCTCGCGCTGACCTTGACCGAAATGCAGACCGCGGCGCTGGCCCTTGGGATCTTCTGGGTGTTCGTCGCGGTGCTGGCTGTGATCAGTCGTGATGCCCGCGCGGTGGCCACCGCGCCGGCACCGGGCTCGGGTGGAGCCGAGGGTGATGCTGCCGAGCCGGTCGCCGAGGGTGGGGGAGCGGACGGGCATCATGAGGCACATGGTTCGCAGAGTTGAGGCTCGGCCCGGTTTCGGTGGTGGCCGGTCTCGGCCGAGTGCCGGGGCGGAGGAGCGATGAGCGTCTCGCTGCAGATCGGTGATCTTGCGGCCTTCGCCGGGGTGAGCACGCGGACCGTCCGCTTCTATCATCAGCGCGGGCTGTTGCCCGAGCCCGAGCGGGACAGTGCGGGGTATCGCCGCTACGGCGCCGAGGACGTGATCCGGCTGGTACGGATCGTCGCCCTGGCCCGGGCCGGTGTCCCGTTGTCCCGGGTGGATGAGGTGCTGGACGGGCCGGAGGCGGGTTTTCGTACCGCGATCACCGAGATCCAGCAGCAGGTGAGTGAGCAGATCGCCGGTCTGCAGCGGGTGCAGGAGTCGTTGCGCACCCTCGATTCCGCCGATCGGGTGGCGCTGCCGCCACGGCTGGCCGGGTTCATCGAGCTGATGCGCGAGCAGCCCGAGGTGCCGCCGCAGCTGGTCGACTACCTGCGCGATTCGTGGGTGCTGGCCCATGCCTTGTACGGGCCGAAGCTGGTGGCCTGGCTCGATTCGGAGTCGGGGCAGGTGCTGTTCACCGAGGAGAGCATCCGGATGACGATCGCGAACCTGGCGCTGGCCGATACCGACCCCGACGATCCGCGGGTGGAGGCCCACGTCGCCAGGACTGTCGAGTGGGTCCTCTCGACCTGGGAACCGGATGATCCCGAACAGGACAGTGACTGGCAGGGGGTGTTCGCCAATCCGGAGCTGAACGAGCTGTTGAACACCCAAAGCCTGACCACCCCGGCCTGGCGCCGGATCGCCCTCCGGGTGACCGAGGAACTGCAAGAGCGGGGGATCGACGCCGGCTGGGACCTCGGCCCGGAATAGACAGTTTCGGAAGCGGCCCCCGACTGGATTTGTGCCGATACCGTGCCGGCTTGGTAGAGTGCATCCGCTTGCTGATCGACACAGCAGATGCCGTCGATCGATTGCCACGGGCTGTGGCGCAGCTTGGTAGCGCACTTGACTGGGGGTCAAGGGGTCGCAGGTTCAAATCCTGTCAGCCCGACGAAAGGCCTGGTCAGAACGATGTTCTGACCAGGCCATCGTCGTTTCCAAACTCAAAGTGACCGCTAAAGTCACCGCAAACACGCAGTGACCCCCCAGGACCGGCCGTTACCCCTCGCAGCGGCGGTCAAACAGGGACCAGCCACGCTTAGTGAGGCTGAAGACCTTGCCGAAGACGTCTGCCAACTCGACGAGGTCACCTCCCGCAGCGAACTCGGCCATGCCACCGCCGACGTGCTGCGCATGGCTGCTCCGGCCCACCAGCTGCCACGTTAGCGCATGGGCATCCCCGCTGAGCTGCCGCCACAGCAGACGGACGTTGAGGGCCTCCTGCGGGGCGAACACGAACTCCGAGACAACCCGCACGATGCTGGTCATCTCCAGCGCCTGGCCCTCCTTCAGTCCGTCAGCAGCGCTCCAACGCGCACGGGCCTCAGCCCGTCGACGACGCATGTGCTCCCCGGCGTCCAGCCACTGGGCGGCATCCGGGTGCGACACGTCTACGTGAGGCCGAATGTCGTCGTGGTACTGCAGTGCCCGCTTGTAGAACTCCTCGACTACCCTCAGCGCCCGCTGCTGTCGGTCCACCGCGGAGTCGGGCCCGAGCACCCAAACAGCCATGCTGCTGCCCACCAGGGCGCCTCGGAGCACCGAGAAGTGCGCTGTCGGGAACACCTCCCCAGCCTCAATCGCGGCCCGGGCCAGGTTCAGGTGCTGGGTCGCCGACACCAGGGATTGGCGGGCGACTTCGGCAGGGTCGAGGTACGGCCACACCGCCTCGTCGCCGGCCAGCTCGCTTCCGGGCTCAGGGCGCTCCACCCCGCGGGACCGTGCCCGCCACCGATCGAGATCCTCGTAGGCCAGGCGGATCGAGGCCAGAGCATCCTGTTCGTCCTCAGTCACCCTCGGGCCTATCCAGCGCGCGGTAGAGGGTCTGACGCGACACCCCCAGCGATCGGGCCACAGATGAGACCGACTCTCCACCGGCGACGGCCTTGCCGGCCAGCCGGACCTGCTCAGCGGACAACTTCGGCTTGGGGCCAGCCACCCGCCCCTCCGCCCGGGCATGGGCCACGCCCTCCTTGGTGCGCTCGATCAACAGGTCACGCTCGAACTCGGCGAGGCCGGACATGATCGTGACCATGAGCCGGCCCTCCTTGGTGCGGGTGTCCAGCTCGGGCTTCATCACGACGACCGCGACGTCCTGCTTGGCCAAGCTCTCGATCGTGCGCAGCGTGTCCAGGGCCGTGCGGCCGAGCCGATCAAGGCGGGTGACCACCAGCACATCGTCGTCCCGCATGTAGTCCAATGCGTCCTTCAGACCGGGCCTGGCGGCCTTGGCGCCGCTCATGGTGTCGCTGAACACGCGAGCGCACCCAGCAGCCTCCAGGGCCGCTCGCTGGACTTCCAGCGACTCGCTCTGGCCCTTGGTCGAGACCCTCGCGTAACCGATCTTCACGGTCAGGCCCCGATCGCCTCGATCTCGCGGCCTCCGACACTCAACTCCCGAAGGACCTCGGCCACACAAGCCGCGGGGGCCGCGGGGACAAGCAGTGACGAAAGGGTTCTGTTCGCCTGTCGGCCGTAGGAGTACCGGTATTTATTCGCCTCGACCGCCATCTTCCACCAGAGCAGCTCGCCGATGGACATCTGGGTCTTCGGGCGCAAGATGGCCACATGGTAGCCAGTGACGTAGGGCTCACTTTGGAAGAAGGTGGCGAGGGGTGTTGCGCTCAGCGCAACTGACAGGGTCCCCGCGGGAGCCAGCGTGACTCCATCGGGCACAAGCACTCGACCCGCCACTCCGTTGTCTCGAGTTTTCCGGCTGACGAAGTTGACACCTTCGGGCGCGCTCACCGTGGTCAGTGTGCTCATCGATAGCCCATGGCCATACTCAATATCGAAATGATCGGTGATCGGAACCATTTCATCCGACGAACCGGGATACTGGCCCATTACAGTGCCAAGGTCAGCCGTCCCTGACAAGGACAAGGCGGGGATTTCGGCTTCATCGACCCACTGCGGTATTTCGCTGGGCAAGAGCACGGCTCCCAACGTCCTATTCGCCTCCCGGCCGAAGGCGCTATACCTGAACGCATTGGCTCGGATGCACATCGCGTAGTAGAGCTTCTGCACCAGCGGCATGCCGGGGTCCCGGGGCTCCAGGACAGCGACGTTCTGCGCCGTGTAGAACGGCCGCTGCTGAACATAGCTTGACAAGAGCCTGGACCCACCCAGCGCCACTGTGAGCCAGCCAGAAGGAAACGGCTCCAGGCCAGGTACAGGCCGGACACAACCAGCGACCCCCGCCTTTCCGTTCAACCCGCCGATTCGGCCCACGAACGCGACCCCAGTACCCGGCATAGCGGGGGTCATCTTGTTCATGTCGAGCTTGTTGCCATACGCAACGACGAACAGCTCCGACAGTGCCTTCACTCCTTCTCACCGCCAGCCACAGCTTCTGACGAACTGCGCAGCGTGAACAACGCGTAGTCCATCAGCACTTGCTTGAAATCTTCTTGGGTGATCGAGGAGTAGTCCGTCTCCATGTAGGCCTCAGCCACCCACTCGTCGCCAGCCGTCACCATCTGCATGACCGACTCGCCTGGATGGACTTCACGGTTCCGGAACGTCTCGACCCAACGGTCCCGGATCGTCGTGTGAACATGGTTTCGGTCCACGCGCCCCAGGTTCTTCACCTTGATGAATCCATCCTCACGCCAATACCCGAACCACGTCTTCCTGTTAGAAGTAGCGTGCGGCTTCTTCGCCGTGAAAACCATCACGCAGGTGACGACCCCCACGGGATAGAACACCTCTGGCGGCATCGACATCACGGCTTCCAAGGTGTGCTTCTTCAACAGGTTCCGCTTGTGCTCGCTCGGGGCCGTCGCGCACGAGATGGGCACAATAGCGATACCCGTCGCGCCGGGGGCCAAGTTGTCCAGCATGTGCTCGACGAACCGCAACTCATGCAGGTCGGCTTTGGACTTGGCGTAGGGCGGATTTACCATCCCCACTGTCGCCTTATGGCCCTTCATGCCAGCGGTGATAGCGGTGTCGAAGCACGATCCCTGGTACAGGTTCGCTTTGCCGTCGCCCCGCAAGATCATGTTTGACGCCGCGAGGGCATACATGGAGGGCTGCTGCTCCACGCCCACGAGCTGCTTCTTCTTGATCGACTCGACCTCGGCCTCCGTGGTGGCCGAGCGCATCATCTGGTTCATCGCCGAGATTAGGAATCCGCCAGTGCCCGCGCACGGATCCAGCACGATCGAGTCCTTGTCTACGTTGGCCAGGAGGCTGAACAACTCAGTCACGTGCTTGGGCGTGAGAACGATGCCCAGCCCCTTACCGTCCCCGCCGGTGTACTTTAGAAACTCCCCGTAGAAGGCACCAACCACGTCGAAGTCGTGATATACGGTGATGAACGGCATGACCTTCTCCGCGAGCATCCTCACGATCTCGTTGAGCAGGCCCTTCGGGAACGCCTTCATCGACTTGCTCAACTCAGGATGGACCTCGATCCCCGAGAAGGGCTGGGTCATGTTCGTGATCTTGGCGTTTGGCAACTTCGCCGCCAACATCACCTTCTTAATGGAGTCCATCCAGAATCCTGCGAGTTGGCTGGCCGGGTAGGCATCGTAGGTCTTGGCGAACACCTCGTCCTTGAGTGCGATCAGCGTGCCTGCCACGGCGAGAGGCTTCTCCTTCTCCTCCAGCTCGGCCTCGTCGCGCATGAACTCGTGCATCTGCTGCGAGAACTGGATCAAGTCCTCGGTGCGCTGGGCCTGGACTTTGCGATCGAACGAGGCGGCACGGATCAGGTCCTCCATGCTGACGAGCTCGGCGATCGGCGCACCCTGAGGAGAAACCAGTTGCTCCGGCTCGATGCTGCCCTTCGGCATCACGAAGAAGGACCACTCGTTCGTCTTCTCGTCGCCTGACACTGCGACGGCGATCACGGTGTAGTTCGGCGAGAGAAACCTCGCGTAGTGCAAGACGCCGTCGACCGCGAAATCTGCGGCGCGATCGCGGCCAGGCGACTCGTGCTTCCTCACATCAGCCTTGCACTCGATCAGGACGACCATGTCGGGAGTGGCCGGCGCGGTGATGATGTGCTCGGGGTATCCCGCGCCGCCCTTCCCAGCTTTCGAGGCCTTGGCCAACGCCGTCCGGATGGCCGCGACGGCCGACTGCTGCTTCTCGACGATGATCGTCTCGTCATCGTCGTAGTACCCCAGAAACCGTAGCCGGGCGTCCACCATGTCCTCTGTGATTCGCTCGTTCGCCACGGCCACACCTTCCATCTCGATCCCGTCCAGGATCGGTCGTATAAGTGATAGATGGGAGGCACCTCGTGCTGGTCGGCTACATGCGCGTCTCGAAGGCCGACGGATCGCAGACCACGAACCTGCAGCGGGATGCGCTCCTAGCTGAGGGCGTCGACCCGGAGGCTCTGTATGAGGACAGGGCCTCGGGCAAGAAGGAGGACCGTCCCGAGCTTGCGGCGTGCGTGAAGTCCCTACGTCACGGGGACACCCTGGTGGTGTGGAAGTTGGACCGGCTCGGCCGCGACCTGCGTCACCTGGTCAACATCGTCCACGACCTCACCCAACGCGGCATCGGCCTGAAGGTCCTCACCGGGCAAGGCGCGGCCCTCGACACCACCACCGCATCCGGCAAGCTCGTCTTCGGCATCTTCGCCGCCCTGGCCGAGTTTGAACGCGAACTCATCTCCGAACGCACGATCGCCGGCCTAGCCGCCGCCCGGGCCCGCGGCCGCAAAGGCGGACGCCCCTACAAGATGACCCCCGCCAAGCTCCGCCTCGCCATGGCCTCCATGGGAAAGCCCGGTACCAACGTCGGTGACCTCTGCAAGGAACTCGGCATCACCCGCCAGACCCTCTACCGCCACGTCTCACCCACCGGCGAACTCCGCGAGGACGGACGCAAGCTCCTGGCCAAGGACCGCAGCAAGGTAGCCAGGTAACCTCTGTTGTCCGGAACCTACGAACGTCAATGAGCGGGGTACGTTCCCGCGACTCTCGCACGCCCGCGGGGGGACTTCCACCGCTCAGCTACTTCGTGTCGGGTCGGTTAGGATTGTGGGCGAGCCGGGAGAAGGCAGCTAGGGTTCCGCCCCAGCCGGCTGGGGGTCTGTGACCGAGCGCTGCAGCTTTCGCCGAACAGGCGGGAGGGCACCTATTGGCACAAAATGCCCGAGGGGGATGGCTCAGCGCCAGCATGCGCGCTGACTGTCCCTTGACCTCGGAGGTTGTTGTGCTCGTTGACCAGTTCGATGTTTTTCTGCTTGATCTTGACGGCGTGGTTTACGTCGGAGACACCTTGCTTTCCGGCGTGACCGAAGCCTTGGCCAGCCTGCGGAGTCGGGGCCGGGTGGTCCGGTTCGTGACCAACGATCCCCGCCCGTCCCGCAAAGACGTCGTCCACCGTCTGGGCCGCCTGGGCGTGAGGGCCACCGTCGAGGAGATCGTATCTTCCGGGTGGGCTACGGCGTGCTGGCTGCGCCAGCAGGGCATTACCCGCGCCTATGTGGTGGGCAGTGATGGCCTCCGCGGCGAACTCGCGGCCCAAGGCGTGGAATCCGTGGAGGGGTCTGGGGCCGAGGCGGTGGTGGTCGGTTGCGACGAGACGGTGACCTACCGGGACCTCGCCCAGGCCACCGCTCTCCTGCGTACCGGCGTGCCGTTCGTGGCCACGAACGTGGACGCCACGTTCCCCACAGCGAGCGGCCCGTGGCCGGCCACCGGCGCGGTCGTCGCAGCGATCCAGACCGCCAGTGGGCGCCGACCGGTCGTGGTGGGCAAGCCGGGACCGGAGATGTTCCGCCTGGCTCAGCGCGGGCTCCCTGCTGCCACGAGAGTGGTGGTCGTGGGTGATACTCCGGCCACGGATGTCGTCGGGGCGCACCGTGCGGGCCTGCCGGCGATCCTGGTCGCTCCCGCGACGCCGAGCGGCGACCGTGGGCACTGTGATCCCACCGTTGCGGAGGCCACGGTCACGGGTCTGGCCGGGCTGTTTGATCCGGCCCTTGACATGGGTCCGGTGCGGCCGTCGCCGTACCCGTGGCCGGACGAGGTGCGGGCGGGTGTGGCCGCGGTGGTCTTCGACGAGGCCGGGCGCGTGCTGCTGGGGCGCAGGCTGGACAACGGGCTGTGGGGACTGCCTTCGGGACACGTCGAGGTGGGCGAGACTGCCGCCCAGGCGGCGGTGCGGGAGGTCGCCGAAGAGACCGGCTTGCAGGTGCAAGTGCAGCGGCTGGTGGGGGTGTACTCGGACCCCGCCTCGCAGGTTTTCGCCTATCCCGACGGGAGAGTGACCCAGTTCGTCACCACCACCTTCGCCTGCCTCCCGCGCGGCGGTCAGATGCACCCTGATGGTGTGGAGACCTCACAGGCGGGTTTCTTCTCCCCGGATGAGCTTCCGGCACCGTTGCTCCCCATGCACCCGCGGTGGCTCACCGACGCCCTCTCGGGGGACACTGGCCATATTGACTGATAGGACGCGTCTCCTTCGGGGCGCGGGTGGTGCCTGAACGCTGGCGGTTCTCATCCGGAGCACCTGCCAGCGCGCCGTGCAGCTTGATCAGCCCGGGTCCGGGGTACACGACCGTGCGGGGCAACACCGCCGGGCCGGTAGGAGCTCCTGGTCGGCGACCAGCTCTTGAAGGATCATGATGAGCCGAGTGCGTGCCCAAGGGCGCACCGGAGAATGACCTCAGATGGGCCAGGTCTCCTGCCGGTGGGCGGCGTCCCAGAACATCCACTCGTACTGGGTGGCGCGGTGGAACGCGGTGTGCATGCGCGCCAGTGTGCCGGGGCTGGCCTGGTCGGCGAGGTGGTCCACGATGTCCCGGGCAGTGTCGGTGGCGGCGGTGAAGTCTGGATCGCCGTAGGTGGCGATCCAGTCCCCGTACGGGTGCGTGCTCAGGTCACCGACGGCGGCCTTCAAACGGGTGCCGACGTCGTCGTAGACCCAGAAGCAGGGCAGGATGCCGGCCGCGAGGACCGGGTAGTTTCCCGCTGTCGCGAGGCTCAGCAGGTAGGAGGTGTAGGCAACCGTGGTCGGTGAGGGCTCGGCGGCGGTGAGGTCGGTGACGTGGGTGGCGTGCAGCTGCCGCTCGACCTCGACCACCTCCCGCGCGGCCTGCGCCCAGAATGCCATTTCCTCCGACGCCTGGGCCTGAGCGGCGGCCGCGGCCAGGACCCGGCCGTAGTCGGCCAGGTAGAGCGCGTCCTGGGCGAGGTAGTGCCGGAACGTCTCTTCCGCCAGGGTCGCGTCGCTCAGCTGGTGCAACAAGGGCAGCGCGTCGATCGCCTCGCGGACCCTGGCCGTGCGATGCCACGCCACGGTGCTGAACACGCCAGTGTCGTCGTGGTCGCGAATCGTCTCGGGCATGGAGGTGTGTGGGCTGGTCATCGGTCGCTGTCCTTCCAGTCGTTCTCGTCTTTCCAGATGTCGTGGCAGTGGTGCACGGGGCCGGGTCCGTGGCCGATGTGGAGCGCGTCGGCGGCCCGCAGGGTGCCGGTGAGCCAAGTCTTGGCCTGGCGGGTGGCCTCTAGCAGGGACCCGGTGCGCGGGGCGAGTGCGGCGATCGCGGAGGACAGGGCGCACCCGGTGCCGTGGGTGTTGACCGTGGCTACCCGCGGGCCGGTCAGCAGCTGCTCGCCCGCGTCGTCGAGCCACAGGTCGGTGGCGTGTGCGTCGCCGCCGAGGTGGCCCCCCTTGACCAGCACCCGCGCGGCGCCCAGCTCCCGGAGCGCGATGGCCTGGGCGCGCATGGTGTCGAGGTCTTCGGCGGGGTCGGCGTCGAGCAGCACGGCGGCCTCGGGGACGTTCGGCGTGATGAGGGAGACGTACGGCAGGAGTTGGCGCATCGGCTCGACGGCGTCCTCGGCCAGCAGCCGGGAACCGG
The DNA here is from genome assembly GCF_004364645.1 of Naumannella halotolerans. Lineage (NCBI taxonomy): Bacteria > Bacillati > Actinomycetota > Actinomycetes > Propionibacteriales > Propionibacteriaceae > Naumannella > Naumannella halotolerans. The sequence goes on along the minus strand of NZ_SOAW01000001.1, from coordinate 1,104,439 downwards.
CGGTGGACACCATGACGGGGTCGAGGACCACAACCGGCACCGCGTCGGAGCGCTTGTCGAGGAAGGCGAGGACGGTCTCGATGGTGGCCGCGGAGGCGAGCATCCCGATCTTGGCGGCGTCAACCGCCACGTCGTCTACGAGGGTGTCCAGCTGGGCGCGGACGAAGTCCGCGGGGACGACCTGGACACCGGTGACTCCCTGGGTGGACTGGGCGGTCAGTGAGGTGAGCACCGCGGTGCCGTAGGCACCCAGTGCGGAGAAGGTCTTGAGGTCGCCTTGAATACCGGCCCCGCCGGAGGGATCGGAGCCGGCGATCGTCAGCGCGATCGGTGGGCGGGGGTTCACGGTTGCCCGTCCCACGCGGCCCGCAGGCTCGCGGCCGCCACGGCTGGTTCCTCCGCGGCGCACACCGTCGAGACGACCGCCACGCCGGCGGCGCCGCTGTGGCGCAGCATGCCGGTGCGTTTCGTGGTGATGCCGCCGATGGCGACGACCGGCCACGGGCTCGCGGCGGCCACCGCAGCCACCCCGCCCGGGCCGATCGGAGTGCCGTGGTCAGGCTTGGTCGCCGTCGGCCACACCGGTCCAACGCCGAGGTAGTCCAAGACGCCGTCACCGAGCCCGCGTGCTGTGCGAACCTGCTCGATCGTGCTGACCGACAGCCCGACCATGGCGTCCGGCCCGAGCAACTGCCGGGCCTGAGCAGGCGGCATGTCGCGCTGACCGACGTGGACGCCGTCGGCGCCGATGTCCTGAACGAGGTGGACCCGGTCATCGATAATCAGCGGCACCCCGGTCCCCGCCAGCACCTCGCGGACCGCCACGCCGAGGGCGACGAAGTGGGCGTCGGTGGCGCCCGGGTCACGCAACTGCACCACGGTGACTCCGCCCGCGACCGCAGCCTGCACGGTCGCGGGCACCCCCCGTGGGCCGCACAAACCGGTGTCGGTGACCAGGTAGAGGCTGAGGTTCACCGGTCGGCGGGTCACCGGAGCACCACCTTCTCGGTCAGCTCCTGCGGGTTGAGGGTGGCGAGAGAGTCCAGCAGCGCAACGGCGAAGCTCCCCGGCCCGGCGGCACGCTCGGCCGCGACCTCGGCGGCCACGGTGTACGTCGCGGTCGCGGCCGTGGCGGCCAGGAGCGGGTCGTCGGTGGTGGCGGCGAAGGCAGCCATGAGCGCGCCCAGCGCGCACCCACCGCCAGTGACCTGGGTCAACCATCGATGGCCGTTGGCCACCCGCACCAGCCGGGTGCCGTCGGTGAGGTGGTCGACCTCCCCGGAGACCGCGACGATGGTGCCGTGCTCCCGGGCCAGCGCCCGGCCGGCGTCGAGGGCATCCTCGGCGGCGTCGACGCTCTCCGGACCCCGCCCACCGCTGCCCCCACCGGCGAAAGCGAGAATCTCTGAGGGGTTGCCACGGACGAGTGCCGGGGAGGCGTGGGCGAGCAGGTCGACGACAACCCGGCTGCGCCAGGCGAGCCCACCCACCCCGACCGGGTCGAGCACCCACGGGGTGCCGGCCGCCGCGGCGGCACTGACCGCGCCGTGCATCGCAGCCACCGTCGCCTCTTGGGGCGTGCCGAGGTTGACCAGGACCCCGTCGGCGACGGCGGCGAACGGCCCGGCTTCCTCCGGGTTGTCCACCATCGACGGACTGGCGCCGACCGCGAGCAGGACGTTCGCTGTCCACTGAGCGACGACGACGTTGGTCAGGCACTGCACCAGCGGGGCATGCCCGCGCATCGCAGCCAAGGCCTCGCCCACAGCGGCAGCATCGAGTGGGACAGTAGGGACGGAAGAAGGTGCCGACATCGGCGACGTTCCCTTCGCTAGTACGAACTAGATCAGGTTCAACGGGTGTGATCTCAGCCGTACCAGCACGGCACCCCGCGTCATTCACCAGCTTAACATCCGCACCGTTCCCAGCACCGTGCCCTCGCTTCAGCGATCGCAAAAGGGTCGCGCCTCGGACCGTCCGGGCGTGCTGTCACCAGTGCCCGGCTGCGCTACGGCGTTCCTTGGCCGCCGCAGCCCTCACCATGGCGCCTCACCAGACAACGGCTGCGCAACCTTAAAATGTGCAGTCGACTTCGGACACTCGTGCAGTGGACTTCGAAAACTGACAACCAAGCCATCACATCCACAGGGTAGGTGTCCGAAATGGCCACGAGGCACGGCTTGGTACACCTACTGATCTGGACAGGGATTATGAGACACTGGTGGAGGCTCCGGCAGGCCGAACGGCTCCGAGCTGGACAGGTGTCCGAGATCGACCGATTAGGTGACACCCGCAGCCGAGATCCGGCCGCAGGCTCACACTGTCACTCAACCAGTCACCTATTCTACGTGGCGCAGACCCCCTCCTCTCGTGCGAATGTGACAGGTGGCTTGCGCGTCACGGTCTGCTCGCCCGGCAGTCGCTCCCCGCCGCGGCCGGCCGCTGGAGCGACGCGGGACCAGGTCCGAGACCACAACCCCTGGCCCTCGCGCCACCGACGCAGCAGGACATAGATCTGCCGCAGGGACACCCAGCTGCTCGGCCGCCGCTTCCACTGCCTCCCCGCCGACCGTCCCGGCTTCGGCCAGCGGGCCGATCACCTCGGCTCGGCGGGCCGCCAGCGCCCACACCTCATCGGAGACGGTTAGCAGACCGCGCTCAGGAATCAGGTCATCGTCGACCGCTTCGTCGTGCACAGGACTATGGAACAACGTGCCGGTCGTGCACACGGGTACGGACAAGTCGGGAGATCACACTCCTGTGCACACAACGTCGAATGCCCAGGTCAGCTGTGCAGGCGACTTCGAACATTCACATCGAGGAGGAAGCTCTCTCGACGTACGGTGAAGGTTCCCCTTACGGGCATGCGATCTGGGCTGACGCCTGTGACCGAGTGTTCAGTGCGCGCTGTATAGTTCAGTCCATGCTGACTATTGCTTCGCGTCTCGACGTGATGAACCGCCTGGGTCGTGCACTGGCCGACCCCACTCGATCCCGGATCATCTTGACCCTGCTCGACCATCCCACTTACCCGGCGGAACTGGCCCGAGATCTGGACCTGACACGCCCGAACGTGTCCAACCACCTGGCATGCCTGCGCGATTGCGGGATCGTCGTCTCCGAGCCCGAGGGTCGTCGGACACGATATGAGATCGCCGATTCGCACCTGGCGCGGGCGCTGACGGCACTGGTCGATGCCACCCTGGCAGTGGACGAAGACGCCCCGTGCATCGATCCCGCCTGCTCGCTTCCCGGATGCGACGCAGCTGGGGAGGGCGCATGATCCTCACCTCGGTCTTGCAGGCGATGGGCCTGTTCGCAGCGACCAACATCGACGACATCATCGTGCTCTCCCTCTTCTTCGCGCGAGGGGCAGACCAGCGCGGCACTACCGCCCGCATTCTGGCCGGCCAGTACCTCGGATTCGCCGGCATCCTCGGTGCCGCGGTCCTGGTGACCATCGGTGCCGGAGCATTCCTGCCCTCGGCAGCCATCCCGTACTTCGGTCTCATCCCTCTGGGCCTCGGCCTCTGGGCCGCATGGCAGGCCTGGCGCGGAGACGATGACGACGATGACGACGAGGCCAAGGTTGCCGGCAAGAAGGTCGGCGTGTGGACAGTCGCAGGCGTCACCCTTGCCAACGGCGGCGACAACATCGGCGTCTACACCCCTGTCTTCCTCAGCGTGGAACCTCTCGCAGTAGTCGCCTACTGCATCGTCTTCCTCGCGCTCGTCGCGGTCCTGGTGGCCCTGGCAAAGTTCGTCGCCACCCGCCCCCCGATCGCCGAAGTGCTCGAACGCTGGGAGCACATCCTCTTCCCCATCGTTCTCATCGGCCTCGGCATCGTGATCCTCGTCAGCGGCGGAGCCTTCGGACTCTGACGTAGCGGCAGCGATCCAAACGGCCCCGACCGGGCGCACCCCTCTCGGTTCAGACCGCGACACCTACCTGCAGCCAGTCCTGCGTGATCGCGGCAACAAGACCGCCACGGAGCGCTGCAAAAACCCCGCCACCAAGCGAACGAAGCCACACCTACCCTGCATGCGCCGCTGACGCGGCGCCGGGCCTCCTGGCGAGGACCCGGCTGCGCCCGCAAGCGCCGATTCACCCGAGCACGGCTGCGAGGGTGCGCTGGGTCCTCCCTGACACCGAGGAGGACCACCATGGCCTGGACAACGATCCGCACCGCCGTCACGCTCGACCTGCCCGCCTTCGCCGAGCCGGTCGAGATCCACCACGACCCCGCGCAGCACGCCCTGCTGGCCCTGGACCCCGCCACCGGCGAGTCCGAGGTCCTGACCACCCGCTTGCCCGACTTCCCGCTGCTGCCCGACGAGGCCGTCGTCAAGGACTGGTCCGAGCACAGCGGGCTCCCCCGCGCCCTGGCCGAGGTAGGCGTCGTCGAGCTGCTCGACGCCATCGCCGTCGGGCCGTTCGCCGCCACGGCGCACCGCGTGCGCGTGCTGACCGCGGGGGATGCGGCATGAGCACGGCGACCCCCACGGACACTGGTGCTCCCCGGGTATGGCTCGGGTGCCTGGCCTGCTGCTGCAACGACGGGGCCCTGGTGGGCCGGTGGGTCGACTGCACCGACGTCGAGGACGTCACCCTCGCCGACCTCCACGCGGGCTCTGGGAGGCCGTACGCGGCCTGTGAGGAGGTCTGGGTGCTCGACCACGAGTTCGTGCCCGTCGAGGGCGAGTTCGGGCCTCTGGAGGCCGCTCAGTGGGGCCGGTGCTACGAGGAAGCCGGCTCCGACCGCTGGACAGCCGTGTGCGCGTGGGTCCGGTCGGGGATGCACGTGGTCGAGGGCACCGGCGACATCCCGAGCTTGGGCGACTTCGAGGAGCGCTACTGCGGGCACTGGGAGGGCTTCCGGGAGTACGCCGAGCAGCTCGCCGACGACACCGGGATGATGACCGGCTGGCCGGAGGAGGCCGTGCGGTACTTCGACTGGGCGAGCTGGACCCGTGATCTCGCGTTCGACTTCACCGTCGTCGACGCACCGGCGGGCGAGGGATACGGCGTGTACGTGTTCCGCGACCTCTGAGCTGCTCAGACGAGCTTAGAGGGCACGCCCACCTGCCTGGGATGCCGCGCGCAGGCCGGGGCCACCAGCTCGGTCAAGGGCACGCCGAGCGCGTGGGCGATGCCGTGGAGCGTGGAGATCTTCGCGGCCACGCGCCCGGCCTCGACCTCGATGATCGTCTTGCGGTGGACCCCGGCGGCCTCCGCGAGCCGGTCGATCGAGAACCCGGACTCCTTGCGCAGGCGCGCCACCTCCACGCCGAGGGCGCGCAGGTCTGGAGCGGGAGCAGGCATCCACCCAACTTCCCGCAGGCGCGTGCGTTGCACAGTAACCCAAACGCGCCTGTTTTCAGTACGCTGATCGGGAGTTCAACCGAACCATTGCCGAACGAAGGTGAACGACCATGTCCCACAGACCAACGATCCTGACTGCATCGGTCCTGCTGTCGCTGCTTGCCCTAGCGGGGTGCGCGGGAGGGTCGGGCGACCCGACGCAGCCCGACCCCGGAGCAGGCGATCCCGCCGACGACGGGTCGAGCTCGGCCGTCTACGAGTTCACCCGCGAACCGCCGGGCATGCTCACGTCCCTGACCGTCGCCATCCCCGACGACCTCAGAGAAGCCGCAGGGCCCGATGCCGAGGGGCTCCTGGTCGACAGCGTGACCCTGACGCCCCACGAGCTTGACGGCGTGAAGCACTGCGCGGTGAATGTCGCCATCGAGTGGGCTGATGGTGCCCTGGAGCTGGCCAACAAGCCGGCCACGTCCCAGGCCGATGCCGACGCCGACATCGAGAAGTGGACCAACAGCTTCCTGGACTACTTCGACGTCGAGACCACCGAGGAGTGGATCGATCTGGCCGAGCGGGCCCAGGGCGGCGATGCACAGGCGGGCCAGACGATCGCCGAGGGGATGGAGGCAGCCGACCAGAGCCATCCTTACGCTGCCAACGCCACCCGCGAACTGCGGGAGCAGGGCCTGGCGTTCGAGCCCCGCCTGTTCATCGAGAAGATGCAGGAGCTCATCGCCGCCGACGCCAACAAGCCCGTCGACGAGGCGGCAGAGGAGTCGGAGGAGGCCAACGTCGCCCGCGAGGGCCTAGGCGTTCCGGGCAGCGTGTACCCGCTCGCCGACCTGAACGAGTCCGCGCCCGAGACTGGCCTGTACCTGGCCCCGGACTTCGCCTCCGGCATCAACGTGGGCAGCTGCGCGGCCAACCCGACCGACGACGACGCCACCGAGACCTTCACCTTCCGGACCTCCCAGGACGGGGAGGGGGCCGACTTCGCCGAGTTCGACTACACCGTCCTGTCCGACGGCTCGATCACCGTGGTCGAGGCCGAGGTCGAGGACTACGAGCGCGATGTCAACGGCGACTGGATCGCCAAGTAGACCGTATGCAGCCGCAGGCCCGCTCCCGTCGGAGCGGGCCTGTCGTCTTTCACCGCTCCATCCCTCCGGCGTTCGGTGGGCGCTCCAGCCCGTCCTCGTGGTTGACCTCGAGGTCGGCCTCACGGACCGACTTGAGTGCCTTCTCCCTGCTGGTCAGCTCTCTCCTCGTGGCCTCGTGCCTCAGCTCGGCCAGCGTCGAGGGCTCGCCGTCCCAGGCGTGGTCGCCCGCAGCGACCTCGGCGCGCATCGCGTCGGCCAGTGCCTTGTCCTGGTGCACCTCGACGGCCCTGCGGGCCTCGGCGAGCTTCGCCGCGCGGCGCCACAGCTCGAAGGCCACCGAGGTGTCCAGTGCGTCCTCGTAGCGCTCCAGCGTGGCGCTCCTGAGCCCCTTGGCCAGCGCGCCGTCCAGCGGCTCCCCGGCGGCCAGCTGCACGTGCCAGCGCTCGTCGATCTGGACCATCTGCTCCCAGGCAGCCACCTCGCGCTCGCGCGTCGGCCTCCTCTTCCGCAGCGGTGACTCGTGGGGCGCAGCGGTCCTCACCTCGGAGGTCGAGGACGCCTCGGCCCTGGACCCGGCGGTAGCCGGGGCTGGGGCCGGAGTCGTGTCGGCGGCAGCCGACGCGCTCACCTCGGCCACGTCCTCGACCGTCTCGACGGCACGCTGCTGCTCGGCCTCCTGCTCGCGCTCCCAGGCGGTCTTCGGCTCGTCGAGCGCGCGCCACGCGGCGATGGCGGCGTCGACCTCCGCGTAGCCCATCCCGGCCCTGCGCATCGCACCTCGATCGGGCGTGCGCAGCCGCCGCTTCTGGAGGTCCCAGGCGTCGAGGACGACCTTGTCGGCCAGCTTCGCGTCCGGTCCATCCGCATCGGATCCATCCGCCACGGCGACGCCGTCGTCTGCGCTCTCGGGCGACGGCTCCGCGGGCGCCATGGCCGCCTCGAACCCAGCCCGCCGGGCTTCGGCCATCATCTCCTCTGCGCGGCGCTCCTGCTCCCACTGGGCCGCCAGCGCCGCGGCGCTCTCGCTGCGCCGCTCAGCCAGGGCGTCGTCGAGGCTGCTCGCCATCGCCGCGCGCATCTGCGCCGCCGACATGGCCGGTTTCGGCGCGGCCTGCGCAGCCAGCTGGGCGTTGCGCTGGATCGTCTCCTCGACTTGGTCGAGCATGGCGAAGCGGCCGAGCCTGCTGGCCCGTCGCCGGTCGCCGGGACTCGGCTCGATGTACTCACCGTCCGCCCCGCGGCGCTTCATCTGGTAGGTGAGCCCGCGGCCCTTCTCGCCGCGCTGCTCGACCACGACGCCGACCTCGGCCAGCACCTGGGCGTACCCGTCGAAGTCGGTGTAGCCCGTGGCCTCGAGCGCAGTCCGGATGCGGTCCTTCAGCACCGCGAAGCTGAACGGCTCCGGCTCGCTCGACGAGGCCCCGGCGCTCCACTTCTGGTGCTTGTCCAGCCCCCGCCGCTCGGACTTCTCCTTCAGCTCCCAGCCCGTGGATGTCAGCTCGTTGCGCTGCTCGTACCCCTGCGCGGCGAGCACGGCGTCATGAGTCTTGGACAGAATCGAGTGCTTCACGTTGGACGACGCGAAGCTCTTCCCCGTCGCCTTGTCGATCGAGTCGATCACGATGTGGTTGTGGACGCAGCCGGTCTTCCCGTCGACCTGGGTGACGACCAGCGCGCGGCGGTGATCACCGGCGAGCGAGCGGGCCAGCTCTTGGCCCAGCCGGTGCCCCTCCTCCCAGTCGTCGGGATCGTCGGGGTCGAGCGCCCCCGCACCGTCCCGCGCGAAGCTCTGGATAACATGGTACGCCTGCACATAGGCGCCCTCGGTGACGTCGCGGTAGGTCGGCTGGCCCGTCGCCTTGTCGGTGCCCCACTGCACCTTGACCGTCCTCGTCCCGTCCTTGCGCCAGCGCTTCCGGTTGTCCCGGAACTGCCCCTCGGCGAACTCCGGGACGCAGCCGTTGATGCCGCTCGCAGCCACGAACCGGTCGCCCTTGGCCTGACCGTCCTTCTCAGTGAGCGCATACGCAATCAGCCGCGCCGAGTTCCTCGTCGGGCTGGACATCACGACCGCTGCGATGGGCTTCACCACGACCTCAGTCATCCACTCCCGCGATGCGCCCGGCCAGCTCCACCAGCCTGCCGTCGATCGCTTCGAGCTGGCGCTTCACGTCGTCGAGGTCGCCGGTCACCTGACCCGTCTGGTGGGCGACCTTGGCCATCTGGTTGACGTTGTGACCGACCTTCCTCATCTCGGTCCTCAGCTCCTGGACGTCGTCGATCAGGCCGTCCACCACCCCGGGATCGGCACCGCCCCTTCGGGCCGATGCCTGGGCCTGCTCGCGGGCCAGCCGTCGGCATCCGTCCTCCACCGCTTCGCGGATGATGTCCGAGACGGTGACGGCCCGGCCCGTCGCCTCACTCGCCCGCTTCGCGGACTCCTCGGCGAGGTCGAACGATGACTGCGTCATCCTGAGTTCGACCCGCTTCGGGTAGATCGCCCGCCTACCTCCTCGCCGCCTCCGCTGCGCCTCGTCCGGCATCGTCACCACGTCGGCCGACCTCCCCTCGGTAATGCTGCAACCGGGTTGTCCGGTGGGGTGCGTACCCCCTCCGGCAGGGGGCTGCGCACCCCCTTCACTATACCCGGTTGCAGCATTACGGCGAGCAGTTCAACTGTACGGGTGTTTGGCTCCGCCAAACCCCCTCCCAGTTGCTGCCCGCCCCTCGTCGGCTCCGCCTCCTCGGGGGACAGGGCTACCGCCCTCCCCACCTCTGCTGCGCTCCGGTGGGGCCCCTCCCGACGGCACGGAAAGACCCCGGCCCGCTGCGCGGAACCGGGGTCCTCGTCACCGTCCACGACGCCTACGCGCCGTAGACCGAGAAGCCCCGCTCGTGCGCGTCCTCACGCTCCTCGTCGCCCTCGTGGATGGCACCGTAGGCGACCGTCTCCCCGTCCTCGAGGACGGGCTCCTCGGCCTGCTCGATGCCGGCCTCGCTCGCGACCCCGCGCGCCTTCAGCGCGACGACGGCTTCGACGAGGCGCGCGGCCCGCTTGGCCTCTCCGCGGTCCTTGCGGACCCGGCGCACCGTGCCGTCCTTCGTCATCCGCTCGGTCACCTCCTCGGTGATACCGAACAGCTCGTACAACTCCTCGACAGCGGCACAGCGCGCCTCACCGGCGTACTTGAGCGCGTCCTTGACGGCCTTCGCGTCGGCCCTCTCCTCGGCCTCGATGGCCGCCTTCTTCGCGGCCAGCTCGGCCTCGAAGGCCTTCCGCTCGGCGACGAGATCGGCGAGCCGCTGAACCCGCCGCTCGCGCCGAGTCATGGTCATGTTGTCGGTCATAGTGATGCCTCCTTAGGCGTCGTTGTTCGGGAACCCATCCCCGGTGGTGGGCCGGTAAGTCAGAGCAGCATGATCCCCGGGGCGTCCGCGACCTCGTCCCAGACCGACGTCTGGGGTTTCGGAGATTGCTGCGGTACCGCAGCAGGGCGCTGCCCGGGAGGGAGCTCTACCATCGGCTCCTTGGACACGGTCAGCGCCTCGCGCAGGACGTTCAACCCCTGGTGCACCATCCCGCGGCGCTCCTTCACCGACGGGTAATCGAGCCGAGCCAGCGCATCGGCGAACGCCGACCGCCCGAGCTGGTCGCGGCGGTAGATCCCTTCCGCTGTGCACCAGTCCTTGTACGCCTCGTGCAGCACCGTCGTCGTGTCGCCGATGCCCCCCGTCTCGCACTGCTCGGCCACGAACCTGCGCACATCGTCCTGGCCCTCGGCGTACTCGCTCGTCCTCTCCTGAACCGCCTCCGGCTCATCGAGGCCGCGCTCCCAGTACTCACCGAGGCCAGCCACCATCCATGTCAGAATCGCGTCGGCCGCGAGCTCCAACTTCTCCGGAAGGCGGGGGTCCTGCTCGTCCGGCGGGATCACGACATTGAAAGGCACCGCGCGCACCCGCGACCACACCGCAGGGTCCGCGACCTTAGACGGCAGCTCGGGCAAATGGTTGGTCACCATGAGGAAGCTGTGCGACGGGAGAAACTCGATCGGGTCCTTCCGCAGCGCACGCGCCTTGATCGGATCGCCGCCGGTCAACCTCTTGAGGACCGACGCCGACAAACGGATCTTCGTGTCGGTCTCCGAGAGCACCACCATCCGACGCCCCCGCAGGTCGAAGAACGCCGGAGACGGCGCGTTCGGATTCGACTTGACGACCTCCATCAGCGCCGGGTCAGCCACCCCGCCGTAATCACCCAGAGCGTGGAGAACCGACGTGTACGCCACACCCTTGCCATTGCGCCCCGTCCCGGTCGCGATGGGGAACACGTGCTCCAAAACCTTCCCCACAAGACCCACCCCGAAGAACCGCGCGAGGTAGGACCGAACGTGGTCATCCGGCAGTACCTGCTCCAGGAAGTCTTCCCACAGCTCGCTACGAGCCCCAGGGACGTAAGCGGCCCGGGTGACCTTCGTGATCCGATCATCGGGGTCGTGGGGTCGCAGTTCCAGACCATGCAGGTCGAGCGTCCCGTTCGCGCAGTTGAGCAGGTAGGGGTCGGCGTCCATGTCCGCAGCAGCGGCGCACATGCCCTCCAGGGACCCCGCGAGTTCGAGTACCCCCCGAACCCCGGAGGCCGTGCTGCACGCCATCACGTCGGAGGCCAGGTCCTTGTCGCCGAGGGCGAGCCCCCACATGGCCTTGAGCGTCTCCATCGCCGCAGCCTTGGCGCGCGTACCGCCCTTGTCCTCGGCCCAGCGCTTGCCGTCCCAGTGGTGCCAGCCGATGCCGACCACGTACAACAACTTGCCGAGCCACTGGGCAGCGAACTCATGCGCAGCCCTGACGTGCTTGCGGTGCTTGCGGGCGTCGTCGAGCAATATCGTGCGCTGCTCCGCAATGCTAATCTGGGCCCTAGAGTCGGCAAACTCTTCAGGAGCCGCTCCACCTGCCTGGGTGGGGCGGCTTTCTTGTTCGCTCATCGCGGTCCACCTCCAACGAGGTTTTCCACCAGCCAGGCGTCCAGATCGGCGACGCGATAGACGACCCGGGCACCCGCACGGACGTATCGGGGCCCCTGGCCGCGGCCACGCCAGTTGGCGAGAGTCTTCGGAGCGACGCCGATGTACCGCCCGGCTTCGTCAGTGTCGAGTGCGGCCGGGGGAAGGGTGGGACCGGAATCCACAGTATTCGGTGACAGGGACATGATCGTGAGTCCTTCAGGAGGCGACGGGGGACCGTCGGGCTCACCGAATCCCGATCAAGACGAATACACGCGTGGTGCCTTCGGAAGCTCCACGTCAGGGCGCTCAGGCCCCGAGTCCCCTCACGCCGACAGGAGGACCAGAAGATCTACTGTGGTGCCGCCCAGGTCGGACGCCAGACGGCCCGCCGCAACCCCTCAGGGCTCGTCGGCGGTATGGGAACGAGCCTATCACTCCTGTCAACCCTGCGCTACCCCAGACCTTGGCAACTCGCAGGTCTTCGGCCTCGCGCGACGGCGGCATCTGCGCCTCGCTCGGCCGAGGAGACGCTGCGGGCCCGCCCTCTCCAGTCGAGAGATCCTCCCCATCAGGAGGGACCCCACTCATTCAATAGACGAGGCGGTCAGCAGGGGTGGTCGATGGGGTGGGCAGAAGCCCCTGGAGCCTAAATGTGTTCTGACCAGGGGTTGTGAAGTTTGTGCAGTTCACCCCCGCACTTCCTCCCGGGCGCGCGGGAAAGTAGTGCAGCAAACTGCACAAACTTCACACAGCACTGCACGTGGCGGCCCGGCCTGACCGATTGCCCTGCCCGAGCGAGCAGGCCTGCTGACTGCCCGGAGGGGTCCTGCCCTGAGAAGACAGCCGCGCCACCGCGCCGGCACCGAGCGCCATCGACCACCCGGCCTGACCGATTGCCCTCCCCGAGCGAGCAGGCCTGCTGACTGCCCGGAGGGGTCCTGCCCTGAGAAGACAGCCCCACAACCCACTTGAACCCGGGTGCAGATCACCGTACCGTTCATCTTGACCCTGAGAGGAAGTCACCGCATGGCTCGCGCAGCAACCACCCGCCTCGAACCCGGCCAGCACTCCATCGACCGCGCCAAGCCGTTCCCGCACGGCGACGGCTGGGCGCTGCGCTGGAGGCTGCGCCTCCCCGGCGGAAAACTGCTGGACAAGACCACCAAAGCCCCCACGAAGGGTGAGGTCCGCGCCCGAGCGCGCCGCACCGCCGACTCGCTGCTCAAGTCACCCGGCAACGCTGACTGGACCCCCACGTCCCCAGTGCTCGCCTACATGGAAGCTGTCACGCTCCCGGCCATCCGAGCCGAACGGCTCGCCGAGGCCACCACCCGGCGCTACGAGCTGGCCTACCGGCTGCTGCGCGGGGAATGCCGCCAGAAGCACAAGCACCTCCACTCGCTTGCGGGCCTCTCGATCCATGACGCGATGCGGCCGCGCAACCTGACCCGCTGCCTGGAGGAGATCGGCGAGCTGCACGGAGCGAAGAACGTCAAACATGCAAAGACCGTGGCCAAGAAGTATCTGGCTGGCCCTCTGCGCGTCGACGAGCTCATCGAGGTCAACCCGCTGGCCGACCTCGACGTCGACCTCAGTCGTGCGAAGCGGCCTGCGGTCAGCCGTGGAGGGCACGCCCTGACCTTGGAGGAGTACCAACGCGTCATCGAGTATCTCCTCGTGGCCGACCCCGAGGACGTGCCCCGGCCCAAGCGTGGGCGCTGGAGCCACGACACTCAGATCTTGCAGCGCGCCCAGGTGATCGACGTCGTGCTGGCCCAAGCGAACACCGGCCTGCGAACCAGCGAGCTGGCCACGCGCCCGGTTTCCGAGTGCTCGATCGACAAAGATGGGACCTTCATCTTCTGGCTGCCCGACACGGCGGTGAAGACCCGCAGAGGCCGACCGGTCCCAGTCCTCGACCCCCGAGTGAGTGCCCGGCTCGCGGCTCGACTGAAGACCGCCAAGGGCGATCAGCTCTTCCCGGCTCCATCGGACCCGAGCAAGGCATGGGATCCTCGCACGCGCGACCGGAAGATCGCCGCGCTGTACCAGGAGATGGCCACGGACCTGAAGATCGACCTATTTGAGTTCGAGCGCGGGCACCTGTGGCGCACCACCTTGAACACGCTGCTGTACGACCGTCTGCCCGAGGCCACGCGCACGCGACTGCTCGGCCACTCCCCGGCCGTCAACCGGCAGTTCTACACCGCGGTGACCGACACCAAGAGCGTGGTTGAGGCCGCCTCCATCCTCCGCGAGAAGCCGGAGATGTAACCGCAGAAGTCACCGCAAGTAGCGGGAACCACCGGGATGTGTCGGGCTCTGCTGGGATACCTGGATCGACAAACAGCCTTGTAAACAGGCCTGAAGCGGGCTGGGGTGCACGGTTGACACTATTGACCAATGCGAGTCAAGGGGTCGCAGGTTCGAATCCTGTCAGCCCGACGTTTGCCCAGGCGAGAGAAGGTTTCTCGCCTGGGCACTGTCGTACCCAATGGGCAATGTCACTGCCAGGAACTGGTGGGGGGCCTGCTGCACCAGTGTGGTGTTGTAGCAGGCCCTTCGCAATCTCACAGCCCAGGCCAGGGGGGCCGCGAGCGCACGCACCCTTGCCCTCGACAGTGCGCCGCTACACCTCGACGCGGTAGTTCAGGCCCAGGTCCTCGGCGTTCAGGCCACGGATGCCCCAGTTGACCTTCGGGGTCTCCGTGATCGTCATCTCCAAGCTGTGAGGGGCGATGCCGGTCGCGGACTCGATGCTGGTGAACAGCTCGGAGATGAGAGCACGCCTGGCCTGCTCCGAACGCCCCTCGAACATCGATATCTCGATGATCGTGTAGTTCGGGCCACGGTCCTCGGGGTAGAGGAAGTCGTCGGCGTCGAGCGCGACGAATCGCTGGAACTTCTTCTCTGGCGGGTACCCCAAGGCGACCATGATCGCCTCGTGCACTGCCGCCGACATCGCGGCGCGGTGTCGCGCCAACGAGTCCTTCCGTCCGTAAACCACTACCTGAGCCATGCAACGAGGCTATCGGGTCGACCGCTTCACCCACCGGGGCTGACATGTGTCGTGAACTCACACACTGTCAGCCCGGCGTAAGGCCTCGTGAGAGCAGGTTTCTCACTGGGGCTTCGTTGTGCTTTGGATCAGTTGCCTCGGCCGCTCTGCTCCCCCTGGAGCGGTGCCGGACGGCCAACGATCGCATTGTGCCTTCGCGCGCCGTGGCTACCGCCTCGCAATCCTGACTTCACGAACGACTACGCTCGGACCCCCGAGACGACGGCAGACGCACACCTGCGGGCAGAGGAGACAGACGAATGGGATTCTGGGATCGACTGCGTGGCAAGCGCGACAAGGCTGACGTACCCCCGTCCGAGGCGAACGACGACGCTGTATCGACGCCGCCACCGGGTCTTGCAGAAGAGCCGGAAGCGGCCGACGATGCGCGCGAACACGCGCAGGCCGCGGAAACCCAGGCGGCCGTCGACGGCTACTGGGACCAGATCGGAATGACCGATGGCCACCGGATCAGCTATCTGATCAACCCCATGTTCTCCGGAGCGCCCGCCTGGCCGAACACCCGTCAGTCGTACCGCGTGGTGCGGACCGAGCAGACCGTGATCATTGCCTCGGATGGGCTCTCCGACCCCGGTCGGGACGACACCGACCGGTCGGGATTCGGCTGTGAGGTGTACATCGAAACGGCCGATCTCGCCGGTGCCGACTTCGAACAGATCAAGACCAGTCCGTACTTCACGGTGATCGAGAACTTTGCCCAGAACGTCGCCAACCTCGGGGGGATCTCCGACAAGATCGAACAGTTCGGCGTTCTCTCGATGGAGTTCCCGCTCGGTGACCGACTTCCCTCGTTGTCGACCGAGCACGGTTCCGTCGGCGGTCTGATCGGCCTTCCCGCCGGACGCAATGGCACGATCGACGCGCCTCTCGGCCGCGTCGATTTCGTGCCTGTCACGCTCATCTCGCCGGCCGAGCTGGAGACCGTCGTCGCGGGCGGCGCCGCGGCCCGAGCAGAGATCGCCGCTCAGCGCGAGGCAACTGGAGTCGGCCACCTGACGGCGGCTGTGGATTAGCTTCGGCGAAGACCTGCTCGACGATCAGGTCGCTCGAGTCGCCGGAGAACAGGCGATGCGATGGGTTCGGTACTGCAGAAGGGAGGAATGCCATGTTGTACGCCGATGAGCACGGCTCTGCTCTCCCGCTGCCTGTCGAGTCGCGAGTGCCCTTCGCCGGCCCCCGGGATGCCTGGGACCTGCCCGCGGGATGGACTCGCCTGTACAACGAAGCCCAGCTCGTGCTTGCTCGAGTGATGACCGATGTCGTGATCACGCGGGTGCAGAACAAGGGTGGCGGACTCAAGATCCATACCGACCCGTACCTGTCGGCGGAGGCGTCCGAGGCGCTTCGGATCATCCGTGCGAAGTCTTTCCACACCTGTGACCTGTGCGGCGAGCCGGGACGACGTCAGGAGGGGCGGTGGATCACCCGATGCGATTCCCATCCCGTCAACCGGGACCGGCGCGTCTGGGGTGCCCTCGCCCGGCCACCCGAATGATCGACCGGTACGCAGTCGGACGGTGCCGAACCCGGCACTACCGTGGCGTCTGTCCGACGCGCCCGATCGCAGGCCGGGTCGAATCAACACCGCCAGTCCGATGACGAACAGCCACAGGTAGATCGTCTCGGCCGACACCCGCTCGGCGTAGCCGATCAATCCCGCACCGCTCAGCGCGAATCCGAGCCAGATCGTGCCGGCCACCGAGATCAGGCCCGTGACCGCGGAGAACGCCGCCAGCCGGGGAGAGCTGCGGCGCATCTTCGCCGCGGCCAGCAATTGGACGACCAACCCGCCCAGCAGCAGCGGCAGTGCCCACAGGGCATGGGCGGTGATGTTCACGTCGCCGGGAATCACCGAGACCGCGATCCCGCCGACCGTGATCGCCACGAAGCCGGCCGTGATCAGCCGGGACCGGTGCCACAACGGCCGCAGCAGCCAGCCACCGAGACCCAACAGGGAGTACTGGACGACGCCACCGGCGTTCAGCAGCATGTGCCGGGGTGAGCAGGTCTCCAGCGTCCCGCTGGCGCGCTCCTGCGGGCCACAGCTGGTGTAGCCCAACTCGCTGACGGTGTGTTCGGCCAGCACATAGGGCACAGGCCAGGCGCTGACCACGATCAACTGCAGAGCGAAATTGCCCACGGCCACGACGATCCAGAGAATCGCACCGATGCGCATCATGGTTGCTCCCTCACCGAAGTGGCGGTCGATGGTGCACCGTCAGCTGCCCGGGCAGGACTCAAACCTACGCGTCGCCTGTTCGATCCGTACGGTTGGGCTCCCGCTTCCAGCCGTGGGGGCGAGCGCAGCCCTCCCGTTCCGTCGTGCCGCAAAGGTGGTTGCTGATCACTCCGCCCTGTCGTCCGGGAGCCGATGGAGAACCTCGCCATGATCGAGATCCGGGTCCGTCGAACTCGCCCGAATCCGTCACAGGAATGGCACAGACACCTCCCAGAGTCCGCTGAATCTGATGGGGCACTCTGTATGACGTTGATGAAGGACCATGATCAAGAGGAATTGACCTGATGAACAAACCCCGCCCGTACGACACCCCTGAAGGCCCGGCCTACCAGGGCCGGTTGCTTCCGGATCCCACCGAGGAGGTGGTGGATCAGGGCCTGCGGTTCGACCTCGGGACGCTGTTCTCCCGTCGGCGCATGCTGGCCGTGCTCGGAGCCGGCGCCGGTACGGCAGCACTGGCGGCCTGCGGTGCCGCAGCCAGTGACACCACGAGCTCGGACGCGACCACTTCTTCCTCGGAGCTCACCGAGATCCCCGACGAGACCAACGGACCCTATCCGGCCGACGGGTCCAATGGCCCGGATGTACTGGAGATGGACGGGATCATCCGGTCCGACATCCGCTCCAGCTTCGGTGACGCTTCCGGGACGGCTGAGGGGGTCCCGTTCACCTTCGAGCTGACCGTGCTGGACATGGTCAACGAGAACGCCCCGATGGTCGGCGCAGCGGTCTACGTCTGGCACTGCGACCGCAATGGTGACTACTCGATGTACACCGAGTCCATCGAGGACGAGAACTACCTGCGTGGCGTCCAGATCACCGACGACGAGGGCAAGGTCAACTTCACGGCGATCTTCCCCGCCTGCTACACCGGCCGCTGGCCGCATGTGCACTTCGAGGTGTACCCGGATGAGGCGTCGATGACCGACTACGACGCACGGTTGTCGACCTCGCAGATGGCGCTGCCACAGGACATCTGCGACACCGTCTACGCCACCACCGGTTACGAGCAGTCGGTGACCAACATGTCCCAGCTGACCCTGGAGACAGACAACGTCTTCGGCGACGACGGAGGCGTCAACCAGTTGGCAACCGTCACCGGTGACCTCGACGCGGGCTATCACGCCTCATTGCAGGTACCGATCGACACCGGCACAGAACCCACCGCCGGCGAGATGGGCGGCGAAGGCGGACCCGGCGCAGGTGGTGAGGGCGGCCCCGGCGGCGGGGGAGAGCCGCCATCCGGTGGCGGCGAGCCCCCGTCCGGTGAGCCGCCATCGGGCGGTGGCCCGGGAGCCGAAGCGTCGGCAGAGGAGTCCTGACCGACACTCGCCGATGCGCCGGTGAACGGTGATGACCTGCGGGTCCGACCCACGGCGAAGCAGGCGAAAACAGCAGGAGCCGGGACCCGACAGGTCCAGGCTCCTGTGGTGGCAGTCGCAGCCTGCTCAGGCCGCGGCTTCCTCGGGGAAAAGTCCGCGCAGCATGTCGGCCAGGGTGAGCACCCCGAGCAGGCCGTCACGGTCCTGGACCACCGCCAGCTGCGAGCCGGCCTCCTGCATCTCGGCCAGCGCGGTGAGCACGGTGGCATCGGGTTCCAGCACGTACAGCGGACGGATCAGGGAATCGATCGGGCCGTCCGAGGCAAGGGTGAGCGTGTCGCGGACGTGGATCAGGCCGGTTGGTTGCTGCGGATCGCCGACCAGGATCCGCAGGTGCCCGCTGCGGCGGCTCGCCTGCTGCACCTCGCCGACGGTGGCCTCGACCGGAACGGCCACCGGGGTCTGCGGCTCCACTAGGTCGCGTACCTGCAACCGACCGAGGTCGAGCGCACCGGACAGTTGCTCGGAGTAGCTGGCATCCAGTGCGCCGACATTCGCCGAGTGCCGCACCAGCTGGCGCAGGGCATCCGGGCTCTGACCTGTGGCCAGTTCGTCCACCGGTTCCACGCCGACGCGGTGCAGCAGAGCATTGGCCGCATTGTTCAGCAGGTTCAGCACCGGCCGGGTGACCCACATGAAGGCGCGCATCGGAACGGCGAGCAACGTCGCGGACTTCTCCGGATGGGCGATCGCCCACGACTTCGGTGCCATTTCACCGACGACCAGGTGGAGGAAGGTGACGATGATCAACGCGATCACGAAACCGGCCACGTCCGCGGCGATCAGGGGCAGGCCCCAGGACTCGAAGAGCGGCGTCAGCCAGTGGTGCACCGCGGGTTTGGTCACCGATCCCAGCGCCAGGGTGCAGGCGGTGATCCCCAACTGTGAACCGGCCAGCATCACCGACAACTCCGTGGAACTGCGCAGGGCCGCCCGCCCGGCCCGGCTCTGGCCTGCCGCATCCTCCAAGCGGTGACGCTTGGCCGAGATCAGCGCGAACTCGACGGCGACGAAGAAGGCACTGAGGCCGATCAGCGCGACGGTGGCGATCAGTACGACGATCGGATTCTCCATCATCGGTCCGCCTCCTGCTGGTCGGTACTGGCCGGGTCCACCGACCTGTCGTCATGATCATCATCGTCCGCCGGTGGGATCAGCTTCGCGATCACCAGCGACGGTACGTACTGCTCGACCTCGCGGACCTCGACCTCGAGGTACCAGGGATCGGGCTCCCTGGTCACCGCCAGATCGCCCGGATCGTCGGGCAAGCGCAACCGGATCGTCTCCCCGGTCTCGGGCAGCGCACCGTTCTCGGCGATCAACAACCCGGCGATCGTCTCGTAGTCACCGTGGGGAAGATCGCGCCCGACCACCCGTTCGACCTCGTCGATCGGCAGGTCGCCGCGGAACACCCAGTCGCCACTGACCGCATCGACGCGGTACTCCGGCTCGACCGGTTCATCGTGCTCGTCGCGGATCTCCCCGACGATCTCCTCGACCAGATCCTCCACGGTGACGATGCCGGTCATGCCGCCGTATTCGTCGATCACGACGGCGAGCTGCTCCTTGGCCGCCCCGATCGCCTGCAGCGCATTCGGCATCGGCATCAGTTCGGGTACCACCACGGCCGGCCGGAGCAGGCTGGTGGCCGGATCCGACCAGCGGGCCTGATCACCCTCGGCCTCGATCCCGAGCACATCGACCAGGTGGACCACGCCGAGGATCTCGTCGTCGGCACCGATCACCGGGTAGCGCGAATGCCCGCTCTGCATCAGCTCCCGCACCTCACCGAGGGTGATGTCGGCATCGACGTAGTCGACCCGGCTGCGGGGGACCATGGCATGTTCGACGTCGTGCTTGGGGAAGTCCAGCACCCGGTCCAGCAGGATCGACATCTCCTCGGTCAGCTCACCGGACTCCCGGGAGTCGGCGACGATGTGTTCGAGGTCGGTCACCGTGGCCGAGGACTCCACATCGTGCACCGGCTCGATCCGCAGGGCCCGCAGCAGCAGGTTCGACGACGTGTCGAAGATCCAGATCAGCCAGCCGGTGATCGTCAGATAGCCCAGGGTCGAGCGGGACAGCCAGCGGGCGACCGGTTCGGGCCGGGCGATGCTGAGATTCTTCGGGAACAACTCACCGAAGAGCATCTGCACCAAGGTGGCGAAGATCAGCGCGAGCACCGTACCGATGGCGACACCGACCGCGGTCGGTACGCCGGTGACGCCGAGCAGCTCACCGAAGGCCTGCCCGATCAGGGGCTCGGCGACATAACCGACCAGCAGGCCGGTGACGGTGATCCCGAGTTGGGCACCCGAGAGCATGAACGAGGTACGGCGGGTGACCTTCAGCGTCCGTGCCGCGGCCGGATCGCCAGCCTCGGCGGCGGCGCGCAACCGCGACCGGTCGACGGTCATGTAGGCGAACTCCTGGGCCACGAAGTAGCCTGTGGCGGCAGTGATCGCGAAGACCACCAGCACGCCGAGCAGCAGCGAGAGCAGGGTCATCAGCATGGCAGCACCACCGAACGGTGCGGTTCGCCCTGGCGCGTGGCCCGCCGATCGACGACCGGCGTCCTCGACCCGGGTGCCGGGATCGGGTCAGCGTGACCGATCGGCTGCTGCGGGGAGATGCCGGGGCGAAGGGCCGGGCGGGGTGAATGGGGTTTGGCGGGGTCGGGAGCTGGCCCTGTCAATTCGTCCTGTCCTTGAACATCACCGGACGTTCGCCGGCACTGTCGCAACGATGCTAGCCGACTGCCTGAAACCCACCAAGACGATCATGCCCGCCGCCGACCCGTACCCGGCCGATGGCGTCTCCTCAGTCGAGCGTCTCGGCGGCAGCCAGTACGGCCCGCGAACGCAGGGTGCCGGCGGCCAGCCGGTCCAGTGCCTCGGTGGCCCGGTCCAGGGGGAAGCGTTCGGTGACGGTGCGGACCTTGCCCTCGGCGGCCAGCCGCAGCACCTCCTGCATCTGTTCTCGGTTGCCCAGGACCGAGCCACGGATGGTCTGTTCGGTGTTGAACGGGAAGTCGGTGACCGTCACCGGCACGGCACTGACCAGGGTGCCGCCCCATTTGAGGGTGGCCAGAGCCTGCTCGGTGACCGTGTCGACGGGGGCGAAGTTGAGCACCGCGTCGGCGGTGCCGGCGATCTCGGCCAGGGCATCGGCATCGGTGGAGTCGACGGTACGGGAGGCGCCGAGCTCGACCGCCACGGCCAGGTGGTCGCGATTGCGGCCAACGCCCACCACCTCGGCTCCGGTCAGGGCTGCGAATTGCACGGCCATGTGTCCCACGCCGCCGAGGCCGAAGACGGCCACCACGTCGCCGGGACCGAGGTCGAGTTTGTCGACCACACCGAAGGCGGTGATGCCGGGGCAGAACAGGGGAGCGGCGTCCACCGGGTCCAGCCCGTCGGGCAGGGCGTAGGTGTGGGCGGCGGTGGCCAGCATGTACTCGCCGTACCCGCCGTCGACGTGTTCACCGGTGATCTTGCGCTGGTGGCACAGCATCTCCCGGCCGCTGGTGCAGAACTCGCACTCCTCGCAGGTCCACCACAGCGGCTGCACACCGACGGTCTGTCCGAGCTCGAACCCGGTGACATCCTCGGCGAGCTCGACCACGGTGCCGGTGACCTCGTGCCCGGGAACGATCGGGGAGATGGCGGGTACGCCCCCGTCGACCCAGTCGCCTTCGATCATGTGCAGATTCGAGCGGCAGACACCGCAGGCGATCACCTTGATCAGCAGCTGCCCGGCTGCGGGTACGGGGCGCTCGGTCTCCCGCCAGTGCAGCGGCCGATCGGCGAGCGGGGCGGGGGAGTCGAGCTGGTTGGCGTACATCGTTGTCCTGGCCGTCGTCATGGTGCGAATCTAACGGGTCGCCCTGGTGCGGTGGTCCAACGGGTCCTGCGATGAATCCAGGAAGCCATTCGGATGAAGCCACCGATGGTGTCGCGGTGCTGCCCAGCCCGGCTCAGGCGTGTTCCACCTCACGACGGACGATGCCCATGTGGCGGGCCGAGTGTGCCCTTGCCTCGGCTGCGGCTCCCTGCCCGATCGCCTCGGCGGTGGCCACATGCTCCTCCAGGGTGCCCTCCTCGGGAACGGCCGGGTGCAGGCCGAAGGACGCACGGGCGCAGAGCAGTTCGCCGATCGGCCCGCGCAATGCGATGAACATCGGGTTGCCCGAGGCCAGCAACAAGGTGTCGTGGAAGGCCAGGTCCGCGGCCAGGAACTCCGGGTCGTTGCCCTTGGACTGTTCGCCCAGGAAGCGCAGCTGCTCGGCCAGCCGGTTCAGTTCGGCCCGCTGTGCGGTGCTGGCCCGGGTCGCGGCCAGTTCGGCGGCGACCGGTTCGATCGCCACCCGCAACTCCATCAGGGCCGCCAGTTGGCGCTGCCGGAACGGTCCTTCCAGGCTCCAGGTGATCACCTGCGGGTCGAGGGCGCACCACTCGTCGCGCGGCCGTACCCGAAGTCCGACACGACGTCGGGATTCCACCAGCCGCAGACTCTCCAGCACCCGGACGGCCTCGCGGACGACGGTGCGGGAGACCTGGTAGTCGGCCTCCAGTCGGGCGACGGTGAAGACGGCGCCCGGCGCGACGGTGCCGGCCGTGATCCGTCGACCGAGGTCGTCGACCACTCCGCGGTGGACTGCGTTCGCCATCGAACCCCCTTGCTGGATGTCAGGGGGATACCTTAGCCTGCCGATAAGTAGTATTTGTCAGCGGGAACACCCGCGCTTTCAACGGAGAAACCCATGGACGAATGGACCCAGACCCTGGGCGCCGGCCCGCTGCTCGGCATCGCCCTTGCCGCAGTGGTGCTGATCCTCTTCCTCGTGATCAAGGTCGAACTGCACGCCTTGCTGGTGCTGATCGTGGTCTCGTTGCTGACCGCGGTCGCCACCGGCATTCCGCTGGGCTCGATCGTCGACACCCTGGTCGACGGTTTCGGCAGCACGCTGGGTTCGGTGGCCCTGCTGATCGGTCTGGGTGCGATCCTCGGCCGGTTGATCGAATCCAGCGGCGGCGCCAAGGCCGTGGCGGACAAGATGGTCGAGATCTTCGGCGAGAAGCGGGCAGCCTTCGCCCTCGGCCTCACCTCATTGATCCTCGGCTTCCCGATCTTCTTCGACGCCGGCCTGGTCGTGATGTTGCCGATCATCTTCGCCGTCGCCCGGCGGATCGGCGGGCAGAACCTGCTGCTCTACGGCTTCAGCGGCGCGGCTGCCTTCTCGGTGATGCACGTCTTCGTACCACCGCATCCCGGCCCGGTCTCGGCCTCGGAGTTCTTCGGCGCCAATCTCGGGATCGTGCTGCTGATCGGTCTGGCGATCGTGGTCCCCACCTGGTACGTGTCGGGTTACCTGTGGGCGAAGTTCGTGAACTCGAAGTACCCGATGATCGTGCCCGATCTGTTCGGTGCCACCGATGAGGACCAGCCGGAGAATCCGCCCTCGGCCGGCACGGTGGTGGCGATCCTGGCCCTGCCGTTGCTGTTGATCTTCCTCAACACCGGGTTGACCAGCCTCGGCACGGCCGGTGTCGTCGACACCTCGCAGACCTGGGCACAGGCGCTGATCCTGCTCGGCAACTCACCGATCGCCTTGTTGATCACCGCCCTGGTGGCGCTGCTGGTCCTGGGCAAGTTCCGCGGGCAGAACGGCACCGCGCTGGAGAAGCTGGTCGACGGCACCCTGGGCCCGGTGGCTTCGGTGATCCTGATCACCGGCGCCGGTGGCATGTTCGGCGGAGTGCTGCGTACCTCGGGCATCGGGGATGCACTCGCCAACACCCTGTCCGACCTCGGGATGCCGGTGATCTTCGCCGCCTACGTGATCGCGGTCGCCCTGCGGGTCGCCCAGGGTTCGGCCACCGTCGCCCTTGTGACCACCGCCGGTCTGCTCGGCCCGGCGGTCACCACCGGTGGCTTCAATGCCGTCGAGGTCGGAGCCATCACCCTTGCCGCGGCCGCCGGCTCGGTCTTCGCCAGCCACGTCAACGACTCCGGCTTCTGGTTGGTCGGCCGCTTGATGGGGATGGATGTGAAGACCACCTTGAAGACCTGGACGGTCCAGCAGTCGATCGAGTCCGTCGTCGGCTTCGTCCTGGTGTTGATCATCTACGCGATCGCCTGAGGTGTGACCATGGACAGCATGGACCGCGACGTCCGCCCGAGCAGGGAGCCGGCGACGCCGACCGGCGCCACCGCCGACATCGTGATCGGTGTCGACATGGGCACCACGGCGACGAAGTCGGTCGCCTTCAGCAGCGCCGGGGCCGAACTCGTGTCCGCCTCCCAGGGATATCCGCTGGACGACCCGCACCCCGGCCACGTGGTGCAGGATCCGCAACTGATCCTGCAGGCCGTGCTGCAGACCATTGCCGAGGTGAGCGCACAGATCGATCCGGACCGCCTGGCAGGGCTGTCCTTCTCCTCGGCGATGCACAGCCTGATGGCCCTGGACACCGAACTGGCGCCGATCACCCCGGTGGTCACCTGGGCCGACACCAGGGCAGCCACCCAGGCCGAGCGGCTGCGCAACTCCACCGCCGGTCTCGCACTGCACCGCCGGACCGGTACCCCGATCCATCCGATGTCGCCGCTGACGAAACTGATCTGGTTCCGCGAACAGGAGCACCGGATCTGTGACCAGGCGGCGTTCTGGGTCGGGATCAAGGACTGGGTGCTGTTCCGGCTCTGCGGGGCGCTGGTGGTCGACCACTCACTGGCATCGGGATCGGGCCTGCTGGACATCGGTCGCCTGGCCTGGGATCCGGAGGCGCTCGGCCTGGCCGGGATCCGTGATGATCAACTTCCCGAGCTGGTGCCGACCACGAGAATCCTGCCCGGCATCACGCAGGAAGCGGCCGAGCTGACCGGCCTGCCGATCGGGACCCGGGTGGTGGTCGGTGCCGGGGACGGACCGTTGGCCAATCTCGGGGTCGGCGCCGTCCGGCCCGGCGTGGCCGCCTGCTCGATCGGAACCAGCGGGGCGCTGCGGGTGACCGTGGACAAACCCGCAGTCGATCCTCGCGGCGGTGTCTTCTGCTACGCCCTGACCGAGGACCGCTGGGTGATCGGCGGTGCGATCAACAACGGTGGTGTGACCTTGGACTGGGTACGCGAGCAGATCGCCGAGCCCGATCTGGATCCGGGGGCCCTGCTCGACCTGGCCGCCGAGGTGCCGGTCGGCTCCGGTGGCCTGGTGATGCTGCCGTACCTGTTGAGTGAGCGGGCACCGCACTGGAGCAGTGTCGCCCGCGGTGCCTGGATCGGACTGACCCGGGCCCACGAGCGCCGGCACCTGATCCGCTCCGCGGTCGAAGGGGTCTGTCTGCAACTGGCGCTGGTGCTGCAGTCGATGCGGGCCGCCGGACTCGCAGTGAACGAGATCCGTGCGACCGGGGGAGTGATGCGCCATCGGTTGTGGCGACAGACCCTGGCCGATGCCCTGGGCAGCCAGATCGGGCTGCTCGAAGGTGAGCAGGGTTCCAGCTTCGGAGCCGCGCTGCTCGGGATGGAGGCACTGGGGATGATCGGCTCGATCGAACTGGCCGCCGATCTGATGACCGTGCAGACCGTGGTCCGCCCCGAGCCTGCCGCGGCGGCCACCCTGGCCGGGTTGCTGCCGATCTTCGACGAGCTCTACGACGCGTTGCTGTCGACGAACCTGCGACTGCGGCGGCTGGCCCCGGCGCTGCCGTTGGAGTACGACGGACCCGCTGTCGGGGGCCGCTGACATCGCAGGATGTGGGACCACTGCTGCGGCGGCCATCGCAGGGGTAGCATGCCGATGACCGGACGGACGAGGTGTGAAGGCAGGTAGTGGTGTCGAGCGCTGAGCCCTCGGTCACGATGCGATCGTGGTTCGTCTGGTTCGCCGGCGCCGGTGTCTACCTGCTGGCCGTCTTCAACCGCAGCACCCTCGGTGTCGCCGGTCCAGACGCCATGATCAAGTTCGGCATCGGTCCCGGGCAGTTGAGTGTCTTCGTCCTGCTGCAGGTCGGCGTCTATGCCGTGATGCAGATCCCGGCCGGCCTGCTGGTCGACCGGTTCGGCCCGCGGAAGGTGTTGCTGGCCGCCGCCCTGACGATGGGAATCGGTCAGCTGACCTTCGCCTTCGTACCCTCCTACGGGCTGGCGTTGCTGGCCCGCGGAGTCCTCGGCTGTGGTGATGCGCTGACCTATGTCTCGGTCCTGCGGCTGCTCACCTCCTGGTTCCCCGGTGAGCGCTACGCCATGCTGGCCTCGTTGTCGGGCTTCTTCGGCATGGTCGGCAATGTGCTGGCCACGGTGCCGCTGGCGATGTTGCTGCCAGTGGCCGGCTGGGGACCGTCGTTCGCCACCGCCGCGATCATCTGCCTGGTCTACGCACTCATCCTGGTCCGCCCGGGTACGGTCACACCGCCTTACCTGCAACTGCCGCTGGAACAGGATCCGCCGACCCGGACCAAGAACTTCGACCTGCGGGCGATGCTGCGCGATGTCCGCGACGCCGCCACGCTGACCGGCGGCCGGCTCAGCTTCTGGGTGCACTTCACCACCATGAGCGGATCGGCGACCTTCTTGTTGTTGTGGGGTTTCCCGTACCTCACCGAGGCCCTGGGGTACGACCGCGCGCTCGCCTCGGCGCTGCTGATGCTGATGGTGGTGGTCCAGCTCGGACTCGCCGTCGTCTTCGGCTGGTTCATGGGATCCCGGCCCGACCTGCGGATGCCCCTGGTGATCGTCACCTGCTTACTGAACCTGCTCGTCTGGGTGACCTTCACCGCCTGGCCAGACGGTCGGCCGCCGTTCCCGGTGGTGATCGCCGCGATCACGGTGATGGCATCGGGTGGCCCGGCCTCGGCCGTCGCCTTCATGCTCGCCCGTGACTACCAGCCCCGGCAGCGGCTCTCCACCGGTACCGGGTATGCCAATGCCGGCGGCTGGACGGCGACCGCCCTGTGCTCGGTCGCCGTCGGTGTGGTGCTGGATCTGGCCGGCGCCCGGACCGGGGTCGCCGAAAGCTACCGCTGGGCGTTCGGCACGATCGCGCTGATCACCGCGCTCGGCCTCGGTCGGCTGCTCGTGTGGTGGCTGCGATCACGCCGCGAACTGCTGGCGCTGCAGGTCAGCGGCGGGCAGGGTCCGGTGGTCGTACGCCGGCATCGGTTCGACCTTCCGCACAGCGAACACCACTGATCCGCCGGGCCCCGGATGCCTAGGCTGGACCGATGAGCCGCCCGGACAAACACCAGCCCGAGTCCCTCGAGTTCGCCACCGTGGCAGTCCATGCCGGCAACCGGATCGATCCCGGCACCGGGGCGATCCGTACCCCGTTGGTGATGGCCAACTCCTATGCGCTGCCCGAGGATCCGTCGACGATCGACTGGTCGGGTACCGATGTCGCGCTCTACACCCGCAACTCGGGGGTGAACCAGATCGCCCTGCAGCAGAAGCTCGCCGCCCTGGAGGGCGGGGAAGACGCTGTTGCGCTGGCCACCGGAGTGGCGGCCCTGCACGCGATCTTCTTCACCTTCCTCCGGTCCGGTGACCATGTGGTGGTCGCCGATGTGACCTACGAGGCGACCTGGCGGCTGTTCGCCGAACTGCTGCCCGACAAGTACGGCATCGAGGCGACCTTCGTCGATGCCTCCGACGCCGAGGCGGTACGGGCGGCGATCCGGCCACGGACCCGACTGGTGCACACCGAGACGATCGGCAATCCGACCACCAAGATCACCGATATCGCCGCGATCGGTCGGATCGCGCACGAGCACGGTGCGCTGCTGTCGGTGGACTCCACCTTCACCCCGCCGCCGCTGTACCGGCCGCTGGCCGACGGTGCGGATCTGGTCGTCCACTCGTTGACCAAGTACATCAACGGTCACGGTGATGCCATGGGCGGTGCGGTGATCGGCCGGCGGGAGCTGATCGACCGGATCCGTTCCGAGGCGATGGTCGACGTCGGCGGGGCCATCTCCCCGTTCAATGCCTGGCTGATCTCCCGTGGCTCGATCACCTTGCCCTTGCGGCTCGCCCAGCAGCAGGCCAGTGCCCTCACCCTGGCCCAGCACCTGGCCGCCGATCCCCGGATCGCCTATGTCGCCCATCCGGGGCTTCCGGAGCATCCACAGCACGATCTGGCCACCCGGCAGTTCGGCGGACGCGGGTACGGCGCAATGCTCTGCTTCGCCCTGCGCGGGGACGCCGACGTGCAGAACCGGTTCGTCGCCCAGCTGAAGGTGATCACCTCCGCGGTCTCCCTGGGCCATGACGAGTCCCTGATCGTCCATGTCGGTACCGGCGGTCCCCGGGTGGCGGCCTATCCCGAGCCGTTCCGCCGCTGGGGGCACCTGCGCTTCTCGGTCGGGCTGGAGGCGGTCGAGGATCTGCGAGCCGACCTCGACGCCGCATTGACCGCCACCCTCGGACCGGCCTGACAGGTCGTCCTGAACAGGTCGTCCTGAACGGACCGGCCTGAACCGGGTCGACCTGTCTCCGTGATCTCTCTCCGGCGCGGCCATCTTGTGCTCCCCCGCCGTACCCGGCAAGACTGCCCACCAATGACGGTACGGGAGGGGTTCGATGAAGAGCACGATGCAAGAGGTCGATCTGACGATCGGTTCGATCCTGCAGCACGGGACGGTTGTCCACCACGATTCCGAGGTGGTCACAGCCACCGCCGACGGTACGCGTTCGCAGTCCTACGGCGGACTGGGCGCCCGGGCCGCGCAGCTGGCCAATGCCCTGCGGGCACTGGGTATTTCCGGCGACGACCGGGTGGGCACGTTCCAGTGGAACAATGCCGAGCATCTCGAGGCCTACCTGGCGATCCCGTCGATGGGCGCGGTCCTGCACACCCTGAACATCCGGTTGTTCCCCGAGCAGTTGGTCTATGTGGCCAACCACGCCGAGGACAAGGTGATCATCGTCGATGATTCGCTGGTGCCGCTGCTGGCGCCGCAGTTGGCGCAGATGACGACGGTGAACCACGTCCTGGTCGCCGGCCCGGATGCCGCAGCCGCCGATCTGGATTCGCTGCGTGCCAGTGGCAAGCAGGTGTTGATCTATGACGACCTGTTGGCCGAGCAGCCCACCTCCTTCGATTG
Organism: Naumannella halotolerans; assembly: GCF_004364645.1. Taxonomy (NCBI): domain Bacteria; kingdom Bacillati; phylum Actinomycetota; class Actinomycetes; order Propionibacteriales; family Propionibacteriaceae; genus Naumannella; species Naumannella halotolerans. Next base: position 1,075,211 of record NZ_SOAW01000001.1, on the reverse strand, counting down.
GCCCGAGGTCGACGAGCGTTCGGCCGCAGCCATGTGTTACACCTCGGGTACCACCGGCAACCCGAAGGGTGTGGTCTACAGCCACCGTTCGGCCTGGTTGCATTCCCAGGCTGCCTGCACCGGCAATGTCGCCGGCCTGACCTTCGCCGACCGGGTGCTGCCGATCGTGCCGATGTTCCACGCCAACTCGTGGGGACTGGCCTATGCGGCACTGATGAGTGGCGCCTCGCTGTGCATGCCCGATCGCTGGCTGCAGGCCGAACCGCTGACCCGGTTCATGAACGCCAGCCTGCCGACGGTCTCCGGTGCCGTGCCGACCATCTGGAACGATGTCCTGCTCTACCTCGATCAGCACCCCGAGCTGGCGCCGAAGTCGCTGCGGCTGATCCTCTGCGGCGGTTCGGCGGTGCCGGTGAGCCTGCAGAAGGCGCTGCTCGATCGGCACGGATTGTTGGTCAAGCAGGCGTGGGGGATGACCGAGACCTCGCCCCTGGCCTCGGTCTCCGGCGAGCCCCTGGGAGTGGAAGGGGAGGAGATCTGGGCCTATCGCGGTCTGCAGGGACGACCGCTGGTCGGTGTGCAGGCGCGGATCGTCGCCGACGACGGCAGTGTGCTGCCGGCCGACGGAGTCTCGGTCGGCGAGTTGGAGGTCCGTGGCCCCTGGGTGACCGCGACCTACTACAACAGCGACGATCCGGAGGTGGCGGAGAAGTTCGACAACGGCTGGCTGCGTACCGGTGATGTCGGCAGCCTCGACCGCTACCACCACATCAGCCTCAGCGACCGGGCGAAGGACGTGATCAAGTCCGGTGGCGAGTGGATCTCCTCGGTGGATCTGGAGAACGCCCTGATGGGTCATCCGTCGGTGAAGGAGGCCGCGGTGATCGGTATTCCGGACGAGAAGTGGCAGGAGCGGCCGCTGGCCGCCGTGGTGCTGAAGGAGGGGGCCAGCGCCACACCGGAGGAGTTGCGCAACCACCTGGCCGAGAGCTTCGCCAAGTGGCAGTTGCCGGATGCCTTCAGCTTCATCCCGGCAGTACCGCGTACCTCGGTCGGCAAGTTCGACAAGAAGGTGATCCGCAAGCAGTACAACTCCGGGGAGCTACTGGTCGACCAGCCCTGAGTAGCGGGTTGCGTACCGGGTAGTTCTGAGTTCCGGGCAGCACCGGCTGCCCGAGCACCGACCGCGACGGGCCGAAGCTACCGATCTGCACCGAGTGCATCGGCGGCTCCGGCCCGTTGGCGCGTCCCCGGCCGGAATCACCGGTCGCTGTCGGCGACACCCCCCGCGGTCATTGTCGCAGCAAGTTAAGCGTGCTTAACTTTGGCCGTGAGGAAAACCGAGCACCGGGTTCGCGGACCACTCCTGCTCGGACCTGCCTTCGTCGCAGCGGTCGCCTATGTCGACCCGGGCAATGTCGCGGCCAACCTGACTGCGGGAGCGACCCTGGGCTACCTGCTGGTCTGGGTCCTGGTGCTGGCCGGCCTGATGGCTGCGGTGGTGCAGTACCTGTCGGCGAAGCTCGGACTGGTCACCGGGCGGACCCTGCCCGAACTGATGCGCGACCGGCTGCCGGGCTGGGCGCGGCTGCCGTACTGGGCCCAGGCCGAGTTGATCGCCGCGGCGACCGACGTGGCCGAGGTGATCGGTGGTGCGCTGGCCCTGTACCTGCTCTTCGGGCTGCCACTGCCGGTCGGCGGACTGATCATCGGCATCGCCTCGATGGGGCTGCTCGTGCTGCAGACACGACGGCGTCAACGCATCTTCGAGGCCGTGATCATCACCCTGCTCGGGGTGATCGTGGTCGGCTTCCTCGCCGGGCTGTTCGTTTCGCCACCCGATTGGGGACAGGTCGCCGGGGGTCTCGTACCACGGTTCGCCGGATCGGAATCGGTGCTGCTGGCCGCCAGCATGCTCGGGGCCACGGTGATGCCGCACGTGATCTACCTCCACTCCGCCCTCACCCGGGACCGTCACGGGGTCGAACTGAGCAAGCCCCGGATCCTGGAGATCCTGCGGGCCACCCGCTGGGACGTCGGGCTGTCGCTGACCGTCGCCGGCGGGGTGAACGTCGCCATGCTGCTGCTCGCCGCCGGCAGTCTGCGCGGGGTCGGTGGTACCGACACGATCACCGGCGCCCACGCTGCGATCGTCTCCCATCTGGGCGCGACCGTCGGGGTGATCTTCGCGATCGGCCTGCTTGCCTCCGGGCTGGCCTCGACGGCGGTCGGCGCCTATGCCGGTTCGGCGATCATGGGCGGCCTGTTGCACCGGAGGGTCCCGGTGGTGGTCCGGCGACTGGTCACGCTGGTCCCGGCGTTGATCATCCTGCTGCTGGGAGCCGATCCGACCTGGACCCTGGTGATCAGTCAGGTGATCCTCAGCTTCGGCATCCCGTTCGCGGTGATCCCGCTGCTGTTGCTGACCTCGGACCGGGAGCTGATGGGCCAGTTCGTGAACCGGTTGGCGACCAAGCTGATCGGCATCGTGATCTCGGTCGTCATCTGCACCCTGAACGTCGTGCTGATCGTCCTCACCGTCACCGGTACGGGTTAGCCGGCGATCATGGACGTCTCCGAGCTGACCCCGGTTGCCCAGGACTATCTGAAGGTCATCTGGTCGGCCACCGAATGGGGCGGCGGGCCGGTCACGACCAAGGCACTGGCCGCCCGTCACGACACCTCGGCAGCCGCCGTCACCGACACCATGAAGCGGCTGGCCGCCCAGGGATTGATCAACTACCAGCCGTACCGTCCGGTGAGCCTGACCCCGCTCGGCGAACGGCTGGCGGTCGAGATGGTACGCCGGCACCGGCTGCTGGAGACCTTCCTGGCCGAACACCTCGGGTACGGCTGGGACGAGGTGCACGACGAGGCCGAGCGCCTGGAACATGCGGTCTCGGCCACCTTCGTCGAACGCATCGACCGCGCCCTCGGCCGACCCACCACCGACCCCCACGGGGACCCGATCCCGACCAGCACCGGTGACCTGCCGGACTACCGGTCGCAGGTGCTGGCCCAGATGCCCGCCGGTAGATACCGGATCAGCCGGGTCAGTGATCACGACGCCGAGCAGCTGAGCCAGTTGGCCGGGGCGGGCCTGCTGCCGGGCCGGGAGTTGGAACTGGCATCGGCCAGCGGCGCGAACCCCTCGCTGCAGGTACGGGTGGGTGGCGATGTCGTCGAGCTCTCCGCTGCCGAGCGTGAGCTGATCTGGGTGATTCCGGTCGAGGACTGAGCTCAGCGGCGGCGGCTGCGGGTCAGCGGTCGCGGCTCGACCTCGGGGGCATCGGGCAGGGACAGGGTGAGGACCACATCGGCGATCGTCGGACGTTGCTCCAGATCGGCCTCCAGGGAGCGCAGTCGTACCGCCAGGGAGGCCTCGGGAGCATTGCCGACCAGGTCGACGGCGGCGATCAGGTAGATCTGCCGGGGCCCGACGAAGGAGCAGTGCAGGTAGCTCACGCGATCGACCTCCGGGCGGGCCCGGAGCTCGGCCAGCGCGGCATTGAACACCCGCGGCGGCACGGACTGACCGACCAGGAATTCCCGGTTGCGTTCGATCAGGAAGATCGCCATCACCGCCAGCAACAGGCCGATCAGGATCGAGCCGATCGCATCCGGCAACGAGCTGCCGGTCACCTGGTGGGCGATGTTGCCGAGCAACGCCACCGCCAGGCCGAGCAGCGCCCCGAAGTCCTCGACGAAGACCGCCCGCAGGGTCGGCACCGAGGTGTGGTTGATCACCTCGCCGACTGAGACATGGGCCAGGTCGCTCTCGGTTCGCGCCTCCTTCAGCGCCTGCCGGAACGAGGTCCCCTCGAGCACGAAGGCGATGCCGATCACGATGTAGTTGATCACGAAGTCGGAGGCGGCCTCGGGGTTCAGCAGCGCGTCCACACCATTGGCGATCGACACCACGGCACCGACGGTGAACAGACCGAACCCGGCGAACATCGACCAGACATAGGCTTCGCGGCCGTAACCGAGCGGATGGGACCGATCCCGTGGCCGGCGGCTGCGCCGGTCGGCGATCAGCAGGAAGATCTCGTTGCCGGTGTCGGCCCAGGAGTGCGCGGCCTCGGCCAGCATCGAAGCCGAACCGGTGATCGCCGCCGCCACGGACTTGGCGATGGCGACCACCGCATTGGCCACGAAGGCGATGATCACGGTGCGGGTGCTCTCGTTCTGCCCGGCAGGTGCTGTGACCGCCGGGGCGGGATCCGATCCCGTCGGGTGCGGGTCGGCACCGGGATTGTCAGCGATCTCTGCCATGGGGACAGACTAGGTTCTGCGGCAGGCGGATCGGCCTAGACTGACCGGGATGGGTCTACGTCTGTTCGTCGCCGCCCAGTTGTCCGAACCGGTGCAGCAGCATCTGCTCACCTTCGTCGAACCCCGGATGGGTGCCGATGAACGGTTGCGCTGGTCCCCGCCGGAGCAGTGGCATCTGACGACCGCCTTCTTCGGCGATGTGGCCGAACGCGTGGTCGAACCGCTGATCGAGGAGCTGGCCGCCGCGGTGGCCAGGTCGGCGCCCTTCGAGGCCCGACTGCGCGGTGCCGGCTTCTTCGGCCGGCCCGAAGCGGCCAGGGTGCTGTGGCTGGCAGTCGATCCGGGAGCCGAGGAACTGTCGGCGCTGAGCCGCCGTACCCGCAATGCCGGCAGCCGAGTCGGCGCCGATCCCGACGGTGCCGCCTTCACCGCCCACCTGACCCTGGCCCGGGCTCGTCAGCGGTTCGAGGTCGGTCGATGGCTGGGCATCCTGCAGACCTACTCCGGCCCGGTCTTCGAGATCTCCGAACTGCTGCTGTTCAGCTCCCGGTTGCACAGCACCGGCGCCCGACACGAAGTGCTCGCCCGGCTGCCCCTGGCAGGCCACGGCACCGGCGCCACCGGTTCCACACACTGAGACGACCGCGCCTCACCCGGGCGGCGCACCATAGCGTGCGGGAGTGCCGACGGTCCGCCTCTACGATGCCGACCAGCCGTTGACCCTGGCCAGTGGTCAGCAGCTGGAGCTCGTTGACGTCGCCTACACCACCCACGGCACACTGAACGAGACCGGTGACAACGCCGTCTTCATCTGTCACGCCCTGACCGGTGATGCCCAGGTCATCGGGCCCCGCACCGATGGCCGGCCCGGCTGGTGGGAGACCATGGTCGGGCCGGGCAAACCGATCGACACCGACCGCTACTTCGTGATCTGCCCGAACCTGCTCGGCGGTTGCCAGGGGACCACCGGTCCGTCCTGTGCCCGCGAGGACGGTGGCGAGATCTGGGGGCTGGACTTCCCGCTGCTGCAGATGGCCGATTTCGTCACCGTCCACCGGGCCCTGGCCGCCCATCTCGGGGTACGCAGACTGCACGCCGCCGTCGGTGGTTCACTCGGCGGGATGCAGGTGCTGCAGTGGGCGCTGGACCATCCCCAGGATCTGCGGCATGCGGTGATCATCGCCGCCTCCAGCCGGCTGACCGCACAGAACATCGCCTTCTCCGCGGTCGCCCGGGAGGCGATCCTGCGCGATCCCGGCTTCGCCAGCGGACGGTACGGGGAGACCGGCAGCGTACCCTCGACCGGTCTGTCCATCGCCCGGATGATGGCGCACATCACCTACCTGTCGGAGGAGGCGATGTCGGAGAAGTTCGGTCGCCGGTTCCAGAGCCCGGGGCGCACCGGCGGTGGCTTCGGCATCGACTTCGCCGTCGAGTCCTACCTGGCCCACCAGGCGACCAGCTTCCTGAATCGCTTCGACGCCTTGTCCTATCTCTACCTGTCCCGGGTGATGGACTACTTCGACCCCTTCGCCACCGAAGGGGTGGCCGCCCGGGCCGCCGAGGTCGGTACGGACTTCTGCGTCATCTCCTTCGACTCCGACTGGCGCTTCGACACCGGGCACTCACTGCGGATCGTCGACCAGTTGCTCGACAGCGGTGCCTCGGTCACCTTCCGGGAGATCCCCTCACCGTGGGGACATGACTCCTTCCTGCTCGATGTCGACCGCTACCAGGACACCGTCCGGGCCTTCCTCAGCCATCACGGGCCCGAAGAGGACGGGGGAGGGGTATGAACCACATCGGTCTGCGCCAGGACCTGCAACTGCTGGCCGAACTGGTCCCCAACGACTCCCGGGTGCTCGACCTCGGCTGCGGCCCGGGTGACCTGCTGGTGCACCTGCGGGACCATCACGGCTGCCGGATCACCGGTGTGGAGATCGATCCGGACGCGGTGCTGCAGGCGATCTGGGCCGGCGTACCGGTGCTGGAGCGTGACGTGGATGATCATGTCGGTCACTTCGGCACCGACTCCTACGATGTGGTGATCCTGTCCAAGACCCTGCAGGTGATCGGGCAACCGGCCGAGGTGCTGGGGCAGATGAGCCGGATCGCGCCGACCATGATCGTCTCGGTGCCGAACTTCGGCCTCTGGCGGCACCGTCTGCGGCTGCTCCGCGGCCGGATGCCGATGTCGCGGGAACTGCCCTACGCGTGGTACAACACGCCCAACATCCACCACGCGACGATCGTCGACCTGGAGGACTTCTTCGCCGATGTCGGGTTGCGGATCAAACGCCGGATCATCCTCGACGAACAGGGACGCCAACGCGACTGGTCGACCAAGGTGGCCAACCTGCGCGCCGGCTCGGCAGTCTACGAACTGACCCGCTGACCCCCGTCGGGATCAGCGGACCAGCGAAGCCCGGGTCGGTACGGTCGCCTTCCAGGCCAGGCTCATCCCGGCCTCCCGCGGTGTCCGGTTCGCCTTCCGGGCATTGCATGGACCGCAGGCCGCCACGGTGTTCAACCAGGTGTTCTGGCCGCCGCGCGAGACCGGTTGCAGGTGGTCGACGGTCGAGGCGTGGGCACCGCAGTAGGCACAGCGGTGCCGGTCCCGGCGCAACACCCCACGCTTGGTCCACCCCGGGGCCCGGGAATAGAGGAAGGCCGTCTTCACGTACCGGACCAGCCGTAGCACCAGCGGCCACGGGTACGGTCCGATCACCGCCCCCTCGCGGGCCTGTTCGACGATCGCGACCTCGCGGACCAGCATCCCGATCGCATGCTTCACCGACACCGTGTGCAATGCGGTGTTGTCGGCGTTCAGAACCAGCACACCACTCATCACCGAGACCTCCTCCAACGCGGTCGGGGATGCCGGCAGCGGCCGGCGTGCATCCGGGCAACATCCACCCGGGCAACAAAAAACCGCCCGGCACGAGGCGCGGGCGGCAGATCGGCAGAAAGGACACCGATCGGGGTCCTCCTGGGGCGGACAGGTATCCGCACACGCATTCCACGCGGGGTCAGTTCCTCGGCATGTCCGAGATTCCTCGGTCCGCCGTTCCCGATCCGTCGGTCCATGGGTGCACCCCCTTCCGCCTGCGCGCCGCCGATGGCGGACGTGGTCAACATGTCCGACCTCGGTGGCCGGACAGGAACAGGGTAATGAGCGCAGCGCCAATTGTCAGTGAATTTGCGGGCGGCTCGCCGGTTCAGTCAGCCGTGGCGCCCAGCGCGGTACGGATCCGATCGGCTGAACTGCCCAGGCCCCAGCGTTCGGCCAGGGCGTCGAAGGCCGCCCCCGGAGGGCCGGGCAGCGGCGGAGGTGCCGGCAGCTGCAGGTCGCGGGCCACCCGTACCACCTCCCCGGCGACGCCGAGATAGTCGATCGCCGCGGCGAACTTGCGCCGGGTGGCGGTGGTCAATGCACTGTCCGGATCGGAGGCGGCGGCCAGGATGCCGTTCAGGTCGCCGTAGGTGCTGAGCAGACTCGCCGCGGTCTTCTCCCCGATCCCGCTCACCCCGGGGATGCCGTCGGAGGGGTCACCGCGCAGGCTGGCGAAATCGGCGTACTGGGAGGCGCTGATGCCGTACTTGTCGCGGATCCAAGCCTCGTCGACCATGGCGAGTCGACTCATTCCCCGGGCGGTGTAGATCACCCGGATGCCCTCGGCATCATCGACCAGCTGGAACAGGTCCCGGTCCCCGGTGACCACGTCGACCGGCCGGTCCGCCTGGCTGGCCAGACTGCCGATCACGTCATCGGCCTCATACCCGTCCACCCCCTGAATCGGGATCTGCAGGGACTGCAGCACCTCGGCGATCACCGGCACCTGCGGACCGAGTTCGTCCGGTGCTTCCTCGGCCTGACCCGACTCCGCACCGGTGCCGCCGGCACCGATGATGTCGGCCACCGCGGAGGCATCCTCGGCCACCCGATGGGTCTTGTAGCTGGGGAGCAGGTCGACCCGCCAGCCGGGCCGCCAGTCGTTGTCCCAGCAGCAGACCAGACTGCTCGGGCGCTGATCGGTGATCAACCGGGCCAGGAAGTCGAGCAGGCCACGGACGGCGTTGACCGGTTCGCCCTCGGGTGAGCGCAAGGTGGAGGGCAGGCCGTAGAAGGCCCGGAAGTACAGCGAGGCGGTGTCGACCAGCATCAGCGAGTTCATCGAGGCCGATTGAACCACGGATCGGATCTGCGCGACCCGTGGTGGTGATTGCTGCAAAGATGGCCGGATGGAGGAAACCGACCGGAAGATCCTTGCGCTGTTGGCCGCCGACGGCCGGATGTCCTACACCGACATCGGCAAGCACACCGGACTGTCGACCTCTGCGGCCCAGCAGCGGGTCCGCCGGCTGGAGCAACGCGGGGTGATCACCGGCTATCACGCCCGGATCGACCCGGCCGCACTGGACCGTACCCTCACCGCGTTCATCGCGATCCGGCCACTGAATCCCAGCCTGCACGACGATCTGCCCGAACGGATGTCTCCGATACCGGAGATCGTCTCCTGCTACTCCGTCGCCGGCGACTCGAGCTATCTGTTGAAGGTGCAGGTCGAGCACCCGCTGGCCCTGGAAGGTCTGCTGGCCCGGATCCGGACCGAACTGGCGGTGGCGACCCTGACCACCTTGGTGCTGTCGGTGCCGTTCGAGGACCGGGTGGTGCTCTGAGCCCGTCGCGGTGAGGTGAACCCGTCGGTTGACCTACTCTTGGCCCGTGCTGCTCAGCCCACCTGCCGAAACCACGACCTCACGTCCGGCGACCAACTGGCGGCGCGTCGGTGTCGCCCTGCTCGCCGGGCTGGCGGTCGGGTTCGGTTTCGAACCGTTCGCCCTGTGGCCGCTGCTGCTGCTCGGGGTCGCCGCCTTGAGCCTGCTGTGTCGCGGCAGGCGACCGCGCCAGGGTTTCGCCATCGGTTATGTCTTCGGCCTCGGCATGTTGACCGTCAGCATCGGCTGGGTGCAGGTGATCGCGGTCCCGGTGGCGATCGCGCTGGTCGCCTTCGAGTCGCTGTTCTTCGGGCTGCTCGGTATCGGCCTGGCCCTGGCCAGTCGGCTTCGCTGGTGGCCGTTGTGGTCGGCTGCGGTGTGGACCACCTGCGAGTTCGCCTACTCCCGGATCCCCTTCGACGGTTTCGGCTGGAGCCGGTTGGGCTACGCCATGGTCGACACCCCGCTCGCCGGCACCCTGGCCTTCGTCGGCGTCAGCGGGCTCAGCTTCCTCACCGCACTGGCAGCCCAGGGGCTGGCGGCGGCGGTCCTGGCCTGGCCGCGGGGTGATCGGCGGCGGATCGTGGCGACCGGGGTGGGATTGACCACCCTGGCCATCGTGATCGGTCTGGCGGCCCGGGCCTGGCAACCCGAACCCGAAGCCGGTACGGCAGGTTCGGTGCAGGTCGGCATCGTGCAGGGCAATGTCGACGGCGTCGGCCTCTATGCCATCGGCCGGGCCAGGGCGGTGACCAACAACCACCTCAGCGAGACCGTCGGTCTGATGGCGAAGGTGAACAGCGGTCAGGGACTGGCCAGGCCCGACTTCCTGCTCTGGCCGGAGAACTCCACCGACATCGATCCCACCCGTGATCCGCAGACCAGGCTGACGGTGCAGAATGCCGTCGCCGTGGCCGCCGTACCGATCCTGGTCGGTGCGGTGATGCAGGGACCGGGGGAGGACGAGCGGCAGACCAGTGCCCTGTGGTGGACCCCCGACGGCAGCATCGAGGCCCGTACCGACAAGCAGAACCTGGTGCCGTTCGGTGAGTACATCCCCTTCCGCGACCAGCTTCTGCCGCTGATCCCGATGCTCGAACTGGTCGGCTCCCAAGGCGTACCCGGCACCGGACCGGGGGTGCTGGACGTCACCTTGAACGACGGGCGGCAGGTACGGATCGGCAACGTGATCTGTTTCGAACTGGCCTATGACGACACCGTCGCCGCCGCCACCGACAGCAGCCAGCTGTTCGTGGTGCAGTCCAACAACGCCACCTATCTCGGCACCGGACAGCTCGACCAGCAGTTCGCCATCACCCGGGCCCGGGCGATGGAGACCCGCCGGGAGGTGGCGATCGCCACCACCAACGCGCTGTCCGGATTCGTCGACCGCAACGGCACCATCGTCTGGTCCACCAAGGCCGGTACCTCGGACTCGACGGTGGTGGAAATGCCGCTGCGGACGGCCAGGACCCCGGCCATGGTGATCGGCAGCCAGCTCAGCTGGGCTCTGGCCGGACTCGGACTGCTCGGGGTCGGCATGGCGCTGCTGAGCCGCAGGCGTGCCAGCAAGTAGCATCGCCGCAGTACGCACGACCAACCAGCGAGGATCCTCACCCTTGTCCGCAGAACACCCCACGGCATCCGAACCGGGCACCGCCACGCCCTTGGTGGTCGTCCCGACCTACAACGAGGCGGAGAACATTGCCTCCCTGGTCGCTCGGCTGCGCTCGGCGGTACCGGCGGCGCACGTGCTGATCGCCGACGACAACTCACCCGACGGCACCGGCCGGCTGGCCGACGAACTGGCCGCCGCGGATCCGCAGGTGCACGTCCTGCACCGGGCCGGCAAGGAAGGGCTCGGCGCTGCCTACCTGGCCGGTTTCGACTGGGCGCTGCAGCGCGGGTACGGCGTGATCGTCCAGTGCGATGCCGACGGCTCCCACCAGCCCGAGCAACTGCCGCGGCTGCTGAACGCGCTGGACCACGCCGACATGGTGAAGGGCTCGCGCTGGGTGCCGGGTGGCGAACTGGTGAACTGGCCGGCCTCGCGGGAGATCCTCTCCCGCGGCGCGAGCATCTGGGTACGCCTGTGGCTCGGCATCGATGTCAAGGACGCCACCGGTGGTTACAACGCGTTCCGCGCCGACACCCTGCGGGCGATCCAGCTCGATGATGTCGCCTCGGCCGGTTACTGCTTCCAGGTCGACCTCACCTGGCGGACTCTGCGCAGCGGGTTCCGGGTGGTGGAGGTCCCGATCACCTTCGTCGAGCGCGAACACGGTGCCTCGAAGATGAGCAAGGACATCGTCGTCGAGGCCATGCTGCGGACGGCCTGGTGGGGGATCAACCACCGGCTCGGGCAGCTGCGACAGCTTGGCCGCCGGCTGGCCGGACGTACTCGGCGGGCATCGGTCTCCTCCCGCTCCGGCGGTCGCTGAACCGCCTCACCGAGTTGGCCCGATCGGGCAGACTTGACCCATGAGCAGTGACGGGACGATGCCCCGACGACCGGCCGGGCAGGGCCTCGGCTTCAAGGGCCGGTTGGTCCTGGCCCTGTTCCTGCTGCTGCCCTTGTTGGAGATCCTGGTCCTGGTCCAGGTGGTGCGCTGGATCGGCTGGTGGACCCTGCTGGTGCTGATCGTGGGTGCCCTGCTCGGCAGCTGGCTGACCCGGCGGGAGGGCGGCAAGACCTGGGAGCGTCTGGCCGAGGCCTCGGCCGCCGGTCGTACCCCAACCACCGAACTGCTCGACAGCGGCCTGGTGATGCTGGGCGGGATCGCCCTGATCGTCCCCGGTCTGATCACCGACGTGATCGCCCTGATCCTGCTGCTGCCGTTCACCCGGCCTCTGCCGAGGCGCCTGCTGTCGCGCTGTCTGCGGCGTCGGTTCGGTGGCCTGACCGATCAGTTCCAGACCCAGCGCGGTCGGATGGGCGGCACGGTGATCGACGGCGAGGTGGTCGAGGGTGACGTGGTCTCCGGTGATGTCGTCGATCCCGAGCACCGTCGGCTCGAGCCCTAGCGATCCCCTGAGCGCCGTCCGATCGCGACTACCGGGCTCGGAGGTGAAGACAGGTCACCGAGGACCAGCTGCCGGTGATCATCAGCGAACCGGGCCCGAACATGCAACCCCGGACATGCAACCCCGGACATGCAACAGGGACCGTGCCCCATCGGGCTCGGTCCCTGTTCTCGTCGCTGTCCGAGCCGCTGCCCCGGTCACGTCGGGGCCTTCGCGCTACGCGCTCAGGCGCTGCGGCGACGGGTGGTCTGCGGCTTGTGGATCTCCATCGGACGCAGTTCGCCGGCCCGGAGCAGGGTCAACCGCTCGCTGAGGAGTTCCTCCAGCTCGGCGATCGAACGGCGTTCCAGCAGCATGTCCCAGTGGGTACGTACCGGCTTGGTCTCCTTCGCCTCACCCCGGACGCCGTCGGATCGGAGGCTCTCGGCACCGCAGCGGGGGCACTCCCACTCGGTGGGCAGTTCGGCCTCCACAGCGAAGGTCTTGGTGAAGTGGTGGCCGCGCGGGCAGTCGAAGCCGAGCTCCTGGCGAGCGGCGAACTCGACGCCACCCTCGTCCTCGAAGCTCTTGCTGCCCAGGCCCGTACCACGCAATGAACGATCGGCCATCATGTCTCCTCGGGTCGTGGACTCATCGTTGTCAACGTCGGGCGGCGGGAAAATGTTCCCGGTGAAAGCTGCTCCCATCGTGGCACGCGCGACGCCCCGGCGGTGGGATCCGGGGGCTTTTCCCCAGATACAGCCGAGTTTTCCAGCCTCTCCGGCTCCCAGCCCGCCGACTCCCAGGCCCTCGGCGCTTGGAGCGAAACGGTGTCGCCCGTCCCATCTATTCCGCAGGAAACGCAGCCAAACCGGCCTCATAGCTGCAGATGCTGCGGAACAGACGCAATCGGGGGGCGCGTGACGCCTGTGGGGGTCAGTGCGCGCAGCGACGCTCAGTCGGCGATCGCGGGGGTTTCCTCGGGGCGGTTCGGCAGCCGCCACAGGATCGCCGCACCGACCACCAGCAGCAGGATGATCCCGAGGATGCCGAAGCGTTCGGAGGCGATGGCGGCGATCAGCGCGAAGAGCCCGGGGCCGAGCAGGGAGACCGCCCGACCGCTGGTGGCGTAGAGACCGAACATCTCACCCTCGGCGCTGCGCGGTGCGATCTGGGCCAGGTAGGACCGGGAGGAGGCCTGAGCGGGCCCGACCGAGATGCAGAGGATCAACCCGAAGATCCAGAACATGGTCGGTCCGGCGGCGAACAGCAGCACCGTCGCGGAGGCGACCAGTATCCCCAAGGCGATCAGGATCACCCGTTTCGTACCGACCCGGTCCTCGATCCACCCGCCGGCCAGTGCCGCCACCCCGGCGACCACATTGGCGACGATGCCGAAGATCAGCACATCGGCCTCGGAGAGCCCGTAGATGCTCACGGCCAGCACGGCACCGAGTGTGAACACCGAGGCCAGACCGTCGCGATAGATCGCCGCGGCCAGCAGGAACCAGACCGCGCGCCGATCCGAGCGCCACAACCGTCGCAGGTCGGCGAACAGTTTGCGGTAGGAATCGAGCAGCCCGAGCGCCCGAGCACCCGCCGGCGGAGTGTTCCGCTCGATCGTCAACAGCAGCGGCAGACCGAAGATCGCGAACCAGCCGGCGGCGAGCAGGGCGACCATCCGGTAGCGCTGACCGTCCACCGAGGTGACACCGAACCAGCCGACATCGGGGGCGATCAGGCCGAAGTAGAGCAGCGCCAGCAACACGATGCCGCCGAAGTAGCCGGCGGCCCAACCGATCCCGGAGATCCGGCCGACGTTCTCGGGGGTGGAGATCTGGCCGATCATGGCGAAGTAGTTGACCTCCGCCAGTTCGAAGAACAGGTTGCCGACGCCGAGCAGGACCAGCGCCAGCAGCAGATGGTCCGGGGTGTCCTCGACCAGGTAGAGCGCCGCCATCGACAGCCAGGTGAGTCCGGACCAGATGGCCACACTGCGTCTCCGCGTACCGCGGGCATCCGAACGCTGGCCCATCAGCGGAGCAATCAGTGCGACCACCAGACCGGTGACCGCCATCGCCCGGGCGATGTACTCGCTTCCGCTGATCGGGCCGTCGGCCGGTGCGACCGAGGAGGCCACGTAGGGGGCGAAGACGAAGGTGACGATGACGGCGTTGAAGGCTGCCGATCCCCAGTCCCACAGGGCCCAGGTGGCGATCTTGTACTTCGGCACCGGACGGTCGCCCACGGGTTGGTGTGCCGTCGGCGTGGGGTCGGGGCTCACCACAGACCGCGTTCGGTCAGGACCTCGCGAAGGACGTCGATCCGGTCGGTGATGATGCCGTCGATGCCCAGATCGATCAGCCCATGCATCTGCTCGGAGTCGTTGATCGTCCAGGCGTGCACCGGTCTGCCGAGCGCATGGGCCCGCTCGAGGAACCGACGGTTGATCACCGGGACCCGCAGCGGCCCGACCCGATGGGTCACCGGGACCTGGAAGACGTCCCCGCCGATGCCGCGGCCCAGCCGTACGCTCGGACTGCCGATCACCGCTGCGACGGCCGACTGGGTGCAGACGGTGGCGATCCGACCACCGGTCAACCGCCGGAACCGGCGCAACCGGTTGTCGTCGAAGGAGACCACGCACACCCGGTCCTCGGCGCGGTGACGATGAACGGCCCCGGCCACCAGCTCAGTGGCGTTCTCGCTCTTCAGGTCGATGTTCACCGTGGCGTCGAAGCTGTCCAGTACCTCGTCCAGGGTCGGGATCGGTTCGGTGCCACCGATCCGGGCCTGCCGCACCTCGCTCCAGGGCAGCGCGGTGAGAGTGCCGGAGGAGTCGGTGGTACGGTCCAACGTCGCGTCGTGGAAGGTGACCAGCACCCCGTCACGGGTCGCCTGCACATCGGTCTCCAGACACCGATAACCCCATTCGATCGCGTTGCCGAATGCGAGCATCGAGTTCTCCCGCCCGCGACTGGCCGGCAGACCCGGGCCGCCGCGGTGGGCCAGTGCGGCGAAACCGGGATAGATTCGACGGACCCCGGACCGATCGGTCATCACAGCCCGGATTGTGCCACCCCGGGCACCTGGTCGAACGCCCACCCGGCCACGGGGGAGAACATCACCACGCAGCGGCGTCGGCGCTGGCACAATGCAGCGGGTGACCACCATCTTGTCGATCCAGTCGAGTGTCGCCTACGGGCACGTGGGCAACTCCGCGGCCACCTTCCCGCTGATGCGTCGCGGGTACGAGGTGATGCCCGTGATCACCGTGCACTTCTCCAACCACACCGGGTACGGCGCCTGGCGCGGCCCGGTGCTGCAGGCCGCCGACATCGTCGACGTGGTCACCGGGATCGACGAACGCGGGGCACTGGCCCACGTCGACGGGGTCCTCTCGGGGTATCAGGGTGCGGAGGAGACCGGCCAGGCGGTGCTGCAGGCCCTGGCACTGGTACGCCGGCGCAACCCGCGCGCGGAGTACTGCTGTGATCCGGTGATGGGCGATGTCGGCCGCGGCTTCTACGTCCGTCCCGGGATTCCCGAGTTCATGCGCGACACCGTGGTCCCGGCCGCGGACATCGTCACCCCCAACCAGTTCGAGCTGGCCTTCCTCGCCGACACCCCGATCGCGTCGCTGTCCGATGTGCTGACCGCCGCCGATCGGATCCGCGCCCAGGGTCCGGGTCTGGTCCTGGTGACCAGTGTGGAGGTGCCGGAGCTGGCAACCGACGGCCCGGGGGTGTCGATGGTGGCCGTGGACGCGCACGGGGCGTGGGCGGTGACCACGCCGAAGCTGGATCGCAATTTCACCGGGTCGGGTGACCTGACGGCCTCCACGTTCTTCTCCGAGCATCTCTCGGGTGCCGATGCGGCATCGGCCCTGGCCACCACCGCGGCGGTGGTCTACGCCGTTCTCCGGATCACCGACGAGTCCGGACAGGCCGAGCTCGCGCTGGTCGCGGCGCAGGACGCGATCGCCTCGCCACCGGAGCAGTTCGCCGTCCAGAAGCTGCGCTGAGGGAGTCCCTGACAGCCGCTTCCCTTCACCCAGAGAACTATGTACAATGTTACATGTTGCCGATGAGCTCGTGGAACCTCAAGGAGCCCCGATGACCGAAACCCGCAAACCCTGGCACGGAGTACTGGTGGCGACGGCGCTGCCGTACCACGACGATCTGAGTGTCGACTACGACGCCTTCGCCGATCATGTCCGCTGGCTCGCCGCCGCCGGCTGCGACGGCGTCGCCCCGAACGGATCGCTCGGGGAGTACCAGTCGCTGACCGAGGCCGAACGCGCCAAGGTGATCACCACCGCTGTCGAAGCGGCACCGGAGGGCTTCACCGTGATGGCCGGGGTCGGCGCCTACGGCGGTCGGCAGACCGAGTACTGGGCCAAGCAGGCCGCCGATGCCGGCGCCACCGCCCTGATGTGCCTGCCGCCGAATGCCTACCGCGCCACCACCCGCGACGTGATCGATCACTACCGCCACGCCAATTCCGCCGGACTTCCGGTGGTCGGCTACAACAACCCGATCGACACCAAGGTCGACCTGCTGCCGTCACTGATCGCCGAACTCCACGCCGAGGGCCTGATGGTCGGGCTGAAGGAGTTCACCGGCGACGTCCGCCGGGCCTACGAGATCAAGGAACTCGCGCCCGGTATGGATCTGCTGATCGGCACCGACGACACCGTCTTGGAGATGGGGCTGGCCGGGGCCGTCGGCTGGGTCGCCGGCTACCCGAACGCGATCCCCACCTCGACCATCGAGCTGTACCGGCTCTCCACCTCCGGCAACCCCGAGGATCTGTTCGCCGCCCGGGAGATCTACCGCGATCTGCACCCGCTGCTGCGCTGGGACTCCAAGACCGAGTTCGTGCAGGCGATCAAGCTCTCGATGGACATCGTCGGCCTGCGTGGCGGGGTCTGCCGTCCGCCGCGCGGCGCACTCGCCGAGACCGATCGCGCCAAGGTGGTCGCCGACACCGAGGCCGTGCTGGCCAAGGGTTACAAGTAGTCCCAGGTTTCAGGGCTGAACCACAGCAGGCAGCGATAGGATCGGCCGCCGGCGGCAGGTCGGCGGCCGACCCGTCGGCAGGACAGGAGGGTGATGCGTACCTCGCGGATCTTCCACGCGGTGGATTCCCACACCGAAGGGATGCCGACCCGGGTGATCACCGGCGGCGTCGGCACCATTCCCGGCGCCACCATGGCCCAGCGACGGTTGCACTTCATGCAGCACAGCGACTGGATCCGTCGGTTGTTGATGTACGAGCCCCGCGGCCACGCCGCCATGAGCGGCGCGATCCTGCAGCCACCGACCCATCCGGAAGCCGATTTCGGGGTGCTCTTCATCGAGGTCTCCGGAATGTTGCCGATGTGCGGTCACGGCACCATGGGAGTGGCCACCGTGCTGGTCGAGACCGGCATGGTCGAGGTGGTCGAACCCGTCACCACGATCACCCTGGACACCCCTGCCGGTCTGGTACGGGCAGCGGTCGCGGTCCACGACGGCCACGCCGAGCGGGTCACCTTGACCAATGTCGCGTCCTTCGCCCTGCGTACCGACGCCAAGGTCGAGGTCCCCGGTCACGGCACCGTCGGTTACGACCTGGCCTTCGGCGGCAACTTCTACGCCGTGGTCGAACTGGCCGATCTGGGTCTGCCCTTCGACCGCAGCCACAAGGGCGAGCTGCTGGCCGCCGGGTTGTCGATCATGGAGGCGATCAACTCCACCGACCGGCCGGTGCACCCCGAGCGGTCCGACATCAACGGCTGTCACCACGTGTACCTGAACGCCCCGGACTCCACCGCCCGGCACTCCCGGCATGCGATGGCGATCCATCCCGGCTGGTTCGACCGCTCCCCGTGCGGCACCGGGACCAGTGCCCGGATGGCCCAATTGCACGCCCGCGGCGAACTCGGCCTGGACACCGACTTCGTGAACGAGTCGTTCATCGGTTCCCGCTTCCTCGGCCGGTTGGTCGACCGGACCGAGGTGGCCGGTCTGCCGGCGGTGATCCCGACGGTCAGTGGCCGCGCCTGGTTGACCGGCACCGCGCAGTACTTCCTCGACCCCGATGACCCGTTCGCCGAAGGGTTCTTGTTGTGAACGACCACGAAACCAGCATCCGCCCCCTGGAACCGCGCCAGAGTCTGCGGGAGACCGTCACCGAGCGCCTCCGGGCGGCGATCATCTCCGGTGAGATGTCGGAGGGGGAGATGTACTCCGCGCCGGGTCTGGCCGCCCAGCTGGGGGTGTCGGCGACCCCGGTGCGCGAAGCGATGGTCGACCTGTCCGCCGAGGGCATGGTGGAGAGCGTGAAGAACCGCGGCTACCGGGTGACGGTGGTCAGCGACGCCGAGCTGGACGAGCTCGCCCAGTTGCGGGCGATGATCGAGGCACCGGCCGTCCGTCAGGTCGCCGAGGCCGGCCCGCTCGCCGAGCCGGTGCAGCGCGAACTCGCCGGCCACGCCGACGACATCGTCACCGCCGCCCGGGCCGGTGACCTGACCGGCTATCTCGGGGCCGATCGCGCCTTCCATGCGCTGTTGCTCGAGCAGTTCGGCAACCGGCAGCTGGTGCATTTGGCGACCGCGCTGCGCTCGCGTACCCGGATGTACGGTCTGCGGAACCTGGCCGATGAGCAACTCGTCGCCTCCGCCCTGGAGCATCAGCAACTGCTGGACCTGATCCAGGCCGATGAACCGGCCGCCGCCGAGGACCTGCTCCGGCGGCACATCGGTCATGCCCGGGGGCTGTGGGCCGGGACCGCCGCGGCTCCGACCGGTGCGGATGCAGCGAACGGATGAGCACCGCCGATGTGGTGATCATCGGCGCCGGCATCGTCGGTGCCGCCACCGCCTACTTCTGCGCCCGGGCGGGGATGTCGGTACGGGTGCTGGAGCGCGGCGAGGTCGCCTCCGGTACGTCCTCGCACGGGGAGGGCAACATCCTGGTCTCGGACAAGGAGCCGGGCCCCGAGCTCGACCTCGCCCACCATTCGCTGGGCATCTGGCGCGGTGAACTGGCCGAACACGCCCACCGCTGGGAGTTCGAGCCCAAGGGTGGTCTGGTCGTGGCCCGTGGGGTCGGCGGGTACGCCGGTCTGACCACCCTGGTCGAGGAGCAGTGCGCCCACGGCACGCGGGTCGAGCTGGTCGAAGCCGAGGATCTCGCCGACCACGAGCCACACCTGCGGCCCGACCTGGCCGGTGGTGCGTTCTACCCCGACGACTGTCAGGTGCAGCCGATCCTGGCCACCGCCGCACTGCTCCGGCTCGCCCGCGACGCCGGTGCACAGTTGAGCACCCGGACCGAGGTACGGGAGCTGATCGTCGACCGCGACCGGCTGCTGGGGGTACGCACCGAGGCCGGGCCGGTCCATGCCGGTGCGGTGGTCAACGCGGCCGGACCCTGGGCCGCCACGGTGGCCGCCCTGGCCGGGGTGAGCCTGCCGGTCGCGCCGCGCCGCGGGTACGTACTGGTGACCGAACCGCTGCCGCCGATGATCCGGCACAAGGTCTATGCCGCCGAGTATGTCGGCGACGTCGGCAGCGGCGACGGCGCACTGCAGTCCTCACCGGTGATCGAGGGCACCCCGGCCGGTACGGTGCTGATCGGCTCCAGCCGCGAACGGGTCGGGTTCGACGACCGGCCCAGTGATCAGGCCCTGGCCGCCCTGGCCCGCAATGCCACCCAGTTGTTCCCGTTCCTGGCCCGGGTCCGGGCGATCCGCCACTATCACGGTTTCCGGCCCTATCTGCCCGACCATCTGCCGGCGATCGGTGCCGATGCACGACTGCCAGGTCTGTGGCATGCCGGCGGCCACGAGGGTGCGGGGATCGGCCTGTCGGTGGGCACCGGCAAGCTGCTCGCACAGGCGATCACCGGTGCCGAACCCGACCTGTCCTTGCTGCCGTTCGATCCGGCCCGCTTCGACCGGGCGAGCGCGGGGGCAGCATGAGTGGCGACCGGATCCAGCTGATCGTGAACCAGGAGCCCACCCCGGCCCGGGCCGGGCAGAGCGTCGCGGCGGCGTTGCTGGAGGCCGGGTACGTGGCCTGGCGGCGGACCCGCCACGGTGGCCGGCCACGCGGTGCCTTCTGCGGTATCGGGGTCTGTTTCGACTGTCTGGCGACGATCGACGACGTGGCGGCGCGGCGTACCTGTCTGGTGGAGGTCGCCGAAGGGATGCGGGTGCAACTCGACGGGGAGGTCGAACGGTGACCGAGGAGTCGCTGCAGGTGGCCGTCGTCGGGGCCGGGCCGGCCGGGCTGACCGCCGCCGTGGCGGCGGTCGAGCACGGGGCCCGGGTGATCCTGGTCGATGCCGGTGACCAGCCGGGCGGACAGTTCTGGCGGCACCCGAGCGAACGCGTCCGGCACGGCGACGAGGGTGAGCCGGTGAACAGCGGCGCCCACCACTGGGCCGAACATCTGCGGTTGCGCCGCCGACTGGCCGAGTTGCGGGCCGCCGGCCGGGTCGTGG
Source organism: Naumannella halotolerans (assembly GCF_004364645.1). NCBI lineage: Bacteria > Bacillati > Actinomycetota > Actinomycetes > Propionibacteriales > Propionibacteriaceae > Naumannella > Naumannella halotolerans. The sequence goes on along the minus strand of NZ_SOAW01000001.1, from coordinate 1,054,719 downwards.
TGCACACCGACACCCAGGTCGCCGCGATCCGGGAGACCGGAACCGGCCTGCTGCTGCACACCCACTCGCCCAGGGATGCCGGGCCGCGCCCGGATCTCACCGCGGATCGGCTGGTGTTGGCCACCGGTGCCTACGACCGCCAACTGCCGATCCCCGGCTGGGACCTGCCCGGTGTCTTCTCCGCCGGCGGGGTGCAGGCCCTGTTGAAGGGCTCCGGCACCGCGCCCGGGCGGAGGCTGGTGATCGCCGGCACCGGGGTGTTCCTGCTGCCGGTGGCCGTCCAGGCCGCAGCCGCCGGGGTCCGGGTGGAGGCTGTCTGCGAGGCCAATCCGATCCGCCGCTGGCTGCCCGGGTTGCATCGGGCGACGCTCGTCTCGAAGGCGGTCGAGGGTGCGGGGTACGCGCTGGCGCTGCTGCGGCACCGGATCCCCTACCGCACCTCGACCGCGATCACCGAGATTCTCGGCACGGACCGGGTGGAGGCAGTGGTGACCTCGAAGCTGCGGGCCGACGGCTCGGCGGTCCCCGGATCGCAGCGCCGGATCGAGACCGACACGGTCGCCCTGGGCTGGGGGTTCACCCCGCAGTTGGAGTTGGGCCTGTCCCTGGGCCTGCAGACCCGTACCGACACCGACGGGTCGCTGGTGCTGGTCGTCGACGACCAGCAGCACACCTCACATCCGCAGATCTGGGCGGCGGGGGAGTCGACCGGGGTCGGCGGGGTGGACCTGGCACTGACCGAGGGCGGGCTCGCCGGCGCGGCAGCAGCGGGTACGCCGCGTCGACCGCCGGCGAAGCTGGCCCGGCAGCGAGGCTTCGCCCGTACCCTGCACCAGGCATCACCGGTCCCCGCCCGCTGGGACCAGTGGTTGCGGCCCGACACCACCGTCTGCCGTTGCGAGGAGATCACCGTCGCCGAGCTGGTGGGTGTCCGCGACGATCTCGCCGCCGGCGACGGCAGGACCGCCAAGGGTTTGTCCCGGGCCGGTATGGGCTGGTGCCAGGGACGGATCTGCGGCTTCGCCGCAGCCTGTCTGACCGAACGCACGCCCACCCCGAGCGCGCGATCCCTGGCTCAGGTCGGCCGGCGCCCGCTGGCCGGCCCGGTCAGCCTGGCCGAACTCGGCGAATGGGACGCGAGCGGGTCCTGAGCGGCTCAGTCGGAGAAGCGCTCGATCGAGGCGCCGACGGAGTTCAGCCGGTTGGCCAGATCCTCGTACCCGCGGTTGATCACGTAGACATCGCGCAGGATCGAGGTGCCCTTGGCAGCCAGCATGCCGAGCAGCAGACAGACCGCCGGACGCAGCGCCGGCGGGCAGACGACCTCCTGGCCGCGCCACTTGGTGGGGCCGGTGACCTGCACCCGGTGCGGGTCCAGCAAGGTGACCTGGGCGCCGAGGCGGTTCAGATCGGTCATCCGGATCGCCCGGTTCTCATAGACCCAGTCGTTGATCAGCGTCTGTCCCTGGGCGGAGGCGGCGATCACGCCGAAGAACGGCAGATTGTCGATGTTCAGCCCGGGGAAGGGCATCGGGTGAAGTTTGTCGATCGGTGCCTTCAGCTGCGAGGGATGGATCGTCAGGTCCACCAGCCGGGTCTTGCCGTTGCGCGCAACGTACTCCTCGCTGACATCGAACTTCAGGCCCATCTCGGTCAGGATCGCCAGCTCGATCTCGAGGAACTCGATCGGTGCACGCTCGACGGTCAGCTCCGAATTGGTGACGATCGCCGCGGTCAGCAGGCTCATCGCCTCGATCGGGTCCTCACTCGGGAAGTACTCGACATCGCGGTTGATGCTCTCCACACCGTAGATCTTGAGGGTGGTGGTACCGACGCCCTCGATCGTCACCCCGAGTGCCTGCAGGAAGAAGCACAGGTCCTGGACCATGTAGTTGGACGAGGCATTGCGCAGGGTGGTCTCACCGGGGGTCATCGCGGCCGCCATCAGTGCGTTCTCGGTGACGGTGTCACCACGTTCGGTGAGCACGATGGTCCGATTCCCCTCGACCGAGTCCCGGTCGACCCTGCAGTGGTAGTAGCCCTCGGTGGCCTCGACGGTCAGCCCGAACCGACGGAGCACCTGCAGATGCGGCTCGATGGTCCGTGCTCCCAGATCACAGCCGCCGGCATAGGGCAGCAGGAATTCGGGGTAGTAGTGCAGCAGCGGGCCGAGGAACATGATGATCGAGCGGGTACGCCGGGCGGCCTCGACATCCATCGCCTCCAGGTCCAGCCGGTCCGGTCGCTCCAGCACCAGGTCACTCGTCCCGGGCAGCCAGGTCGCCTTCACCCCGATGCTGGTCAGCACCTCGAGGATCCGGTTCACCTCCTCGATCCGGGCGATGTTGCGGACCGTCGTGGTGCCCCGGTTGATCAGCGAGGCACACAGCAGCGCCACTGCGGCGTTCTTCGAGGTGAGGACGGAGATGCTGCCCGAGAGCGGGCGGCCACCGTGCACCCGCAGGTGCTCCGGGCCCTTGCGGCCGACGGTGATCAGCTCGCTGTCCAGCGCCCGGGCGATCCGCCCGACCATGTCCAGACTGAGGTTCTGGTTGCCCGCCTCGATCCGGTGGATCGCGCTCTGGCTGGTGCCGAGCACTTCGGCCAGCTGGTGCTGGGTCAGTCCACGATGCTTTCGCGCGTCCCGGATGAGGGAGCCGATTCGGTCCAAGGAGGTGTCGGTCATGGTCACGCCCACCACGATAACTCATATACGAGATAAATCGAACTCGGCGGGGATTCGGGCGGGTCGCGGCACCGGAGTGAGGGGGAGTGCTCGGCGCGTACGAGGCTGTCGGCCTCGGCGCCCTGACGGTGCCACCAGCATTGACGATACCCGCCCGCTCGCCACAGACAATCGACACCTGTGGCCCGGTGGCATGCCGAGGTCGGTTTGGCCCTAGAGTTGGGCCCATGAGTGCACACTTCGACGTCGTCGTGCTGGGAGCCGGACCGGGCGGATATGTGGCCGCCATTCGAGCAGCCCAGCTGGGTCTGAAAACCGCCATCGTGGAGAAGAAGTACTGGGGTGGTGTGTGCCTCAACGTCGGTTGCATCCCCTCCAAGGCGCTGCTGCGCAATGCCGAACTGGCACACATCTTCAACCACCGGGCCAAGGACTTCGGCATCAGCGGTGAGGTCAGCTTCGACTACGGCGCAGCGCACAGCCGCAGCCGCAAGGTCTCGGAGCAGATGATCAAGGGCGTTCACTTCCTGATGAAGAAGAACAAGATCACCGAGTACGACGGCTGGGGCACCTTCACCGACGCGAAGACCATCGCTGTCGAGCTGAACGACGGCAGCAGCGAGACGCTCACCGCCGACAATGTGATCATCGCCGCCGGTGCGACCACCAAGCTGCTCCCGGGTGTGTCCAAGTCCGACAAGGTCGTCACCTATGAGGAGCAGATCCTCGAGTCCGAGGTGCCCGACTCGATCATCATCGCCGGTGCCGGCGCGATCGGCATCGAGTTCGCCTACGTACTGGCCAACTACGGCGTCGACGTCACCATCGTCGAGTTCCTCGACCGGATCGTGCCGCTGGAGGACCCGGAGATCTCCAAGGAACTCACCAAGGCCTACAAGAAGCTCGGTGTGAAGATCCTGACCTCGACCAAGGTCGACAGCATCGACGAATCCGGTGACGGTGTGACCGTCACCGTCAGCAAGGCCGACGGCTCGGACTCCCAGGAGTTGAAGGCCGACAAGGTGCTGTCGGCGATCGGTTTCGCACCCCGGTTGGACGGCTACGGTCTCGACGCGACCGGTGTGCAGACCACCGAGCGCGGCGCGATCGCCATCGACGACCACATGCGGACCAATGTAGACGGCGTCTACGCGATCGGTGACGTGACCGGCAAGCTGTTGCTCGCCCACACCGCCGAGGCACAGGGAGTCGTCGCCGCCGAGACCATCGCCGGTGCCGAGACCATGCCGATCAACTACGACATGATCCCCCGGGCGACCTACTGCCAGCCGCAGGTCGCCTCCTTCGGCTACACCGAGGAACAGGCCAAGGACAAGGGCTACGACGTCAAGGTCGCCAAGTTCCCGTTCACGGCCAACGGCAAGGCCCACGGCCTGGGCGAACCGGTCGGCTTCGTCAAGGTGGTGGCCGACGCCACCCACAACGAACTGCTCGGTGCGCACATGATCGGCCCCGAGGTGACCGAGTTGCTGCCGGAGCTGACCCTGGCCCAGCTGTGGGATCTGACCGCCGACGAGGTGGCCCGCAACATCCACGCCCACCCGACCCTCAGCGAGGCGCTGAAGGAGACGGTGGAGGGTATCGCCGGACACATGATCAACCTCTGACCAGCCGTCACGAGCCGGAGGTAGGACATGTGGCTGACGGGTCGGCCGGAGGCCGATGAGTTGTTGGCCGACAGCGACAACGCGCTGCTGATCGGGATGGTCCTGGACCAGCAGATCCCGATGGAGAAGGCGTTCAGCGGTCCGGCGGTGATCGCCGAACGGATGGGCGGTCGCTTCGATGTGGCAGCGATCGCCGACACCGAGGTCGACGACTTCGTCGAACTGTGCTCGCGCAAACCGGCCATCCACCGGTTCCCCGGTTCCATGGGCAAGCGGGTGCACCAGGTGGCCCAGGCCCTGGTCGAGGACTACGACGGCGATGCCGGGAACATCTGGCGGGGAGTCGACGACGCCGCGACCGTGCTGGAACGGTTGCGGAACCTGCCCGGGCTGGGGGAGCAGAAGGCGAAGATCTTCCTCGCCCTGCTGGGCAAACAGCGCGATGTCCGACCCTCCGGGTGGCAGGCCGCGGCCGGTGACTACGGCAAGGCCGGTCATCGGTCGGTGGCCGATGTCACCGACGAGGCGTCACTGCAGCAGGTACGGGCACACAAGAAGGAGCAGAAGCGGGCCGCCAAGGCGGCCGCGTCCGACTGAGGAGGGGCAATGGCGCACAGTTCCACCGGGGGCGGAGCCGTCGAGGCAGGCAAGCAGAAGGCCAGGCAGGGCAAGGATGCAGCCGATCGGGCGGCCGACAACGCCGCCGAACACGGGGAGAAGGCCGGTGAGGTCGTCCAGCAGTCGAAGCCGTACCAACTGCTGGTGACGCTGGGCCTGATCTGTTACGGAGTGGTGCACCTGCTGATGGCCTGGATCGCGATCCAGCTCGCCTGGGGACTGGGTGGTGGCGACGCCTCCACCACCGGCGCCCTGCAGCAGCTCGCCGGTCAGCCGTTCGGCATGGTGATGCTGATCATCGTCGCCGTCGGTCTCTTCGCGCTCACCGTGTGGCAGCTGATCGAGGCCGTGATCGGCCACTCCCACGTACCGACCCCGAAGCGGTACGGCAAGCGGATCGCCTCGCTGGGCAAGGCGGTCGTCTATGCCGCCCTGGGGTTCAGCGCGGCCCGGATCGCCGCCGGTGGTGGCCAGGGCGACTCCAACTCCTCCCAGGAGTCGGCCTCGGCGCAGTTGCTGGCCATGCCGTTCGGCCGGGCACTGGTGGTGATCGCCGGTCTGGTCATCCTGGCCATCGCCGTCTCGCAGATCGTGAAGGGTGTCCGGCAGAAGTTCACCGAGGATCTGGCCGGCGGTGCGTCGCGGACCGCGATCCGGCTCGGGACCGCCGGTTACGTCGCCAAGGGCATCGCCCTGCTGATCGTCGGGGCCCTCTTCGGCTTCGCCGGGCTGAGCGCCGATCCCGAGCAGGCCAGTGGCACCGATCAGGCCCTGCGGATGATCCTCGAACAGCCCTTCGGTCCGTACCTGCTGACGCTGCTGGCGCTGGGATTGATCTGTTTCGGCCTGTTCTGCTTCGTCTGGTCCCGCAACGCCAAGCACGAGAAGGCGTGAGCACCGGTACCGGACCCGGCCGGCAGCTCGTCGTCGCGGCCGTGATCACCAGCGACACCGCAGTGCTGGCCGCCCGACGCAGCTATCCGCCGTCATTGGCCGGGAAGTGGGAGTTCCCGGGCGGCAAGGCCGAACCGGGGGAGGGACCTGAGCAGGCACTGGTCAGGGAGCTGGCCGAGGAACTCGCCGTCGAGGTCGAACTCGGCACCGAGATCACTGCACCGGCGGGTGGGCCGTGGCCGATCGACGAACGCCTCGAACTGCGTCTGTGGTGGGCCCGGCTGGCCTCCGACGAGGCGCCGCGGCCGCTGGGGAGCCATGACCGCCTGAGCTGGGTCGAGCCCGACGACCTGCCGTCGCTGGACTGGCTGCCGGCCGACCGGCCGATGATCGGCCGGATCCGGCAACTCTGGCAGGGACGGCGGTAGGCCCGACCCGGTACGCTCGCCGGTGCGGCGGGATCGGCCGCATTCCTGCAATCCGGTGAGGAGTTCGATGCCTGCAGCGTCCGTGGTCGCCGTCGTCGTGGCCTACAACCGGCGAGAGCTGCTCGCCGAGACCCTGCGGGGACTTCGCGCCCAGACCGTTGCGCCGGTCCGGATCGTGGTCGTCGACAACGCCTCCACCGACGGCACCACGGCCATGGTCGGCGCCGATTTCGACGAGGTGGAGCTGGTCACCCTGGAGCGGAACACCGGCGGCGCCGGCGGCTTCGCGGTGGGCATCGAACGGGCCCTGCAATTCGACCCGCAGTGGGTCTGGGTGATGGATGACGACACCGTACCGCTGCCGGAAGCGCTGTCGGCGATGCTGGAGTTCAGCACGAAGCTGCCCGAGGCCACGGTGCTCGCCTCCCGGGTGCTGTGGACCGACGGCCGCGAACATCCGATGAACATGCCGCGGCGCCGTCCGTTCACCCGGGTCAGTGCGGCCGCGGCTGCCGCCGGCGGGTACCCCATCAGGTCGATCTCGTTCGTCTCGGCCATGTTCCGCACCGGCGCGATCCGCCGCTCCGGACTGCCGATCGCCGACTACTTCTTGTGGAACGACGATTTCGAGTTCAGCACCCGGGTGCTGCGCCGACGGCAGGGATTCCTGGTCACGAACAGCGTGGTCGAGCACCGGACAACCACCTTCGGCGGCACCGACGCCGATCCGGGTGCACGGTTCTACCTCGAGGTACGCAACAAGGTCTGGCTACTGACCCGATCGAACTCGCTGGGCCCGCTGGAGCGGCTGCTGTACGGCGGTTCCACCTTGCGTCGCTGGGCCCGGACCTTCGCCCGTTCGAAGAATCGGGGGCTGTTGGCCGACGGTCTGCGGCGCGGGCTGCGCGACGGCATCACCGGCCGGCCGCGGCCGAATGCCGAGGTCCTGGCCGATCTCGACACCGAGCTGGTGCGGGGCCAACGCGAGGTCGCCGAGGCGGTGGACCGGCCCGACCGCGCCCCGGCCGCCGGACGGGGGCGTCGTGGCTGAACCGTTCTCGGTGCTGCTGCCGGTCTACGCCGGCGACGACCCCGACCATTTCCGCCGGGCCGTGCACAGCGTCACCACCGAGCAGAGTCGCCGACCCGACGAACTGGTGGTGATCCAGGACGGTCCGGTACCCGGTGCACTGTCGTCGATGCTGGAGCGTCTCCGCCGCGAGTCACCGGTGCGCCTGGTGCACCACCGGGTGCCCGTCAATGCCGGGCTCAGTCATGCCCTGAGCATCGGGTTGGAGGTCTGTCGGCACGACGTGGTGGCCCGGATGGATGCCGACGACATCTCCTTGCCCGGACGCTTCGCGGCGCAGCTGCCGGTGATCGAGGCGGGCGCGGAACTGGTGGGCAGCGGGATGTACGAGTTCACCGACGAGGAGACCATCACCGCCCGGCGGACGCCACCGGTGGGGTCGGCGGAGATCGCCGCCTTCGCCACCTTCCACGATCCCTTCAACCACCCGACCGTGGTCTATCGCCGCTCGGCGGTCCGTGCCGCAGGTGGCTACCGGGAGCTCGACCTGATGGAGGACTACTGGTTGTTCGCGCGGATGATCCAGCGCGGCGCCAAGGTGGCCAACCTGCCCGATCCACTTGTCATGTACCGCGTGGACTCCGGTTCCTACGACCGTCGCGGCGGCTGGCGGTTGTTCCGCAGCGAGTGGGCGATCCAGCGTGAGTTCCTCCGCTCGGGCTTCACCAACAGGTTCCAGTTCCTTCGCAATCTGCTGATCCGCGGTGGCTACCGCTTCGTACCGGTACGGATCCGCCGGGCGCTCTACCAACGCCGCTTCTCCCGTCCTGCGTCCCTCGATGTCTGAACGCGCCGCTGAGGTAGGGTTTGCGGTCGAGCTCGGGCAACGCTCCTATGATGTCTGGGTGTCGAGAACGCAAGGTTCGCACAGACGAACCGCCGGTACAGGATATGGAGGACTGTGACCACACCCGATCTGAGCGAGTTCCACCTGCCCGGACGTGGCCGCGGTCTGCTGGATGTCTTCCACTGGCGTTATCTGCTCCGCTTGCTGGTACGCAAGGGAACGCAGACCCGCTACCGCAATTCGATCCTCGGCTGGGTCTGGTCGTATGTGAAGCCGGCGGCCCAGTTCGCCGTCTTCTACATCGTCATGGGCCAGTTCCTGAACCTGAGCCGGACCATCGACAACTTCGCGGTCTACCTGTTCTCCGGGATCGTGGTGATCAACTTCTTCACCGAGGCATTCGGCAACGCCACCAACTCGATCGTGGACAACGGGGCCCTGGTGAAGAAGATCTACCTGCCCCGCGAGCTGTTCCCGATCGCGGCGGTGCTGGTGGCCCTGACCCACTTCCTGCCACAGTTCGTGATCTTGATGGTGGTCTGCGTGCTCATGGGCTGGATACCCACTCTGGGCAATCTGGTCGCCATCGTGCTCGCGCTGGTGATCGTCGGCATCCTCGCGCTGGGGATGGGGCTGTTCTTCGGGGCGCTGAACGTCGCCTACCGCGATGCGTCCAACTTCGTCGAGATCATCTTGATGTTCGCCACCTGGTCGGCACCGGTGCTCTACTCCTGGACCCTGGTCCAGGAGACCGTACCGTCGTGGATGTTCACCATCTACCAGCTGAATCCGTTGACCATGGCGGTCGAACTGTTCCACAAGGGCACCTGGTTCCTGACCTCGGACCGGTCCCTGCCCCTGATTCCCGACCTCTGGCTGCACTCGCTGATCTCGCTCGGCGTGGCCTTGGTGTGCCTGCTGGTCGGGCAGTGGGTCTTCCGTCGCTGCGAACGCCAGTTCGCCCAGGAGCTCTGAGTACCGTGCCGACCGCTGATGACACCAGTCTGCCCGCCGCGGAGGTGGCCAAGGCATCGATCATCGTCGAGGACGTCTCCAAGGAGTTCCGGATCCGACGTACCCATTCGTTCAAGGAGACCTTCGTCGAGTGGTTGAAGGGACGCGATGTGCGGCCCAACCATTTCCGGGCCCTGGACGATGTCTCGTTCACGGTGAACGAGGGGGAGTCGGTGGCCCTGCTGGGCTTCAACGGCTCGGGCAAGTCGACGATGCTGAAGCTGATGTCCGGGGTCCTCGAACCGGACACCGGACAGGTGCTGATCCGGGGTCGCCTGGCCGGCCTGATCGAGGTCGGTGCCGGGTTCCATCCCGATATGTCGGGCCGGGAGAACGTGTATCTCAATGCCGCCATCCTGGGGATGCAGAAGGACGAGATCGACGCCCGGTTCGACGACATCGTCGCCTTCAGCGAGATCGAGGAGTTCATCGACCAGGAGGTCAAGCACTACTCCTCGGGTATGTTCATGCGGTTGGCCTTCGCGGTGGCGATCCACACCGAGCTCGACGTCCTGCTGATCGACGAGATCCTGTCGGTCGGCGACGGCCCCTTCCAGGAGAAGTGCCAGGCCAAGATCAAGGAGCTTTCGGCGGCCGGGAAGACGATGGTGATCGTCAGCCACGACCAGGACCTGGTCCGCGAGCTCACCCACCGGGGGATCGTGATCCGGCAGGGGAAGAAGGTCTTCGACGGGCCGACCGAGCAGGCCATCGACGCGATGCTGGCCGGCTGAGCCGACCCCCCCCCGTGACGAGTCCGGGGCTGGCTGAGGTCAGTCCCGTCGCTCCCCGACGCAGGACGGCTCGTCAGTCCACTCGACCCTCGGCCAGCAGTCCGTCCTGCACTGCACCGGGAAGCACCCAGATGACGCTGTAGCGGTCGGTGGCGTCCTTGTAACGAAGCGCCCCCTCGGCCCGTCCCTCGGGCCAGCCGTCATCACAGCTCAGCACCAGGTCGACGTCCATCTCTGCCACCGTCTGTTGCTCCCGGTCCACCTCGGTCACGACGGTCGGCAGAACCCAGTACGAGTTCACCATCTGGCCGACTCCGCCGTAGAAGCCCTCCCGAGGGCAACCGCGGTCATAGCCGATGCTGACCGGACCGTACTCGGCCTCGATCTCGTCCACAGCCGCCACCACCTGACCCGGATCACCCTCGACCTGTTGGAAATGATCGCTCGCTTGGTTGGCCACCAGTGAGGCAGCAGCGAAGGTAACCGACAGCCCAACCGCCATCGCTTTGGTCCACCGCCGAAAGACCATGATCACCACCAGCACGAGCAGGGTGCACAGCATCGGTATCAGCCAGAAGCGATTCTCGTTCGTCAGCGTCGGCAGGATCCAGCTGCCCTCCGGGAATCTTTCAGTCGGCAACGCCCAGTACCAGGGCATCGCGCCGGGGATGTGTGCCGGTGTCACATAGCCCCACGTATAGGCCTGCGGGGCCAGCCAGAAGTAGACGGGGACGAACAGTGTCAGCGCAGCGATCAGCGAGGCGAGGATCGGCCCGGCATTGGTGAGCCCGCGGACCACCATCGCCAATCCGACCGCCACCACGACCGCAGTCACGGGATCGACGTAGCGCCCATAGATCCAGGCGTCGAGCCGCGGCCAGTAAGGGGAGAACAGTGAGTCGTCCTTGGCCCATGACATCAACGACACCAACCAGGTGGCGACCGTCCCGGCGATCAGCCAGCCACCCGGGCCGACGGTGAATCGTCGAAGCTCCTTCCACAGCATCACCGCAAGTCCGACGAAGCCGACCAGGATCAGGCCCAGAGATCCGACCACCTGGATCCACGCCTGTCCCAGCGCCACCCGGACGAACAGCGAGGGGCGGCTGTCTCTGAGCTCCTGCAGGGCTCCCTCTCCCTGGGTGAAGGAACCGATCAGTTCCTCGTTGAGCTCGGAACCGCCCAACTGCGCCAGATAGGCGAGGGGAACGAGCGTCAGCAGTCCGACCAGGGCGATCTTCCAGTTGCGGCGGACGAACAGGAGCATCCAGATGACTGCAGCACCCACCAAGGGAAGCATTCGGGCGTGGGTGAAGAGGACGGCGGCGACGGTGAGCGACAACAGCACGGCAGTCTGCCACCGTGGACGGAGCCAGAGCCGCCAGGAGATCAGAAAGGTGCAGACCACCAGGAGAAACAGCAGCTTCTCGCTCATCGCGTAGTCGGATTGCAAGGCACGGCTCGGCATCGTCATCACGATGGCCGCCACCGTCACCGCCTGTGCCGTGCCCAGTCCGAGCATGGCCACCAGCCGGCTGAGCGGCCAGATCGTCAGCATCGCTACACCGACTCCGATGAAGATTGATGCGCGGTAGACGAAGCCAGGGTCGTCGGTGATCCACCACAGCGGTGTGAGCAGCACCGACCAGCCGGGGTAGTAACCGGCGCCACGCATGGCCGGTGTGTCCAGACCCGCCAGCATCCGGCTCATCTGCAGCTGGCTGATCTCGTCGAAGGGGAAGGATGGCGCTTCGGCGCTCCAGGCGACGATCAGGTTCACCAGCAGGGCGACCAGAACCGCGCCAGCGGCCACGACCTGCCAGATCCGACCGCCGGCGGCGGCCTGTCCTCCCGGCAGGTCGTCGGCCGGAGCCACAGCCAGGGGGGCCGCCGTCGAGTTCATCGGGCGGGCCTTCCGACCGGCAGGGTGGTCGGAAGGCGCTGAGGTCTGGGCTGGCGTCGTCACGGTTCACCGATACTACCCATCATGGTTGGGTCATGACGCCACCGACGCGGCGTCACCCGACACGCGCCCACTGTTCGCCTCCGTCCGCCTGATCGGCATATCGTGGGGTACCACGGTGAGCAGCCGCCCGCGAAGTTTGGCGAATCCGCGGAGACGGCAGCAGACTTCGCTGCGAGATGCGACGACGGAAGGAAGTAGGAAGACCCGATGCGCCTGTTTGTGCAGATTCCTTGCCTCAACGAGGAGGGGACGCTACCTCTGGTGCTGTCGTCCATCCCGAAGCAGATCGACGGCATCGACGAGATCCACGTCCTGGTCGTCGACGACGGTTCGACCGATCGGACGATCGAGGTCGCCAGGTCCTTCGGTGTGGTGCATTTCGTCCGGCATGCGCGCAACATGGGGCTGGCCCGGTCCTTCCGTGACGGTGTCGACTACGCGATGGCGCACGGGGCCGACATCGTGGTCAACACCGATGGCGACAACCAGTACCCGCAGGATCGGATCGCCGACCTGGTGCAGCCGCTGATCCGCGGCGAGGCCGACATCGCCATCGCCGACCGGCAGACGAAGACCATCAAGCACTTCTCCCCGTTCAAGAAGGCGATGCAGTCCTTCGGCAGCCAGGTGGTCAACTTCGCCGCCACCACTGACCTTCCCGACGCCGCCAGCGGTTTCCGCGCCTACTCCGCGGAGGCGCTGATCCGGCTCAATGTGGTCACCCAGTTCTCCTACTGCATGGAGACGATCATCCAGGCCGGCAACAAGCGATTGCGGATCGCCAGCATTCCGGTGACCACCAATGCCAAGACCCGCGAATCACGCCTGTTCGACAACATCTTCCAGCACATGTCGCGCTCCGGGCAGGCGATCATGCGCAGCTACGTGATGTTCAAGCCGCATGCGGTGTTCCTGACCCTGGCGGCGTTGTTCGGCCTCGGCGCCGCGATCCCGTTCGTGCGCTTCCTGGTGCTGCGACTGATGGGGTACGACGGGAACTACATCCAGTCGCTCATCTTCGGCTCGACGATGCTGACCGGCGCCCTGATCTCGGTCGCCCTGCTCGTGATCTCGGACATGTTGCGTACCAACCGCACCCTGCTGGAGGACACCTTGGAGCGGTTGAAGGAGATCCAGTACGACCCCGAACGGGTGATCCCACCTGCCGGTCCGGCCTGGAGCGAGGTCCGGCCGGCCCTCGACCCGGTTGATGCCGAGCCGACCGTGGAGCTTCAGCCAGGCGGTGCCGACCAACCGCCGAAGGGCTATCAGACCCTCGAGGCGGCCGACGACCTCGTCTCCGACGGAAGGGTCAAGTGAGGACCGTTCGTTGCTGAATCGCGTACTGGCGTTCCTCCGCTCTCCCTGGGTACGCGCCGCGTTCCTGCTGCTGGTCCTCGGACTGGCCGGCTGGGCGCTGGCCACCCGGTGGGAGCAGTTCACCGCCGCTGTCGTCCAGTTGCCGCCGTCGCTGGTCGTCGGTGCCCTGGTCCTGACCTTCGTCTACGTCTTCTGCATGATGTGTGCCTGGCGGGTGCTCCTGGCCGGTATGGGGGCACCGACCCGACTGGCCGACATCACGGTGATCTACGGCATCGGTCAGCTCGGGAAGTACCTGCCCGGGGGAGTCTGGAACATCCTGGCCGCCGCCGAACTGGGCGCGGATCGGCAGATCCCGCGCCGGACCTCCGCGGCGGCGATGGCGACTGCCACGGTGATGAGCCTGGTGACGGCACTGGCGGTCGGCTGCCTCACCTTCATCTTCGCCCCCTCCGAGCTGTTGCAGGACTGGGGCTGGGTCGCCTGGTTCATCATTCCCTTCTCGATCTGCCTCCTGCCCCCGGTGTTCAACTGGCTGCTCCGTTTCGCCTTCCGGCTGGCCCGGATGGAACCGCCGCAACCGATCAGCTGGGGCAAGTTGGGGCTCGCCACCTTGCTGAGCCTGGCCGGCTGGGTGGCCTGCGGTCTGCAACTGTTCGTCGTCGGGGTCGGCCTGGGGATCGGCCTCGACCTGCAATCGGTGATCACGACCATCGGTGTCGGGGCCTTGGCCTGGGCAGCCGGCCTGTTGTTCATACCCGCACCGGCCGGCGCCGGTATCCGCGAAGGTGTGATCGAGATCGCCCTGACCGGCGCACTCGCCCCCGGCGCGCTCGGTGCACTGTGGCTGCTCACCCGGGTGCTGTTCGTCCTGGCCGATCTCGGCTTCGCCGCCCTCGGGTTCGGCATCGACCGCTGGCAGCGGCGGCACCGGCGGCGGACCGAGCCGGCCGCGCCGACCATCTCGTGATCCCCACGTCCACCCCGTCGACGGTCGACGACCGGCGAACCGATCCAGCCAGGAGCAGCTGATGCAATCCGCGACCACGCCAGGAACCCGCACGCCGCGAATCAGCCTGATCGGCCCGGTGCGTCCGTACCGCGGCGGCATCGCCCAGTACACGACCAGTCTGGCCGATGGCCTGTCGGCGGTCAGCGACCTCACCGTCTGGTCGTTCGACAAGCTCTACCCCGAGCGGCTCTATCCCGGGGCCAGTGACGTGGAGGAGGGCGCCGCCCGCCGAGACGATGCGCATTACAGCCTGCATGCCCTGAACCCGATCAGCTGGTTGCGTACCGCTGCCGCCGTCGCTCGCACGAAGCCCGACCTGGTACTGATCAACTGGTGGACCGTCTACTGGCAACCGGCCTGGTTCGTGATCGCACGGTACCTGCGGGCGCGAGGAATCAAGGTCGTCTACCTGGTGCACAATCTGGCCGATCATGACGCCCCGGGAATCCAGACCCGTGTGAGCCACAAGCTGCTGACCTGCGCCGACGGGTACGTCGTGCACGGCGCCCGGCAACGCGAGATCCTGGCCGAACTGAGCCCCGGTACCCCGGTGCTGCAGCGGCCGCATCCGGTCTACGACTACTACCCGGCGGTCACCGATCCGCTGCCTCGGCGGCGTCGGCTGGAGTTGCTCTTCTTCGGCTTCATCCGTCCCTACAAGGGCCTGGACGTCTTCCTCGACGCGCTGCGGCAGGTGCAGGATCCCTCGGCGATCGCGGTGTCGGTGGTGGGGGAGTCCTGGGACGACCCGGCGGACCTGATCGCGTCCGCGGCCGATCTGGATGTCGAACTCGTCCTGCGCTATGTCAGCAACGGGGAGGCCGCCCAGTTCTTCGAACGGGCCGATGCGGTCGTGCTGCCGTACCGCTCAGCGACCGGCAGCGGCATCGTCGCCTCGGCCTACCATCACGGCAAACCGGTGATCGCCTCCGATGTGCCGGGGCTCGACGACGTGGTCGACGACCGTACCGGCTGGCTGTTCCCGGTCGACGACTCAGCGGCGCTGGCCGCCGTGATCGACGGGATCGACGCCGAGCAGTGCCGGGTCAAGGGCGCAGCTGCGGCCGATTTCGTCACCGAGAACAGCTGGCCGGCCATGGCCCGGGCCATCGTCACCACCTTCACCGGCGTCACCACCTTCACCGGCCGAGCCGGCGATCGGGGCTGACGGCCCGGGCCACACCGGGCGGCTCAGCTGCGGCCGAGCCCGGCGTAGCGCCAGCCGGCTGCGCGCCAGGCCTCCCGGTCCAGCACATTGCGGCCGTCGATGATCACCCGCTGGCTGACCTGATCGGCCACCACCGTCGGGTCGAGTTGCTTGAACTCGTCCCACTCGGTCACCAGCACGACTGCCTCGGCATCGGCCAGGGCCTCCTTCGTGCTGGCCGCGTAGGTCAGCTGCGGGTGTGTCCGGCGGGCGTTCTCGATCGCCTCCGGATCGTAGGCCACCACCTCGGCGCCCAAGCCGTTCAGGCCCACGGCGACATCGGCGGCCGGTGAGTCACGGATGTCGTCGCTGTTCGGCTTGAATGCCAGGCCGAGGACGGCGATCCGTCGCTGGTAGACCGATCCGCCGAGCAGTTCGGTGGCCAGGGTGATCACACGCTGCCGGCGGCGCAGGTTGATCTCGTCGATCTCCCGCAGGAAGGCCAGCGATTCACCCCGTCCGAGTTCCTCGGCGCGGGCACGGAAGGCGCGGATGTCCTTCGGCAGGCAGCCGCCGCCGAAGCCGACGCCGGCATTGAGGAACTTGCGCCCGATGCGCTTGTCGTAACCGATCGCGTCGGCCAGCTGGGTGACATCGGCACCGGTGGTCTCGGCGAGTTCGGCCATTGCATTGATGAACGAGATCTTGGTGGCCAAGAAGGCGTTGGCGGCTGTCTTCACCAGCTCGGCGGTCGGGTAGTCGGTGACGACCAGCGGCGTACCGGCGGCAACGGCGGTGCTGTACACCTGATCGAGCAGGTTACGGGCGCGCTCACTGCGTACCCCGTAGACCAGCCGGTCGGGTTCGATGGTGTCCTTCACCGCGAACCCCTCCCGGAGGAACTCCGGATTCCAGGCCAGTTCGGCACCGGTGGCCTCGATCCGGGGTGCCAACGAATCGGCGGTACCCACCGGGACGGTCGACTTGCCGACGACCAGGTCACCGGGCTTCAGGTGGGGGAGCAGGGAGTCGACCGCGGCATTGACGAACCGCAGGTCCGCGCCGGGCCCGTCGACCTGCTGCGGAGTGCCGACGGCGATGAAATGGACCTGGCAGTCGGCGGCGGCTGCCACATCGGTGCTGAACACCAGCTGCCCGCTGCCATGGGTCTCTGTGAGGAGTTCGGGCAGGCCGGGTTCGAAGAACGGGGCGCGCCCCTCGGCCAGGGCATCGATCTTCGCCTGGTCGACGTCGATGCCGACCACCTCGTGCCCCAGAGAGGCCATCGCCGCTGCGTGGACTGCGCCGAGATAACCGCAGCCGATGACGGACAACTTCACGTTGTTCACCCTTCCGTTGGAGCACCCGATCCATTTCGTGAGCTCAGATGTTGGTCGTGACGGTTCGAAGCGTGAACACCATACGGAACACACCCGATCGACGGCGAATTGCCGCCGCCTCCTGCGGCTACACTCGCACGGGTGCACGGTGCCACGGCCGGCCGGCCTCGGGTACCGGAACAGACGCGAATCAACGACAGGAGTGCCTGAAACATGAATTCTGATCTGGTGGTGGTGGGTTCTGGCTTCTTCGGCCTGACGATCGCCGAACGTGCCGCTGCTGATCTGGGAATCAAGGTGCTGGTCATCGATCGGCGTGACCACATCGGCGGTAATGCCTACAGCGAGGACGATCCGGACACCGGCATCGAGATCCACCGGTACGGGGCGCACCTGTTCCACACCTCGGTGGAGACCGTCTGGAACTACGTCAACCGCTTCACCGCCTTCACCGACTACGTCCACCGGGTCTACACCCGGCACAACGAGATCGTGTACCCGCTGCCGATCAACCTGGGCACCATCAACCAGTTCTTCAATGCCGCCTACTCCCCGGACGAGGCCAGGGCATTGATCGCCGAACAGGCCGGTGAGTTCTCCGCGGAGAACTCCCGGAATCTGGAGGAGAAGGGCATCTCCCTGATCGGGCGGCCGCTCTACGAGGCGTTCATCCGCGATTACACCGCGAAACAGTGGCAGACCGACCCGACCGAATTGCCGGCCGAGATCATCACCCGGCTGCCGGTCCGCTACAACTACGACAACCGCTACTTCAACGACAAATGGGAAGGGTTGCCGGTCAACGGTTACACCGCCTGGTTGGAGAACATGGCCGACCATCCGAACATCGAGGTACGGCTGGACACCGACTTCTTCGACACCTCCCAGGACGTGGCCAAGGCGACCACCGTCGGCCAGGTTCCGGTCGTCTACACCGGGGCGGTCGACCGCTACTTCGACTACGCCGCCGGCGAGCTCTCCTGGCGGACGCTGGACTTCGAGCGTGAGGTGGTGCCGACCGGTGACTACCAAGGCACCTCGGTGATGAACTACGCCGACGCCGACTACCCGTTCACCCGGATCCACGAGTTCAAGCACTTCCACCCCGAGCGGGCCGACCGCTATCCCGACGACAGGTCGGTCATCATGCGCGAGTTCTCCCGCTTCGCCACCAAGGACGACGAGCCGTACTACCCGGTCAACACAGCCGCCGACCGCGAGGGTCTGCTGGCCTACCGGGAGCTGCAGAACGGTGAGCCGAATGTCCTGTTCGGCGGACGCCTGGGCACCTACAAGTACCTCGACATGCACATGGCGATCGGCTCGGCGCTCTCGATGTACCGCAATCAGGTGCGCCCGATCTTCGGCAAGCCGGCCGAGTGATCGGCAGCGAGGATCGGCTGGCCGCCTACGGCGCCGAGTTCAGCGGTCCTCGCGGTTACCTCGACTTCGCCCGCTACGGTCCACCGTCGGAGGCGGTACTGGCCGCCACCGCCGAGGTGATGGACCAGGCCGCCCACGGTGAGCCGACCGAGCTGCTGGAGGAGTGGACGACGGCTGCACTGGCCGCGGTGTCCCGGTTGAGTGGATTCGGGGTCGAGCAGCACGCTTTCGTACCCAACACCTCCAGTGGGATCTTCGGACTGGCCTCGGGTTTGCCGGGTGCGGTCGTGCTGGTCTCACCGGGTGAGTTCCCGGCCAACCTGCACCCCTGGTGGCGGGCGGCCGAGGCCGGCCTGATCGAGGTCGTGACGTTGACCGACCCGCGCCATCCCCGACCGGTGACACCGGAGCTGGTCGCCTCCCGGCTGGCCGCAGCCGATCATCCGGTGACTGCGGTGGTGGTCAGCGCGGTCGACTACCGCACCGGGTTCCGGGCGGACCTGCCCGGAACCCGCGAGGCGATCGGCGACCGGCTGCTGCTGGTCGACGCGATCCAGGCCTTCGGGGTGGTCGCTCAGGACTGGACCGTGGCCGATGCGGTGGTCAGCGGGGGACAGAAGTGGCTGCGGTCGGGCTGGGGTACCGGCTTCCTGGCCTGCTCACCCCGGCTGCTGGAGCAGGCCCGCCCGCTGTTCAGTGGCTGGACCGGTGTGGACCGTCCCGGCAGCATGGCCGGTACGCCCCAGCCGCACCGTGCCGATGCCGGGAGGTTCACCGTTTCCCGGGAGTCGCCGTTCGCCGCCGCGGCCCTGGCAGCCGGCGTCGAACTGGTGGAGCGCACCGGGGCCGGGGCCATCGCCACCCGGATCGAGCAACTGATCGACGGCCTGCTGAGCGATCTGCAGGCCGCCGGCCTGGAGGTGGTCTCACCGGTCGACCCCGGCGACCGGGCCGGCATCGTGGTGGTGCGGGCTGCCGATGCGCCGGTGCGTCACCACCGAGCCCTGGCGGCGGGCCTGCGTACCACCCTGCATGCACCGGACCGGATCCGGATCTCGGTGCATGCCGACACCGAGGCATCGGTCCTCGGCGAGCTGGTGGACCGGATCGGCTGAACCTCAGTCCTCGCGGGTGCCGAAATGCTTCTCCCAGGTCTCCAGCGACGTCAGCTCCGGCATCCGTCGGCGGTACTCCTTGGCCAGGTCGTCCCAGCGCAACTCCAGCTGCCGGTGCAGTTCCAGGCCCTCGCGCCACATCCGGCGGAACTTGCGCTGATCGCGCCGGTAGACCGACTTGCCGCTGCCGTCGGCGGTGGAGATCAGGGCGCTGTCGAGGAAGGGGACCCGCCACCAGGCGGCGTCCTTCTTCGCCAGCTCGGCCTGGGGATGGTCGATGTTCTTCGGTTTCGGCTTGGTGAAGAAGTGCCGGGCTGCGCTGATGGCGCCGAAGGCCACCAGCCGTGACCCCATCGGCGGCTGCTCGGGGTAGGGAGGATAGATCCGCTTGCCCTCATTGGTGTTGGGCATCTCCTCCTCGTTGCCCCGGATCACCCGCATCTCCGGATACTTCGCCGCCCGCGCCCGCAACTCGGGCAGCCGCGACCGCATCGTGGGGTACAGATGGTCCGGGCCGCTGAGCAGGTCGCGGATCGCCTGGTGCCGGGCGTCGACTGCGTAGTACTGCATGCACAGCAGGTGCTTCAGGTCGATCCGCCGACTGTTCGACATCAACCGGCCGCCGCGGTGGTGGGTGGAGTGCAGCAGCGCGGCCAGGATCCGGTTGCGGGCATGGAAGTAGGCGTTCCAGTCGTAGGCATCGTCCTTGTCGACCCAGGAGACGTGCCACAGGGCCGCACCGGGAAGGGAGACCGTGGGGTAGCCGGCCTCGCGGGCCCGCAGACCGTACTCCGAGTCGTCCCACTTGATGAAGACCGGTACGGACAGACCGATCTCCTTGATCACTTCGACCGGGATCATGCACATCCACCAGCCGTTGTAGTCGGCATCCATCCGGGCATGCATCCACGGAGTCTGCCGCAGATTGGTACGCCGGAAGTCGTGACGGATCTGCTCGTCGAACATCGAGCGCCAGAAGAAGTAGCGCATGTCGATCACTTCGGCGAAGGCATGCAGGATCGGCTTGTCCAACAGATCGAACATGTGGCCGCCGACCAGCATCGGGTTGCGGGCGAAGCGGGAGAACTGCAGCGCGCGGAAGATGCCCTCGGGCTCGATCTGCACATCGTCGTCGAGCAACAGGACGAACTCGCTCTTGCCGGCACGGACCGTCTCGGCCATACCGCGGGAGAAGCCACCGGAGCCTCCGAGGTTGTCCTGGCGGACGATCTGCAGCTGATCCCCGAGCTCCTCGGCAACCTCGGTGAAACCCTCGGCGTCGGAGACCTTCTCGGTGCCCTGGTCGATCACATAGACCTTGTCGATCTCGGTCCGCAGATCGGTCTCGGCGGCCAGGGTCTGCAGAGTCTCGACGCAGTAACCGGGCTTGTTGAAGGTGGTCATCGCCAGGGAGACATTGCCCTGGGTACGGGGCTCGCGGTCGGTGGACCAGGACCCGCCCTCCAGCACGACGTCACCATCGTCGGCGACGATGTCGAACCAGTACCACCCGCCGTCACCGAAGTTCTTCACCGGCAGCACGAACTCGCTGGTCACAGTGCCCGAGACGAGCCGTGACTCCATGCGCTGAGCCGCGCCGCCGGCATTGGAGCGGTAGACGATGACGGTGGCCGCACCGGTGGTGGTGACGGTGAGGGTCACCTCGTCGACGGTCGTCCAGCGCTGCCAGTAGGCGGCGGGGAAGGCGTTGAAATAGCTAGCATAGGAAACCCTGCGTCCACCCGGCACCCGGGCCTTGCTGCGCGAGAGCACATTGTCCATGTGGGCCAGCGCAGACACCCTGACGGTGTCGTGACCGACCTTGGTCCAGGTCTCCGGGTCGGCGTACAGCGGCAGGATGTCGGGATCGTTGTCCAGAGGGAAGACAACATGCTGGATCGTGGTGGCCATACGTACCGGGCACTCCTGAGGCTGGTGGGATAGAGAACACGCCGATGTTAGCCGGTCTGACCGAGTCACTCGATTCACGCCCCGCAGTCGCGGCAGTCGAGTCCGGTGAGGCGCCCGAAGGCTGCCGCACCACTCGGCTCACCGATCTGTCGTGCGTCGAGGGGCTCTCAGAGCTGACACCAGTCACATCCGCAGAGCGACCGTCCACGGGTGGCAGCGCGGCTCCGGACGGAGCTGACGCCGACAGGCGGGCTGGAGGCTGTCGCGGTCACGCGCGCGGCAGGGCGTGAAGTCCCGGCGGTCCGCGCAGCGCCCGGTCGGATCGGGTCATCGGCTGCCGCGACGTTGTCCGACGCCGCGTCCGACGGACCCGGGGCTGATGGCGTGGACACCGGGGCCTGCCCGGTCGTCCGGGTCAGCAGCCGTTCACCGAAGATGCTGAAGACGGCGGCTGCCACGGCAGCACCGGCGGTGACCGCATAGGCCAGGTGGTGGCCTCCGAGGTCGGCAAGTCGTCCGGCCAACGAGGAGCCACTGGCGTACCCGACACCGATCGTCGCCGCCAGCACCGTCATCACCATGCCGAGGCGACGATGATCGGAGATCCGTTCGGCGATCGTGAAGATGGTGATCATGTACGGCGCCACGGAGAGGCCGAGGGCGATCAGCAGCAATGGCAACTGGCTGATCCGGTCGACCCACAGCAGCGGCAGCGACAGCAATGCCATGGCCAGGGCGAATGCGCGGTAACGCTTCGGCAGTGCGTACTTCTCCGGCAACAGCGGCAGGGTCAGTCCGGCGATGACACTGCCGAGGCCGAGCAGCGCATGCAGACCCCCAGTCAGGCCCGGTTGTCCGGCGGCGGTGGCCAGCACCGTACTGCCGGTCTGCACCGACCCGAAGATCATGCCCATGAAGAGCAGACCGACGATCAACATCCCCAGCGGCGCACTCAGCAGGCGACCACGGGCCGGAGCGTCCACTCGCAGATCGGGCTTGGTCAGCGCGGCCGTGGGGTGCAGGGCGAACCAGCTGCCGAAGGTCATGATCATCACGCCGGCGAGCAGCAGGGCACCGGCAGGGGAGAGCAGTGCTGCTGCCAACCCCACGGCGGCCGGGCCGATCATGAACGATGCCTCGTCGGCCGTCCCCTCATAGGAGAAGGCGGTCTCGACACGTCGCCGCCGGGGCAGAGGCTCGAAATCCCGACCGCTGATCAGCAGCGGCCAGCGGACGCGGGCCAGGGAACCGATCTGCGGCAGGAAGAAGCCGGCGAGACCGGCGATCGCTGCCAGTACTGGCCAATCCGACCCGGAGCGTGCGGCCAGGACCAAGCCGATCAAGGCGGTTCCACCGACCAGGGAGGAGATCAACAGCACCCATCGCTGCCCGAGCCGGTCGGTCAGCCAACCGGCAGTCGGTGACCCGACCGCGTTCGCCACCGCCAACGCACCGGCGCTGATGCCACCGGCGGCATAGGATCCGGTGACTCCGGAGACCAGCAGCAGGGTGCCCAGCTGGGACATGGCCAACGGCAGTCGCGCGAGTGCGGCGGTGAGGACGAAGGTGGGGCCGGCGATCGAGATCAGCTCCCGGTAACGCGCGATCAGGCTCGGCTGGGGCGCGGTGGTGACGCGCTGGGACAAGGAAACGCTCCTGGGTTCGTCTTTCGGCGCGTACCGTCCCACCCATCCGGTACGCAATGAACCCTTTGCTGTGAGCAGTCTATGCCTTGGAGCGATGATTCCCAACCTCCGGCGCCGCGGAAGCTTCTTTCACGAGGAGGTTCCGGGGGACTCACCCCACCCTTGAGTCAGGAGTGGGGTGGCGAGGGGGCAGAATGGAGCAATGACCGAGCAGCCGACCCCACAGCAGTTGGAGGTCGTCGCCCGGATCTTCGATCTGCTGGGGAACCCGAGCCGGCTCCATCTGCTGGCCCTGGCTGCCGACGGTGAACGCGATGTGAGCGCCCTGGCCCAAGCCGCCGGGGTCACCCTGACCGCGGCCAGTCAGCACCTGAGCAAGATGAGGCTGGCCGGTTTGGTGAGCGCTCGACGGCAGGGGCGCCGGCTGATCTATGTGGTGGACGACCCGCACATCGTCACTGTCGTCCGGCAGATGTTCGAACACATCGCCCCGGACGGGAGCCTGGCGCCCGATCCGCCGCTGGACCCCTCGATCCAGGGGCCGGCGGCCGGCCGCCTCTGACCTGCAGCGTCGGTCGGGAGATCAGCCGATGCCGGTCACCGGGTTCAGTCCTGGGCGCGTTCCATCAGGTCCCGCGCCTTCTCCTCAGCCTCGTCGTACCGGTCGGGGTAGGCCGAGCGCTGGACGGACTGCGCCAACTGGCCGGCGCTCCGACCCGGGTTGTTCTTCTCACCCGGGATCGCCTGGTCCAGGTAGGCATTGGTGGCGTACTCGACATCGGTCAGCTCGTCGACCGAACCCCAACCCGCCGACGGACGCTGCTGGAAGACACCGACGGAATCGCTGTGGCCACAGTCGAGGTTGTTCGCATGCGACTCGACCCAGGCCGCCTCGTAGGCGGACAGGCGGACCTTGCTGCTGGCGTCGCGCTCGTCGAGCACCTCTTCGATCGTCTTCAGGACGTCGGAATCGGCATCACTCGGGATGGTGCAGGACTCGCCGCCCCCGCTGGACTGCTTGCTGCTCGAGTCCCGCTGTTGCCATGACCCACGTTCACCCCAGAAGTGGCCGGTGCCGGCGCTTGCGGAAGCGGCAACAGGCGTGCCGATGGCCAGGGCGGCACCGGCGACCACGGCCGCCAGTCGGTGAACCGGGAACCGGTTGGTCTTGATCATGCGTCTCCTTGGTTGGCGTCCGTCTGCTGCCGCAGAGTCGAAGGGGGCCCCGGAACCGGATCGCAGGACTTCCCCCTGCAGCGATCCGGGACCGGAGGTGCCCCACTCGGGACGTTCGTTTCCGTTCGGTCTGCCACCGTGCGGCGGCGTCCGCCACTGAAACAAAGAAATTCTCAGGATTCAATCCGAGTCGCCGGAACGGACCCGCGCGGACCCGTCGCCATGATCTGAGACCGCGCAACGGCGCCCTGAGGTCCACCCGATGTGAGTCGATAAGAGTTGGCTGTCAGGACCCGAAGTGGGTGAGCGACACAGACCGAGGGGAGCGAGCAACCCGGTCGGGAGTGTTCAACGATGCCAACTGAACAACCACCGTTCGAACACAGCTGACACGCATCGCCACCGGCGGCGCAACAGACCGGTAACAATCGCGCGCGTGGCCGTAACCACTCGGACCTAGCGTCGGTGTCTCGTACCCCCACCGACGAAGGACCACCCGATGACGACCACGCAACCGTCGACGACAACAGCACCGAAGAAGAGTCCGTTCACCTCGCCGGCGATCCTGATCGGGCTGGCCGCGGTCCTCGGGATCGTCTTCGGTCTGGTGGTCGGCGACTGGGCGGCCAACCTCGAGTTCATCGGGGATCTGTTCATCCGGCTGATCCAGATGTCGATCGTGCCGCTGGTGATGACCTCGGTGATCGTGGCCACCGCGTCGATGTCGGGCAAGGGGATGGGCGGCCTGGCCGTCCGCACCTTCAGCTGGATGTTCGGCTTCGCCGTGGTGTCGGCGCTGGTCGCGGTCGCATTGGCCACGCTGTTGCGTCCGGGCGCAGGCATGGTGTTCACCGGTGAACTGGAGGTGGACCCTGCCGATCTCGGTGAACCCACCGGCTGGCAGGACACGTTGTTGAACTTCGTGTCCACGAATGTGCTCAGCGCCATGGCCGAGGGGGACATGGTGCCGATCATCGTCTTCTCGCTGCTCTTCGGACTGGCAATGAACCAGTTGATCGCACGCACCGGCAACACCGTGCTGCTGAAGGTGCTGGACCAGGCACAGCAGGTCATCCTGGGCATGATCAAACTCGTCATGTACCTGGCGCCGATCGGCGTCTTCTGCCTGCTGGCAGTGGTGGCAGGCGATGTCGGTTTCGCCGTGATCACTTCGGCGCTGGCGTACCTCGGAACCAATGCTCTCGGTGTGATCATCATTTTGATCATGTTCGTCGTGGTGACCACCCTGGTGACCCGTCTGAATCCGCTGCTGCTGCCGCAGAAGCTGGCCGAGCAGACCGCAATCGCGGTGACCACGACCAGTTCGGCGGTCACCTTCCCGACCGCGCTGCGCAATGCCGTGGAGAAGGTCGGGATCAGCCAGCGGGTCGCCAACTTCACCTTGTCCATCGGCATGACGATGGGTTCCTGCGGGGCGGTGCTCAACTACACGATCGTCGTCCTGTTCCTCGCCCAGGCGGGGGGAGTGGATTTGAGCGCAGGGCAGATCGTGCTCGGCATGGCCCTGGCGATCCTGTTGAACATGGGCACGATCACCGTGCCCGGTGGGTTCCCGGTGGTGGCGATGTTCCTGGCAACCTCCCTCGGCCTGCCCATCCAGGCAATCGGCCTGTTGATCGCCGTCGACTGGTTCACCGGGGTGTTGCGTACCTTCCTGAACGTCAACGGGGACACCTTCGTAGCGATGCTGGTGGCCAACGGCACAGGGGAGATCGACCGGGAGGTCTACAACGGGACGAAGTCGGTGACCGCGGAGGAGATCGACATGGACGCCCACGACTTCGAGAAGGCGGATCAGGAATGATCGTTGATCGCCGGCATCGCTGAAGATCAACCTCACCGGTTCGGCATGCCGGCGCAGTCTCGGTCAGTCTGGCCGGCCTGGACCTGTTCAATGCCGTTTGGACCAAGGTCGAATCGTCGAAGGAACTCACCGACTCATGGTTCACGATCACCGATGTCAACGGTGATGAACAGACACTGAACCCGGCGCCGAAATGCGATGCGGAGGACTTCGAGGCGCCGGGGGGCTATTACACCTCCGAATACTCCAACCCGACGCACTGAACCGGTACCAACGACGGCAGCCCGCGACTAGTCCGATAAGCCACATTATGACAAAACAGCGCATTGGCACGGAGTACCGACCGGAAACGCGACTCCCCCTGCCAACGCTTGTGGTCAAGCTCGCGAAGGTCGGTGGTTCGACACGGCAGTCCACACGATCGCTGCGAAGAGAGTCACCACGACGTGGACCCACCCCACGAACGCGAACGCTTCGAGCGTATTGCGGATGTCGAAGAACGTGTCGAGCGACCAGCCACGGATGTATCCGGCACCAGCGCACGAAGAAACCATCGCCAGCAAACCAGCCACCCATCCCGCCCGGGACCTTCGAGTGAGCGCATGCACGGCCGCAGCGACACCCGCACCGACCACACCGGGAACACCGACCCACAGCGCCAAGAGCTCCGCGTGGCCGATGAACCCGGCTTGCCGTAGTGGTGGCCGTCCAAGGTGGACCAGCCACACCATCATGGGTATTCCCACGTAGAGCACAAAGATGGCTGCTGTGCCAAGCAGTATGGACCTCGCAGGGGCATGCATGCTGCAAAGCGAACCACGGCAAGGGACAACAGTCGATCAGCGGTCCTGGCGCAACTCCTCGGCATCGAGGAACGACTGCGCCCGCTGCAGCGCATAGGTGCTGTAGGCGCCGATCGCCCGCTCCTCGTGCAATGCCTCCTGCATGGCCTCCAGATAGGTCCGCGAGACCATCTTCTGTTGCTGCCGCTTGGTCAGCTGATCCGGATCGTCGGCCGGGCGGCGCCGGTCCCGGAGTTGGCGGAATCGATCCAACACCGAATCGACGACATCGGAATCGATGTGGTGGCCGTCGATCGTCACGTCCTTCTGACTCGCCAGGCTGTTCTCGGCCGTCTCGCCGAGACTCTCCATCAGGCTGATCACCTCGTCTCGCTGTTCGTCGGCATCGGGGGTACGTACCTTCGCCCAGCGGATCACCAGCGGCAACGTGCCCCCGTACAACAGCAGGGAGATCACGGCGACGGCGAAGGCGACACCGATCAGCAGGGATCGGTCGGTGGTGCTCAACGGCAGCGTGAGCGCGGCGGCCAGCGTCACCACACCGCGCATACCGGCCCAGGACAGCACCACTGCCCCACGCAGTCCGATCGGCTCGCGTTCGTAGAAGTCCAGATCCGCACGTCCCCTGGCCAGCCGGCGGGAGTAGCGATCGATCCGTTGCTGGATCCGCTCGTCCTCGGGATCGTAGGCATCCAACTTGGCGCCGATCCGATTGACCCGTTCACGGGCGGCCGGGAACCGGGCTGCCACCCGCCGCTGCCCTAGGACCTCGACACCGATGAATGCTGTCCGAAGCACCAGCAACAACACGATCACCAGGCCCGCCAGCCCCAACACCGTCCAGGCCGTGTGCCCGTTGTCCTGCAGGTCGGCCAGCAGCGTGCTGATCTCCAGGCCCATCAGCAAGAACACACCGTTCTCGATCAGGAACTGCAAGGTGTTCCAGTTGGTCCGCTCCGTCGAACGCTCCCGGGCGCTCAACTTGCGAACACTCATGTTGCCCGTCACCAGCCCGGCAACCACCACCGACACCACCCCGGAGGCCTCGGCCTGCTCGGCCGGCAGGTAGGCCAGGAACGGGACGATGAAGCTGACCGCGGTGGTCAGCACCGGGTCGGCCAGTCTGGCCCGCAGGTGTACGGTCAGCCAGCCGACGAGCAGCCCCACGACGACCGCGATCACCACCGCCCGCAGGAACTCCCAGCTGGCCGACCAGATGCTGAACGACCCGGCCAGGGCGACGGTGGCGGTACGCAGGAGCACCAGCGCCGAGGCATCGTTCAGCAGGCTCTCCCCCTCCAGCACCGTCATCAGCCGGTGCGGCAGGCCGAGACGTTTGCCGATCGAGGTCGCGGCCACCGCATCGGTGGGACTGACCACCGCACCCAGCGCCACGGCGGCCCAGAACGGGATCGTCGGCATCAACCAGCTGATCACCCCACCGATGACGAAGGCCGAGACGATCACCAAGGTGACCGACAGCAGTCCGATCATCCGGAAGTTCCGGCGCAGGTCGCGCACGGGCACCCGTACCGCCGAGGCATACAACAGCGGCGGCAGGACACCGGCGAGGATCCACTCCGGTTCCAGCTCGAAATTGGGGGTGCTGGGGATCAGGCTGATCCCGATCCCGATCACCAACAACAGCAATGGTGCAGCGACCCCGGTCCGGCGCGACAACAGGGCCGCGATGACAATGGCCGCCAGTGCGGCAATCGCAAGGATCATCGGGCTCACACTTCACGCTAACGCCTCTGCGTGACCAATGGGTTTCGACCTGCTGGGAGCGGGCCGTCGATCACCGTCGGTACCACCGCAGCCGACCGACCGCACCCGACGGTCCACCGCACCGAACCCGGCAGGATCGGACCCTCCGGTCGGAGGGGTCCGCCGCTGTGACAGCGGTCCTAGTCTCGAGCCACAACCAACGGAGATGAGGTCGCGACGTGGCGAACGCATGGATGGAGACGGTGGCAGAAGCCCAACGGCGGGCGAAGAAGCGACTCCCCGGATCGGTCTACTCCGCACTGCTGGCCGGGTCGGAGAAAGGCCTCAGCTATGCCGACAACATCAACGCCTTCTCCGAACTGCAGTTCGCCCCGCATGTCGCCGGCAACCACGCAGAACGTGACCTCGGTACCCGGGTGATGGGCCAGGACATTGCGCTGCCGGTGCTCATCTCCCCCACCGGCGTGCAGGCCGTCCACCCCGACGGTGAGGTGGCCGTCGCCCGGGCCGCAGCCGCCCGCGGTACGGCGATCGGCCTGAGCTCGTTTGCCTCCAAACCGGTCGAGGAGGTCACCGCCGCCAACCCGCAGACCTTCTACCAGATGTACTGGATGGGCGGCCGGGACGTGATGGCCGCGCGGATGGAACGGGCCCGCCGGGCTGGCGCCGTCGGACTGATCGCCACCTTGGACTGGTCGTTCTCCTACGGTCGTGACTGGGGCAGTCCGGCGATCCCGGAGAAGCTGGACCTGAAGGCGATGGCGCAGTTCGCACCCGAGGTGATCACCAAACCGCGTTGGTTGCTGAACTTCGCCAGGTCCCGGTCCCTGCCGGACCTGACCACACCGAACCTGACCCAGGACGGTCCCGCGCCGACCTTCTTCGGTGCCTACTTCGAATGGATGCAGTCGCCTCCCCCGACCTGGGACGACATCGCCTGGATGGTCCGGGAATGGGGCGGACCGTTCATGTTGAAGGGAGTCTCCCGGATCGACGACGCCCAGCGGGCCGTCGACGCCGGAGTGAGTGCCCTCTCGGTGTCCAACCACGGTGGCAACAATCTCGACGGCACGCCGGGTGCGATCCGGATGCTCGGACCGGTCGTCGACGCGGTCGGCGAGCAGATCGAGGTCGTGATGGACGGCGGGGTACGCCGCGGCAACGACGTGGTCAAGGCCCTCGCCCTGGGCGCCAAGGCGGTGATGATCGGCCGTGCCTATCTGTGGGGCCTGGCCGCCAACGGTCAGGCCGGGGTGGAGAACGTGCTCGACATCCTCCGCGGCGGGATCGATTCGACCCTGCTCGCCCTGGGCGTCGGCTCGGTACAGGAACTGAACCGCGAGCACATCCTCGTTCCCGAGGACTTCACCCGTACCCTCGGCGCACATCCCAGCCGTGCACTGGCGACCGACTGAACCGCCGCACGGGCCGACGGCCAAGACCGTCCGGTCGGAGGGGTCGCCGTGACGGTGGCCCGGGTTAACGTTCGGATCACCGACGGAAGCGAGGTCGCACAGTGGCGTACCCACAGGCCGGTCCCGGAGCAGGGACCGAATCCGGCACGCCCCTCGTTGACCCGGCGCCCATCCCGGCCCGGCCATTCCCCCTGATCGGCGCCACCGTGCCCGACCCTGTCGTCTCCCCCAGCGGACGTCGCTGTCGGTACGGAGACCGGTGAACCGCCAACCGGATCCGGCACGGGTGGCCCTGGTGACCGGTGCCGCCCGCGGGATCGGTGCGGCCGCGGTGCGACGCCTGGTCGCCGACGGCCTGCGGGTGGTCGCGGTGGACGCCTGTCTCGGCGGCGTACATGACCTGCCCGGGGTGGCGCACCCGCTGGCCGGTGCCGAACAACTCGAGGCGGTGGTCGCGCCGTACCCCGATGCCGTGGTCGCGGTACGGGCCGATGTCCGTGATCTCGATGCGCTCCGCGCCGCCGCCGGGACCGCGCTGGAACGCTGGGGAAGGCTGGATGCCGTGGTCGCCGCGGCAGCGGTCATCTCCGGTGGCTCACCGCTGTGGGAGACCCCGGCCGAGGAGGCGCGGGCACTCATCGACATCGACGCCGGTGGTGTGTGGAACACCGCTGTGGCGACCGTGCCGCACCTGCTGCGCAGCCCGGACCCCTCCGGCGCCAGGTTCGTCGCGATCGCCTCCGCCGCCGGCGACCGGGGACTGTTCGGCCTCTCGGCCTATGTGGTGGCCAAACATGCGGTGGTTGGAATCGTCCGTGCCCTGGCCGCCGATCTGGTCGGCACCGGAGTGACGGCCACCGCGATCTCCCCCGGTTCGACCCGGACCGACATGTTGTCGGCCACCGCCGACATCTACGGCACCGGGATCGACGACCTGGCTCAGTCCCAGTTGATCCGGACGACCCTCTCCCCCGAGGACCTGGCTGCGGTGATCGGGTTGGCCGTGTCCCCGGCCGGCCGGGCACTGAACGGCGGAATCGTCCACGCCGACGGTGGTTTCAGCTGACGACCGACCGGCGCAGTTCCGCATCGACGACCCGGCAGGTAGCGTAGACACCCACGAGGAGGTGACCCATGGGCGCTTCAATGACGAAGGCCCGGTCGGTCGAGACCGCCCGGCGATCCCCGGACGACCCGACCGTACCGACCGCGACCCTACGAACGACCCCGATCGCCCACGGTGCGCCGATCCCCGAACGCGATGAGGTCGGCCTGCTGAAGTTCCAGGCCCCGGAGGTCGTGTTCGGCCACGACTCGCTCGCCGAAGCCGGACATGCCACGGCCCGGCTGGGCGGTCAGCGCCCGCTGGTGGTCACCGATCCCGGGATCATCGAGGCCGGCTGGCTGGACGAGTTGATCATGCATCTGCGCGAGGCCGGTCTGCGCCCGAGTGTCTGGTCGCAGGTGAGCCCGAATCCCAAGGACCACGAGATTCGCGCCGCCCACGAGTACTACTGCGCGACCGGATCGGATGTGATCGTCGCCCTGGGCGGCGGGTCCTGCATCGACGCAGCCAAGGGAGTCGCCGTCCTCAGCAGCAACGACGGCGACATCCTCTCCTTCGCCGGACTTGACAAGGTACGCAACCCGATCCCACCCACGGTGATGATCCCCACCACCTCCGGGACGGGTGCCGATGTGTCCCAGTTCTGCATCGTCACCGATACCGCGCGTTCGGTGAAGGTGACCATGATCGGTCGGGCACTGGTACCCGACGTCTCGATCACCGACCCGCGGCTGTTGTCCACGATGCCCGACGACCTGGGAGCCTCGACCGGTCTGGATGCCCTCACCCACGGGGTGGAGGCCTTCGTCTCCCTGGCGCACAACCCGCTGACCGATATGCACGCCCTGGCCGCGGTACGGCTGGTCACCGGGAACCTGCAACAGATGGTGAGCCGACAGGCCGAGCAGGCCCGGCAGCAGATGGCCCAGGCCTCCCTGAACGCCGGACTCGCCTTCACCAACGCGATTCTCGGCGCCACCCATGCCATGTCGCACCAGGTGGGTGGGCTGCTGGATGCCCCGCACGGGCTGATCAACGGGGTGCTGCTGCCCCATGTGATCCGTTTCAATGCCCGCGCCGCCCCCGAGCGGTTCGTCGATCTGGCGCTGGCTGCCGGACTCCCGGCCCACGGCATGCCCGGTCTGGAGGCAGCCGAACTGCTGGCCGAACGGGTACGCGCGCTGGCCGACGAGGTCGGTGTGCCGAAGGGACTGCGCGCGCTCGGGGTGACCGAGGAGCAACTGCCGGAGATGGCCCAAGGGACCCTCGACGATGCCTGCCTGACCACCAATCCCCGTTCCTCCTCGGCTGCCGAGATCGAATCACTGTTCCGAGCGGCGCTGTGAGCACCGACCTGACCCGACACTCGCACCGGCAGGGAATTGGGTGAGGTGATGACCACTGCCGAACCCCTCGGCCCCGATGTGGCCGCACTGACCGGTGTGCGGTCGGGCAAGCGCTCCTTCTACCGTGCCTACCGCCGCTCCGACGAACGGCTGGAACGCACCGTCGAGGCGATGGACGCGATCTCCCGGGCGCTGGTCCGGACCGTCGAGGGCCCCCGTGGGGTGCTGGAGGAGATCGCCCGTACCGCGGCCCATCACCTGCAGGCCGATTGGGTGCTGCTCGGTCTGGTCGACGGTGCCCTGCCGGGTGCGCTGCCGCGGATGATGATCATCGACGCGGAGTTGCAGGTACGTACCGACACCGAGGGCCTGCCCGTACCGATCGACCGGCTGGCCGCGACCCTCCGCCGCGGCCGACCCGACCTCTCCGATGGCTGGATCGGCACCCCGATGACGCTGGGCAACACCGAGGTGGGATATCTGCTGGCGCTGCCCAGTCCGGCCGACCTGTCCGAACCGGCTGATCTGTCGGTCCTCGGCATCCTGGCCAACCTCGCCGCGGTCAGCCTGCACACCTCCCAGCAGTATCAGGCCGGTCAGCAGATGCACCGGCAGGCACGGGAGCTGTATGCCCAGGCCGATCTGCGGACCCGCGAACTGGCCGAACGGACCGCCGAGCTGAATCAGGCCCAGGAGCGGCTGACGCTGGCCCAACAGCGGGAGTTGCTCGACGCCGAGCGGCACCGGATCGCCCGCGAACTGCACGACAGCGTGACCCAGGTCGTGCTGTCGGCAGGGATGTCACTGGAACTGGTCCGGGGCTCACTGAGCGATCCCGATTTCGATCCCGGCCTGGCCGCCCGCAGTCTGGAGTCGGCCAAACAGCTGTGCGGACAGGCGGTCGAGCAGCTGCGACGCGCCATCTATGCCCTGCATCAACCCCACCACGAGACCGTCGCCTCTCTGCCGGATCTGCTGAACGAGGTGGCGGCCCATCACCGACCCGGTCTGGACGTCCGGGTCCGGATGGTCGGCACCCCCTGCCCGATCCCGGCCGATGCCAGTCACGAGCTGGCCAGGGCCGTCGGTGAGGCCCTGTTCAACGTCAGCGCCCATGCCGAGGCGACCCGGGCGGTGATCCGACTCCGCTACGGACCCCAGGACCTGTTGGTCGCCGTCGCCGACGACGGCAAGGGCAGGGCCGCCGACCTGACCGAGGCCCTCGCGCGCTCCCGGGAGTCGGTGGTCGACGGGCGACACCGCGGTCTGGCGAACATCGAGAGCCGGGTGGCCGAACTCGGCGGCGAGGTCCGGTTCAGCCAGTCCAGGATCGGCGGTCCTCGGTTGGAGATGCATCTCCCCCTTCCCCTGCGGGTCGGCCCCGGAGTGATCTCCGGACTCGTCGGTCCGCATCAGCCTGCAGACAGGAGTCGATCATGACCGTTCACGAGGTTCCCCGAGGGACGGGTGCTGCCGACCGGTCGGCGGCCGGCAAGGAGGTGCGTGCCGAATCCGAGGCGGTCGGGATCATGTTGGTCGATGATCATGCCATCGTCCGCCAGGGGCTGCGTTCGATCCTCGAACGGGAGCAGGACTTCGCGGTGGTGGCCGAGGCGTCGACCGCCGACGAGGCGATGATCATGGTGCAGCGGACCGCCCCCGATGTGGTGCTGCTGGATCTGAAGCTCTCCAGTTCCTCCGACACCGAGGGCCTGGAGCTCTGCGAGAAGTTGACCTCGCAGCATCCCGGGGTCGCGGTGCTGGTGTTGACCACTTTCCTGGACGAGGCGCTGATCCTGCGTGCCATCCGGGCCGGTGCCCGGGGTTATGTGGTGAAGGATGTCGACACCACGAGTCTGCTCCGCGCCATCCGCGATGTGGCGCGAGGTGGCAGCGCCTTCGATGCCCGCTCGGCCGCGGCCATGGTGCGGGGTCTGAACGCTGCTCCGGAGGTGGAGACCAAGCGGTTGACCTCGCGGGAGGAGGAGGTGCTGCGGCTGCTCGCCGGCGGGATGTCGAACAAGGAGATCGGGGCCGAGCTGTTCATCTCCGAGACCACGGCGAAGTTCCATGTGGGCAACATCCTGCGCAAGCTCGGCGCCTCCGGGCGGGCCGAAGCGGTCTACGAGGCGACGAAGGCGGGTCTGCTCTGAACCACGCGATCAGCTGCGGCCGCAGTCGATGATCAACCATCCCCCGTGGTGTTCGTAGGCGTGGTACGGCAGCCCGCTCCGTTCGCCCCACCGGTGCAGATCGGACAGAGCGATCGTGCGTAGGTGGCCGTAGGATTCGTTCGGTTCGTCCTCGAACGGCACCGCGATGATCGCCCGCCGGGTGGCCACGCGAATCACCTGCTCCACCACCGATTCACCATCCTCGGG
The DNA here is from genome assembly GCF_004364645.1 of Naumannella halotolerans. Classification (NCBI taxonomy): domain Bacteria; kingdom Bacillati; phylum Actinomycetota; class Actinomycetes; order Propionibacteriales; family Propionibacteriaceae; genus Naumannella; species Naumannella halotolerans. The sequence continues at coordinate 1,020,260 of NZ_SOAW01000001.1, read as the reverse complement.
TGGCAGATGTTCCAACAGATGCAGGGCCAGCACCGTGTCGAAAGAGTTGTCGCGGTACGGGAGCCGGCGGGCGTCGACGCGATCCACCCGCAGCTCACTGCGCAGTCTGCCGGCGACGGCGGCGAGCAGCTCGACGATGTCGGCATCGGCATCGGTCGCGGTGACGTCGAAACCCCGTGCGGAGAGCTCCAGCGGCAGGAAGCCGAAACAGCTCGCGAGATCGAGCACCGACCCGATCGTGTCCTCGGTCAGCAGCGCGTGGAGATGATCATGGACCGGGCCGAGGGTGGCATCCTCTCCCCCGCCGGGGGGCGGAGTCGGCCGGCCGGCCATGGTGTTGCGGTAGAACAGCTCCCAGGAGTCCAGCGGATCCTCGGCGAACGAGCGGACGATCCCGGTGAAGATCCGTTCGAAGAGCGTCGAGCCACGCAACCAGCCGGTCTCGAACAGCTCGCTCGCCAGACGGACCGAGAGCGTGTTGCTGAGCTCCTCGGGCGGCAGGCAGTGCCGTACCTCCAGCCGTGCGTCGCGGTTGTGCAGGTCGAAGCTGGTGGTGTGGATACCCCGCCCACGCCGGTCCCGGCGGCCCACCCGGCGGACGGTCACGACCGGATCGACATAGGCCCCGTCGACCAGGGGCGCGAAGGCGTCGATCGGTGTGTCCAGGTCCAGCCGCTCGAGTCCCATGATCATCTCCCGTCCGCCGTTACGCGGGCGGCCGGCGAGGGGGGCGCCGGCACTCGGCCGGCCGCCTCGATGATCATGGTCGGACCTCACTCATCGACTCGGCGGTACGTTCCAGCGCACGGAGGTCGCGGACGACCTCCACCCGATCACAGTGCTCGGCGTACTCGGCCAGGGCGCAGGCACCCAGGCCCCAGGAGTAGCTGGGTTCCGGCGTCAACCAGATGGTCGTCCTGGCGGCGCGGGCGAGCTCGGCGAAGGTGTCGACGGCGGGATCCTTGCCGTTGCTGCGGGCATCGCCCAGGACCAGCAGGGAGGTCCGGTGGTCGATCGCACCGGCATGGTCGTCGGCGAACTGGGTGAACACCGCGCCGTAGTCGGTGTTGGCCTCGGTGTCGAGGACGTCGCCGCCGAAAGTGAGGCCCAGGGCATGTTCGATCGGGTGGGCGGCGAACAACTCGGTCACCTCGGCCACCTCGTCGACGAAGACGAACGATCGGACCCTGCCCCACCGCGCCTGCATCCCGTGCACCACATGCAGGGTGAATCGGGCCGTCGCACGGACCGAGAGGGACACATCGGCCAGGACCACGACCTTCGGCTTCTCCCGTACCCGGGAGACGGTGACGGGCCGGAAGGGGACACCGTCGAACCGCATACTGCGCCGGGCGGTCGCGGCCGGTGCGACCCGGCCGCGTGGGTGTGGCCGCAGCTTCTGGCTGAGTCCGCCGCGCAGGCTGTGCGCCAGCTGCCGCAACGAGTTCTCCAGTTCCTGTTCCTCGGCCGGTGAGATCCGGTCCAGCACCGACGGCTCGTCCAGCTCGGGTACGGTCCGGCGCAGGTTCATCAGCCGTTGCAGGTGCGCAGCCAGTTGCTCGGGCAATCGCTGCAGCAGGGCACTCAGCAGGTCCGGATCGGTGTCGTCGGGGCCCGCTGGAGTGCCACCGGCGCCGAGCCAGGCCAGCAGTTGATTCTCCTCCTCGCCGCTGAGGTCGAGGTCGATCGCCTGACCGGTGGCCGGGGTGAGCGCACCGGCCGGTTCGTCACCTCGGGTACGGGAGACGTCGAGCTGCACCTTCATCCCCTGGCCTCGTGATCCGGCACCCGACGGTGAGAAGGAGATCTCGTCCGACATCGACGCCAGATCGGCCAGGTCTGCGTCCTCGTCGAGGTTGCGTCCCTGCTTCAGCGACTCGGGGTCGAAGAACTCCCGCATGTCCGCCTCCGCCGAGGACCCGCTGTCGATCTGGCCCACGTCCTTCGTGGCGTCGACCAGGGCCATGTCGCCGATCTCGGCGTTCGAGCCCACCTCGGGCCCGAGCAGTCCCTCCGCGTCCTGTCCGGCGGAGGCGGTTGGCAGATCCACCGGCCGCAGCGCGAAGAAGAGGGCGAACACCGCGTCGAAGGTCGACAGATCCCGGGGCCGGGTCACGATGCAGGACCGCAGTGCGGCCGACAGCCGTTCTCGGCTGCGTACCATTCCCGGCTGTCGGGCTGCCACGGCGGCGTCGACGATCTCGGCGGTACTGACCCGGATGCCGTTGCGTCGCAGGGCCTCGGCGAATGCCAGCAGGCAGACCTCCATCGTCTGCGGATCGGCGTCGGAGTGCTCGTCGGTGTCCGACTCGACCCCACCGGCGGGCCCGGTGTCCCGCCGGCCCTCATCCGCGATCCTCACAGCGGCCGCCGACGACTTCCCTGCCGTGGGGCACCGGCGGCCTCGGAGGAACCGCGGGCACCGAAGAAGGCAGCCGCACCATGTCGGTGCGGCACCTCCTTGGAGTCGCGGATCGCCCGCGCCGCTTCGGCGTCGACGTCACCACCGACCTTCGATCCGGGACCGTCGCGGCGGGACGGGTCCCGTCCGGCGACCGGGGTCGGCCGACCACCACCGTCGGCAGTCGATGGTTCCTCCGCTCCGGGCGATCCGTTGCCGAATCGGTGCCGGATGTGGGCGACCGCACGGCCCAGATCACGCTCGTGCTTCATCACCACATTCGCCGTCGTCGTCAGCAGCTCCTCGCTCAGCGCATCGGCATCCAGGATGGCCAGCGTCCGAGCCCAGTCCACCGTCTCGGCGATGGAGGGCGCCTTCCGCAGGTCCAGTGCGCGCAACTGCTGTACCAGGCCGACCAGTTCGTCGGCGACCGCCTCGTCCAGCCCGGTCTGTTTGGACCGGACGATGTCGAGCTCCCGGTCGTGATCGGGGTAGTCCAGGAACAGGTGCAGACAGCGCCGCTTCAGCGCCGCCGACAGCTCTCGGGTGTTGTTGGAGGTCAACAGGGTCAGCGGCGGGTGGGTGGCCACGATGGTGCCGATCTCGGGAATCGAGATCTGATTCTCGGCCAGAGTCTCCAGCAGCACAGCCTCCAGCGCCTCGTCGGAGCGGTCGATCTCGTCGATCAGGAGCACCGTGGGCTCGGGGCTGCGGATCGCGGTCAGCAACGGACGTTCGGAGAGGAACCTCGGGGAGAAGAACACCTCGTCGCGATCAGCGATCAGGTCCACCGCCGACTCCAGGTCGGGTGCCTCACCGACGACATCGGCGATCTTGTCGCGCAGGATCTGGGTGTAGAGCAACTGCTTGCCGTAATCCCATTCGTACAAGGCCTTGGACTCGTCCTGGCTCTCGTAGCACTGCAACCGGATCAGGTCCCGACCCAGGGCCTGGGCCAGGCTACGGGCAAGCTCGGTCTTCCCGACCCCGGCCGGTCCCTCCAACAACAGCGGCCGGCCGAGACGCCATGCCAGGTAGACGGTGGCGGAGATCCGCTCGTCGGTGACGTAGCCGACAGCGGCCAGTGCGCGTCCCACGTCCTCCACCGAAGCGAAGCCGTCCGGCTGGGCCGGCGGGTCGTCGGCCGTCGCAGTGGATGGTCGGGCGGATCGTGGGTCGGCACCGGTTTCGGGCCGGTCATCGGCGGTGTGTGCCATGGCTACTTCCTTGTCGCGTCCTGCGGTGGGTGCCGGGGGCACCGATGACGGGTACGTGGGGGTACGGAGGCCGGCTCGTCGCCGTACCCCTCCCCCACGTCCCGTCCTGAATCGACATGCGGGATCAAGATCGCCTGGATCCAGGCGGTCCGGTGTTCACCTCGTCCGGGGCCGGCGTCAGCGACGCCGTCTCCGGCACGGCTGATCAGGTCAGCAGATCGTCGAGGTCGCCGTTGTAGGTGTGATCGACGACCGGGCGTACCGTCTCGAAGGTGCACTCGCGCGGGTTCGCCTCGGTGCAGGAGTCACCGAGGACGTGGTTGGTCACGTTGTCGATCGTCTCCGGGTCACCGCTGACCGTGGGGTGTTCCTTGTAGTACTCGGTCGGGCCCTCACCCAGGCGGTTCTTCTCGTGCGTCTCCTTGGTGATGTCGGTCATCTTCTCCGGGATGCCGCAGTCGCGCAGCAGCCGGATCGCCGCCGCCACCGCTGCGTCGGCAGCCTGCACGGTCGTCATGTGAGTGGTGTCGACACCCATCGCCTTGGCGATGTTGGCGAACCGCTGGTACTCGGTGGAGAGGTTGAATGCCCAGACCCGCGGCAGTGCGATCGCGTTGTTCAGACCATGGTGGGTGTCGAAGAAGGCGCTGGTGGCGTGACTGATCGAGTGGATGATCCCGAGACCGCCGGAGTTGAACGCCTGTGCCGCGATGTACTGGGCATACATCATGCCCTCGCGCGCAGCCAGGTCGTAACCGTTCCAGGTGGCCTTCACCAGGTTCTGGGAGGTCAGCTCGATCGACCGGATCGCATTGCCCAGCGACGGTTCGAAGTTCAGCCGTGACACATAGGGCTCCGAGCCGTGGGCCAGCACATCGAACCCGCACTGGGCGGTGAAATGCCGCGGACAGTCGTAGTAGAGCACCGGGTCGTCGATCGCCAGGGTCGCCACCGCCGCGTCGTCGAAGGCCACGTACTTGTGCGGTTTGCTCGGGTCGGTGGTGGTGTCGGTGATGACATAGGCCCAGGAGGTCTCCGACCCGGTGCCGGCGGTGGTGGAGACGGCGATGTGCGGCGGATTCTTCGGGTTCTCGCTCTTGTTGAATCCCTCGAACTCGTTCACATTGCGTCCGTCGTGGGCCACCGCGATCCGCGCACCCTTGCAGGCGTCATGGGAGGAACCGCCACCGATGGAGACGAAGGAATCGCAGTCGTTCTCCATGTACAGCTTGGCGCCGTCCATCGCGTTGTAGTCCTTCGGATTGGACTCGACCTTGTCGTACAGCACGGTCTCCAGGCCGTGGTACTCCAACGAACCGACGATCTTCTCCACGATGCCGGTCCCGCGCAGCCCGGAGGTCATCACCAAGATCTTCTTGAAGCCCAGCTTCTTCGCCTCCGGACCGATGATCTCGTGCGACCCGGGTCCCAGGAGCGCCCGGGGGAAGGGGTGGAACTCCTTGATCGGGAACGGTTTCAGCAGTTCTTCTACTTGCATCTGCACATCTCCTTTGATGGTGCCGCCGACCCGAGGACTCGATCATGAACCGACCGGTGTCGGGGGCGGGTTTCGGCCGACGCTAGGGCGTAGGACCGGTGCCGAACAGACGAGGATTGCGAAACGGGCGGCGAAGGGAGGTCGGTCCTGCCCGACCGGACAGGCCGACCCGGCCCTGCACGGGAGTATCCGCCGACCCGACCGCTGCCTAGGTTGGCAAGACGCAGCGGAGAAGCACCCTCTCCGTGATGATCAGGAGGTCGAAGATGCCCGTCACCCCCAACGCAGCTGCCGCCGAGGAACTCCAGACCACCTCTGCCGGCCAGGACCGCTCGGGCGATGTTCCCGAGCAGCCGCAGGCACCGGATCCGGTGGTCGCCGAGGAGTCCTTGGTCGAGGAGGTCTCCATCGACGGTATGTGCGGCGTGTACTGATGACGGCCGCCCCGACCCTGACCGACCGGAACTGGCGGCTCAGCCCGTCGGTCTCCTTGCGCCCCGAGCCGTTCGGCGCCCTGGCCTACGACTTCCACACCCGCCAGCTCAGCTTCCTGAAGACGCCGCAGTTGGCTGCCGTGGTCGAGGACCTGGGCACGGCGGGAACGGTCGGTGACGCCTTGGCCAGGGCCGGGGTGGACCCCGCCCACCATGATGCCTATCTGATCGCGCTGCGTTCCTTGGCCGGTCAGGGAATCCTCCAGGAGACCACCGCATGACCCTCGCACCCCAGGCCCCGGCCGGCATCGATCGAAACGAGTCGCGGTCCAACACGCCCAGCCCCGGAACCCTGGTCGAACAGTTCGAGTACGGCCTCGACGCACCGATCTGCCTCACCTGGGAACTCACCTATGCCTGCAATCTGTCCTGCGTCCACTGCCTGTCCTCGTCCGGGCGACGTGATCCGAACGAGTTGTCGACCGCCGAGGCGAAGGAGTTGATCGACACCTTCGAGCGGATGCAGATCTTCTACGTCAACATCGGCGGTGGTGAACCCACGGTCCGGCCGGACTTCTGGGAACTGCTGGACTACGCTGTCGAGCACCACGTCGGGGTGAAGTTCTCCACCAACGGGTTCCGGATCACCCCCGAGCGGGCGGCGAAGCTGGCGGCCACGGACTACGTGGACGTGCAGATCTCCCTGGACGGAGCGACCGCCGAGGTCAACGACCCGATCCGCGGTGCCGGCACCTATGACGCAGCGCTGCGGGCGATGGCGAACATGCAGGCCGCCGGTATGCGGGACTTCAAGATGTCGGTCGTCTGCACCCGGCACAACATCGGCCAGCTCGACGAGTTCAAGGCGATTGCCGACACCTATGGTGCACAACTGCGGCTGACCCGGCTGCGCCCTTCCGGACGGGGCGCCGATGTCTGGGACGATCTGCATCCGCTGCCCGAACAGCAACGTGAGCTCTACGACTGGCTGGTCGCCAATGGCGACCGGGTGCTGACCGGTGACTCCTTCTTCCACCTGTCCGCCTTCGGTGATGCGCTGCCCGGGCTGAACCTGTGCGGTGCCGGCCGGGTGGTCTGCCTGGTCGATCCGGTCGGTGACGTCTATGCCTGCCCGTTCGCGATCCATGATCGTTTCAAGGCCGGCAATGTCGGTCAGGAAGGCGGATTCCGCGCGGTCTGGCAGGACGCCCCGCTGTTCGCCGAACTGCGCAACCCGCAGACCGGTGGTGCCTGCACCTCGTGCTCGGCCTTCGATGCCTGTCGTGGTGGGTGCATGGCAGCGAAGTTCTTCACCGGTCTGCCGCTGGACGGACCGGATCCCGAATGTGTGAAGGGCAATGCCGAACAGACCCTCGCAGCCGACCGGAGCGCGAAGCCCTCGCCCTCGCAGGACCACTCGCACAAGGGCAAGGTACGCAATGCACCGGTGCCCTTGACCTTGCTGCCGCGACGTCCGGCGAGCGCCTGTGACGAGAGCCCGCTGGCCGGTATGAGCAGCATGCCCAAGGTCTGATCATGACGGCTCCGCTCGGCGAGCGGTGCTGGCCCGAGCTGGCCGCCGCGCCGGAATCGTTGGTGCTGCTCCCGCTGGGCGCCGTGGAACAACACGGTCCGCACCTGCCACTGATCACCGACACCCTGATCGCCGAACGGGTGGCTGCGGCGGCGGCGGGGAAACTCGAGGGCCGGATCCTGGTCGCACCGGCCATCAGCTACGGCGCCAGCGGTGAACATGAGGGGTTCCCGGGCACGGTCTCGGTGGGTGCCCACGCACTGCAACTGCTGTTGTTGGAGTATGGCCGGTCGTGCCTGCGGTGGGCCTCTCGTCTGGTGATCGTCAATGCCCATGGCGGGAATCTGGCGCCGTTGACCCAGGCGGTGGCCCGGCTGCGGTACGAGGGCCGCGACGTGACCTGGTTCGCCTGCGCCCCAGCGGCGTCGGCCGCCGACGACCGTGACAGCCACGCCGGGGCCTGGGAGACCTCGCTGGTGCTGCACCTGCGGCCCGAGCTGGTCGATCTTCCCGCGATGGCTCCGGGAGTGACGCAGCCGCTCTCGGCATTGCTGCCTTCGATGCTGCTGGACGGGGTGCGTGGGGTCAGCGCCAGCGGCGTCCTCGGCGATCCGACCCGGGCCACCGGGAAGGCCGGCGCCGAGCACTTCGCCGGGATCGTGGATCGGCTGGTCGAGGCGATCACCACCCCGGTGACCTCGGCCGCCGGCCGGCTGGGTGCCGAAGTGGCCGGCCGATGAGCCTGCTCGGCACTCACCGGAGTTCGACCGCCGCCCACGCTCCCGGATCCGGCAGCAAAGGCCCTCCGCCACTGCCTGCTCCTCCCGGCGAGCGGCAACCGCCGACGGGCTTCGAGGTCGTGTTGTCCAGGCACACCCGGGTGCTCGACAACGGCCGGACCCTGGTCGGGGGCAGCGCGGGCCGAGTGATGCATCTGCGGTCGGGGCTGCGGTTGGCCGCCGAGCAGCGACTGCGGTCCCGGCCGGGCGTCGAGGCCAGGCTGGTCCGCCTGTTGTTGGACGGTGGCTTCGCCGATCCGCAGATCGGCCAGGTGCCCGGTGAGACCGGCGACATCACCGTGGTGATCCCGATCAAGGACCGGCCCGAACAGCTCGCCCGACTACTTCCCGCACTGGCGGGTGTGGAGGTGGTCGTGGTCGACGACGGATCGGCGGATCCCGAACCGATCGCGGTCCTCTGCCATCGTCACGGCGCACAACTGGTGAGACATCCGGTCAATCGCGGTCCTGCTGCGGCCCGCAACACGGGGGTACGCCATTGCACCACCGCCTTCGTCGCCCTCGTCGACTCCGATGTGGTGCCGCAGCCGGGCTGGCTGGCGTTGTTGCGGGCACATCTGGACGATCCGGGGGTCGGCCTGGTCGCACCCCGGGTGCTCGGACTGCCGGCCACCGATGCTGATCGACTTCTCCACGCCTACGAGCGCGCTGCATCGTCATTGGACCTGGGTCCCGACCCCGGGCCGGTCGGCCCGGGCCGATTGATCAGCTATGTGCCCAGTGCCGCTCTGCTCGGTCGGCGCGAGCTGCTGGTCGACGGTTTCGACGAGTCCATGCGTTGCGGCGAGGACGTCGATCTGGTCTGGCGGGTGCTGTCGGCCGGCTGGCAGGTGCGATACGAGCCGCGCTCCCGGGTGCACCATGGTCATCGGGTACGGATGGCGCAATGGCTGACCCGGAAGGCCTTCTACGGGACCTCGGCGGCGCCGTTGGCACAGCGTCACCGCCAGGCGGTCAGCCCGGTACAGCTGCCACCATGGTTGCTGCTGGTCGTGATCGCCGCGGTGGCCCAGCGTCGCTGGTCGCCACCGGTCATGGCCCTCACCTTGTTGATCACCATGGCCCGGTTGTCCCGGCGCCTGGATGGTTACCGGCATCCGCAGCTCCTGGCCGCCGACCTGGTGGGCAGGGCAACGGTCTCCTCGGTGCGGCATCTGTCCTCGGCGGTGGTTCGCCATTACTGGCCGCTGTCCCTGCTCGCCGCCCTGTGCTCGGTCCGCGCCCGTCGCGTGCTGCTGATCGCGGCCCTCACCGATGTCGTCTCGGCCCACCGTCGGCAGCGACCCGAACTGGACCTGCTGCGCTTCGGCATCCTTCGCCGGTTGGACGACCTCGCCTACGGTGCCGGGCTGTGGCTCGGTGTCTGCCGCAGCCGACGGCTGGCTGCGCTGGTGCCGAGGGTCCGGTTCGGCTCCGGGTCCTCCACACCGAAGGCCGGCGGCCGGACCAGGTTGCGCAGATACTTCAGCCGATGATCATGCCCGCAGGGTGAGATCGACCGGCAGCGGCGCAATCTGTTTGCGCAGTTCGATCAGCTCGGTGACGTGCTCGGCGTGGCGACGATCCTCGGGCAGTTCCGGATCCCACTGCGGCACCGGCAGCGCACCATGATCACCGGCAGCAACGAAGATCGTCTGGCACAAGGTGGTCAGCGATCGCTCCCGGGGGTGGCGCGGATCGGCCGACCAGACCAGCACACTCAGGTGCATACTCCGCTCGGTCGTGTGGAGCACTCTGGCCTCCAACTCGACCAGATCGCCGATCCGTACCGGGTTGAGGAAGTGGATTCCTCCGGAGTAGACCGCGATCGCCGAGTCGGCCGCCGCAGGCTCGGGGCCCTGGCCCAGCCATGCCGTGGCGCAGGCATACCCGGCCTCGTCGATCCAGCGCATGACGGTCCCGCCGTGGGCTTTCCCGCCCCAGTTCACCACCGACGGAGGGACCAGGAATCGCAGCGTCGTCCGCGGCGCCGCAGTCGCCTCGGTGAACTCCTCGGCCAACATCCGGGTCTTGATCTCGGTTCGCAGCTCGATGCGTTCCAGGGCGATCCGGGCCAGTTGGCGGTCCGAAGCCGTCAGCGGTTCCCACACCGGCACTGTCGCCTTGGCGCCATCGGCGTCCTTGGCGACGAAGATCAACACGCAGGCGGTCGCCGGCGAGTACCGGTGGTCGCTGACATCGGCCGAACAGACAGTGACGGCCACATGCATACTGCTGCGGCCGGTGTGGATGATCCGCGCCTGCACCTCGACCAGACTGCCCGGCGGAATCGGCCGGGTGTGGCGGACATTGCCCACATAGGCGGTGACACAGTACGCACCCGACCAGCCGACCGCGCAGGCGTACCCGGCCTTGTCGATCCACTCCATGACGCTGCCCGCAGCCACCGACCGACCACCGGCCGCGGTGTCTGCCGGGGTGGTCATGAATCGCAAGGTGATCCGGTCGTCGCGCCCGGCAGTCTCTCCCACGGGCGACAGCCTAGGGCAGCCGCCTGCCACCGGGGCCGATCCGGACCTCAGGTCCGCCGAGCCGGAATCAGCCGGACACCGAGCCGGCCGCCTCGACCTGTGCCAGCCGCATCGACCTGTGCCAACCGCAGCTCATCGTTGCGGATTCGGTACCAGCAGTACCCGCTGACGGCGTTGGTCGACCACCAACATGGCCGACCCCGCCCGGGCGCTGACGAATCCGTCGGTGGATCGTGCCACGACCTCCCCGGTCTCGGGATCGATCACCTGCACCCGCTGGGACTCGATCAGCCGGCCGTCCTCACTGGGCTGGGTGATCTCCAGCGCCACCAGGGGCTGGGCCTGACCAGTGGTCGCTGCCAAGGTCACCGCCTCCCCGGGCTCCAGTTCCAGGGACTCGGACCAGGCCTCGGTGCCACTGAGTTCGTCCCGGCCGGACAGGGTGCCGTCGCTCAGCAACACAGTGAACCTGCCGGTGGACAGACGTTCCTCACTCGCCGGTGCGTCGGTCTCGGTCGGAATGCTCGTGCCGGCGCTGAAATCGATCAGCATCGACTCCTCACCGCAGATCAAGGTGGCATACCGCACCGAGGTCGCACCGATCGGCATCGTCCCGACCTCGCTGCCCCACCGCCAGGCGGCCCCGCGATCGGTCCGCAGACAACTGGGGGTGGACCAGGAAACCCGGTTGTCGCCCAGCGGCCAGGAGGCAACCTGCCCGTGCAGGTCGAAGGCGATCACCTGCTCACCGCGCAGGAACGCACTGCCGACCACCAGGTCCTCGCTCCAGTCGTTCAGCACGGTCCCGGTGCGCTGGTCCAAGACCCGCTGGGTCGGTTCCTCGGCCGTACCGACCGCCACCGCCACCGCAGTCGATTCGTGCAACTCACCGACCGCATCGGGCAGGCAGGCACTGCCCCGGTCGGACTCCGCGCGCCACAGGATCGCACCGGTGACCGGGTCGAGGCCGGCCAGGTACTTCACCTCCGAGGACTCGGTGCAGGCGCTGATCGTGATCGCGCCGGTGCTGGTGCCGATCACGCTCAGTTCGGTCAGCCGGTCGCCGCTGCCGGTCAGGTCGGGCAGCGGGAACCGGTCGAGTTCGTCACCCTGGATCCGGAAGAACTGCGGCACCTCGCCGGTTTCGCCGTCGGCGACCAGGGCTGAGCCGTCCTCGGCGATGTGCACCACCTGCGGGCTGGCGACGACGGCCGATTCGGGGTAGACCGCGCTCGGTTCGCCGGTGCTCGCGTCGACCACGGCCAGACCGTTCTCGGCGACTGCCAGGTGTCCGGCCATCGCCAGTCCCGGTTCGGGGTCACGGCCGCCGATCCCGGCGATCGCATCGAGTTCCAGTTCGACGGCGTTTCCCTGTTCGATGGTCCGGCCCACCAGTGAACATCCGCTGCTGCTCACCGCCAGGGTCAGAGCCGCCAGCACCGCGACGAAGGAGGCGGGGCGGGGGCACATGCGCCCCACCGTACCGGCGGGGTGTCTGTTCACCTACCAGCCCGCGCTCACCCATCTTGTCGGAAGTTATGCCGACCTCACGGGCCGTTCAGGTCACCAGAGCTCCCGATGAGATGCGTGGAGGGGCAGCCCGTCCACAGTTCTGCCCGCCGGAGTCCGTGGTACGCATGGGCGGGAACGGCAGACGGACTTCGAGACGAGAGTGAGATCGATGACGCAGGATCGCTACGCCTGGCTGGAGGATGTCGAGGGCGAGGCCTCCCTGGAATGGGTACGCGCCCGCAACGGTGAGCGCGCGGCCGACCTGGTGGCCACCGACGGGTTCGCCGACCTGGCCGCACGGATCGGGGCGATCCTCGATTCCGACGCCCGGATCCCGACGCCGGTACGCCGCGGGGATCTCGTCTACAACTTCTGGACCGATGCCGAGCATCCGCGTGGCCTCTGGCGACGTACCTCCCCCGAGTCCTGGGCCGACGACGATCCCGAGTGGGAGGTACTGCTCGACCTCGACGCACTGGGTGATGCCGAGGCGGAGAACTGGGTCTGGCACGGCGCGCAGGTGCTGCGTGGCGGGGACGGCGCGTACCGGCGGGCACTGGTCAGCCTGTCCCGGGGCGGCGCCGATGCCGACGTCGTCCGCGAGTTCGACCTCGACACCCACGAGTTCGTCGACGACGGCTTCAGCCTGCCCGAGTCCAAGGGCGGTGCGGTCTGGGAGAACGCCGACACCCTGCTCGTCTTCCGTGACTTCGGCCCCGGATCGATGACCGACTCGGGCTATCCGCGAACCGTCCGACGCTGGCATCGTGACACCCCGTTGGAGGTCGCCGAGACGCTGATCAGCGGCCGGGCCGAGGACATGTACGTCGGCGCCCATCATGACGACACGCCCGGATTCGAGCGGACCCTGCTGATCACGCGACCGACCTTCTGGACCTCGCAGGTGCAACTGCTCACCGACGACGGGCCGGTCCCGATCGACGTCCCGGCCTCGGCCGAGATCGATCTGCACCGTGAGTGGCTCAGCGTCGAACTGCGTGAGGACTGGACGCTCGGCGAGACCGTCCACGCCGCCGGTTCACTGCTGCTGATCGACTTCACGGCCTTCCTCGCCGGCGACCGGGACTTCCGTACCGCGTTCGCGCCCACCGAGTCGGTGTCGCTGTCAGGTTCGACCTGGACCCGGAACCATCTGGTGCTGACCCTGCTCGACGACGTCAAGAGCCGGGTCGAGGTGCTCACCCCGGGATCGGGGGCCTTCTCCCCCCGCCCCGTGGAAGGCGTGCCCGCCGTCGGGACGATCGCCGTCGCCGCGGTGGATCCGCTCAGCAGTGACGACCTGTGGTGGTACGAGACCGACTTCTGTTCGCCCACCAGTCTCTCGCTGGTCGAACTCGACGGCTCCGGGGCGCTCGTCGACAGCCGGCCGCTGAAGTCGACACCGGCGTTCTTCGACGCCTCCGGACTGGTTGCCGAACAGCACTTCGCCACCTCGGCCGACGGTACCCAGGTGCCCTGGTTCCTGGTCCGCCGCGCCGACCTCGAGCCGGACGGAAGCACCCCGACCCTGCTCTACGGATACGGCGGATTCGAGATCTCGTTGACCCCGACCTATTCCGGTCCGCTCGGCGCCGGCTGGCTGGAACGCGGCGGCGCCTATGCGGTGGCGAACATCCGCGGCGGCGGCGAGTACGGCCCCCGCTGGCACACGGCCGCGCTGAAGCAGCATCGTCACCGTGCCTACGCGGACGCCGAGGCGGTCGCCCGCGACCTGATCGCGCGCGGGATCACCAGCCCCGCGCACCTGGGGGTGCAAGGCGGTTCCAACGGCGGACTGCTGGTCGGCAACCTGCTGGTACGCAGCCCCGAGCTGTTCGGGGCGATCGTCTGCCAGGTGCCCTTGCTGGACATGCTGCGCTACCGGCACCTGTTGGCCGGCGCCTCCTGGATGGCCGAGTACGGCGACCCCGACCTGGCGCAGGAGTGGGAGTTCATCCGGACCTTCTCCCCGTACCACCTCTTCGATCCCGAACGGACCTATCCGCCGATCCTGTTCACCACCTCCACCCGCGACGACCGGGTGCATCCCGCACATGCCCGGAAGATGGCCGCCCTGATGCTCGAGTCCGGTGCCGATGTCACCTACTTCGAGAACATCGAGGGCGGGCACGGTGGCGCGGCGACCAATGAACAGCGCGCGTTCATGCAGGCACTGGCCTACACCTTCCTCGCCGAGCGGCTCGGACTGGAACAGACCGGACCGCGTCAAGCGCGACCGGATGCTGAGACCAATCTGTAGCCAGTTGGTTCACTTTAATGTCGTGCCCTGACAGGAAGTGAGGTACGACATGAGCAGCAACCCCCAGCCCAGCGCCGCCGCCGAACCCGACCCCCGCGAACACGGCAAGTTCTCCATCAGCGAGGACTGGGCAGCCGTGGTCGTCGGCCTGGCACTGCTGGCCGCAGCGCTGACCGGACTGATCCCGGACGGAGTGATCCCGTGAGTGACTCCCGACCCGATCTGCACCATGACCACCGCAGCGACGCGCAGGGCACACCGGTGCCACCAGCACCCACCGAGGAGACCACGCCGGAGGCCTATGAGGACGAACAGCGACCTCCGGTGACGGTGGTCGGGGTGATCGCCGGGCTGGTGGTGGTCATCGGCCTGGCCTATCTCACCCGGGTGCTGACCGACCGCGTACCGGAGTGGACCGAGGGCACGGGCTTCGGCCGGGTCGCGGACGCGATCGAGTTCCCGGTCTACGCGATCGCCCTGGGGCTGCTGGGCAATGCCGTCCTGGCGGCCCTGCGGATCAAGGAACGGCTTGCCGCGGCGTTCCGTACCGAGTTCTTCATCAAGACCGGTTTGGTGCTGCTGGGCGCGTCGATCAACTTCGCCGTGATCATCAAGGCGCTCGGCCCGGCGATCGCCCAGGCGATGTTGTTGATCTCGATCGTCTTCGCGTTCACCTGGTGGATCGGCGGGAAACTCGGCCTGGACGACAAACTGCGCGCACTGCTGGCTGCGGCAGTGTCCATCTGTGGTGTCAGCGCGGCCATTGCGGCTGCCGGAGCGGTCCGGGCCAAACGGGAGCAACTCGCCTACACCGCGAGCCTGGTGATCCTCTTCGCCCTGCCGTCGATCTTCCTGCTGCCGTGGTTGTCCGGGCTGCTGGGGCTCAGCCCAGCGGTGACCGGTGCCTGGATCGGCGGCAACATCGACACCACTGCCGCAGTCTCGGCGGCCGGTGCGATCGCCGGCGAGGAACCGCTGCAGATCGCGACCATCGTGAAGACCACCCAGAATGCGTTGCTCGGCGTGGCCGCGGTGGCGCTGACGGCCTACTTCGCGATCAAGATCGAGCGCCGACCGGGTGAGGGACGACCGACCGTTCGGGCGTTCTGGGATCGTTTCCCGAAGTTCGTGCTCGGCTTCATCGCCGCCTCGGTGATCGCCACCATCTACGCGGCCTCGGTCTCCCCGGAGACCTCCGAGGCGGCGATCGACGTCGCCAACGACCTCCGTACCTGGTTCCTGATCCTGGCCTTCGTCAGCATCGGCCTGGAGTTCAAGGCGAGGTCACTGCGGGAGGCGGGTTGGCGACCGATCGCGGTCTTCGCCGCGGCCACCGGGGTGAACCTGGTCGTCGGCCTGGGACTGGCGGTGCTGTTGTTCAGCTGGTTCACCTTCTAGCGGCTCGTCCGGGGCGACGACGGGCGCCGGCACCACCACGGTGCCGGAGCCCGTGGTCACCCCCGGCGCATCGCATCCGCCGAGCGTCGGTTCAGTCGTCCAAGGCCCGCAGCAGCCGTTTCGGCGCGGTGAGCCGGTAGGACTCCTCGATCAGGTCGGCGATCTCGTTGTAATCGGTGGCCGGGCCCAGGTCCAGACCGGTCCAGCCGCTGCCCCCGAGGTAGCCGGGGATGAAGCTGTCCGGACGGGAGCGCAGCTGGGTCTGCCCGAGCAGATCGGCGTACAGCAACACCGACTGTGGGTGCTGCTCCCAGGAGCCGTCGACCTTGATCGATCCTCCGAAGTAGACGAAGACCTTCACGGTGTGGAAGGCGGGCCGGCCGTGGGACACCTTCTCCGCTGCCTCGGGCAGGGCCAGGGCGATCTCCCGGAGCCGGGCCAGCAGCGGATCATCGGGGTCGAACATCGGTTCATGGGCCATGGCCGTCTCCTGCTGAGGTACGAGGTGATCGGATCAGCCTAAGGGCGCGGGTTCTACAACAGACCGGCCGGTCCGCAACCGCTGTCCAGTGGGCGGCACGTACCAGGTCCGACGCCCGATGGCGCCTAGAGTGCACTGGAACGGTGGACATCCCCAGACGCTGGGGCCAGGCGTCAACGTGAGCAAACTCGCATCCGATCCGTCACCAGCGGTAGGTAGGCTCACCTAAGGCACGTCTGAATACGAGACCTGAAGTATCGAGGAAGGCACACACAACATGCGCGACCTTCGCGTGGCGATCATCGGCGGCGGGCCGGCAGGTACCTACGCCGCCGACATCCTGACCAACAACCACCCGGGGGCCACGGTCGACCTGTTCGAACGGTTGCCCGCTCCCTACGGCTTGGTCCGCTACGGTGTGGCCCCCGATCACCCCCGGATCAAGGAGATCATCAAGGCCCTCGGCCGGGTGCTGGCGAAGCCGGGAATCCGTTTCCTGGGCAATGTCGAGTTCGGCACCGATCTGACCTTCGACGAGGCTTTGAAGTTCTACGACGCCGTGATCGTGGCCACCGGTGCCATGGCTGATCGGCCGCTGAACATCCCGGGCATCGAGCTCGACGGCAGCTACGGCGCGGCCGACTTCGTCTCCTGGTACGACGGTCACCCCGATGTCGGCCGCGAATGGCCGCTGCATGCCGAGAAGGTCGCCGTCCTCGGCGCCGGCAACGTCGCCCTGGACATCGCCCGGGTGCTGGCCAAGACCGCCGATGAGCAGCTGGTCACCGAGATCCCGGAGAACGTCTACCAGGGGCTGAAGGCGAACCAGGCCTCCGACGTCCACGTCTTCGCCCGTCGCGGCCCGGCCCAGATCAAGTTCACCCCGCTGGAACTCCGCGAGCTGAACCACTCGCCGAATGTCGACGTGCTGGTCCACCCCGAGGGCTTCGAGATCGACGAGGGCAGCGAGCAGGCGATCCAGAAGAGCAAGCAGACCAAGATGGTCGTCGACACCTTGCTCAAGTGGCTGGACAACGAGCCGACCGGTGCCGCCCACCGGATCCACATCCACTTCTGCGCCAGCCCGGTGGAGGTTCTCGGCGAGGACGGCAAGGTCACCGGTCTGCGCACCGAGCGGACCGAGTTGGTCGGCGACGGAACGGTCCGCGGGACCGGCGAGTACACCGACTGGGACGTGGATGCGGTCTACCGCGCGATCGGCTACCTCTCCTCCCCGCTGCCGGGCCTGCCCTTCGACCATGTCGCCGGGGTGATCCCGAACGAGGGCGGACGGGTTCTCGGCGAGGACGGCGAGCAGTTGCCGCATGCCTATGCCACCGGCTGGATCAAGCGTGGTCCGGTGGGCCTGATCGGTCACACCAAGTCCGACGCCGCCGAGACCATCAAGAACCTGCTGGAGGATGTCGAGTCGCTGCCGGCCCCGGAGCAGCCCTCGGAGGATGCGGTGCTGGAGTTCCTGTCCGAGAAGGGCGTGAACTACACGACTCTCGAGGGCTGGCTGCAGTTGGACGCCCACGAGCGTGCGCTGGGCGAGCCGCACGGCCGCGAGCGGATCAAGGTCGTCCCCCGCGAGGAGATGATCGAGATCTCCGCCATCCGCGCCGAGGTGCACTGACCCACGAGGTGCACTGACCCACGAGGTGCACTGACCCACGAGGTGCACTGACCCATGAGGTGCACTGACCCATGAGGTGCACTGACCCACTGCGGATCGAAGCCGAAGGCCCCGCCCAGTCCGGTACGCCGGTCCGGGCGGGGCCTTCGCCGTCCCTACCGGTCATCCAGAGCTCGGAGCACGCCAGCCGAGGTGGCCCGCTTTCCCCTCGGGCAGGTCCGCCGGTCGCGGGCCGGCCCACCCCAGCGCACACCACCGATCCCATCCGGAATGTCACCGCAGCCGCCCCGCTGGGTGGACCCGGAAACTCAGCCCAGGGCCATGACCAATGCCTCGGCCGGATCCTCGGCCACCAGCAGCTGTCGCCGGGTCTGTTCGCCGAGGAACTCCGAACGCTCGAAGTGCTGCACCAGCTCCAGCAGCGGCTGCCAGAAACCGTTGTCGTCGAGCAGCACGATCCGGCTGTCGAGGAACCCGAGGTTCACCCAACTCCAGATCTCGACCAGTTCCTCCAGGGTCCCTGCCCCACCGGGCAGGCAGATGAACCCGTCGGCGCGCGAGGCCATGATCTTCTTCCGCTCGTGCATCCCGTCGGTGACGATCAGCTCGGTCAGATCGGGCCGGGCCCACTCCTTCTCGATCATGGACTCCGGGATCACACCGACGACGTGCCCGCCGTGGTCCAGTGCGCCGTCGGAGACCGCACCCATCAGTCCGGTGCCGCCGGCCCCGAAGACCAGCGTCCCCGGCCCCTGGGCGATCAACCGCCCCAGCTCGTAGGCAGTCTTCGCCCAACGATCATCGATCCCGGCGGCGGCACCGGCGAAGACGGTGATCGAGCCGGCCCTGCGGACCTGTCCAGCTGCGTTCGACATGGCCGCACCCTAGACCCGGCCGGATGGTGCCGGTGGTCGTCGCAATCAACTTGTGACCCGGCAGCCGGCCGAAGACCGGCACGACTTGGGCGTGCATGTCGGGGCACAGGCATTTGCGGTCGTTATTCGGCCATCGCTGCCGTATGTGGCAGCAGTGACCGAATGACGAATGTTTCTGCCGATTCCACCGCGGCCTGTGGGCCGTCCGTGCGCTGCCGTCAGTTGTCTGTCCTGGCCAGCTGGTCCACCGCGACCCAGGAGCGATCGCGGGCGCTGTCCTCGACCGACTGCAGCACCCGCTGCACACCGAGGGCATCGGCAAAGGTGGGCCGAGGGTTCTCACCCGCCGCGATCCCGTTCAACAGGTCCAGCGCCTGGTGGGTGAAACCGTGCTGATAACCCAGCGCATGTCCCGGCGGCCACCACCCCGACAGGTACCGATGGCTGGGTTCGGTGACATCGATCCGGCGGAACCCCGCGCGGTCACCCTCGGAGGTGTCCTGCAGTTGCAGCACATTCAGGTCCTCCAGGTCGAAGGAGATCGCCCCCAGTTCGCCGCTGATCTCCAGCCGGAGTGAGTTCTTCCGCCCGGTCGCCATCCGGGTGGCGGTGAAGTTGCCCACTGCCCCGCCCTGGAAGCGGGTGAGGAAAGCCGCCGTGTCGTCGACGGTCACCTCCTGCGCCACCCCCTCCGCATCGGTACGGGTGGCCACCGCGGTGTCCAGCAACCCGGAGACCTCGGTGATCAACTCCCCACTGACGAACTGCGCCAGGTCGATCGCATGCGCCCCGATGTCACCCAGCGCACCCGAACCGGCCAGTTCCCGGTCCGAGCGCCAGGTGAACGGCGCGGCCGAATCCACCAGCCAGTCCTGCAGGTACTCCGCGCGGATCAACCTGATCGTGCCGAGCTTGCCCTCGGCGACGATCTGTCGGGCCAACTGCACCGCCGGCACCCGACGGTAGGTGAATCCGACCATGGCGATCTGACCGCGTGCCGCGGCGCGTTCGGCCGCGGCGGCCATCCGCTCGGCCTCGGCGACGGTGTTCGCCATCGGTTTCTCCACCAGCACATGCCGACCTGCCTCGAGTGCGGCGATGGCGATCTCGGCGTGGGTGTCACCCGGGGTGCAGATGTCGACCAGACCGATCCCGTCGTCGGACAACAGGTCTTGCCAATCGGTGGTCACCCCACCCCAGCCGAAGTGATCGGCCAGCTCCTGGGCACCGGCACGGTTGCGTCCGGCGACAGTACGCAACTGCGGCCACAGTGGAGGGGAGAAGAACTCCCGTGCCCCGAGCCACCCCTGGGAGTGGGCCCGGCCCATGAAGGCGTACCCGACCATGCCGATGCCGAGCGACCCCGACACTGTGGCTTGCGGACTCGAATGCTGCATCGATGAACTCTCCCACATTCACCACCCGACGACCGCTGCACTCCACCAGTTCGGCACTGCCGTCGGGCAGCGCTCAGAGATGCTCGGTGAGGAAACGGCGGATGGCCCGGGTGAGCTGCACCCGGGACGAGATCCGGCGATAGTTGTGCCCCTCCCCTGCCAGCTCGAGGTATTCCACGACCCGACCGCGCTCGCGCAGGGCATCCACGAACTGCATCGCCTCACCGATCGGCACATTGGTGTCCAGCTCGCCGTGCACGACCAGCACCGGCGCCACGACGTGGTCGATCGAGGTCATCGGCGAGATCCGCGCAAGCAGGTCGGCGTCGAGCTCCGGATCGCCGTACTTCGACTTCGCCGCCTCGGCGATCCACGGCTCGCTGTCGCGGTAGAAGGTACGCAGGTCGGTCATCCCGCAGATGTTCACCCCGGCCGCGAAGGCGTCGGGATGGAACGCGACCATCGCTGCGGTGAGGTAACCGCCGTAGGACCGCCCGGTGACCGCAATCCGCTCGGGCGCGGCCAGGCCCTGGTCGACCAGGAACTGGCGACAGGTCAGGACGTCACCGAAGGCGTCGAATCGCTTCTGCTTGTCGTCGGCATGGACGAAGTGCCGGCCGAAACCGGACGAGCCACGGATGTTCGGGGCGAACACCGTGATTCCGGCGCTGGCCAGCGCCTGATGCTGCGGGGAGAATCCCGGACGTTCCTGGGCTTCGGGCCCACCGTGCAGCGACAACATCGCCGGTGCGCTCCGGTCCGCCCCCGGTGCCCGGTAGAGCCAGCCGCTGAGCATCAACCCGTCCTCGGCCGGGAACTGTTCGAGGGTGGGGATGATCAACTCGATGTCCGGCATCGGAGTCAGCGCGGTCACCGGCTGCCAGCGCAGTACGCGGGTGTCGAAGCACCAGATCCGCCTCGGCGCGGTCGGACCGTCGACACAGCACAGGATCCGGGTGCCGTCGCGGCTGAGCACGACCCCCGAGATCACCATGCTCGGGCTGCCGGGACTGCTCGGTACGTCCGGCACGATCAGCTGCTCGCCGGTGTGGGAGTCGAGCAACTCGATCTCGGAGTCGCCTCCGTCGAGGTTCCAGGTCAGCACCAGCAGCCGCCCTTGATCATCGGCGTCGACCGACTCCAGTTCGGCATCCGGACGGGCCGCGACCACCCGCTCGGCGCTGCGCCAACCGTGGGGCCCGATCGCCATCGCCACCAACTGGCGCCGCGGCGCGCCCATGTCGGTCACCAGGTAGACCGTCATCGGCCCCGCCTCATCCGGCGGCGAGGGACGGATCATCGCCTTCTCGGTGCTCCCCACCTCCCGATGCGGCAGCAACGGGATCGTGGTGTCGGCCATCCGATCGACCAGGGCGCAGTACTGCTCACCGCGCCGGCCGTCGAGGATCACCACGAAACGCTCCTCCACCGACAGGTCGAGGACATGGATCAGGTCGGCGCCGGCCAGCAGCTCGCGCTCACCGTCGACCGGGTTCACCAGATAGGACTGACCCTGCCAGCCGGGTTCGGCCGAGGGGATGGTGACCACCAGCCGTTGTCCGCTGCGGGCCCAGGGGCCGAGCTCGGCGTGCACCTGCCGCGAGCCCGCGACACAACGGGCGTCACTCCCGTCCGGCCGGACGACCCAGACCTGTGTACGTACACCGCCGTCGGTGGCCACCGCCACCGACAGCCAGGAGCGGTCGGCCGACCACTGGACGTCGACCACCGGATCCTCGGACAGATGGATCCGCTGCGCGGCTCCCCCGGCCACATCCTGCACCCACACGGCAGGGGAACCGTCCCGGTCGCTGATGAAGGCGACCCGGGAGGCGTCCGGGGTCATCGTCGGGCACCAGCTCCCCCACGCCTGCTCCAGGGCGAGGGCCGGATCCGGTGCCAGGTCCGCGTCGCTGCGGGTGTCGATCAAGGGATTCAGCTCAACCAATCGAATGCTCCTGCAACCACATCTCCAACAATGCCAACTGCCACAGGGCATTGCCGTCCAGTTCGGTCCGATGATCATTGGGCGCTGCCAGCCACTGATCCACCACGGAGCGATCGAACAGATCACGGTCCCGGGCGGCCTGGGCATTCAGTGCGTCACTCACTCGGTCCAGGTACGGGCCCGACAGCTGCCGGATCGCCGGCACCGGGAAGTAGCCCTTCGTCCGATCGATCACCGCATCCGGGATGTGCCCGCGGGCGCCCCGCTTCAGCACCCCCTTGCCACCGTCGGCGAGCTTCAACTCCGGCGGGATCTTGCCGCAGAACTCGACGAACTCGTGGTCGAGGAACGGCACCCGTGCCTCCAGGCCCCAGTCCATGGTCATCGTGTCGACCCGCTTGACCGGGTCGTCGACCAACATCACGGTGGTGTCGTTGCGCAATGCGGCATCGACCGCGGTCTCGGCCCCGGGTACGGCGAAACGCTGCTCGGTGAAGGCCATCGGAGCGTCATGATCGGGAAGCCACTGCCGATTGACGATCTTGGTCAGCGAATCCCATCGCCGGTCGAAGAAGTGATCGGCATAGACCTCGGCGGCCTCGGATCGCGGTACGCCGGCCAGAGGCGGGTACCAGGAGTAGCCGCCGAGGACCTCATCGGCACCCTGGCCGGACTGGACGACCTTGATCGTCTTCGACACCTCCTGGCTGAGCAGGTGGAAGGCGACGCAGTCATGGCTGACCATCGGCTCGCTCATCGCCCGTACCGCGGCATCGATTCCCGGCAGCAGCCGCGAGGACTCGATCGGGATCCGATGGTGGTCGGTGCCGAAATGCTCGGCGACCAGTCCGGAGTACTCGAACTCGTCGCCGGACTCACCACCGGCGGATTCGAAGCCGATGCTGTAGGTCGCCAGTCCCGATTGCCCCGCCTCGGCCAGCAGGCCGACGATCAGGCTGGAGTCGACACCGCCGGAGAGCAGCACTCCGACCGGCACGTCGGCCACCATCCGCCGCTTGACCGCGGTCCGCAGCTTGTCGATCAGCGCCTCCGACCAGTCGGCCTGGCTCCAGCCCGCCAGTTCGGCATCGCGCTCGAACCGGGGCTCCCAGTAGACCCACTCCCGAGAGCTGCCGTCGGCCTCGATCACCCGGACGGTCGCCGGAGGCAGCTTTCGGATGCCCTTCAGGATGGTCCGCGGCGCGGGCACCACCGCATGCCAGCTCATGTAGTACGACAGCGCCACCGGGTCGATCGTGGTGTCCACACCGCCGGCGGCCAGCAGCGCGGGTACGGTCGAGGCGACCCGGAGCATTCCCGGACGCTCGTCGAGGTACATCGGCTTGATACCGAGCCGGTCACGGGCGAGGATCGTGCGCCCGCTGTCGAGCTCGACGATCACCAGCGAGAACATGCCGATCAGGTGGTCGACAAAATCGGTGCCCCACTGCTTGTAGGCCTTGGCGATCACCTCGGTGTCGGAGATCGAGAAGAAGCTGTGGCCCAGCTTGCCCAGCTCGTCCCGCAGCTCGTGGTGGTTGTAGATGCAGCCGTTGAAGACCACGCTCAATCCCAGCGCGGGCTCGACCAGCGGCTGGGCGCCGGCGGTGGAGAGATCGATGATGGCCAGCCGCCGGTGCCCCAGCCCGACCCGCTCCCGTACCCACAGCCCGGAGCCGTCGGGCCCCCGGTGGACCTGACAGGCGGTCATCGCGGCGAGCGCGCCGACATCTGCCTGCGTCCCGTCGAACCTGATCTCAGCCGCGATCCCGCACACCGTTCCACCCACTCCTTCGACCGCACAGCTGTCGGTCCTCGACGCGGACCCGAAGCCAGCCGGTCCGTTGAACCACCCTAGTGCCCGCTTCCGGACCACGCGGTCGAGTCGGGATGATCACTCACCCCGACCCCGGGCCGCTCAGTACGGGTACGGTGCAGGAGCAGCGGAACTGTAGGCGCTCGGCCCGGTCAGACGCCGGTAGAAATGCCCCATGGCGAGCATGGACAAGGGAGCCGTGACCAGCATGCCGACGCCACACAGCAGGCTGCCGGCAGCGGCGATCAACCCGCCCAGCAGCAGCATGATGATCGTCTGCCCGACATTGCGCATCGCCAGCTGCGCACTGGCCTTGATCGCATCGATGGCGCCCAGATCGCGGTCGACGACGAAGTAGGTGGCATAGGCGAGGAAGAAGCTGAGGACGATCGGCCCGATGACGGTGAAGTACAGCACCCCCATGGCCACCGCCAGCAACAGGCTGAGGATCAGCAGTTGACCGAGCTGGTGCGGTTTGAAGAAGTCGCCGAAGCTGACCGGTTGCTGATCCACCAGCTTCAGCACGCCCTTGGTGATCGCCCCCTGCATCACGACGCTGACCAGCACCACGACCAACACGAAGATGGCCACCGAGAGCAGCATCGCGACGATCCCGCCGCCGGACATCTCGCCGGTGTTGGGGTCGATGCCGACGGCCAGGGACCCGATCAGCGGGAGGTAGGCGAGCACGCTGACGGCGCCGATGATCAGGCTCCAGACGACGAAGGCGCCGACCAGGACGCCCCAGTGATGTTTGAACAGCTGCCAGGCCACCGACAGCGACTGGGTGAACTCCGGTGCAGCATTGGCGTACGGCTGGCCGACCGCGGGAACCGGCTGCTGACCATAACCGGGCTGCTGACCGTACCCGGGCTGCTCCTGCCCCTCGGGGCGGTTGGAGTCCTCGGGGCTGGGCCCGTTCGGTGGCTGGCTCATCGACGATGTCCTTCCCTTGACGCTCAGAGATGTACCGGGCAGCAGTATGCCCCGAGGGCGGTCCGCAAAGACATGCCCACTACCGGTGGAACCGAACCGGCCCCCGCCCGTTCGGGATGCTCAGAGGTCGGAGACCTGCAGCAGGCTCTTCACCGCCCGGCGCTCGTCCATCGCCCGATAGGCCTCGGACACCTCGCTCAGCGGGACCTGCAGGTCGAACACCCGCCCGGGGTCGATCACGTCATTGACCACCTTGTCCACCAGTTGCGGCAGGTACGCCCGCGCCGGCGCGACACCCCCGGCGATCTGGATGTTGCGGGCGAACATCGTCGGCACGGGCAGCTCCACGCCGTGCGGAACCCCGACGTAGCCGATCGCGCCACCGGCCCGGACAATCGCCAGGGCGGTGTCCATCGACTGCTTGGTGCCCACGCATTCCAGCACCGAATCCGCCCCGACCCCGTTGGTCAGTTCCGCGATCACTGCCTCCCCCTCGGCACCGCGCCGGTCGACGATCTCGGTCGCACCGAACTGGCGTGCCAGCTCCTGGCGGGCAGGGTTGCGGGACATCACGATGATCCGGTGGGCGCCCATCGACGCCGCGGCCAGGACCCCGCACAGGCCTACCGCCCCGTCACCGACGACTACCACGACCGAGCCGGGCTCGACCTTCGCGCTGATCGCCGCATGCCAGCCCGTACCCATCACATCGGCCAGGGTCAGCAGACTCGGCAGATGCTCCGGGTCGTACTCGGTGACCTTCACCAGGGTTCCCTCGGCCAGCGGCACGCGTACCGCTTCGCCCTGTCCGCCGTCGACGGGTTCACCGTCGCGATCGAGTGCACCGTAGTGCCCGCCATTGCGGCAGGCGGACTGGACACCGAAACGGCACTCCGGGCAGGTGTTGTCCGACCAGGTGAAAGGAGAGATGACGAGTTCGCCCTTGCGCAACGAGCGCACGTCGTCGCCGACCTCGGTGATCACGCCGAGGAACTCATGGCCGACCTGCGTGGGAGCGGTGACCTCGGTCTCGCCGCGGTAGCGCCACAGATCGGAACCGCAGACCGCGGCGTTGACCACGCTCACGATCACATCGGTTCCTCGCCGGATCGTCGGGTCGGGGACCTCGGCCAGCTCGACCGCACCCCCGGGATTCATGATCGTCGCCTTCATGATCCGAAGCCTAACGGGGTCGCCGACGGGCCCACGACCGCTGCCGAGCCCGTCCGGAATAGACCGCACCCGATGGGCGTTCGAGTGATCGGAGCCGTCGCCGACGGCACCGATGTCGAAGGAGGCACGCAATGGATTTCCGCTGGTTCAACTACCGCCGCGCCTTGGATGCCTTCGAGCTGAAGGACTACCGGACCGCTGCCCGTCTGCTCGAGGAGATCGTCGCCGAGCACCCCGATGCGATCGAGCCCCGGCTGCTGCTCGCCCGCTCCTACTACCACTCCGCCTCGCTGCAGCCGGCCGTGGATCAGCTCCGGGTGATCGTCGAGGCCGATCCGACCGAGACCTACGCGCGGTTGCTGCTGGCCCGCACGCTGGAGCGGCAGTCCAAGCACGAGGAGGCCGCCCCGCACCGCAAGCTGGTGGCCGCACTGACCGGTGACGACTCGTTGCTGCAGCATCACCGCCCCGGCCAGTGAGCGCACCCCGAACGCCGCCCGTCGGTCGCGTTCGCGGCCACCGAGGCCCCCGTCCCGATGGGGACGGGGGCCTCGCCTTTTCCACCCCGCTCAGGTGACGGACCTGATACCCATCGGGCGGCTGTCCGGCCCTACGCTGAGTAGTACCGGCAGGCGTACCGCGCCTCGGTGAGGATCACCCGACCGAAAGGCGAACGCGATGACCGAAGTCACCTCTGCGCCCACTGGCCACGACGCCACGAAGACCCCGACCGCGCAGCAGCAGTGGCCGATCGATCTGGCGAAGCTCGAGGGATACCGGGTGATCGACGTCGACGACGACGATCCGGTCCTGCTCGATGCCCAGGGCCGTCCGGTCGAGACCTGGCGCGAGGGGTACCCGTACCCGGAGAAGCTGGACCGCGATGTCTACGACCTGGACAAGCGGTTGCTGCAGATCGAACTGCTGAAGCTGCAGAAGTGGATCAAGCGCACCGATCGTGAACTGGTGATCATCTTCGAAGGCCGTGATGCCGCCGGCAAGGGTGGCACGATCAAGCGATTCACCGAGCACCTGAATCCCCGCGGGGCCCGGGTGGTGGCGTTGGAGAAGCCCACCGAACGCGAACTCACCCAGTGGTACTTCCAGCGCTACGTCTCCCACCTGCCGGCAGCCGGCGAGATCGTGATGTTCGACCGTTCCTGGTACAACCGCGCCGGGGTCGAACGGGTGATGGGGTTCTGCACCGATCGGCAGTACGAGCGATTCATGGACGACGCCCCGGAGTTCGAGCGCCTACTGACCCGTTCCGACATCGATCTGGTGAAGTTCTGGTTCTCGGTCTCCCAGGCCGAGCAGCGGACCAGGTTCGCGATCCGCCAGGTCGACCCGGTCCGGCAGTGGAAACTCTCGCCGACCGATCTGGCCTCACTCGACAAATGGGATGCCTACACCGAGGCGAAGGAGAACATGTTCGCCCGGACCGACAAACCCGACGCCCCGTGGACGGTGGTGAAGTCGAACGACAAGAAGCGCGCCCGCCTGGAGGCGATGCGTCACGTCCTGTCGCTTTATGACTACGACAACAAGGACACCGAGGTCGTCGGTACGCCGGACCATCTGATCGTCGGGCCCGCCGCGGAGATCTTCCGCGACGACGCCCGCGACTGAGCGGCGAGTCCTTTCCTCCCAGGCTTGGGTACAGCGATCAGCCGATCAGCGGTTCCAGGTCGGTGGCCAACGACGGGGGTGCCGCCAGCACCATCCGCGCGCCCGGCGGCTCCCCCTGCAGCCCGGTCACCCTTGCCCCGGCCTCGGCGGCGATCAGGGCACCGGCGGCGAAGTCCCACGGATTCAGATTCGCCTCGAAGTAGGCATCCACCCGTCCGGCGGCCACGGCGCACAGGGCAAGTGCTGCGCTGCCGATCCGCCGGATGTCGCGTACCCGGGGCAGCAGTTCGGCGACGATCCTGCCCTGCCGGGCGCGCTCGGCCGCCGCGTACCCGAAACCGGTCTCGACCAGACTGTGTTCGAGATCGGGTACGCCGGTGATCCTCAGGCGTTCCGGGCCGAGGTGGGCCCCGCGGCCGGACGCAGCCCAGAAGGTCTCGCCCAGCACGGGTGCGACCACGCAACCGGCGACCGCACGCCACCGGCCCGGTTCCGGTGGGCCCTCGACCACAGCCACCGAGGTGCACCAGTGCGGCAGCCCGTAGAGGAAGTTCACGGTGCCGTCGATCGGGTCGACCAGCCAGGTGTAGCCACTCGTCCCGGGCTCGGCTCCCGACTCCTCCCCGTAGAAGCCGTCGTCGGGGCGGGCCTGGGCGATCCGGCTGCGGATCAGCTGTTCCACATCGCGATCGACCTGGGTCACCACATCGACCGAGGTCGACTTGCTGGCGACCACCTCGACGCCGTCGCCGCGACCGGCCAGGGCAGCACCGGCGGCCTCGGTTGCGATCTCGCGGACGAGGGTGGCCAGGAAGTCGGTGTCCGTCATGGAACTCACGCTAGCGAGGACCCACCGGGCCCGTTCGCTCAGCCGACCAGGTCACGGTGCAGCCGGCTGGGGAACCGGACCCGGTAGCGGGTGTCCCCCACCCAGGTGGCCACCTCCTCGGCGCGCGCCTCGACCTGCGCCCGGCGGCTCGTCGGTACGTCGTCGAACCAGTGCAACCGGATCTCCCGGTCCTCACGCTGGGCCCAGGTGCCGACCACCCGGCCGTCGACCCAGATCGTCGGGGCGGCATTGCCCGCCCGGTCGAAGGCATCGGTCGCTGCCCGCTCGGACAGGTACCAGCCACGATGTTTCCACCCCATGGTGGTGGGATCCAGCGTCGGCAGCAGCGCCACCCACGGTTCGACCGCGACCTCACCGAGGTCGTCGGCCGCCAGCCAGCCCGGTCCCTCGTTCAGTCGGACCGGTAGCGCACCGGCGTCGGCCAATGCCTGCCGGGTGAGGGTCTTGGTCCATCCCATCCACCACTGCAGATCGTCGGTGGTCGCCGGGCCGAACTGGCGCAACCAGGCCGCGGCGAGTTCGGCGGCCGACTCGGCCAGCGGGGGCCCGGTCAGTGCGGTACCGATCACGTCCTCGGTCGGCAGCCAGGCGAACTCGCTGGTGTGCCAGCCACCGATCGGGGTGGTCCGGGCCAACACACCTTCGAAGCCGAGCAGGGTCATCAACCGGGTGTGCGCGCTCTGTCTGGCCTCCCACTTGGTGCCCGGCGCCAGCCTCAGGGTGAGATTCAGCCGGGGCAACCGTGACCCGATGGCCCGGGAGTTCAGTGGGCCCTCCGAACGCAGCAGTTCCAGGACCTCGATCCGGGCCCGGTCGATCCACTGTTCGGGATCGTCCACCCCGGCGTTGGCCAGTGCGGTGATCATGGTCCGGCGTTCGGTCGCGGCCACCTTCCGCCCGGCCGCCTCGTGCATCCGGGCCATGGTCGGGGTCCGGGCCACCCAGATGGTTCGACGCATCGCATGGTGGCGCAGGAGCTCACCGGTGCCCAGGTGCTCGGTGACCGCATCCGGTCGAGGGGTACGCATCCGCGCCCAGGTCGACAGGTGCACCGTCGGCGGATCGGTCGCATGCAATGCCAGCAGACCGTCGGTGATCAGCAACACATCGTCGCTACGGCGCTCCGGCGACAGCCGGTGCCGATCGGCCAGCCGCGCACGCCGCTGCTCGTCGCTGATGATCATGTCCGCCATGGCGTCAGTGTGCCGGGCCCAGCGGACAGTTCCTGTCCGGGTTCGGACGGACAGTCCGTGGGTCCGGGGTCAGGCTGCCAGCAGTCGCTCGATGTCGGGGCGGATGTCTGCCGGATCGACGGTCGGGGCGTACCGCTTCACCACCGCACCACCGCGGTCGATCAGGAACTTGGTGAAGTTCCACTTGATCGCACCACCGAGGATCCCCGAACGTTCCGACTTCAACCACCGGTACAGCGGATGGGCGTGCTCGCCGTTCACGTCGATCTTGGCGAACATCGGGAAGGACACCGCATAGGAGGTCTCGCAGAACTGCGCGATCTCGGCCTCGGTTCCCGGCTCCTGGTGACCGAACTGGTCACAGGGAAAGCCGAGGACGACGAAACCGCGATCGGCGTAGTCGGTCTGCAACTGCTGCAACGGCCCGTACTGCGAGGTGAACCCGCATTGGGAGGCGGTGTTCACCACCAGCACCACCTCGCCCGCATAGTCGGCGAGCTGCTTCGGCGTACCGTCGATCGCGGTGGCGGTGAAATCACTCAGGCTGGTCATCCCGGGGCCTCACTCGAAGGGGGTAGGGTCACCCGCACCGTAACGGGCGATCACCACCTCGTCACCGGACAGGTCGACGACGGTGGTCGGCTCCACACCACAATCGCCCGAATCCAGGATCGCATCCAGCGAGTTGCCGATCTCCTCGTTGATCACCCACCCCTCGGTCAGCGGCTCCGAGGCCCCGGGCAGCAACAAGGTGCTGGACAGCAGCGGCTCGCCCAGTGCCTCGACCAGTGCCAGCGCGGTGGTGTGGATGGGGATCCGTACCCCGACGGTCCGCTTCTTCGGGTGCAGCATCGCCCGCGGCACCTCACGGGTCGCGGGCAGGATGAACGTGTACGGCCCCGGGGTCGCCGCCTTCACCGCCCGGAACACCGCATTGTCCAACTGCACGAACTGGCCCAACTGGGCGAAGTCCTTGCAGACCAGGGTGAAGTGATGCTTGGAGTCGAGCTGGCGGATCGTCCGGATCCGGTCCAGGGCCTCGGCATTGCCGAGCTTGCAGCCGAAGGCGAAACAGGAGTCCGTCGGATAGGCCACCAGACCACCGTCCTCGATGATCTGCACGACCTGTTGGATCGAACGCGGTTGGGGATTGTCCGGGTGCACATCGAAGTACCTCGCCATGTCCGGAGTGTAGCCACCGATGACGGTACGAGCGGAGATGCCTAGGCTGGTTCCGTGGCGATCTTCGACGTACCCCTGTCCGAACTGCAGCAGCGCACCTCCATGAAATGGCGCCGCTTCGGTGCCGACATCCTGCCGGCCTGGGTGGCCGAGATGGACTGCCGTCCGGCACCGGCGGTACGCGATGCGCTGTTCGAGGCCATCGAGACCGGTGACACCGGCTATCCCGAGGGTGATGTCTACCAGCGCGCCTATGCCGATTTCGCCGCCCGCCGCTGGAACTGGCAGTTCGATCCCGCTGACGCGGTGATCGTGCCCGATGTGATGCAGGGCGCCGCCCGGGTGGCCGAGCTGCTCACCGCACCGGACAGCCACATCGTGGTGAACAACCCGGTCTACAACTGCTTCTACGGGTATCTGCCGTGGGTCGGGCGCAATGTGCTGGAGGTGCCGCTGACCGCCGATCACGAGCTCGATCTGGACGCTCTGGAGGACGCCTTCGCCGGTCGTCTCGGCCCGAAACCGCAGGGCTACCTGCTGTGCAATCCGCACAACCCGACCGGGACCCAGTTCACCGCCGCCGAGCTCGGCCGGGTGGCCGAACTGGCCGACACCTACGACGTGACCGTGATCTCCGACGAGATCCATGCGCCGCTGATGGCCGCCGACTCCGGGTTCGTGCCGTACCTGTCGCTGCCCGGGACCGAGAACGCGGTCACCGTCACCTCGGCGTCCAAGGCCTGGAATCTGGCCGGGTTGAAGGCGGCCCTGGCGATCGGCGGTTCGCGCAGCGCCGAGGCCCTGCGGACCCTGCCCGACGAGGTCACCCACAGCGCCAGTCATCTGGGGCTGATCTCCCATGCGGTGGCCCTGACCAAGGCCGAGGACTGGCTGGACCAGGTGATCGGTGAGATCGAGTCGAATCGGCACTTGCTGGCCCGGTTGCTGGCCGAGCGGGCGCCGCAACTGCGCTACCACCCGGGACCGGCCACCTACCTCGCCTGGGTCGACTGTTCGGCCCTCGGCGTGACGAACCCCGCCGCGGTCTTCCGTACCCGCGGCAAGGTGGCCCTCAGCCCAGGTGCGATCTTCGGCTCCGGCGCCGGCCAGCATGTCCGGGTCAATGTCGCCACCTCACCGGAGATCCTGACCGAGGTGGTGGAGCGGATGGTCCGCGCGATCGAGTGATGGACCAGGACCAGCCGTCCCGGTTGCTGAGCATCGGTGAACTCGCCGGCCGTTCCGGTCTGGCCCACTCCGCCCTGCGCTACTACGAACGGCACGGACTGATCAGCCCGGTACGCAATGCCACCAACCAGCGCCTCTACCGGCGCAGCGATCTGCGCCGGCTGGCCTTCATCCGCTCCGCCCAGCGGGTGGGGCTGTCGCTGGCCGAGATCGGTGAGGCACTCGCCTCACTGCCCCGCAGCCGCACGCCGACCGCCGAGGACTGGCGTACCCTCTCCGAATCCTGGCGTCCCCGGCTCGATCGACAGATCCGGCGGCTGACCGAGCTGCGGGACCGACTCGACAGCTGCATCGGTTGCGGCTGCCTCAGCCTCACCTCCTGCGGGTTGAGCAATCCCGACGACCGGGCCGCCGAGCTGGGCTCGGGTGCGGTCTATCTGGAACGCCGGGTGCAGCGGGACTGATGAGCGGGACTGGCGAGCGGGACTGACGACGGGGTCTCCGACATCGGCAGGTGTCCCACTAGGCTGGAACGGACCCGAGACGAAGGAGCTTCGCGCAATGGCCAACAAGGTTGCCCTGCTGACCGCCGGGGGGTACGCCCCGTGTCTGTCGGCGTCGATCGGATTCCTGATCAAAGAATGGACCAGGGTCTCCCCCGACACCGAGATCATCGCCTACAAGCACGGCTACCAGGGGCTGCTGACCGGTGACTCGATCACCGTCACCGACACCGTCCGCGAGAGCGCCGAGATCCTCACCGAGTACGGCGGGTCGCCGATCGGCAACTCGCGGGTGAAGCTGACCAATGTGAAGAACCTGGTCCAGCGGGGGCTGATCGCCGAGGGACAGGACCCGTTGCAGGTCGCCGCCGACCAGCTCACGGCCGATGGGGTCGATGTGCTGCACACCATCGGTGGCGACGACACCAACACCACCGCTGCCGACCTGGCGAAGTTCCTGCACGAACAGGGCCACGAACTGACCGTGGTCGGGCTGCCGAAGACCATCGACAACGATGTGGTGCCGATCAAGCAGACCCTCGGCGCCTGGACCGCGGCCGAGATGGGTTCGCGGTTCGCCCAGAACATCATCGCCGAACACAATGTCGGCCCGCGGATGTTGATCATCCACGAAGTGATGGGGCGCAACTGTGGCTGGCTGACCGCCGCCACGGCCCGGGCCTACCGGGAATGGCTGGAGGCCCGCGAGTGGCTGCCGGAGATCGGGCTGACCAAGGAGGCCTGGGACATCCACGCACTGTGGCTGCCCGAGGCCGCCCTGGACATCGACGCCGAGGCGCAGCGGCTGAAGGCCGTGATGGACGATCAGGGCTGTGTGAACGTCTTCCTCTCCGAGGGTGCCGGCCTGGAGGCGATCGTCGCCGACATGGAGGCCGCCGGTGACGACGTACCCCGCGACCCGTTCGGTCACGTCCGGTTGGACGAGGTGAACCCGGGCGCCTGGTTCGCTGACAAGTTCGCCGACCGCCTGTGTGCGGAGAAGGTGATGGTGCAGAAGTCGGGCTACTACGCCCGGTCGGCACCGGCCAATGCCGCAGACCTGGAACTGATCAAGGCGATGTCGGACAAGGCGGTGGAGGCGGCACTGGCCGGCACCCCGGGTGTGATCGGTGAGGACTACGAGAACGCCGACGTCCTCGGTCCGATCGCCTTCGACCGGATCGCCGGGGGCAAGCCCTTCGACATCGGCACCGACTGGTACCTGCAGATCCTCGACGCGATCGGACAGCCCCGACCGCCGCAGTGAGCGGTCTCCGGTCCGCTGTGGGCCGGAGCAGGAACGAGGGGTGTGACCCGGTGATCGGGTCACACCCCTCGTTGCGTCGGTCAGCTCGGTTCGGGCAGCCTGGTCCCGGTCGGCCGGGTGCCGCTCAGCCCCGGAAGCGGCTGACGATCGCAGTGACCAGGGCGCCCAGGCCGAGGCCGGAGCCGATACCCAGCAGCCAGCCACCGGCCATCCCCACCCGGACACCACGGGCGGCGGTCCGACTGCTCACCGGCTCGGCACCGTCCGGATCGTCCAGATCCACCGGCTTCGGATGGTACGGCGGCGTCCAGCGCGGGCGGTTGGACTGCTCGCGGGTCGACTCGGCGGTCTCCTCGGGATCGGGCTCGTCGGGGTCCCGGTCGGCGGCGAACTTCTCCGGCGTGAGCACCTCCACATCGGAGTCCTCCAGCGCTTCGTCGACGATCTGCTCCTCACCGGCCACAGCCCACTGGTTCGCCGTCGCGATCCACCCGGCCAGCCGCAGGATCAGCTGCGCGAACAGGTTGAAGAACAGCATCAGCGCGATCACCGGGCCGAAGACCGAGGCCGCGGCATTGCCGCTGAAGATGCTGATCAACGTACCCAGCAGGTACTGCAGGATCGCCAGTCCGACCGCGCCGGCGAGTGCGCCCTTGGCCAGCGCAGAATTCGGCGGCCGGTACTCGGGGAATACCCGGAAGATGAACTGGAACAGGATGAAGCCGGCCACCAGGGAGGCGACGACGGGTACGGCCCGGAACAGCAGCGTGATGTAGGGGATCTGTTCCAGACCGAGGACGCCGATGATCACATTGGTCAGCGAGGTCGCCACCTGCGAGAGCGCGAAGGTGAGCACCAGGATCAGCAGGAAGATCACCAGCAGTCCCAGGTTGACCAGGGTCTCCAGGACGATGTTCTTCTTCTGCTCGGTCATGTCGAACGAGGGACGCATCTGCGCCCGGATCGCCGACTTGATGTTGCCGATCCAGCCGGCACCCGAATACGCACCGGACAGCACCGCCACGATGCCGACACCGACCCAGTTGGTGAATGCCTCCAGGATGACCGCGCTCAGCTCCTCGGCCATCGGCGCGCCCTCCAGCACGACCCCGATCTGCTCGGTGATCAGTGCCTGCAGGCCCTCGTCACGGCTGACGATGAACCCCGTGGTGGCGAAGGCGAACATGATGATCGGCACCAGCGACAGCACCGAGAAGTAGGTGATGGCGGCGGCGAACTGTGCACCGAGCCTGGTCCCGTACCGGGTGTTCGCGCGCAGCAGGTGGGCGATCCACGGTTTGCGCTGAACCTCTTCGACCTTCTCCGACATCGGGTCTCCTTCCGCTCGGTGCGCGAGTTCCGCTCGGTGCGCGAGCCTATCGGCTGTGCGCACCGATCCCTGCCGACACCCCGGTCCGGACGGTCAGGCTACTCGAAGGCCTCCGGTGGCGGGCAGGAGCAGATCAGGTTCCGGTCGCCGAAGGCGCCGTCGATCCGGGCCACCGGCGGCCAGTACTTGTCGTGGCCGCTGGCGGCCAGCGGCCCCCGGTGCAGGCCACCGGGGTAGGCGGCCAGTCGCCGGGGGTACGGGTGGTGCCACTCCTCGGCAGTCACCGCGCCGGCGGTGTGCGGGGCGTTGACCAGCGGGTTGTCCTCGGCCGGCCACTCCCCTGCCTGCACCTTCTCCGCTTCCTCGGCGATGGCGATCATCGCCTCGCAGAAGCGGTCCAGTTCGATCAGGTCCTCCGATTCTGTGGGTTCGATCATCAGCGTGCCGGCCACCGGGAAGCTCATCGTCGGCGAGTGGAAGCCGTAGTCGATCAACCGTTTGGCCACGTCGTCGACGGTGATCCCGCTGCTCTTCTTCAGTGGCCGCAGGTCGAGGATGCACTCGTGGGCGACCAGCGCGTCCCGGCCGGCGTACAGCACCGGGTAGTGATCGGCGAGGCGACGGGCCACGTAGTTCGCAGCCAGGACGGCGTGCTCGGTGGCCGAGGCGAGACCCTCGGCGCCCATCATCGCGATGTAGGCCCAGCTGATCGGCAGGATGCCGGCCGAACCGAACGGCGCGGCCGAGATCGGTCCGAGGCCGGTCTCGGGTCCCGCCTCGGCCAGCAGCGGATGGTTCGGCAGGAACGGGACGAGATGTTCGCCGACCCCGACCGGTCCGACACCGGGACCGCCGCCACCGTGCGGGATGCAGAAGGTCTTGTGCAGGTTCAGGTGGCTGACATCGGCGCCGAAGCGGCCCGGCTGGGCGTAGCCGAGCAGCGCGTTCAGGTTGGCCCCGTCGACGTAGACCTGACCGCCGGCGGCGTGCACCAGTTGGCACAGCTCGGTGATCGTCTCCTCGTACACCCCGTGGGTGGACGGGTAGGTGACCATGATCGCGGCGAGCTCGTCGCGATGGGCCTCGATCTTCGCCCGCAGGTCGTCCAGGTCGACCGAGCCGTCGGCGGTGGCCGCCACCACGACGACCTTCATCCCGGCCATTGCCGCCGAGGCGGCATTCGTACCGTGCGCCGAGGACGGGATCAGGCACACCACCCGCTGGTCGTCACCCCGGGACTGGTGGTAGCGCCGGATCGCCAGCAGACCGGCGAACTCCCCCTGGCTGCCGGCATTCGGCTGCACCGACACCCGTGCATAACCGGTGACCCGGGCGAGCCAGTCCTCCAGTTCGCCGATCAGCTGCACATAACCCTGGGCATCGGCGATCGGCGCGAAGGGGTGCAGATCGGCGAAACCGGGCAGCGAGATCGGCTCCATCTCGGTGGTGGCGTTCAGCTTCATGGTGCACGAGCCGAGCGGGATCATGCCCCGGTCGAGGGCGAAGTCGCGATCCGACAGCGCCCGCAGGTAGCGCAGCATCGAGGTCTCGTTGTGGTGGGAGTTGAACACCGGGTGGGTGCAGAACTCGGTGTCGCGTACCTGTTGGGCCAGGTCACCGGTCTCGGCATCGGTCAGTTCGGCGCCGAAGACAGCAGCCAACCGGGCCAGTTCGGCTTCATCGGTGTCCTCGCCGATGCTGATGCCCAGCCGGTCGGCGTCGATCCGGCGCAGATGGAACCCGGCCTCTCGGGCAGCCTCGACCAGTTCGATCGCCCGGCCCGGAGCCTGCACGATCACGGTGTCGAAGAAGGACCGATGGGCGAGTGTGAACCCGGCGGCCTCCAGCGCCGCGGCCAGCCGTCGGGTGTTCTGCGCGATCGCCGACGCGATCGCGGTCAGCCCCTGCGGACCGTGGTAGACCGCGTACATCCCGGCCACCACGGCCAGCAGCACCTGGGCGGTGCAGATGTTGGAGGTGGCCTTCTCCCGGCGGATGTGCTGCTCACGGGTCTGCAGGGCCAGCCGGTACGCCGGGACTCCCTCGGCATCCTTGGAGACGCCGACCAGCCGCCCGGGCAGGCTGCGTTCGAGCTTGGCCCGGACCGCGATGTAACCGGCATGCGGTCCGCCGTAGAACAGCGGTACGCCGAACCGCTGGGTGGAACCGACCGCGACATCGGCGCCCCACTGTGCGGGTGCGTGGGTCAGCGTCAGCGCCAGCAGGTCGGCGGCGGCGATCACCAGGGCACCGTTCTCGTGTGCCTTGTCGGCGATCGCTGCCAATTCGGCCCGGGTCCGCAGCAGCCCGTCGGCGGTCGGGGTCTGCACCACCACGGCGAACGCCTCGTGCTGTTGCAAGGTCTGGACCAGCTCACCGGAGCTGACCACGACCTCGATGCCCATGGCCTCGGCGCGGGTCTGCAGCACCGCCAGGCTCTGCGGGAGGATCCCGGCGTCGACCACCACCACCTGTCCCTTCCGGACATTGCGCCGGGCGAGCTGCACGGCCTCGGCGACCGCGGTCGCCTCGTCCAGCAGGCTGGCACCGGCGATCGCCAGACCGGTCAGGTCGGAGACCACGGTCTGGAAGTTCAGCAACGCCTCCAACCGGCCCTGGGAGATCTCCGGCTGGTAGGGGGTGTAGGCGGTGTACCAGGACGGGGATTCCAGGACGTTGCGCCGGATCACCGCCGGGGTGAGGGTGCCGTGATAGCCCAGGCCGATCATCGCCCGGAGCGGATGGTTCATCGCCGCCAGCTCGCGCAGCCGGGCGGCGGCCTCGGCTTCGGTCAGCGGCGGCGGCAGGTCCGGCCCGGAGGCGGAGCGGATGCTCGCCGGGACCGCTGCGTCCATCAGTGCGGTGAGCGTGTCGTACCCGATCGTGCGCAGCATCGTGTCGCGCTGCTCGGGATCCGGACCGATGTGCCGGTCGGGGAAACCCGAGCCGATCGATCCGGGAACCTCGGGGGCGTCGACGGTGAGTTGCTGGACCACGGGTGACTCCTCGCTGGCGGGCGCCGGTGACTGGTTGACCGATCCCCCTCTGTCACCGGTGCGGCGCACCTGCTCCAGAGTTGCCAGCCCCGTCGCCGATTCGGCAAACGCAGGCGCACGGCGTGGTCTGGGTGCCTGAGAGGTTCCGGGGAGGTTGCCCCTTCGGCGCCGCGTCAGCGGACTCTCCCACGCCGCCTGTCGCATCGGCCACGATACACCGTGGCGATCGCGGGTGACCGCCCGCGTTTGCGCCGTGGCGAGCGTGGCTGGATGCAGCCGAGTGGACGACGAAGAACCCCGGTCCATCGACCGGGGCATCGTCAGGCGGGAATCGGCTCGGCCGACGCCGCAGCGCGGATCAGCCCGCGCGCCGCTTCGCAGCGCAGATCAGCCCGCGCGCCGCTTCGCAGCGCAGATCAGCCCGCGCGCCGCTTCGCAGCGCAGATCAGCCCGCGCGCCGCTTCGCAGCGCAGATCAGCCCGCGCGCCGCTTCGCAGCGCAGATCAGCCCGCGCGCCGCTTCGCAGCGCAGATCAGCCCGCGCGCCGCTTCGCAGCGCAGATCAGCCCGCGCGCCGCTTCGCAGCGCGACGCTTGGCGAGTTCGTCACCCTCGTGGACGACGATCGCGGGCTCGTCCTCGGCCACATCGGAGCGTTCGGCCGGGAGCTCGTGCAGCGAACCGCGCACGTCCTTGCAGACGCTGCCGAGGCCGATCGCGAACATCCCCTGGCCGCCGGAGAGCAGATCGAGCACCTCGCTGTCCTCGGTGCACCAGTAGACAGAGATGCCGTCACTCATCAAGGTGACCTGGGTCAGGTCGTCGATGCCGCGGGAGCGCAGGTGGTCGATCGCGGTACGGATCTGCTGCAGCTGGATGCCGGCATCCAGCAGCCGCTTGATCACCTTCAGGATCAGGATGTCGCGGAAGCTGTAGAGCCGCTGGCTGCCGGAGCCGGACGCTCCGCGTACCTCGGGCTTCACCAGACCGGTACGCGCCCAGTAGTCGAGCTGTCGGTAGGTGATCCCGGCGGCGCTGCAGGCGACCGGACCGCGGTAGCCGACATCCTCGGGGACCGGGGAGAAGTCACCATCGAACAAGTGCTCCTGAGCCTGCTCGGTCACCGTCGACATGTCCAACCCAGGCAACGGTTCCGGCAACTCGGGCTGCTTGCTCACTGTTGGCTCCTGGGGAAGGGATGCGCCACCGGCGGTTGGCTTCGTACATCGTTGTGGCTCACGCTACGGCTCCGTGCGCGAATGGGTCAACGACACGCCGGAACACCAGCCCAAGAACTCGGCCACCGTCGACCACCGGTCGAGGGTCGCCCCACCCCGTCCGTTCCGCAGGAAACGCGGTCAAACGGTCCGGATGGATGCCGATGCTGCGGAAAGGATGCATGGTCACTCCCGCTCATTCCGGCCGCTGGGTGCCACCGTCGTCGGTGACGAAATCGTCGGGGTTGACCTGGTCGAGGAACTCGCGGAACTTCTCCACCTCGTCGTCCTGCTCGACCTCCTCGTCCTCCTCCGGGCCGTCGATCCCGGCCTCGTCCAGCACCTCCTCGGCGCAGTAGATCTCGACGCCGGTACGTACCGCCAGGGCGATCGCATCCGAGGGCCGGGCACTGACCTCCAGACCGCCGTCGATCACCAACTCGGCATAGAAGGTGCCGCCGGTCAGCTCGGTGATCCGTACCTCCAGCAACCGCCGCTGCACCCCGGCGAGCACGTCCACCAGCAGATCATGGGTCAACGGCCGCGGCGGGACGATCCCCTCCTGCGCATTGGCGATCGCCGAGGCCTCACTGGCACCGACCCAGATGGTCAGGTACCGGTTGCTCCCCACCTCTCGGAGCAGCACCATCGGCGCATTCTGCGGCATCTCGACCCGCACACCGACCAGATCCAGTTCACGCATACGCCACAGCCTACGCCGATCACCCGAAGCGTCGACCCGCACGCGGCACATTGCATCCACGCGCACCCGCAACACTCCCTCCCGCCAGCCCCTCGACTCACCCGCCAGCCCCTCGACTCACCACCGGCCCTCGACTCCCCACCGGCCCGATCCCGCTTTTTTCAGCGGTTATGGCCCCCTGGTCTCGAGGCAGGCGGCCGAAATCGCTGGAAGAATCAGGGGTGACCCGCGACGA
Organism: Naumannella halotolerans; assembly: GCF_004364645.1. NCBI lineage: Bacteria > Bacillati > Actinomycetota > Actinomycetes > Propionibacteriales > Propionibacteriaceae > Naumannella > Naumannella halotolerans. The sequence continues at coordinate 980,182 of NZ_SOAW01000001.1, read as the reverse complement.
CCGGTGCAATGAGTGAGAGCTGGGCAATGAGGTGAGAGCTGGTACGGGCGGCGGCGGCGCGCCCCGGGCGAGCGCGATATGTGGCTGTGTTTGGCCGATTGCTCGACCGGGCCCGGATCCATCATCTTGCTCTGCGAGGTGGCTCGGCCGTCCATGCGGATCAGCGATCCATCATCTTGCTCAGCGAGGTGGCTCAGCCGTGCAGCACTTCAGCGATCCATCGCCATGCGCATCAGCGCGGCATGGACGTGGATCACGATGCTGGTGACCTCCTGGCCCATCTCCTTGCTCCGGCCGTGACGACGCCGATGCGGCGCGATCGCCTGTTCGATCACACCGACCTCACGCTCGGCGGCCATCTTGAATGCACGCAGGTGCCGGGCGTCGATGCCGAACTCGGCCAGCTTCCGTGCCGCGACGGCGATCGTCACCGCCTCCCGACCGTAGAAGTTCGTCCCCCGGCGGGGCAGCACCAGCATCTGTCGTTCCAGCTCAATCAGCGCCGGTTCGCTCAGGCCACTGGCCTCCAGCAGCTCCACCCGCGACATCCGCAACGGGGGTTTCGGCTGCGGCCGCTGGGGTTGCTCGGGCGCGGCAGCCGGCTGCGGTTCCTCCGGTACGGCAGAGAGCTGCGGTTTCGGCGTCTCCAACGACGGCGGGGCAAGGCCGCGGTCCATCATGTCGAGATGTTCGCGGATCACCTTCAACGGCAGGTAGTGGTCCTTCTGCACGGTGAGGATGTACCGCAGGCGCTCGATGTCGGAGGAGACGTAGCGCCGATATCCCGAGGGTGCTCGCTGTGGCGACAGCAGCCCCTCGTCCTCGAGGAAGCGGATCTTCGAAATTGTGATGTCGGGAAAGTCCGCCTTGAGCTGGGCCAGGACCTGGCCGATGCTCCGCGTCTCGCCCGGCATCAGCCCACGCCGCGGGAACTCGCGAAGAAGAGCATCCGGAACTTGCCGATCTGTACCTCGTCACCGGACTTCAACGGAGCCTCTCCGTCGACCAGTGCACGGTTGACATAGGTGCCGTTGAGGCTGCCCAGGTCGGCGACGACGATGCCCGAATCGGTACGGCGGAACTCCGCATGATGCCGGGAGACGGTGATGTCGTCGAAGAAGATGTCGGCCTGCGGGTGGCGGCCGACGGTCGTGGTGTCATTGTCGATCAGGAACCGGGAACGGACCCCGGGCCCACCCCGATGGACGATCAGCAGCGCCGAGTCCTGCGGCAGGTCGTCGATCGCCTTCTCGTCATCGGCGCTGAGGTCGCCGAGCACACTGTCCTCGGACAGCTGGACCACCCGGGTGCTGTCGGAAAACGCATCGACCTCGGTGTTCTCGACCTCCTGCGGGCGCACGATCGGCTCGCCACAACGGGCGCAGAAGTTCGCACCGTCGGGGTTGTTGTGCCCGCAGTTCGTGCAGTAAGGCATGACTCCGCTCTCCGTACGACGACCAGTCCGACAATCGTAGTCGCTGTTTACCTGCTCAGGATGACACGGATTCGGCGTAGGAGTCCGCATCCAACAGCTCATCGAGCGCGTCCGTGTCGGACAGTTCGACCTCGAACAACCAACCGTCGCCGTAGGGCTCGGCATTGATCGTCTCCGGGGAGTCGGCCAGCGACTCGTTGACCGCCGAGACCACTCCGGAGACCGGGGTGAACAGATCGGACACGCTCTTGGTCGATTCGAGTTCGCCCACCGCGTCACCGGCCGAGATCTCCTCCCCGGGCTCGGGCAACTGGGCATAGACGATGTCGCCAAGCTGCTCGGCTGCATAGGCGGTGATCCCGATCCGGGCGACACCGGAGTTGCCCACTCGAACCCACTCGTGCTCGGAGCTGTACCTGAGGTCTTCCGGGAAGTCCGACATCATGACCATCCTTTGTGATCTGTCCTACCGAACGGGGGTCGTCCCGACCAGCGAGAACCGGTGCTAGCGGGCTGGGCGAGCGTACTGATTCTCGCGCACGGTGTGCAAGGAAGTCACTGTGATCCGTGTCGGCTGGTCCACCCTGACCTCGCCGCCGATCCGCTCGTTCTCCACCTCGCTGACCAATCCCCCGGGGAACCGGGTGGCCTCGGCCAGGGCATTGGCGTCGCCGATCGCGTCGATCGCATAGGGCGCGGTGATCGCGACACCGTCGATGATCAAACCATCCTCACTGCGCGACACCCAGGTCGAGGCGACCACCCGTACAGCATCGTTGATCTCGATCGCCTCGGCGCCGGAGTCGCGCAGTTCCTGGATGGTGTCGATCATGATCACATCGGTGAGCCCGACGTTCGGGTCCTCGATCACGATCCGCACCCCCGGTCCGACCGCGCTACGGGTGCCGGCGAGGATGCTCAGGTCCTCCTCCCGGCGCATGGCCTCCTCCCGGGCGATCCGTTCGGAGTCCACGCCGCTACGCAATTCGTCGCGGGTGTTCTCCAGGTTGCTGATCTCGTCGTCCAGACGCCGGGACTCGGCGTTCAGACCGTCCAGGATCTGCACCAGGTCGGCCCGCCGGGCCGTGGCGTAGGTGTCATCGGTGGACTGGGCGCGTACCTGCATGGTGACCGCGACCGCGACCAGACAGAGCACCAGCCCGACGATCACCTGTCCCCGACTGAAACTGAAGAACCCGCGGCGGCGGGTGGCGGGCAGTGCCCGGCGTGCCGGGATCGCCGTCGAACCCTGCTCCTCGGCTCGAGCTTCGCTGCCGCCACTGCCGACCGATTCGCTCGCGGCGGGGTCGTCCTCCGGCTCCGGCCGGGCGGATCGTTCAGGCATGGAAGAGCAACCTCCGGATCGCCGCGGCATTGGTGAAGATCCGGATGCCGAGCACCACCACCACCCCGGTCGAGAGCTGGCTGCCGACACCGATCTGGTCGCCGATCCAGACGATCAACGCCGCAATCAGCACATTCGAGGCGAAGGAGACCACGAACACCTTGTCGTCGAACCTGCCCTCCAGCCAGGCCCGGAAGGCGCCGAACAGCGCATCCAGTGCGGCGATGATGGCGATCGGCAGGTACGGCTGCAGGAACACCGGCACGGTCGGCTGCAACAGGGCACCGAGCAGGATGCCCACCACCAGTCCGATGATGGCGATCATTCACCCACCTCCGCTGCATGCAATTGCTGCTGCCGTCCGGCCGGCAGCTCGAGTTCTGCGCTGTCGGCCATCTCGTACCGCAGCCCGTAGTCGTCCCGCAGATGGTTCCACAACTCGGCGCCAGCTCCCTGCTCCCAACCGCTGCGCAGTGTGTCGGGGTCGCCGATCGCCTCCATCCGGTACGGCCTGCTCAGCGACCGGTAGTCGACGGTGATCGCATCCCCGGCGATCCGGATCGCCGTACCCGGCCCCAACCGATGGCCGTTGATCGCAATCGCCTCGGCACCGGCTGACCACAGCCCGTTCGCCATCTGCTGCAGATCGGAGTCCAGCACCTGATTTGCCGTGCCGTCGGCGCCCTGCGGTCCGTCGTCGACGGTGATCACCAGCCCGGGCCCGCGTACCGCGACAGTCTGCGCGGCCAGGCCGAGTCGCTCGAGCTCGGCCTCCAGCTCGGCGCTGCGGCTGTCACCGCTCAGCACCTCGGCCCGTGCCTGTTCCACCTCGGCGTCCAGTGCGGTGACCCGGGCATTCTGTTCGGCGATCAGTTCCTGTTGAGCGAAGATCCGTTCCCGCAACTGGGACCGTTCCTGTTCCACCAGTGGCGCGCTACGGGCGTTCTGGGCGATCGAGACCCCGATCATCAGACCCGACAGCAACAGACAGCAGAAGATCACCACTGCCGCTCGGCGCGGGGAGGGTGGCCTGCCGTCGCGGCGGACGTAGTCGGGGTCGAGCGGTTGGGCGAAGATCTGGCTCAGCAGGTCCATCGAGGAGTCCGGCCGGCCGCGCGCCAGCACCTGGTTCACCTCCGGTCTCAACGCCACCCGGCCCAGATTAGGCGATACCGGCGATCGACGACCGAAGGTCGAAGGCGCGCCGGTAGCCGTCCACGACCGCCGGGCCGACCGTGCGCCAGTCGTAGCTGCGGGCATGGGCGCGACGTTCCCGTACCCGCTGGGAGACCGGTCCGGTACGGGCCTGCGCGAGTGCGGCGGCGACCGCACTCGCCAGCCCGGCCTCGTCCCCGGCAGGTGAGGTCGCCCCGACCAGGGCACCGTCGGCCCGGGTCAGCACATCGCGGAAGGCGGGCAGATCGGAGGCCACCACCGCGGCGCCGGCGGCCAGCGCCTCGACGACGACCAGCCCGAAACTCTCCCGACCCAGGTTCGGGGCGACGAAGACGTCGGTGGAACGCAGCAGTGCACTGCGCTGGGCGTCGCTGAGGTAACCGGTCCGCCGTACCCCCTCGGGCAGCCGGTGCCGGCCGGGTCCGGCGATCACGACATCGATCTCGCCGACCATCGAGCGAATCCGCGGCAGCGCGGAGAGGAACACGGCCAGGCCCTTGCGCTCCTCGTCCAAGCGGCCGAGCAGGGTGATCCGCGGCACTGCTGCGGTGGCCCGACTGCCGGCGAAGGCCGAGCAGTCGATGCCGTTCGGGATGATCATCGGATCGATCCCCAGATGATCATGGACCACCACCTGGGCGCTGTCGGAGACCGCGATTCCCAGATCGATCCGGTTGATCATCGGCCCCAGCACCCGGCCGGCAACCCGCATCGCGGTACTGCCCGGGGTGGCGGTGTGGAAGGTGGCCACGACCGGGACCCGGGAGGCGCGCAGCGCCAACAGGGAGATGCTGGGGGTCACCGGTTCGTGCAGGTGCAGCAGGTCGAAACGGTTGCCGGACAGCCAGGCCGAGACCCGGGCCGAACTGCGCGGGCCGAAGTTCACCCTGGCCACCGAACCGTTGTAGCGCACGGGTAGCCCCTGACCGGCCCCGCTGATGGGCAGCTCATCGGTGTCCGGTTCGGCGGCGGGAAGTTCACCGGGTGCGAGGATCTGCGGGCGGTGGCCGAGCCGGCGCAGCTCCCGGGCCAGGCCCAGCACGTGGTTCTGCACGCCGCCCGGCTGGGACAGCGAGTACGGGCAGACGATGCCGATCGAGAGCGGACCGCTCACGGACCCACCGCCGATCCCAACCGATCCCGATCTTCGTCCCGCACCGGAGCAGCCGGGGTTCGTCTACGGCGTACTCGGTCGACGGGTCGGTCGAAGAACGGCTGCATCAGGTGCCAGTCTGCCGGATGCCTGGCCACGTGAGCGGCGAAGAAGTCGGCAAGTTCCTGGGTCATGGCGACCAGTCCCCCACGTCCGGGCCGCAGCGGGATCGGTGCGGAGAAGTCGATCTTCATTCCGGTGGCGGTGTAGTGGCAGCCGACTCCGAGCAGCACCGCACCGGTCCGGCGTGCCACCAGTGCCGGGCCGGCAGGCATGGTGATCGGGTGGCCGTTCCAGCGCACCGGCACCCCGTCACCGGTGAGGTCGCGATCACCCATCAGGCAGACCACCCGTCGGTTGCGGACCGCACGGATCAGCTCCCGGACCACCGAGGAATCGTCGTGGGCGAGAATCTCGATGCCGAGGCGGCGGCGGATCTCGGTGAAGGCGGCGAACTCGGTCTCCCCCAGACGCTCGGCGACCGAGGTGACCGGCATCCCGGTGGCAGCAGCCCAGCCACCGGCCAGGTCCCAGTTGGCCGAGTGCGGCAGTGCACAGACCACGCCGGGCCCGGTGTGGGCCAGGCGCAGGATCCGTTCCCCGGTCGGTTCGGCACTGACCGCCGTGGCGGTGCGCAGCGGGCCCCAACTGGGCAGTGCGAGAACCTCCAGATAGGTACGCAGGTACGACCTGATGGCCTGGCGCTGCAGCGCCCGCCCTGGCCGGGTTCCGGTGGCCGCGGTGATGTTCGCGATCCAGTTGTCGATCTCCGGTGAGGGACGGGCGAGGCTCATCGCACTGCCCAGGTTCATGATCAGGTTCTGCACCGAGGAGGGCAGGTGCGGTGCGATCTGTTGTCCGCGGGCGAAGAGGAATCGGTTCCGGGCATCCACACCGGCTGCCGGCAGCAGGTTGCGGATGTCCGCCGGCCCGCGGGCTGTTCCCGGCTCAGTCATGAGCGCAGTGGAGGATGATCATGCCGGAGCCTCACCGCTCGACTCGCCGAAACTGGCCTTCGCCCGCCGCATCCGGACCGCCACGGTGATCACACCGAGGACGGCCAGGACCAGCAGCCCGAGGGCGAGCGCGAAGGGCACACCGAGGCCCTCCAGCAACAGGGACACCACGATGATCACGATCCGGTCCGCCCGGGCCCCCGGGCCGCCGCCACCCTCGCCACCGAGCGATTCGGCCCGCGCCTTCACATAGGAGGTGAGCTGACCCAGGACCAGCACCACCAGGGCCAGGACGCTCATCCAGCTCAGGCCCGGCTCGGCCCACTGCATGTTCCACTCGCCGTAACGGGCGGCTACACCTTCGGCCGGCAGGCCGTACCCGCCGAGCGCTGCGGAGGACCACGGGGAGGTCTGCACTACGTGGATCAGCACCGCGCCGAACAGGGCGCCGTCGGCCACCCGGTCCAGACTGGAGTCGAGGAAGGCACCCCAGGTCCGTTCCCGACCCAGCAGCCGGGCCATCGCCCCGTCCAGGGTGTCGGACAGCGACAGCAGACCGACGATCAGCGCCCCCTGCCACAACCAGCCGTTCGGGATGGTGATCAAAGCAGCCACGCAGACGGCCAAGGTGCCGACCCAGCTGACGACATCGGGGGGTATCCGCAGGCCCACCAGCAGGCGCGCCAGCGGTCGTACCAACCAGTCGCCGAATGCCCGAGCTCGCTCCAGCATCAGCCGAGCGGTCCGGTACTGCGACCGGCCGGTTCGCCGAAGAGGCGCGACCAGGCCGCATGCAGCCTGGACCGGGAGTCCTCCAGCAGCATCGGCAGCGGCTTGGTCTGGGCGATGATCGGCATGAAGTTCGCATCACCCTGCCAGCGGGGTACGACATGCTGATGCAGATGGGCCTGGATCCCGGCACCACCGACCACCCCCTGGTTCATGCCCAGGTTGAACCCCTGCGGCCCGGATACCTCGCGGATCACGATCATCGCCTGCCGGGTGAGCTCGGAGACCTCGGCCCGTTCGTCCTCGGTCAGCTCGGTGTAGTCGGCGACATGGCGGTACGGACAGATCAGCACGTGACCCGGTGAGTACGGGTAGAGGTTCATCACCACGTAGCAACTACTGCCCCGTCGGGCGACCAGGCCCTCGGCGTCGTCGAGCTTCCAGGCGCGGCAGAAGGGACAACCGTCCTCACCGCTGCCAGGTGCCGGCTTGTTCTCACCGTCGATGTAGACCATCCGGTGCGGCGTCCAGAGCCGCGCGAAACCGTCGCGCTCACCCGCCAGCTCGGTCTCGTCCTCGGCATCGGCACGCCGCAGTCCGCCTGCATCCACCGGCCCGGACCCGATGTCCGGGCGATCGTCATCGGTCCCGCTCATCGCTCACACCTGACGACGGTCGGAGATGGCGGAGGTGATCTCGGCGATCGCGTCCATGATCGGCACGCCGTTCTTCTGCGTACCGTCGCGGTAACGGAAGGAGACGGCGCCGTTGTCCCGATCCTCGCCACCGGCGATCAGCTGGAAGGGAACCTTCTGTTTGGTGGCATTGCGGATCTTCTTCTGCATCCGGTCGTCGGAGACGTCGACCTCCACCCGTACCCCGAGATTGCGCAGTTCGGAGGCGACCCCTTCGAGGTAGTCGTCGAACTCCGCGGCGACCGGGATGCCGACCACCTGCACCGGCGCGAGCCAGGGCGGGAAGGCGCCGGCGTAGTGCTCGGTGAGCACCCCGATGAACCGCTCGATGGAACCGAACTTCGCCGAGTGGATCATCACCGGCTGCTGACGGGATCCGTCGGCGGCCACGTACTCGAGGTTGAAGCGATCGGGTGCCGGCTGGTTGAAGTCGTACTGCACGGTGCCCATCTGCCAGGTCCGGCCGATCGCGTCGCGGGCCTGCACGCTGATCTTCGGACCGTAATAGGCAGCACCGCCGGGATCGTCGACCAGTTCGATACCGGTCGCCGCGGCGACATCGGCGAGCACCTTGGTCGCCTTCTCCCAGTCCTGGTCGGAGCCGATGAACTTGGTCGACTTCTCACCCTCGTCGTCGCGGGTGGACAACTCCAGGTAGAAGTCGTCCAGGCCGAAGTCACGCAGCACGCTCAACATGAAGTCGAGCAGGTGACCTACCTCGCCGGGCGCCTGGTCGGGGGTGACATAGGAGTGCGAGTCGTCCTGGGCGAAACCGCGGACCCGGGTGAGCCCGTGGACCACACCGGACTTCTCGTTGCGGTACACGTGGCCGAACTCGAACAAGCGCAGCGGCAGGTCACGGTAGGAGCGCTGCTGGGAGCGGTAGATCAGGTTGTGCATCGGGCAGTTCATCGCCTTCAGCCGGTACGGGTTGCCGTCCACGTCCAGCGGCGGGAACATCCCCTCGCCGTAGTACGGCAGGTGGCCGGAGGTGTAGAACAGCTCCTCCTTGGAGATGTGCGGGGTGCCGACGTACTCGAAACCCTCCTCGATGTGCCGGGCGCGGACGTAGTCCTCCATCTCCCGTTTGATCACACCACCCTTCGGATGAAAGATCGGCAGGCCGGAGCCCAGTTCCTCGGGGAAGGAGAACAGGTCCAGCTCGGCGCCGAGCTTGCGGTGATCACGCTTGGCCGCCTCCTCCAGGCGATGCTGGTAGGCCTTCAGCTCGTCCTTGCTCGGCCAGGCCGTCCCGTAGATCCGCTGCAACTGCTTGTTCTTCTCACTCCCCCGCCAGTACGCAGCAGCGCTACGGGTCAGCGCATAGGCCGGGATGTAACCGGTGTGCGGTACGTGCGGGCCGCGGCACAGGTCGAACCAGGCCACGGAGTCGTCGCGGTTGAGGTTGTCGTAGATGGTCAGCTGACCGGCGCCGACCTCGACGGTGGAGCCGTCGTCGTCGGAGGCCCCGCCCTTCAGCCCGATCAGTTCCAGTTTGTACGGCTCATCGGCCAGTTCGGCGCGCGCCTCGTCGTCGGAGACCTCCCGGCGGCGGAACCGTTGACGCTGTTTGATGATCTTGGTCATCGCCTTCTCGAGGCTCTTCAGGTCCTCGGGGGTGAACGGCTCCTCGACGTCGAAGTCGTAGTAGAAACCGTCGGTGATCGGCGGGCCGATACCGAGCTTGGCGTCGGCATGGGCCGCCTGCACCGCCTGGGCGAGCACGTGGGCTGCGGAGTGGCGGATGATCGCCAGCCCCTCGGCGGATTCGATGCCGATCGGCTCGACCCGGTCACCGGCCACGAGCTCACGGGTGAGGTCGCGCTGTTCGCCGTTGACCGTCATCGCCACGATCGTCCGGTCGTCACCGAACAGGTCCAGACCGGTGGTGGTGGTCTGCAGTTCCCTGACGTCGTCGTTCCCGTCCCGTACCAGGGTGATCTGTGCAGACACCGCTCGTTCCTCTCCTCGGTGGTCGCCGTCGGCTGATCCGCACGGCGTGCAGTGATCCATCATGCCGCACCGGAGAAGGATCGGTTTACTCCATATCGCCTGTCGACCCGGTTGCGGGAGCGTCGGCCGGTCGAGCCTGACAGCGGAGCACCGGGGGTCGGAGATCATGGCGCCCCGTCCTCACCCATCACTCCGGGATTGGCGTGAGTTCCATATTTCACAGAATGCGCAAGTGTGCAAGACTGATCGCCGAAGGGGAGTAGTTCCGCGTCACCGGCCGGTGACTGCGGTGCGTCGACACACTGGCGGACGCTGCGCATGCGCAGTTCCCCGCCCGGCGTACCACCCGAGAGCCCTCGGGCGAACGAGACCTTCGGCAATGCCGTCGTTGCCGTCGCGTCCTCCCGGTCCGCGTGCGGCCCGAGTGAGAGGACCCCGTGGGGTTTGCGGAAATGCTGATCATGGCGCTTGCCGTGTCGGCCGACGCCTTCGCCGTCGGCCTGACCCAAGGCGTCGGGATGCGCCCGTTCCGCTGGCGAAGGGCGCTGCTGGTGGCGGGCTTCTTCGGCTTCTTCCAGGCACTGATGCCATTGATCGGCTGGCTGCTGGGCAGTTCGGTCGCCGAAGACATCAAGGACTACGACCACTGGGTGGCCTTCGGCCTGCTGTCGCTGATCGGTGGCCGGATGATCTGGCAGGCGCTCACCTCGGCCGATGCCGATGAACCGCAGGAGACCCGGGTCAGCCTGCGGTCCCTGCTGGTCCTGTCGGTGGCCACCAGCATCGACGCCCTGGCCGTCGGGATCAGCCTGGCCGTGATCTCGGTGAACATCCTGCAGGCGGTGCTGACGATCGGCACCATCACCTTGGTGTTGACCCTGCTGGCGGTCTTCCTCGGGCATCGGGTCGGGCGCAGGCTCGGTACCCCGGCCGAGATCATCGGCGGTGCGGTGCTGATCGGGATCGGGGTACGGATCCTGCTGCAGCACCTGGGCATCCTCGGCTGACCTGTCGGCAGGCGGCCGGCTGGCGCCCGGAGAAGCCGAGCCGGATCGGGGGCGGCCGGGCTCAGCCGGACAGCTGCGCGCGCCAGTCGAGCGGTACGCGGCCCTTCGGCCCGGGAGCGGGCTGGTCGGCGGGATGACTGGTCGGCGGTGCCAGTTCGGGGCCGTCGAACGTCCCGCCGGTGGTGTAGTCGTAGAACCAGTCCTCCCCCGGTTCGTAACTGCAGATCACCGGGTGCCCACTGACGTGGAAGTGCGCGGTCGCATGTTTGCTGGGCGAACTGTCACAGCAGCCGATGTGCCCGCACCGGGCACAGCGCCGCAGGTGCACCCACCAACCGCCGTCGGCCGCACACTCCACACAGCCCGGGCCACTGGGTGGCACGCCCGGATTGATGCGGCGTGCTTCGGTGCCCTTTGCGCCCGTGCTGCCGGCACCGGTGCCTCCGGCGCCCGTACCTCCGGAGCTGATGCCCTCTGCACTGGTGCCCTGTATGTCGTCGGGATCCACCATCAGCCGACTCCTCCCTGGTTCATCCGGGCGCTCATCCGAGCGAGCCCGGACCGGCACCGTGCCGAACGGTACGTGGGGCCGATCCTATGCCGGGCCGGAACGAAAGAACCCGCAGAACGGATCTGCGGGTCTCGGTGGTGGGCGATACTGGAATCGAACCAGTGACCTCTTCGGTGTGAACGAAGCGCGCTAACCCCTGCGCCAATCGCCCGAGCGATCGCCAATGCTAGCGCAGTTCCGACGGTTGCCGAAATCGGTGCCGGCCAGCGACTCGGTGACCACTCCGGTCCATGATCAACGGCCCTTGATCAACGGGGGTCCGGATCGGCGGCGGACCGGGCTGCGAACTCCTTGGCGACGGCGCTGGTGACCGGGCCGACCTCCCAGAGTTGGCCGTCCCAGTCGACGATCGGGTGGACGTCGCGCAAGGACCCGGTGAGGAAGACCTCGTCGGCCTTTTTCGCCTCGGCCAGGCTCAGGTCGGCCTCTTCTGCACCGGACTGCTCGATCACGCAGCGCCGGGTGATCCCGGCCAGGGGTCCCGCAGCCAGGGTCGGGGTCACCACCCGATCACCGAAGACCAGGAAGATGTTCGATCCCGACGCCTCGCACACCTCACCCCGGGTGTTGCAGAACAGCGCCTCATCGGCACCGCGATCGTGCGCCCAGGCCAATGCCCGGACATTCCCGGCATAGGAGGTGGTCTTGATGCCCGAGAGCGGATCGTCGGGGTTGCGGGTCCACGGCACGGTCGCCAGCCGTCCCGGTCCGCTGGCCCTCGAAGCACTCGAGGCGGCGACGATCAGCCGTGGAGGGCCGAAGGCGTGGCCGCTGCTGAGGGGGCCGACTCCCCCGGTCCAGGTGATCCGCAGCCGTCCGTAGTCGAACTCCCGTACGGCCAGCACCGCCGCCACCCCGGCCCTGACCTCGGACTCATCGGGCGTCGGCAGCCCGAGGGTCTTCGCCGAGTGCTGCAGCCGCTGGATGTGCAGTCCGAGGGCGAAGGCACCCCAGGGTTCGATCTTGCAGGTCTCGAAGACACCGTCACCGGCAACCAGCCCGTGGTCGTCGGCCGGGATCAGCGCCTGATCGGAATCTGCGTACAGGACGCCGTCGATCCAGATGGTCGGTCGGTTCAGCTCAGCCACACCGCAATCGTGCCATGCCCGTATCCGCACCCGCCGGATCGGTTGTACCGCACCCGCACCCACCGCAATCGGTTCTGCCGTACCCGCACCCACCGCAATCGGTTCCGCCGCACCCACACCTACCGCAATCGGTTGTGCCGTACCCGCACGGGCGGGCCTGCGTCCAGGCGCCGCTCTTCATCCGTACCAAACCCACGGCACCACTCATCCGTTCCGCAGCAAACGCACCCAAACCGCGCCCATGAGTGCATCTCCTGCGGAACAGACGCGGGGCGCGGCGGGGTTCAGGGACCCAGTTGCAGGGCCGGCGCGCGTCGAAGGGCCAGTCAGCCGTCAGAGGCCAGCCGTCGGAGGCCAGCACGCGACGGAGGGTCAGCGCGGTTCGAGGACGAAGACCGGGATCTTCCGGGAGGTCTTCTCCTGGTACTTGGCGTACTCCGGGTACGCCTCGACGCTGCGGGCCCACCACAGGCCGTACTCCTCGGATTCGGGGTCCAGCAGCCGCGCCCGCACCGGGTGGGTCTGCGTACCGTCCATCACCTCGATATCGGGGTGGGCGATCAGGTTGTTGTACCAAACCGGATCCTTCGGGGCTCCACCCTTGCTGGCGACCGCGGCGTAGCTGCCCTCGTGCTCCACTCGCATCAGCGGCACCCGCCGGAGTTCACCGGTCTTGGCGCCCTTCTGCAGGGTGACCACGATCGGACGATCCATCACCGTGGCGGCAGCGGTCGTACCCGCGGCATCGATCTTCTGCAACTGCTTCACAACCCAGTCATCTTGTGCCATGGAACACACTGTAGGCGCGTCGCTGCCGCACTCCACCGGCGTCCACCACACCGGTTTGTACACCGCCCCGGTCGTCGGCTATTGTCGTCCACGCGCTGAACGGGGCAACACCCCGCCAGATGCACGCGGACGTGGCTCAGCTGGTAGAGCATCACCTTGCCAAGGTGAGGGTCGCGGGTTCGAATCCCGTCGTCCGCTCGGAGTGGATCTCAGCCCCGGGGTCTTCCAGCATGGGTCTCGACCAGATGCGGGGCTGCCCCGCACTGCTGGTGGAGTGGCCGAGAGGCGAGGCAACGGACTGCAAATCCGTCTACACGGGTTCAAATCCCGTCTCCACCTCGGGCGATTGGCGCAGGGGCTAGCGCGCTTCCCTGACACGGAAGAGGTCACTGGTTCGATTCCAGTATCGCCCACCATCGACAGGGCCGGTGTTCGCAAGAGCACCGGCCCTGACACATTTCCGGCCCGGGTACGCCCGCCATGCACTTCCCGCCACGCGGACACCTCTTGCACCGCTCGCCGGGGCACACCACTCGCTGCTGACACCCCGCTCGTCGGGTACCGACCTCGGGGGCCGGCCGGTACGGCCCGGTGCCCTCCCTCGATCGGCCCCTCACCGTGGAGATCTGATCGGACAGGAGAAGCATGTCCAACGACGAACTTGCGCGATCGACCTTCGCCCAACAGCGCCAGGATCAGGTCCTGCACCTGATCCGCGCCCGGGGATCGATCGTGGTCAGCGAGGTGGCTCCCGAACTCGGGGTCTCCGAGCTGACGATCCGCCGCGACGTCAACCAACTCGCCAGGCGTGGACTGGTCAAGCGGGTCCACGGCGGAGCCACCCTGCCCGACCCCGAGGCCACCTTCTCCGGCGCGCCCCGCAACCGCGGCGGCCGGACGATCGGCATGGTCGTCCCGTCCTACAGCTACTACTGGCCCTCGATCATCGCCGGTGCCCGGGCCGCCGCAGCAACGGCAGGCGTCCGGCTGCTCTTGCGTACCTCCTCCTACGACCTGGCCGATGACCGGCGACAACTGCGCAATCTGTTGCAGACACCGGGTCTGCAGGGACTGATCCTGGCCCCCGATGTGTCGGCCCCGGACTCAGCGGAGCTGCTGGCCGAGTTGGACGCCCTCGACCTGCCGGTGGTGCTCACCGAGCGGACCGCACCACCGGGGGCCTCGGCCGACTCCCTGGAATGGGCCAGCAGCGACCATGCCGCGGGTGCCGGCATGGCCGTTCGACATCTCCACGACCAAGGACACCGCAGGATCGGGTTGCTCTATCCGCAGAACTCCCCGACCAGCCGGCAGTTGATCGACGGCTGGCGCGACGAACTCCGCCGGCTGGGAGAGGACCCGACGCTGCCGTTGACCGGGATCTCCGACGGCTTCCTCGAAGCCGGCCGGGACACCGCGCTGGACCGCACGCTGGAAGCGGTGGACGCCACCGGGACGACGGCCCTGCTGATCCATGCCGATGCCGCCGCGGTCGCCTTCGTCCAGCACTGCACCGACCAGGGCCTGCATGTCGGCGACGATCTGGCCGTCGTGGCCTATGACGACGAGGTCGCCGCTCTGGGCTCTCCCCCGGTCAGTGCGATCCGACCCCCGAAGGAGTACGTGGGCAGACTGACCGTCGAGCTGCTGCTGGCCAGGCTCAACGAAGGCTCCCAGCGCCCGGTGCACCGGGTACGGATCGGCCCCGAACTCCACGTCCGGGAGTCGTCGGTGCGATGTTGATCAACGAGCGGCATCGGTCACGGGACTGACCGTCGACCACCGGTGAGGACGAGCAGCCCACCTGATCTTGGTCGGACCACGAGGACCGGCGCTCCCGCAAGGCCGTTGTTCGAGTGTGATCGTTTGCCGCGAATCCTGTTGTCAGGGCGTGGGTCCAGTTGTTGCATGTCACCCACAGCTCCCCGGCGAGGTTTCTCGCCCGACGACAGGATCGCCATGACGACGAAGTCATCTCCCACCACCCGCTGGGTCCGTTACGGTCTGGCCACGGCGCTCAGTACGGGACTGCTGATGTCTCCACTGAGCACACATTCCGGCCATGCAGCACCCGATGAGGATGCTCCGATCGAGGTCGTCGTCAACGGCGACGACATCGCGACCGACAGCGACGAAGGGCTCACGTTCAAGGGATTCGGCGTGCTCACCGCCAACAGCACCAGCGCCGTCCTGCTCGACTACAAGGCCCAGCACCCCGAGGAGTACGCACGGCTGCTGCGGATCCTGTTCGGCGGTGACAACCCGATCATGAACCACGTCAAGATCGAAATGGGCAATGATCGCAACAATTCCACCGGCCCGGATCCGGCAACCATGCGGACCGCCGATGAGGAGGCCAATGTGCGCCGGCATCCCGGCTTCCAACTGGCCGCCGACGCCAAACGCCTCAATCCGGACCTGAAGGTCTCGATCCTGCGATGGAATGCGCCCGGCTGGGTGGAGGACAACGACGACATCTACACCTGGTACAAGAACACCATCCTCGCCGCACACCGTGAGTACGGTTACATGATCGACTACGTGAACCCCGGGGTGAACGAGCACGCCGCCGACCTCGAATGGACCAAGGAGTTCAGCGAGCGGGTACGTACCGACTCCACCGGCTACGTCTCCGACGACCGTCGCCTGGCCGGCTTCCGCAAGGGTGAACGCAAACAGTTCAACCAGATCGAGACCGTGATCTCCGATGAGGTGAGCGTCGGCACCTTCGGTGACGAGATGATCGACGACGAGGAACTGCGCGAGGCCGTCGGTGCCTCGGGCTACCACTACAACACCAATGACGACGGTGCGGGGAACTTCACCGCACTGGCCGAGGAACACAACGAACAGATCTGGAACAGCGAGGCCCAGGCGACGTTCAGCAACACTTCCTTCCGGCGCTACAACAACACCGCCGACCCGGCCACCGAGGGAACCGGCATCGGCGGCAACGGTTCGGCCCTGGAGATGGCGAACACCATCGTCAAGGGGTTCGTGAACTCGCGCCGCAGCCACTTCATCTACCAGCCGGCGATCGGCTCCTTCTACGAAGGCGGCCAGTACTCCTACAAGGAACTGGTCAGTGCGCGCGACCCCTGGTCGGGGTGGATCCACCCAGCTCGACCGGCAGACCGTGGCAGTCCCAACCGGCCTACGACGGAGGTCTGGCTGTTCTGCAGCACTTCAGCAGCTTCGCCGACACCGGCTGGGAGGACGGCCGGGGCCGCGACGAGATCTGGCGGATGATCCCGCAGGCCAGCGCGAGCAGCGCCCAGGGGACAAACCCGGTGAACGGCCGCAATGGCGGACCGAACTACGTGACCATGGCCGATCCGGCGAAGTCCGACTTCTCCACCGTGATCGTCAACGACTCCGAGCAGGCGCAGACCCACCGGATCACGCCGCAGAACCTGCGGCTCGGCCGGAATCCGGAACTGTCGGTCTGGCAGACCACCGCTGCGGCGCAGGATGAGCAGTTCGACGCGAACTTCAAACAGCATGTGGCCGACGTCCGACCGGATGATCAAGGCGCCTACGAGGTGGAGGTGGCGCCCTACTCGGTGGTCAGTGTGACCAGTCTCGACGTCGAACGCGATGAGGCATGGACCACCGCGCTGCCGGTCGAGGGTGAGCGCACCGTGTTGGGCGAGGACGACGAGGTGTTGTTCTCCGACGACTACGACTACCGACGCAAGAAGGTCGCCACCATCGATCACCGGGGCAAGGTGAGCCGTCGTACCGAGAGCTTCATCGACTCCCGCGGTGGCGAGGAGGGAGCCATCCCGCTCTACACCTGGGCCCGCAACGGTGCCTTCGAGGCCCATCGCGCAGACGACGGTGAATGGGTCCTGCGACAGCAACTCGACACCGCCGAGGGCATCGGCGGCGCCGGGAACGGTGGGGACCCGGTCGCTGCCGTCGGTGACCGCCACTGGACCGACTACCGGGCCTCGGTCGACGTCGGTTTCGAGACCGAGTCGACCGAGAACAACTATGCCGCCCTGGGCGCGCGGAACAGTGGTGGGGGCAGCTCGCACAAGATCAGCGGAACCCCTTACACGATCCAGTTGTCCGCCACCGGTGACTGGACCTTCGCCCGCCTGGGCGAGACCATCGCCGAAGGCAGCATCGAGGACTGGCAGGCCGACCCCAAGGATTGGCACGAACTGCAGCTCGAGGTCGTCGGCAACCGGGTCACCGCCTCGATAGATGATCGACAACTGGTCGAGCACACCGACGACGAGCCGTACCTGTCCGGCTGGGTCGACCTGGCCAGCGGCCCGCACCACACCCAGTTCGACAATCTGCAGGTCGAGCGAATCGACGACCAGGCAGCCCATTACGACCGCTATCTGGATGACCTGGAGATGGCCGAGCTGGACGATCCCGGCGAGGAACTGCTGCGCTACGACGGTGAATGGTCCCACGCCAACGGGGAGTCCATGTACACCTACGGACGGACCGCTTCGGTGACCGAGGACGCCGGTTCCGGCCTGCAGTACACCTTCGACGGCACCGGACTGGATCTGATCGGCGCGAACGACGGGAGCGCCCGGTTGCGGGTGAGTGTCGACGGCGAGGTGGTCGAGCAGGAGGCGAGCACCGTCGCCAGCGGCGACTACCAGCAGACCTACTCGCTGCGCGACCTCGAACCCGGCCGGCACACGGTACGGATCGAGTTGCTGTCCGGATCGCTGAAGGTCGATGCCGTGGGGACAGTCGGCGCGCGTTGATCCTGAACGCCGGTGCGGTGCCCTCGCTGGCCCGCACCGGCGTTTCGCATGTCCGGATGCCGACGCGGTGGGGTTTGTCGGCCGTCCAGGGCCGGTCGTCTCCGTCGTTTGCCGTCAGGAGGACGTTCCGGGGATCGCGCCCTACGAGGCGAACCAAACAAGCGTCACACTCGATGGCGGTTCCGGCGCGACACGCCGGGCTGGTGACGGTTCCCCGTGATCGAGTGTGACGTTTGTCTTCTTGTCGCCCCGTGACCCGAGTTGCACACCGATGCCTCGGGCCGGGGTTCCAGTGAAAGGCCCCGCGCCGACCGGTCCCGGTGACACCCCTGGCAGCCCGGTCCCACTGGTGCGCCACGCGACCTGCAGTCGACGAATCTGTAAAACGTTTTACATAGAACGCTTTACATTCTCTGTGGTGACGTGCTTGAATCCCCGCACGTACCACCAAAGACGCTGGCCTCGAGTCAGCATCCGTTGACAAGGAGGTCAGATGTTCAGCAACTCACGCCGGCTTCTCGCTGCCGGCGCCGCCACCGCCTCGCTCATCCTGCTGGTGTCCGCAGGCTGTGCCTCGTCCCAGAAGTCCGAACCCGGTGCCGATGGCTCCGGTGGCACCTTGGCTGTCGCCCTGGAGAAGGCCCCGGGCAGTCTCGATCCCGCCGACATGGAGCAATCCACCAGTGCCTTCGCCCAGCCCGCCTATGACGCGTTGATCAAGATCGACGGCGAAGGCAACCTGGTCCCCGGTCTGGCGACGGAGTGGGGTTTCACCGATGATGAGAACAAGGTCTTCGAGCTGACCGTGCGCGACGGCGTCACCTTCTCCGACGGCACCGCTCTCGACGCCGAAGCTGTGGTCGCCAACCTCGAGCACCTCGACGACGGTCGCAGCAATGTCGTCTCCCTGGTCAACGGCGGAGACTACGAGGCGATCGACGACGACACCGTCCGGATCTCCTGGGACAGCCCCCATCCCCTGGCCGCACAGGCCTTCACCCAGACCTGGGTGGCCGGGATGATGATCTCCCCCGAGGCCCTCGCCGGTGATGCCGAGCAACTCACCACCTCGACCGCCGGCGCCGGCCCCTACGTACTCGACGCCGCGCAGACCGTTGCCGGGTCCCGCTACGTCTACACCGCCCGGGACGACTACTGGGATCCGGCGAACCAGCATTTCGACCAGATCACCATCACCGTGATGGAGAATGCCGAGCAGCGCCTCAACGCGTTGCGCACCGGCGAGGTCGACTACGCCGCCGGCGATCTGGGGACCGCCGCCGCGGCCACCGATGCCGGTATGCAGGTGCTGCACGCCCCGACCGTCGTCTACGGACTCAGCCTGCTCGACCGGGAGGGGACGCTGGACTCCCCGCTGCAAGATCTGGCGGTACGACAGGCGATCAACTACGCGATCGACCGGCAGGGCATCTCCGATGCACTCCTGGGCGAGTACGGGTCCCCGGCCCAGCAGACCGTGGTCTCCAGTGAGCCGGGGTACGTCGACGCACTCGCCGATGCCTACCCCTACGATCCGGAGAAGGCCCGCGAACTGCTCGCCGAAGCGGGTTATGCCGATGGGTTCACCCTGCCGGTGGTGGCCAGCACCTCCTCGACCGCTGCCACCTTGTCCCAGGTCTTCGCCGAACAACTCGCCGAGGTGGGCATCACCGTCGAACTCGACTCCCGTCCCAGTGCCGACTACTTCGAGGGGATGACCGGGGGTACGTTCCCCGCCGCAGTCATCGGTTACGGATCACAACCGGTGCCGATGGAGTACGACGGGTTGTTCGGCCCCGAGGCGATCTTCAATCCGCTCGGTTCCAGTGACGACGAGATCAACTCCACGATGGAGAAGGCGATGGCCGCACCCGAGGAGGAGGCGACCGTGCTGTACCAGCAGGTCATCTCCCGGCTGGTCGACCAGGCCTGGTTCGCTCCTGCGGTCTATGCGCCGGTGTTCTACTACGCCAGTGAAGATCTTGCGCCGCTCTCGGTCTCCGAGGCCAGGCCGCAGACTCCGTTGAACGAGATCCGTCCCGCGAACTGATCGCATCGGTGGTGTGCCGGTCTCCGGCACACCACCGACCCCATCGAAAGGTCGCCTGCACCATGTCACTGCGCCGATTGCTCAACTGGTTCGTGATGAGCCTGATCCTGTTCTTCGTGATCTCGGCCCTGCTGTTCGTCCTGGTCTCCCTCACTCCCGGTGATGCTGCACGGGTGATCGTCGGCCCGAATGCCTCGCAGGAGCAGTACCTGAAGGTACGCGAGGAGCTCGGTCTGGATCTCCCGCTGTGGCAGCAGTACGGGCAATGGCTGGGTCAACTCCTGCAAGGTGACCTCGGGGACTCCGTGGTCAGCGGGGTACCGGTCGCCCAGGTCCTGGCCGACCGGATCGAGGCCACCTTGTCCTTGATCATCCTGACCTTCGTCTGCGCCTCGATCCTGGGGATCGTGCTCGGAGTGATCGGCGCCGCCCGCCCGGGCATCGTCGGCAAGGCGGCAGACATCGGCAGTGTGATCGGCTCCGCGGTCCCGAGCTTCTGGATCGGGTTGGTCCTGGCTGCGATCTTCGCCGTCCAGTTGCAATGGCTGCCCACCAGTGGTTACAGCCCGCTGGTCGACGGTCTCGGCGCCTGGCTGGTGCACCTGATCCTGCCCGTCGCCACCTTGACGATCGGCGGCACGGCCCTGCTGGCCAAACAGACCCGTGATGCCGTCGCCGAACAGTTGAGCCAGCCCTACATCCTGCTGCTGCGCGCCCACGGTGTCAGCGAACGGCGAATCCTGTGGCGCCATGCACTGCGCGGGGCGGCCGTACCGATCGTCACCATCCTGGGCATGAAGATGATCGGTCTCACCACCGGCACCGTGCTGGTGGAGAGCGTCTTCGTGATTCCCGGGTTCGCCGGTTACGCAGTCAACGCGACGTTGCTGCACGACATCCCGGTCGTGCAGGCGATCGCCTTGATCTTCACCGTCGTGATCATCATCACCAATCTGGTTGTGGAGTTGCTCTACAGCCGGCTCAACGTGAAGGAGGCCTCGCGATGAGCGACTCCCCCACCGTCACCGAAACCCAGCCGACGACCCGCGACACCCGTCAACCGGTGGGCCTGTGGCGGCTGTTGTTGGCCCGCAAACAGTTCGTCGTCTCCCTCGGCGTGGTCGTCGTGCTGACCCTGGCGGTCGCCGCCGCCGGTGTACTGGCGCCGTACCCACCACTGGCACAGGATCTGTCGGCAACCCTGGACGGCCCTTCGGCTGCACACCTGTTGGGCACCGACGACCTCGGCCGCGATGTCTTGTCACGACTGCTCCACGGCGGGCAGATGACGCTGCTCGGTGTGGTCCAGGCCATGATCGTCTTCCTGCTGGTCGGCACCACTCTCGGACTGCTGTCCGGTATGGCCGGCCGGCTGATCGACACGATCATCATGCGGGCCGCGGAGCTGCTGTTGAGCGTGCCAGCCTTCATCATCCTGCTGGTCCTGCTGTCGATCGTGCCCGGCAACATGACCGTGGCCATGATCGCACTCGGCATCCTCACCAGTCCCCTGCTGATCCGGGTCGTGCGCGCCACCACCCGGTCGGTGCGCGATGAGCTGTTCATCCGCGGTGCCCGGACGATGGGCCTGACCGAGACCCAGATCACGGTACGGCACGTGCTGCCGCGGCTGGCCGGGCCGATCATCGTCCAGGCAACAGTCTTCGCCGGCGTCGTGATCATCGCCGAGACCGGTCTGGGCTACCTCGGATTCGGAGTGGCGCTGCCCGATCCCAGCTGGGGCAACATGGTCCAGACCGCCTCGCAGAACATCGGCCGCGCTCCATGGTTACTGGTACCCACCGGTGGCGTGATCATCGTGACCATCATGTCGTTGATGTTGCTCGGGGACAGCGTTCGCGACGCCGTCGCCGAACGCTGGAGCGGTCAGGTCTCGACGCTGGCCCGTCGTGGCCGTACCCAGCCCTCGCCCGTCGCCACGGCGAGCGCCGCTGCGCAGACCGAGGCCGAGGCCGTGCTGCGGGTCACCGATCTGAGCGTGGTGGTCGACACCTCCGAGGGGACCACCACCTTGGTCGACGGCGTCTCCTTCGATCTGCTGGCCGGGGAGACCCTGTGCCTGGTCGGGGAGTCCGGATCGGGCAAGTCGGTCACCTCGCTGGCCCTGCTCGGGCTCAGCCGCGGCACCCGGGTGGCCTCGGGGCAGATCCTGGTCGGTGGCCGTGACATCGCCACCGAGTCCGCCGAACAGGTACGCGTCCTGCGCTCGCGTACCTTCGGCTACATCACCCAGGATCCGCAGCCCTCGTTGGATCCCTCGATGCGGGTCGGTGACCTGCTGGCCCAGTTGGTACGACTGCACCAGGGCGTCGACCGGGCCCGAGCGCGTGCCGAGGCGATCGCACTGCTGGAGCGGGTACGGATTCCCGACCCGGAGGCCGTCGCGCGTCGTTACCCGCATCAACTGTCCGGTGGCATGGCCCAGCGGATCGTCATCGCGGCTGCGCTGAGCGCCGAACCGCAGATCCTGATCGCCGACGAACCGACCACCGCCCTCGACGTGACCGTGCAGGCCGAGATCCTGGCCCTGTTGCACGATCTGTGCGAGAGCGACGGCTCGATGGCGCTGCTGCTGGTCACCCATGACTGGGGCGTGGTGGCAGACATCGCCGATCGGGTGATCGTGATGAAGGACGGGAGGCTCGTCGAGGCGGCCGGCGCCGAGGAGATCTTCACCGCTCCCACCAACCCCTACACCCAGGCGATGCTGGCCTCGGATCCGGCGAAGGAGGGGCCGCGTCCGCCCCGCCCGGCCACCGCCCCCCTGCTCAGCGTCCGTGACCTGCGGATCGACTACCCCGGACGTGATGCCCGCGGCCGGGTGCGGACCACGACCGCCGTCGACGGGGTCAGTCTGGACCTCATGCGCGGTCGCACCCTGGGACTGATCGGGGAGTCCGGATCGGGCAAGTCCAGTGTGGGCAATGCGATCGTCGGACTGGTGTCCCCGGTGGCCGGTCAGATCCTGCTGGACGGTGAGGACCTGGTGCGGGTCGGCCCGGCGCGGCGCCGTGAGCTCAGCCAGAAGGTGCAGATCATCTTCCAGGACCCCTACGGGTCGCTGAATCCGGTGCGGACCATCGGGTCCATGTTGAGTGAGCCGCTGCGACTGGCTCATCGGATGTCCGGCCGGGAGGCCACCGCCCGGGTCAACGAGGCGTTGGAACGGGTCGGGCTTCCTGCCAGTGCCGCATCCCGGTTCCCCTCCCAGTTCTCCGGTGGACAGCGGCAACGCATCGCGATCGCCCGGGCACTGGTGCTGGGCCCCGAACTGATCGTCTGTGACGAACCGGTGAGCGCTTTGGACCTCACCATCCAGGACCAGGTGCTGCGGCTGTTGAACGAGTTGCAGGACGACCTGGGCATCGCCTACCTGTTCATCTCCCACGATCTGTCCGTGGTCCGGAGCTTCTGCGACGATGTGGCGGTGATGTATCGAGGCCGGATCGTCGAACAGGGGCAGACGGCCCGGGTCGTCAATAATCCCGACCATCCCTACACCCGTTCGTTGCTCGACGCGGCACCGATCCCCGATCCTGCGGTGCAGCGCGGCCGTTCCCGGCAAGCCGAACGGTACGTACCGTGACCCGGTCGATCACGATCCGCGACGTGGCCCGGGTGGCGGCCGTCTCGGTGGCCACGGTCTCCAACGCGCTGAACCGCCCGGACCGGGTCTCCAGTGCCACCCGGCAACGGGTCCTGGAGGCGGTGGACGAGCTCGGTTATGTCCCCCAGGCGGTGGCCACCCAGCGGGCCCGTCAACAGCATCGGCGGATCGGGGTGATCGGGCCCTTCGGCACCTACGCCTCCTACGCGGTACGGCTGCGCGGAATCCTGGAGATCCTCGGTTCGGGTCCCTCGGAGGTGATCTTGTTCGATCATCCCTCGGCCAGCCGCTCGCCGTCGCCACGCCTGGCGACCCTGCCGGTTGCCGGTGACCTCGACGGGCTGATCGTGCTCGGCATCCCGCTCGGCGGTGAGCTGGCCGAGCGGCTTCTCGACCGCGGACTGCCGACGGTGCTCATCGACTCCGACGACCCGCATTTCAGCTCCATCGTGTTGGACGAGGAACATGGCGCGCAGATGGCGGCCGAGCACCTGTTGCAGGCCGGGTACGAACGGTTCGTCTACATCACCGAGGGGCAGACGCCGACCGATTACGTGTCCCACGGTTCGCGCCGCTTCGCCTCGTTCGGTCGAGCCCTGCAGGACCTGGGGGTACGACCTGCCGACGTCTCCTCGATCGATGCCCGCGCCGGTACCACCGAGGCCGGTCGTCACGCCGCGGCGCAGTTGACCACCGCCGCCGACCGGGCCCGGGTCGGTGTGCTGGCCGGACACGATGTGCTCGCCGCAGGCGTCCTGCAAGGGCTGCGGGAGAGGTCTGTCTCGGTGCCCGAACAGGTCGGGGTGATCGGCTGGGACGGCGGCGACCTGGTGGAGGCCCTCGGGCTGAGCACCATCGAACAGCCCCTGGCCGAATCCGGCCGGTTGGGCGCCGAGCAACTCAACGCCTTGATCAAGAACCCGCAAAGCCGGCTCGCCCGGGTCGTCCTCCGGCCGCGACTCGTCCCGGGTTGGACCAGTTGACCGCCATCGATCCGACCACCGCGCGTTTCGTCGCCGAGGTCCGCCGCTCCACCACCGGACCGGGACCGGACCACCCGGGTCTGCGCGGAAGCCAGGAGTCGGTCGAGGACTGGTTGTCCCGGGTCCGGACCGCCCGCCGGGAGGCCGATCGCCGCGCCGTCGAGCACCGCCGGCTGGTCGACGCCGCAGCCCGGACACTGTACGGACATACTGCCGCCGAGTTGGTCGACACAATTGCCGAACTTGATCATCTCGACCTGACCCTGACCGTCGACGATCGGTGGTCGCTGGCCGATCTGGTACCGGACCGGGATGCGGAGCTGCCGCATACACCAGCCCACCGCCTAGATCCGTCGCAGCACCCGATCGCGCTGCGGGTGACGACACCACCGGATCCACGGGCGGTCGTGATCCGCCTGCACGGCGGCGCGTTCTGGATGGGCGGCGGGTCGGTCGGGCGGGAGATCGACGCCGCGTTGATCGATCGGGTCGCCCACGGCGCCGCAGCCGCGGTGATCGACCTCGACTACCGGTTGGCTCCGGAGTATCCCTTCCCGGCGCCGGTGGTCGACACCCTGGCGCTGTTGGACCGCCTGCGCGCCGATGGCTTGGGGCTGGTGGCCCCGGACGTACCGGTGGCACTGCTCGGCACCTCCTCGGGTGCGAATGTGGCGGTCGCCGCGGCCCGGCTGGACCGTCTGCGCGGCTGCCGCGACGTACCCGGCCTGCAGGCTCTGGCTCTGATCGTCCCTTCGGTGCAGTTGACCACCCTGCCCGACGGAACGACTCCGGATCCGCAGGCCTGGGAGTCACGACATGAGCTGCTGGACTCGTATCTGGCGGGGCTGGCGCTGGACGACCCGTGGGCCTCCCCTGCGCTGGACACCGCTTCGCTTGCGCTGCCACCCACCCGGATCGCGGTCGCCGCCTACGACGAGATCGCCGCCGGAGGACGGGAGTTGTCCGCGGCCATCCGTCGATCCGGCGGAGCGGCCTGGTGTCAGGACTATCCGATGACCCACACCATCGCCGCCCCGCAGACCGAGGCCGCCATGATCAACGACACCGCCGAATTCCTCGCCGACCGGCTCGGCCGGGTCTAGGCTGATTCCACCGTCACACACGGATCCGGCCGCTGGCCGCAGATCGAAAGGCAGGGTCGATGAGCCGTATCGACGTGGTGGAGCTCGGTATCGATGCGATGTTGGCCGCGCTCGATTCCGGGCAGGTGACCAGCGTCGACCTGGTGTGTGCCTATCTGAACCGGATCGCCTACTACGACCGGACCGGACAGTGCCTGCACGCGATCGCGGTGCTGAACCCCGACTGTCTGGCCGAGGCGATGGCTTCCGATGCCCGTCGCCGCAACGGCACGGTCGGCGCGCTGGAGGGCATCCCGTTCACGGTCAAGGACAGCTACAAGGTGAAGGGGTTGACCGTCGCCGCGGGCTCGCCTGCCCTGGCCGATCTGGTGGCGACCGAGGATGCAGCCACGATCGCCCAGTTGCGCGCAGCCGGTGCGGTGCTGCTCGGGAAGACGAACATGCCGCCGATGGCAGCCGGCGGCGTCCAACCGGGTATCTACGACTATGCCCGCAGCCCCTACAACCCCGACTACCTGACCGCCGCCTACGGATCGGGTTCCTCCAACGGATCGGGTACGGCCACCGCGGCGAGTATGTGTGCCTTCGGGATGGCCGAGGAGACCGTCTCCTCGGGCCGCTCCCCGGCGTCGAACAACTGCCTGGTCGCCTACACACCCTCGCGCGGGGTGTTGTCGATCCGCGGCAACTGGCCGCTGCGGCCGACCTGTGACGTGGTCGTCCCGCACACCCGTACCGTCGCCGACCTGCTGACCCTCCTCGACGTCCTGGCCGTCACCGATCCCGACCCCACCGGTGACTTCTGGCGACAGCAGAAGGTGGTCGAGCTGCCCGCCCCCGAGGACGTCTTCGGCTACCCCATCGCGCGGGAACGCCCGCAGCGCCTCGACGGGCTGCGGATCGGTGTGCCGAGGATCTACATCGGCGAGGACCCGGTGCCGATCGACCCACCGGTGATCCGGCCGACCACGAAGTTGTTGTGGGAACGCGCCGCCGATGATCTTCGTGCCCTCGGCGCCGAGGTGATCGAGGTCGACTTCCCGGTGGTCTCCAACTACGAGGAGGACCGCCCGGGAGCCGTGGGTCTGCCGGCCCGCGGGCTGGTTCCGGCGAACTGGCGTGCCCTGGAGGGTGGCCCGGTCACCGCGATGGCACTGGACCAGTTCCTGGCCGTCAACGACGATCCGGAACTGCACAGTTGGGCCGATGTCGACGGTGACACCGTCTTCCCGACCGAGGACGCGCCGGTGCCGGTATGGATCACCCGCGCCCGCGGCGGTTTCGACTGGCAACGCCTGGCCGAGCTGGTGAAACAGGGATTGCCCGGCGACTACGACCAGGTCGAAGGTCTTGATCAACTGCTGACCGGGCTGGAGTCGGCACGCAGGATCGACTTCGAGGACTGGCTCGGCGAGCAAGGACTCGACCTGGTCGTCTTCCCCGCCGCCGGTGACGTCGGCCGCGACGATCTCTTCGAACGCCCCGAGAGTCTTGCCGACGCCTCCCGCAACGGCGTGGTCTACTCCAACGGCAACCGGGTGCTGCGGCACCTGGGGATTCCTACCGTCTCGGTACCGATGGGCTTCCTGGCAGACCTGCAGATGCCGGTCGGGCTGACCTTCGCCGGGCCAGCCTGGAGTGACGACCGGCTGCTGGACGTGGCATCGGCCTACGAGGGCCGAAGCCGGCGCCGCGAACCTGCCTTCCTGACCCCCACCCTGCCGAGCAACCAGATCGAGCCGGGTACCGAACGGGTCGACGCCGAGCCACCACGTTTCGAGGTACGCCTGGACCGGGATGCACGATCATGGCTGGTCGAGGTCGAACTCCTGACCCCGCCGAGCGGTGCCGACACCTCCGGGACCCAGGTCTGGGCCGACGGCCACCTGCTGCTCCCCGACCCGAACGAGCAGCATCGTCACCGGGGCAAGGTCTCGCTGTCTCGTGAACGGCTCACCGAGGAGATCATGATCATCGTCAACGATCGCGGCGCAGCTGCGTCGATGGCGCTGGTGCCGTTGCCGCAGCACTGATCCACTGCGCTGCGGCACCGCGCGCTCAGATCTCGTACTCCACCAGGCGGTGGTACCCGCGATCGCGGTAGACCAGCGGCCGCCCCTCGCCGCGCCAGGCCGAGCGAGCCTGCAGGATCACCAGCCGGGACGACCCTGCCGGGACCCTCGAGATCACGTCACCGACGATCCAACCGGCGCAGTTGTCGATCACCGGTTCCCCGCTGGGCAACGGATGCCAGCCGCCGGCGGCGAAACGGTCGATGCCGCTGGTGGCGAAACGGGTGGAGATCTCCTGCTGCCCCTCGGCCAGGAAGTTGATCACCAGGCGATCGGCTGCCTCCACCGCCGGCCAGGACGAGACCGTGGTGTTGATCGAGAACGCGACCAGCGGCGGCTCGGCGGAGACCGAGATCACCGAGGTGGCGGGGAAGCCGACATTGCGGCCCTTGCTCTGTGCAGTGATCACCGCCACCCCTGCCGGGTGCTGTCGGAAGATCGACCGGAACTGTTCGGAATCGATCACCGTACTGGTGTCCACGGGCTCTCC
The DNA here is from genome assembly GCF_004364645.1 of Naumannella halotolerans. Lineage (NCBI taxonomy): Bacteria > Bacillati > Actinomycetota > Actinomycetes > Propionibacteriales > Propionibacteriaceae > Naumannella > Naumannella halotolerans. Next base: position 952,223 of record NZ_SOAW01000001.1, on the reverse strand, counting down.
CGGCTCAGCGCTCATCCGCGGCCACCTCGGCGATCAGCGCGTCCACCCGGACGAGATCCTCCTCGGTCAGGGCCAGGCCCGGCACGACCTGGAGCCCCAGCTCCGACAACACCACCTGCAGGTGCTCGGTCGTCGATCCGACATGGGCCGGTGACGCGGCCAGCACCACCGGATGGACATCCCGACCGGCCAGCGCGCCGGTGCCGAACCCGTCCAGGAACACCTTCAACAACCCGGTGAAGGAGCCCTTGTACGACGGTGTCGCCACCACCAGCACATCTGCCTCGGCGACCGACTTGCGGGCCGCATCGATCGCTACGGAGTCGGCGGCGAAGAACTCGGGTGCGAGTTCACCCAGTTCGATCACCTGCGGCGTCCCCAACTCGGCCGCCAACCGGGTGGCGATCGTCGAGGTCCGGGATCCCGGACGAGGGTTTCCCGACACCACCACCACCTGCCGTGCACTGCTCATTGATCATTCTCCTGTCGTCGTGCGGCGGTTGCCACCAAATGGGGTTCGTCGACGCTGCCCGAACCGAGGATGTCGTCATCCAGTGAACCAGTCCCGGCCGAGCCGGAGAGCCGGTTCCGCACCTGCGGGATCACCTGGTCGACGAACAGTTCTGCACCGGCCCGGCGTACCGGGTCGACCAGGTCCACCTCACCGATGTGCTGGACGCTGTGCCCGAGCACCTCCTGGTGCCGCAGGATGCTCTCGGTCACCTGTGCCGGTGAGCCGACGAACCACGAGCCGTGGGCGATGGCATCGGCGAAGTCCACGAACGACGACTGCTGGGCGAAGCTGAACACCCGCCGCGGACGCTCGGCGAAGATCGGCTCGAACTCGGCCCTCGCCTGCTGCGAGGTCGGTGCCAGGTGCACCGCCGCCGATCCCGCACCGACCACCGCCGCCGACGGGTCCCGGCCGTGATCGGCCCAGCGTCGCCGGTGGTCCTCGACCAGTGTCCGGTACTGCTCCAGTCGGCCGGTGACGTTGGCCGAGAACAGTGGGTCACCGTGCCGGGCGGCGAGTTCGGTGGACCGGGTACTGGTGGCCGATCCGTGCCAGATCGGCGGGCGCTGCTGCAGGAATCGCGGTCGCACCGAGAAGTCGTTCAGCGGTGGCCGGTACTTTCCCGACCAGGTGACCGATTCGTTGTCGATCAGCAGCCTGAGCAGGTCGTACTTCTCCTCGATCCGGTCCCACTGGTCGTCCTCGTGATAGCCGAACACCTCCTGCTGCAGCGCGGTGTTGCCCTTGCCGATGATCAGCTCGACCCGGCCGTCGGAGAGGTTGTCCACCGTGGCGTAGTCCTCGTAGACCCGTACCGGGTCCAGCACCGACAGCACGGTCACTGCGGTGAACAACCGGATCCTGCGGGTACGGGCAGCGATTGCGGCCAGGAGCACCGGCGGCGAGGACACCTCGGTGTCGGGGGTGTGATGCTCCCCCACCGCAAAGGCGTCGATGCCGGCATCCTCGGCCCACAGGGCCTGGGCCACGATGCCGTCCAGTCGGGCCTTCGACGACACCTTCTGCGGGCCGTCGGCGTTGAAACCCAGCGACAGCGTCAAGAACCTCACCGGGCGGTCACCTCCACCCGGCGCTCACCGGCGGAGACGACGAAGGGCAGGTGGTTGCCCCGCGGCGGACGCGGGCAGGTGGCGTGGGCGCTGAATCCCGCAGGCAGGTTGACCGCGCGACTGAAGTCAATCTCCACGACATCTCCGGTGACACTGGCCGGTACGGTCCGCCAGGCAGGTGTCTGCCAGGTGCTCTGGGCATCGGTGAACAGCAGCACCGGCGCCGTCGGGTCACCGGTCAGCAGCAGCGAATGCGTACCCGTCGGGTGGTCGAGCACGGCGGTCCCGGCCAGCGGCAGATCGTGCACCAGCCCCGGCAGGGCGCCGTCGACCCGAACGGTCCTCGGTGTGCCTGCTGCCGGGGTCCATTCCCCGCGAAGTACCCAGCCCTCGTCGTGGACGAAGGTGGGAACACCTTGGAACCCGACCAGGCGCGGGTTGTCCGCGGCGAGCTCGCGCAGCGCGTACCGACCGGTCCGGCGGATCACCTCTCGAGCCGGTGGCCCTCGGCGGTGCTGAACGCGATCTCGGAGCCGGCCCCGGGCACGCTCAGCCGCAGCGGCCGATCGATCACCGTGCCGGAGCCGGTCGCCTGCACCGGTTCACCGCCGGGGGTGAACTCCGGTGCGTCATCGACCACCTGCCAGCTGCCACCGATACCGGCGAAGCTCTGCGGTGAGTGGTCCACCCAGTGCAGTCCGACCTGGGAGAGGAAACCCCAGGGTTCTGCCAACCGGCGTTCGCGTTCGGCTCGGAAGTTCTTCCACGCCGACGCACCTGTGGCGGCAGGCTCGGTCACGGTACGAGCAGCAGCAGTGTTCACAGGGTCTCCCAGTGTTTGGCGAGCAGCTCGTGGGAGCGCACGCGATCGTCGTGGTCGTGGGTGATGCTGGTGATCAGCAACTCATCGGCGTCGGTGGCCTCCTGCAACTGACGCAGGCGTTCGGCCACCTGGCCGGGGCTGCCGACGAACTGGGTCTGCAGGCGGTCCTCGACCAGTTCCTGCTCCTGCGGTGACCAGGGCAGTTCTGCTGCCTCGGCAGGTGAGGGATAGGCGATCGCCCCCTGCCCGGACCGGATGCTGTGTACCCAGTGCCGGTAACCGGCTGCCAGTTCCCGGGCCTCGGACTCGGTGTCGGCGACCACCACATCGGCCGAGACGATGGTCCACGGGCGGCTCAACCTGGATGAGGGGGTGAAGGCCGCCCGATATCCCTCGACCGCATCCAGCACCCCGCGTGGGGCGACGTGATAGTTGGCCCCGAAGGGCAGTCCCAGCCGACCGGCCAACTGGGCGCTCTCCCCGCCACTGCTGCCGAGGATCCAGACCTCCAGGCCTGCATGTTCGCCGGGTTGGGCGTGCAGCTCCTGGTCCTCCACGTTGTAGGTCCCGTCGAGCAGGGCGAGGATGTCGGCGACCTGCTCGGGATAGGGCTGGCCGATCTCATTGCCGGACAGGAGTTCTTGTTGGGCCCGGAATCGCGGGGAACCGAAGACCTTGCCCAGTGCCGCCGGCGGGGCCGGCAGCAACAGACCGTTCGGGGCGCTGGCCGTGCTCTGCGGTGCCGGCGGCGCGGCCGGGGGTTCGGTCCCCGGAGGCGGCCCGGACCGGCGGTGGGCCGAGCGTCCCAGCCCCAGGTCGAGCCGGCCGGGGTACAACAGGTCCAGCAGACCGAACTGTTCGACCAGGTCGAGCGACCCGTGGTTGCCGGCGAGCACCGCCCCGGAGCCGACCCGGATGGTCGAGGTGGCGGCGGCGATCAGGCCGATGGTCAGGATCGGTGCCGACCCGGCCACACCGGGATTCAGGTGGTGTTCTGCCACCCAGTACCGGTGGTAGCCGGCGGCTTCGGCCCGTTGGGCGAGATCGATCGTGTTCAGCACCGCCTGGCGGGCGTCGGAGCCCGAGCTGATCGGTGTCAGGTCGAGCACGGAGAACGGAATGGTGGTCACAGGTCAGCTCCTTCGACTGCTGCCGGCGGCGCCGGGATGGCGGCCAGCAGATCGCGGGTGTAGGGGTTCTGCGGATGGTCGAACACGTCGGTGACGCTGCCGGACTCGACCAGCCGACCGTGCTGCATCACACCCACCCGGTGGGCGATCTGCCGGACCACGGCCAGGTCGTGGGAGATGAACAGGTAGGCAATGCCGAGTTCGTGCTGCAGTCGGGCCAGAAGCCGCAGGATCTTCGCCTGCACCGAGACGTCGAGGGCCGAGACCGGTTCGTCCAGCACCACCAGATCCGGTTCCAGGGCGAGTGCGCGGGCGATCGCCACCCGTTGGCGTTGCCCCCCCGACAGTGCGGCCGGACGGCGTTCGGCGTACCCGGTCGGCAGGCCGACGCGTTCGAGCAGCTCGGCCGCTCGTCGTCGCCTCTCGGCACGATCACCCAGGCCGTAGGCCCGCAACGGCTCGGTGATCTGGTCGCTGATCGACAACCGCGGGTCCAGCGAGGCGTAGGGACTCTGGTAGACGATCTGGAAACGTCGACGCAGTTGCCGCAGCCGCTCACCCCGGGCACCGGTGACCTCGTGCCCGTCGAACACGACCCTGCCGGCATCGGGTCGTTCGAGACCGATGGTCATCCGCACGGTGGTGGTCTTGCCCGATCCGGACTCCCCCACCAAGGCAAAGGTCTCGGCCCGGCCGATGCTGAACCCGACCTCGTCGGCGGCGGTCACCACCTCGCCGCCGGCGATCCGCGGCAGGGCGAACGTCTTGGTCAACCCGGTCACCTGCAGCAACGGCTCCGAGGTCACCGCCGATCGCACCGGGCCGTCCGCTGCGGTCACGTCGTACCCCCGGGGCTCGGCCGCATCGGCACCGATGCGCACGCTGTGCAGACTGGGGGCGGCGCTGATCAACTCCTTGGTGTAGTCGTCCTGCGGGTCCCGCAGGATCTGTTCGGCGGTGCCGGTCTCGACGATCCGACCGCGTTGCATCACCGCGATCCGATCCGCCCGTTCGGCGGCCACCGCCAGATCGTGGGTGATCAACAACACGCCCACTCCGAGATCGGCGGACAAAGCGGTGATCCGGTCCAGGATCGTGCGCTGGACGGTCACGTCGAGTGCACTGGTCGGCTCGTCGGCCACCAGCAGTGCCGGTTCGGCGATCAGCGCCATCGCGATCAGCGCACGCTGCCGCATCCCGCCCGAGAGCTGATGGGGATACTGCTGTGCCCGCAGCGCGGGCCGATCCACACCGGCCGCCGCCAGTGCCTCCACCGCAGCCCGGTCCGCACCACGCCGATCGGCCAGCCGGTGCCCCCGCAGGACCTCGGCGATCTGCCGTCCCACCTTCTGCACCGGGTTCAGGGCCGACATCGGGTCCTGGGGTACGTACCCGATGCGCACCCCGGCGATCCGCCGACGCAAGCGCCCGGGCAGGCGCAGCAGATCCTGCCCCTCCAGCGTGATCCCGCCGGCAGCCACCTGTGCCGACTCCGGGAGCAATCCGACGACCGCCTGGGCGGTGGTCGACTTGCCCGAGCCGGACTCGCCGACCAGGGCGACGATCTCCCCCGGTTCGACGAGCAGGTCGACTCCGTCGACGGCCCGGACCGCGGCACGCTCGGTGCGATAGTCGATCTGCAGGTTCTGGATCTGCAACAGCGGTGCTTCGGCGTTCATACCGTTCGCTCCGATCCTTCGAGATGACGGGCCAGCCGGTTCGCTGCCAGGACGGTCAGGGCGACCACCAGACCCGGCAGGGTGGTCAGCCACCATCCGGTGTCCAGGAAGTCACGTCCGGCCGAGACCAGTGAGCCCCATTCCGGCGCCGGTGGTTTGGCCCCGTGGCCGAGGAAGCTCAGCGAGGACACCGCCAGCATCGCGGTGCCGAAATCCAGGACGGCGAGCACGATCACCGGCCCGGCCGCATTCGGCAGGATGTGCCGGAAGAGCACACCGATCGGTCGTACCCCGCAGGAGCGGGCCGCCTCGACGTAGACGCTGACCCGTACCCGCAGCACCTCCGAGCGCATCACCCGGGCACAGGTCGCCACCGACCCCAGTCCGACGGCGATCGCGACGTTGAGCGTGCCGTAGCCGAGGACGGTGATGATCGCCAGGGACAGCAACAGACCGGGAATCGACAAGATCACGTCCACACCACGCATCAGCAGTGAGTCGGCCCAACCGCCCAACGCGCCGGCCAGCAGGCCGATCAACGACCCGAGCACGATCCCGACCCCGACGGCGATCACCGTCGCCTGCACGGTCAGCCCGGCGCCGTGGACCACCCGGGCGAAGAGATCGCGACCGATCTGGTCGGTGCCGAAGATGTGCTGTGCCGACGGCCCGGACAGGTTCGGCCCGACCACCGCATAGGGGTCGACCGCAGTGAACCAGGTCGGCCGGATCGCGGCGATGATGATCATGGCCAACCAGGCCACGGCGATGATCACCGTCGGCGCGGTGATCAACGACCGCAGGCGCGGAGGTACGGACCAGCGCCGAGCCGGCCTCGGTGATCGTTCGGCGGCGCTCGGCTCGGCCCCGGCCGGACCGCACACCTGCGGTTCTCCGTCGATCGTCTGCAGCGGCGGTCGATGTTCACGAAGACTGAGGAAACTCATCGGGCACCTCCGGTGGAGACCCTGGGATCGAGCAACGGATAGACGAGGTCGACGATCAGCGTGGTGACCACCACGACGGCGGCCCCGAAGACGACGATCCCCAGTGCCAGCGGGATGTCCTGGGTGGTGACGGCCTGGGTGGTCAACTGCCCCAGACCGGTACGGGAGAACACCGTCTCGGTGACCACTGCGCCGGCCAGGAACTGGCTGACCAGGACCCCCAGCAAGGTCAGCGACGGCAGGGCCGCATTGCGCGCGACGTGGCGAAGATGGATGCCGATCGCGGAGACCCCCTTCGCCTTCGCGGTGGCGACATAACCGGCCCGTTGCTCGGCCAGCAGGCTGCGCGCGAAGATCTGCCCGATCAGGGCCGACCCGAGCGCGGCCAGGGTCAGCGACGGCAGGATCAGACTGCCGAATCCGTCATTGCCGAATGCGGGGAACCAACCGAGCCGGAAGGAGAACACCTGCAACAACAGCAGTGCCAACCAGAAGCTCGGGACCGAGACCCCCAACGACGGCAACGACAACAGCAGCTGGCGCAGCAGCGGTGAGCGCAGGTAGCTCGCCAGCAGGGCCAGACCGGCACCACCGATGATCGACATCACGATCGCCAGACCGGCGATCTGCGCGGTTGCCGGAACGGCCTGGACGATCGCCTCGCTGACCGAGCCGATGCGCATCGACTGCCCGAGATCACCGCGCACGGCATGGGCGAGACCGTCGAGGTACTGCACCCAGATCGGCCGGTCGAGGCCGTACCGTGCCCGGAGTTCGGCCACGGCCTGCTCACTCACCTGAGTCCCGGAATCACCACCGCCGGCGATGATCGCGGCCGGATCCCCGGGCAGTGCGTAGAGCACCGCGAAGGCCACCGTGTAGGCCGCCCAGAGGACACCGATCGCCTGCAGGATGCGCAATCCGAGCTGACGGAGCAGCATCAGCCTTCGGCCTTCGCCCCGTGCAGCTGCAACCGGGAGTAGGAGTCGAAGCGCACACCCTGGACTCCCTCGGCCAGGCCGAGCACGGTGGTGAGCTCGAAGACCGGGATGCCGTAGGCCTGTTCGACGATGATCCGCTGGGGCGGTCGCCGCCGCCTCGTAACGGACCTCGGTGTCGGCGGTGGAGACCTCGGTGGCGATCGCCTCGGCGAGCTGGTCGTCGTCGATCCCGAGATCGGCATTGCCGTAGTAGATGCTGCGCAGGATGTCGGGGTCCGGGCGGGTGCTGTTGCCCCAGCTGAGGTCGAAGTCGCCGGTGGCCTGGACCTCCCGCAACTGGCCGATCTCGAACTGGCTCAGTTCGACCTCCACGCCCACCGTACGCAGCTGCTGCTGCAGCAGTTCCAGTGCCGGTTGGTTCGGATTGAAGTTGGTCGCCCAGATCGCCTTCAGGCTCAGCCGCTGGCCGTCCTTCTCCCGGATGCCGTCGGCACCGGGTACCCAGCCGGCCTCGTCGAGCAGTTGGTTCGCCGCGGCCACGTCGGTGGTCAGTTGCGCCGACAGGTCGGTCCATCCGGGGGTGGTTGCCGCCAGGGTCGAGGTCGCCACGGGGAAGGAGGGACTGAGCACCGCATCGACCACGGCCTGTCGGTCGACCGCCTTGGAGATGGCCTGGCGTACCAACGGATCGGCGGTGATCGGCCGGTTCGTGTTGACCGTCCAGCTGAACACCTGCCCCGGGTTGGCCCGGGACTGGATCGTGAAGCCGCTGCTCGCCAGGTTCTCCTCGTCCTGTGCCGGCACGCCGCCGATCGCATCCACCTGACCCGACCTGAGCGATCCGGTACGTACCCCGGATTCGGGAATGATCTTGAACTCGAGCTGCGAGCTGGCCGCGGCGGTGTCTTTGTCCTCCCACAGTGACGAACCCCAGGCGTAGTCCTCACGCCGGGTCTCCACCACCTCGGTGTTCGGTGTGTAGTGATCAAGGACGAACGGCCCGGTGCCGATCAGATTGTCCTGGCAGCGGTCGGCCGGTGCGGTCTCCAGCGACGACGGTGCGAGCAGGCCGAGGAAGTGGCTGGCCGTGGCTTGCAGGAACGGCGCATTGGGCTCGTCGAAGATCACCTTGGCGGTCAGCTCGTCGACCACCTCGGTCTCGGCGTAGTCGGTGAGGAACTGCAGGGAGGTCGGTTGCTCGGCACCGTTGGCGATCACCTCGTCGAAGTTCTGCTTCACGATCTCGGCGGTCAGCGGGGTGCCGTCGGAGAAGGTGACACCCTCGCGCAGGTGGAAGGTGTACTCGGTCGCATCGTCATTGGCCTCGAACGACTCGGCCAGCCAGGGCACGATCTCACCGGTCTCGGGATCCTGGTCGGTGAGCGAGTCGACCAGCTGCCGCGACGGGTAGGCCGCATCGTTGTTGCCGGCGACCCGGGGTTCAGGCAGCTCGGATCGGAGGCCAGGGCGAAGCTGAAGGCATTGTCGGCGTCCGGTTCGTCGGCCGCCGTGGATCCACCGGCACAGCCGGCCACGGCCAGGATCAGCAGGCTTGCACTGACTGCGCCGATGGCAGGTCGGGCGAATCGGGTCATCTCGGGTCCTTGTCTCAGGGAGTGGGTCATTGCCGGGTAGTCGTGTCGTGCCGGGTACTCGTGTCGTGCCGGGTACCCGTGTCGTTCCGGGTACTCGTGTCGTGTTGGTCGTGATCGCTGCGCTCGGGTGTTCGTCGGCAACAGCCGCTGCAGCGGCTCAGGCCACTCCGCGTTCGTTCGCCGGTGCACCGACCCGATGGGCGGCGGGATCGGCCTCGGGCAGCAGCCCGGCTGGCGGCAGGCCAAGGTTCTCCCGGAGCGTGGAACCGGGGTACTCGGTGCGGTAGACGCCGAGATCCTGCAACTCCGGTACGACCTTGTCGACGACCTCGTCCAGCCCGGAGGGGGTCAGATGCGGTACGAGGATGAAACCGTCGGCCTGTCGGTCCTGGATCGCATCGCTGAGCGCCCGCGCCACCGTTCGGGGTGTGCCGACGAAAGTGCGTGACGCCGAGACCTCGATGATCAATTCGCGGATCGACAGGTTCTTCTCCTCAGCAATCGTCCGGTAGCGCTGTGCCAGGTCACCGGCGTCATTGCGCCGCGACAGACCCTGCACCAGCGCCGGCCGATCGACATCGGGGTCGAAGCTGGGCAACGGACCGTCGGGGTCGAGATCGGAGAGATCGCGGTTCCAGACATGACTCAGCAGCGCCAGAGCGGTCTGCGGGGTGATCTGCCCCTTCCGGATCAGGTAGTCGTTGTGCTCGGCCTCAGCCTGGCTGTCGCCGAGGGCGATCGAGACCCCGGGGAAGATCTTCAGGTGTTCGGGATCGCGACCGAAGCCGGATGCCCGAGACTTGAAGTCGGCATAGGAATCCCGTCGCTGTTCGGCGGTCTCCCACCAACGGGCGAAGATCCCGTCGGCGGTACGGGCACCGAAGTCGCGGCCGTCGGCGGAGTCGCCGGCCTGCAGCACCACCGGGTGCCCCTGTACCGGGCGCGGGGTGTCGAAGCGGCCGCGGATGTCGAACTGCGGGCTGTGCCGGACGACCAGGTCCTCGGCACAGGGCAGCCGGGAGTCCCAGAACTGGCGTACCGCAGCGACCTGGTCGGCGGCGCGGACGTAGCGGTCGGCGAGGTCGAGATAGCCGCCGCGACGGAAGTTCTCACCGGTGAAGGCGTCGGCGGAGGTGACCACGTTCCACCCCGCACGCCCGTTGCTCAGCAGGTCGAGGGTGGCGAACTGGCGGGCGAGGTCGGCCGGTTCGTTGAAGGTCGCGTTGATCGTCCCGATCAGCCCGATCCGGTCGGTGACCGCAGCCAGCCCGGTCAGCACCGGCAGGGTGTCGGGACGGCCGACCACGTCGAGGTCGTGGATCCTGCCGGCACGTTCGCGCAGCCGGAGTCCTTCGGCGAGGAAGAAGAAGTCGAACAGGCCCCGTTCGGCGGTGCGAGCGAGCTGGACGAAGGAGTCGAAGTCGATGTGGCTGCCCGAACGCGGATCGGACCACACGGTGTGATGGTTCACACCCGGGAAGTGGGCGGCCAGGTGGACTGGTCGAAGTTCGTCGGTCATGGGTCCCTCAGGCAGTGATGGAGTGGTTCTCTACGTAACGGTTGACCGCCGGCGGCAGCCCGAAGCGCTGACGCAGACTCAGCGCACTGCCGGTCGCCAGCCCCGCGGTCTGCAGTTCCGCTGCGCTGTCGACCAGCAGGTCGAGCAGGGCGAAGGGGTCCTCGGCCCGCAAGTTCAACCCGGCGTGGGGGTGCCCGACCGGGAGCTGTTCCAGCAGCGGGCGGTCGGGGTCGACGGTGAGGTCGAGCACCGTCCGGCGGCCATCGGTGGTCGTCTCGACGGTGTCCTCGTCGACCAGCAGGATGTCGGCGAACTCCTGGACCGGTGCGGTGTCCACGCCGGCTGCGACGAAGGTGACCGGCTGGCGCTGCGGTGGTGCCGGGGTGATCGACGGACCCTTGACGCTGAAGTGGCGGCCCTCGAAGTCCACGTAGTGGAGTTTGTCCCGGTCGATGAACCGGCCTGTCGCCACGTCGCGGATCTCGGCATCGGCCTCCCAGGAGTCCCACAACCGCTGCACCACATCGGCGACCTCGGCTGCCTCCTCCCAGGCCTCGTCCGGTGACGGCGCCGGGCGGAGCCCGACGATCTCGGCGGCCGCGTCGGTGGTGTCGACATCGACCACCCAGCCGGCGCGGGGCGCGCCACGCCAGGCGCTCAGGTGGTCGATGGTGGCCAGCGCCTTCGAGATGTGGAACGGCTCCAGGTGGGTCACCTGGACCTTCGGCACCACCGCGACCGTGAAGGTCAGCGGTGCGAGCAGCGAGGCGACCAGCAACGGGTCGAGGCGCGATCGCCCCGATCCGGGTTCGATGATCAGGAAGGAGAGGTGCGCAAGCTCGGCCGCGGCAGCGAGGTCACGCCACTGGCCCGGATCCAGGTGGGACCCGATCGCCAGTCCGAGCTGTACGTCGGGGCCCGTACCCGTTGAGGTCTGTACGCATTCTCTAGTTTGTAACTAGAGTTTGTTCATTCCATGAGACCGGTGGAGATTTCAGGAAGCAACCCCGACAATCCCTCGCGGCAGCCAAGGGTGCGGCGGCAACGATCGTTCACCTTCCCGCATCCCTGCAGCCCCGACACAGGCCACCCCGCACCCCGGGGCACCAGCCACGCCGGGTCGAGGCCGCGGACGGACCGGCCACCCGCACCGATCCTCGGCGCGCCCACCCCGCGGGCGGCGCTGCCCTGCGACAATCGAGCGGTGATCCGCGCCGCCCTCGCCAAGCTGCCCCGGCGCGCGTGGTCGGTGACCGTGCAGGTGATCCACGACTGCATCAGCTTCCGAATGATCGGACTGGCTGCCGAGTCGGCCTTCTTCGCCCTGCTCTCGCTGCCGCCGATCGTCTTCGCCCTGGTGGGCATGATCGGCTTCGCCGTGAATCGGTTCGAGCCGGCGACGATCGACGAGATCCGTGACCAGATCCTCGGCATCGCCGAACAGTTCCTCACCAGCGAGACGATCGACAGCCTGATCGCGCCGACGATCGATGAGGTGTTGTCCTCCGGCCGATTCGACGTGGTCTCCATCGGTTTCGTGATCGCCTTGTGGACGGGGTCGCGGGCGATCGCGGTACTGATCGAGACGGTGACCTTGATGTACGGCCTGGAGAACCGCGGTTTCGTCCGCCAGCGGGCACTCAGTTTCCTGGCATTCCTGGCGATGCTGATCGCCGGCGCGATCTTGATTCCGCTGATGCTCAGCGGACCGCAACTGATTGCCGACCTGTTGCCGACGAGACTGGAGTGGTTGGTCGACCTCTACTGGCCCGTCGTCGGTCTGGGATTGCTGGCCATGGTGACCACGATGTTCTTCGTCGCGGTGCCGCGCCGCGAGCGTTGGATCGGCCATCTGCCCGGCGCCGTCTGGACCGTGCTCATGTGGGTGTTCGGCAGCCAGTTGCTGCGCGTGGTGCTGGCGATCAGCAGTGACTCCACCTCCATCTACGGACCCCTGGCCGCCCCGATCGCCCTTCTGCTGTGGCTCTACCTGATGTCGCTGGCGATCCTGATCGGCGCCTCGCTGAACTCCGCGATCTCCCCGCTGGCCGACCCCGACACCGGCTCCGGTGAAACCGATCCGAGCACCGCCGACCCGAACGCCGAGGACTCGGACCCCACCGACTCGAACCCCACCGACTCGAACCCCACCGACTCGAACCCCACCGACGCAGACATCTCCGGCCCCAACGACGCAGACATCTCCGGCCCCAACGACGCAGACATCTCCGGCCCCAACGACGCGCACCCCACCGACGCAGACGTCTCCGGCTCCACCGACGAGGACGAGTGCGGTCGCACCGCCCGCGCGGCCCCCGGGGCGTCGTCACCATCGAACCCCGAGACGACCAAACCTGACAGCGGCACTCATCCCGACACCAGCAACCGCGACACCAGCAACCGCGACACCAGCAACCGCGACACCACCCATCCCGACGACGCGGCACCACTGGGCAATGGACACCCCCGGACCCACTGAGCCCGGACAACGACGGCCCGGCACCGCCGACCCCGCGCACCGAGCACCTCACACCACCGGGCCCACGCACCGAGCACCTCACACCACCGGGCCCACGCACCGAGCACCTCACACCACCGGGCCCACGCACCGAGCACCTCACACCACCGGGCCCACGCAGCAACCCCCTCGCACCACCGGGCCCACGCAGCAACCCCCTCGCACCACCGGGCCCACGCACCGACCCCCTCGCACCACCGGGCCCACGCACCGAGCCCTCCGGCGACGCTCAGCACGAGCGGCGAGCACCTCGGAACAGCTGCAATTTGCCCCGGGACTTGGACCGAATCCCGGATCCTGCACTCGATCGGCAGACATTTCTCACGTCCCAAACCCGCGGCCTGGTGCGTCTAATCCCAGTATTTGATACGCAATCTCATATTTTGGTATCTCAGCTTGTGGACGCCTGTCCGAACCGCGAGAGTTGGCCCCATGAACGCACCCACACTGGTCCTCTTGGCCGCTGGCAGCTCTGATACCCAGGTCAACCAGGTCACCCACGCGATGCGTGTGGGGCTGCAGCAGATGCGTCCCGATCTTGATGTGCAGGCTGCGTTCCTCGATCACTGTCCCCCGACCGGCCCGCAGGTGGTCTCCTATCTGGCCAAGTCCGGAGTCAAGGAGATCGCCTTCGTCCCCCTGTTGTTGTCCAGCCCGTTCGTCACCGACCCGCGCGTGAGTGAACTGGTCCAGCGGACCGCCGCCACCCACCCGCAGATCCGGACCGCCGTTGCGGGCCCGATCGGCCCGGAGGCGGGGCTGCTCAACCAGGTCGATACCCAGCTGCGTCTGGCAGTTCGGCGTCGGGGAGTCAGCGAACTGGACGGCCTGGTCCTCCTGGCCGATGGCCAGCCCGACTCCCGGGGAGCCTCGTTGCTCGCCCGACGAGCCCGGCAGTGGGGGCAGCACCACAAGCTGCCCGCGGTGCCGGTCTTCACCGAGTCCGGTCCGGCCGCGGTGTCCGAAGCCATCGCCACCTTGCGCGAGCAGGGACGTCGACACATTGCGGTCGGCTCCCTCAGTCTGTCCAGCGATCAGAGCTGGTTGGCCTGCGCCCGTCAGGCGCAGCGACTCGGGGCGGTCGCGATCGGGCAGCCGCTCGGCGCCGATCCGGCGGTACTGGATCTCGCCCTGGCCCGCTACGCGGTGGCAGCCATGGATCTGATCGACTTCGGATTCGGTGAGATCGGTTCCGACGCCGAGATCAAGCCATCGCTCAGCGTCGTCGGCTGATCAACAACACATCCACCACGCCGGCAGGTGCCTTCGGGCGCCTGCCGGCACTTCTTTGTCCGGTGCGATCCGCCCAGCCAGCCGGCACTCTGCTCGGCACAAAGAGTCGGTTTTCGGCCACTGCTGCCGTATAGGGCAGCAGTGGCCGAAAAGCGACCTCAAATGCCGACATCGCCGCCGACGACGGCACCTACCATCACCCGTCAACCTCAGATGGTCTGCAGCAGCGCCCTGCGTTGTTCGGCCACGTCGAAGTCCGCCGGCGGCCAGCCGAGGTTCAGGCTCCTGAGCTGCTCGGTCAGCAGCTGCGCGACCGCCCAGTTGCGGTACCACTTCCGATCGGACGGGATCACGTACCACGGCGCCACCTCGGTGTGGCAACGCCGAAGGACATCGGTATAGGCGAGTTGATACCGGTCCCACTTCGCCCGGACCTGCAGATCCCCGGGGTTGTACTTCCAGTGCTTGTCCGGGCGATCGAGCCGCTCCATCAGCCGCTCCCCCTGTTCGGTGTAGGACACGTTGAGGAAGCACTTGATGATCTTGGTGCCGGATTCGGCCAGTTCGGCCTCGAAGTCGTTGATCCGCTCGAACCGGGTCTCCCACTCCCGCTTCGGCACCAGTCGATCCACGCGGACGACCAGCACGTCCTCGTACTGCGAGCGGTCGAAGATGCCGACCATGCCCGGTCCGGGTACCTCACGCCTGATCCGCCACAAGAAGTCGTGGGAAAGTTCCTCTTTCGTGGGCGCCTTGAATCCCTTGATCGCGACTCCCTGCGGATCCATCAGGCCGGCCGCGTGGCGAATCACCCCTCCCTTGCCGGAGGTGTCCATCCCCTGCAGGATCACCAGCACCGACGGTGCGGTTCGCGGTTGCGCCCGGCCGGCTGCGAACAACCGCTCCTGCAGACCACCCAGCTCGGTGGCCAGTTCCGCCATCAGTGCCGGTTGCTCCTGCTTCCCCTTCTTCGACGGGAAACCCGGCGTGGCTCGTGGATCGTGGCCGGCGAGGTTCACCGGACCATCGGGCAGTCGGAGCAGGTCGGAGATCTGGTCAGCCATGGGCGTCATCCTGCCCCAGTGTGCCGCGGCCGACTAGGTTGACCCCCATGGATCTGCCCCTGAAGCCGCCGCTGAAACCCATGCTGGCGGCAACCGCGGACTCGATCCCCCAGCACATGGCCTACGAACCGAAGTGGGACGGTTTCCGGGCGCTGATCTTCCGTGATCACGAGGAGGTCCGGATTTTCAGCCGTTCTGGCAACGAGCTCAGCGCGTACTTCCCCGATGTGATCGTCGCGGTCAAGGAACAGTCCCCCGCGCGCTGCGTCCTGGATGGTGAATTGGTCGTGATCGACGGCAACGGCCTGAAGTTCACCCGCTTGCTGGAACGATCCGGTTCGGCTCCGTACAAGATCAGCAAACTGGTCGCATCGCGTCCGGCGTCGGTGATCGTCTTCGACCTGCTCGCACTGGACGATCGCTCACTGCTCGACCAGCCCTACGCGGTACGCCGCGAGCTGCTGGAACATGTGCTCGCCGATGCCGAACCGCCGATCTGCCTGAGCCCGATGACGACCGACATCGAGGTCGCCGAGCAGTGGTTCGACGAGTTCGAGGGCAATGGGCTCGACGGGGTGATGGCCAAACCGCTCGACGGTCGCTACCACCCCGGCCTCCGGTCGATGTGGAAGATCAAGCATCGCCGCGACGCCGATGTCGTGCTGGGCGGGTTCCGGTTGCACAAGAACTCCTCCCCGAGCAGACCGCTGCTCGGAGTGATGCATCTGGGGGTGTACGACGAACGTGGTCGCCTCAATTGGGTGGGGGCCTGTTCGGGCCTCGGCTTCACCCTCCGCGAGCAGTTGTTGGAGGTACTGCTGCCACTGGCACTGAGCCCGGGCACCCCGCAGTGGGATGCCCATCCGTGGACCGGCCCGCTCACCCCGGACTCACCACGGCGCCCCACGCCCGGGCCGCGCAGCGGCGGACCGGACGAGGACACCTATCTGCTCGAACCCGAACTCGTCTGCGAAGTGGTCTACGACCACCTCGAGGATGATCGCCGGTTCCGCAGCAATGCCGCCTTCGTCGGTTTCCGGCCGGACAAACTGCCCCGGGAATGTACCTTCGAGGCGCTCGGGGTACGAACCAGTGTCGATCTGCGCTCGATCCTCGGACCGCTCTGAGACCCGGGCCAACTGCGCCGCCCGAAGTTGGGCGCCGCAGCAGCGCCTCGGGACGAAGCAACCTTCCGTGGATTCGCCAGCGGGGATCGGCCTGCAGCCGAGACGAACTCGGTCGCCGGGACGATTCGATCGCCCATACAGGCGGCGCAGCGTACCGACCGGCCGATTCGGCACGGCCCTGATCAGGAGCCGCCGCGGATCTCCTCGGGATTGGTCAGACGCCAGCCCATGCCCGGATCGTCGATGGTCGCCGCGGAACGCAGCGGGACCTCGTCAACTTGGCCGTTGACCGACACGACGTACTCACCCAGGCTCGCACCTGCCTCGACGGTCTGGATCTCCGGTGTCACGACCTCGGTCTCGACCTCGACCGGGCCCCAGGCCCGTACCGTCAGGTCCTCGGTACTGAGCAGTTCGGTGTCCTGTCCCCAGACGGTTCGCGCGGTCGCAACGCTCTGACCGCTGTGAGTGAGTTCCACGGTGGAGAACTCGTCGTTGAAGCTGGGGATCAGTTCCAGCAGGTCGTCGTTCAGCACACCGTGACTGGGGGCTCCAATGATCGCGCCGACCATCGTCACCAGCTGACCGTCGACCTCCTGATCGAAGGAGAACAGCAGGCAGGATCCCGCCTGAGTGGTGGTACCGGTCTTGATGCCGTCGATCCCGTCTCGCCCGAGCAGCGCATTGGTGCCGTCGACGGTGCCCACTCCGTCGATGGTCGCCGACTCCAGCGCCACGATCTCGGACAGGTCGGGATCGGCGACCAACAGCTGGCCCAACCGCAGCAGATCCTCCGGCGTGCTGACGGTCTCCGAGGACAACCCGCTGGAATCGGCCATGACCGTGTTCGGCATCCCGTGCTCGTCCAGCCAGGTACGCGAGCGCTCCAGGAACTCGTCGTAGGACCCGTAGGCCCAGATCGCCAAGGACTTCGAGTAGTTGTTCGCCGAGGGGACCAGCACCAGGGTCAGCGCCTCCCGTTCGGTGAGTTCCAACCCGGCGCTGACCGGTGCATTCGACCCTCCCGCGGCGATCGTCTCCTCGTAGTAACCGACGTCCTCGGAGGTGAAGGTGATCATCTCCCCGTCGCCCCCGTCGAGGGGTTCGGCGTCGACGATCATCAGTGCTGTCACCACCTTGGCGATGCTGCCGATGGGGACGGCATCGGCAGAACCGAAGCTGACCAGGGGTGCGAGTGCGGCGTCGGGGTCCTGCAGGCCGGTGGCGCCGTCGTAGCCGAGCGCGGCAACGGCACCGGCGCCGTAGTCGGGCAGTTCGACCTCGGCATCGTCGGTGGGAGCCTCGATCTGTGGGGCGGTCGTGGTGATCGCAGCGGCCGGCAGCGGTGCCAGCGCAGCACTGCCGACGTACCAACCGCCACCCCCCAGCACGGCCAGCACGAGCAGGACAACGGTGGCGATCAGCAGCCGGCGACGGGAGTTCGCGGGGCCGGATCGGCTGCGGCGGGGGCTGCTCGTGGGCGACACCCCGGGAGCCTAACCGGCCGGTGTCGGGTGAGCCGAACCCTGAACCGACGACCTCACGATTCTGCCGCCCAGTTGGCCGGGTTCTTCCTGCTCGGACGATCGCCTCGATGCGGGCTTCGATCCTGTCGAAAAGGCCTTCAGGTCCACCCATGTCGAGATGCCGCCGTCGGTGTGCACCAGCGAGAAGGCCTTTGAGCCTCAGCACGGCACCTCCTAGCCCAGACACGACAAGGCCCCGGGGGGTTTCGCTGGCCTGCGCCGCTACGCCGTAGATCCCGGGGCTCTCTGTCAGTGGTCAACTCTACGCTTTCGTTCCGACAAGACCAACCGGAGGATCTGGCATGTCGCGGGAGCAGAGGACGCTGCTACAGCTGCTCTCGGCTGCCCGCATGGCGCCCTATCTTTCCGTATGCGACGGCGACTGGGAGCAAGCAATTGGCCTCTACGACTGGAACGCCAAGGTCTCAGCCGCCTTCTTTGAGTCCCTCCACTACCTCGAGGTCGGTCTTCGCAACGCCATGGACGAGGCTGCATCGACCTTGATCGAGACCTCATGGCTCAGGCCGGATTCGTCCGTGTTGACCCCGCGGTCCCGTAAGGCTGTCGTCATCGCGCTGGCCCAGGCGGGAGGAAGTGCCGCGCCCCACGGCAAGATCGTTGCCGAGCTGCCGTTCGGGTTCTGGTGGTCGCTCCTCGCCGACGAGTACAACCGCCGGCTCTGGCAACCAGCCATACGGTACGCGTTCGAGGGGCAGGTGCGGCGCCGCAAACTCCACGCTGAGCTTGACGACCTCCGACGCCTGCGCAATCGGATAGCCCATCACGAGCCGATCCACAGTCGCGACCTCCAGGCCGACTTCGCTCGCGTCATCAACATCTCGAACCGCATCGGCGCGAGTCTCGGAGCTCATATCGCCGGGACCTCGCGCGTGCCACAACTGCTGTCGGCCGACCAGCGCCCTTAGCTCTGCTTCTCGATCCGGTTGCCATGTTCGTCCCAGTGCTCTGCCACCTTCTTGGATGGCTGCACGCGCGGCGGCTCACCTGGCTGCTTGGGATAGTCCGGCGGGAAATTGAGCTCTCCGCCTTCCAGTTCCTCCCAGAGTTGGAGCAGCGGATCCAAGGAGAACGCTTCGGCGTCCATGCCCTCCCAAGGGTCGCCGTCCTTCAGGTAGTCAGGCACGGTGACGAGATTGTAGTCCTGAGGTCGCTTGACCGAGGCCAGGTGTTCCCACGTCATGGGTGTGCTCACCGGCGCACCAGGCCTTGCTCGAAGCGACCACGCGCCGGCCACGGATCTGTCCCTGAGGTTCTGGTTGTAGTCGAGGAAGACCGAGCCGGCAGGACGCTCTTCCTTCCACCATTTCGTCGTCACGCCGCTGTCCCTCAGCTCCAGCTCGCGGCCAAGACCGATGGCCGCGTGCCTCACTTCGTCGAAGCTGTAGCGAGGCTCGATCCGAACGTGGATGTGGATGCCTCGGTTGCCACTGGTCTTGGCGTAACCCCGGAGACCGAGTTCTTCGAGCAACTCCTTCGTCACCGCAGCAACCCTCTGCGCATCGGCGAAGGTCGCGCCTTCCTGCGGATCCAGATCGATGCGTAGCTCGTCGGGGTGGTCCACATCGGAGCGCCGCACGGGCCACGGGTGGAAGGTCAGGGTCCCCATCTGTGCGGCCCACACGAAATCTGCTGGCTCCTTCGGGCAGAGCTCTTCGGCAGTGCGCCCGCTGGGGAACGTGATCTGGACAGTCTGGATGTAGTCCGGCGCGCCCTTCGGCAGGCGCTTCTGGTAGAAACCGTCACCCTCTCGGTCCTGTGGACCGAGAGCGAGGCGCATTCCCTCGCGCCATCCATCGGGCCACCGTTCCATCGCCGTGGGGCGTTCTCCAAGAGCCCGCACGAGTGGCTCACCAGTGGCCGTGAAGTAGCGACACACGTCAAGCTTGGAGATGGCAGGCGTGAGGTCGGTGGCTTCGAAGATCATACGGTCGGGGCTGGAGACCCGAACGACACGAACGCCAACCTCGAGCTGCGCTGCTGATGCTTTAGCCACTGTTCAGGTCCTCACCGAGCAAGCCGCTCACTGCGGTCTCGAACACTGGGATGCCGAGGCGATTGCTCCGCTCCGCAGCCTCAGGCGAGCGGTCGACGTCGATCATCCGGGGCTTCGTGGCCATGCCGGCAACACTAGGCGATCGGCGGTACGGAATAGGCTGGGGTGGGCCGACGTTTCGTTCTCGGAAGGAGCGATCATGACCAACATCCCGCAGTCACAGCCCGCACCGAAGCTGAAGGTGCTGAAGACCGAAGAGGAGTGGCGGGCCGAGCTCTCCCCCACCGAGTACCAAGTGCTGCGCGAGGCCGGCACCGAGCGGCCGTTCACCGGTGAGTACACCGACACGACCACCGAAGGCGTCTACAGCTGTCGCGCGTGCGGCGCTGAGCTCTTCCGCAGCGACACCAAGTTCGAGTCCCACTGCGGCTGGCCGAGCTTCTTCGCACCCTCCGACAACGACGCGATCCGCTACATCGAGGACACCTCGATGGGTATGCGCCGGGTGGAGGTGCGCTGTGCCGCCTGCGACTCCCATCTCGGCCACGTCTTCGAAGGTGAGGGGTACGGGACGCCGACCGACCTGCGCTACTGCATCAACTCGGTGTCGATGCGGCTGCAGCCGGTGCAGTGACGGCCTCGGTTTCGGCCTAACGCAACCCCGACCCTGCCGGTCCTGGCCCGCCCCGGATCACGGAGGGCAGGACTGGCGGGCGAGCAGAGATCGGGAGGTGGTCGGCGCCGACCACCTCCCGATCATTTCGACCTTCTCAGCCCAGTCGGCGGCGGACGATCGCGATGGCGCCGCCGGCGACCGCAGCCAGCCCGGCTGCTGCCACCCCGATCACACCCGGAGCGCCGGTCTTCGCGAGCTTGCCTGCTGTCCGATCACCCTGCTCGCCGTCCTTCGCGCGATCGGCCTGCTTGGACCCCTCAGCCTGCCTGGACTCCTCGGCCTTCTCGGAGTCCCCGTTCTTCTCCGAATCGTCGGCATCCCCGGATTCCGGCTCCGAACCGGCCTCGGTGAACTGCTCGCGCACCCAGTCCAGCAACTCCACCTGGCGATCACCGAAGTCGAACAACACCCGGAATTCCAATGCAGCCGGAGCATCATCGGCAATCACGGTGCAGTTGACATCCAACGGGTACTGCCCGGCCGGAGTGCCTGCAACGATCCGGATCTCGTCCTGGCAGTCGAGGTTCTCGGTGTCACCGGTCTGCAGGAGGAGATCGCCGGGGAACTCCCGCGGGGCGTCGGCGGTCAGGCCGAAGTCGAACGTATGGCCCGCCCGCAGTGGGATGTACCACGGTTCAAGCCCCTGCCCCAGCAAGAACTCCTCCTTCAGCTCGTCGGCTGACAGCAGCGAATCGTCCTCGGACATCTCGGTGAACATCTGGGGACTCGTCGTCTCCCCGACCGTGGTCGTGGTGCCGTCGTCCTGGGTGAAGAACAGCGGTATGCCGACCTTGGGCGCGGGATCCATCCCGGTCACCGTGCAGGGCAGACTGAGGTCGACCGCACCCGGGTCGGTGCCCTGGGTGAAGGTGACCGAACCGTCACACTCCAGGCTGTCGGCACTGCTGAGTTCCATCGTCAGATCAGCCGGCAGCGCCGGTCCACCATCGACCGGAACCCGTAGGGCGAAGGAGCCGGAGTCAGGGTCCAACTCATTCCATACCGGTTTGATCCCACCCGGGAAGTACTCGTCCACCCACGTGCTCGGGTCGGTACCCGGGCTCCTGTCGTCGCTGGGTGCTTCGTCGTCGCCGGATGGCTCGTCGTCACCGTTCGCCTCGGGACCACTGGGTGTGCCGTCGGCACTGGGCTTCCCCTCAGCACTGGGCTTCCCCTCAGCACTGGGCTTCCCCTCAGCACTGGACGTCGATTCGGCACTCGGGGTCTCGGTGCCCGGGGTCTCGTCCGCACCCGGGGTCGCCGCGGCACTGGGTGCCTTGTCGGGGGCCACGCTGCCTTCGGTCGGCTCCGGCGCGGTTGTCCCCACCGCCGGAGTCGGAGCCGGAGTCGGAGTCACCTCGGCGTGTGCCGAACTCAGTCCGAGACCCACGCAACCGGTGAGCACACCGGCCACGCCGACGATCGCAGTCCCGGTCACCCACCGGCGTTCAAGTTGTTCATGATCATTCCCTTCGTTCCACACCGGCGTCTCCGGATTGCTTACGTTGATGCCGAAATCACCTCCCCGGGTTCAGACGGACGACCAAGAGTTTCCTGATTTCGATCATGGAATCGCCTGAGCTGCACCCCCTTCCTGAACAACTGCCGGTGCAAGTGCCGGTCCGCTGGAAGGCAATGCCTGCACGGTTTCTGGAACTTCCGGTCAGTTGCCGGACTCCTCATCAATGGGAGGCGGAACAATGACCCGATGTGAGAAGCGATGACAGGTACTGCGGCGGTGCCCACGCACCCGTCCCGCAGGTCTGCCGGTCAGCGGGAATGGAACTTTCGCGACGGTTCCGGAATCTCCCTCGTCGACGGATGGATCGTCGGCACTCGCCGGGTCCCCGGGGACCGGGCGAATGAAGGAGCTGGAGTGAGCGAACCGAGGGCACGGTGGTCGACCACGGACGACCTCGACGATGCACACCTGTGGGCACGGCTGCAGGCCCGGGACGAGTACGCCTTCCGCGTGCTCTTCACCCGACACAACAAGGTGGTCTACAACTTCGCCTTCCGGCACTGTGCATCCTGGTCGATGGCCGAGGACGTCACGCAGTCGACCTTCGCCAGCTTGTGGCGCCGTGCACGCACCGACTCCGTGGACGACCTGCGCGGCGATTCGGCCCGGCCGGTGTTGCTCGCGACGGCCCGCAACGAAGCCAGCAACGCCATGCGAGCATCGAAACGCCACCTACGAGTGGTCGACAAGGTGGAACGGACCGCATGCCCGGAATCGGACAATGTTGCCGACTGGGTTGCCGACGAGAGCGCGATGAGGCAGATCAACGAGATTCTGCAGCGGGTCCCGGACAATCAACAAGTGGTGATCGAGATGGTCGCCTGGGCGGGGCTGGAGATGACAGAGGTTGCCACTGCGCTGGGGGTCCCGGTCGGTACGGTGAAGTCCCGGCTGAACCGCGCCCGCCGCAAGCTCGCCACGACCGAGATCGCCGCGATGCTGGGAGGGGGTCTGTGATGGGAATGCAGCTTCCTCCCGAACGTGATCTGCCCGATCCCGACCGCATGCTGAGGACCATCGTCTCCGAGACCGCCGACCCCGAGGCGGACCGGCACCGGCGCCGCCGGCAGCGTTGGCTGGTGGCCACCTCGGCGGCGGCCGCCGTAGCGGTGCTGGCCCTCGTGATCGGACTCAGCCAGCCCAAGGAACTGCCGGAGGTGGGCGAACCCGTTCCGCCCACGCCGGCACCGTCGGTGCCAACCGTTTCCCCGTCGCCGACCGCACCGAGTCCGAGCGCCAGCCCGAGCACCGGTCCGAGCGTCGATCCGTCCCGCGCATAGCCCTCGCCCGGGGCGGGTGCGAGTGCCGGCCCCCCGCCTGGCACTCCGAGCGGAACCCCGACTACATCGAGCAGCAGCAGTCCGCGACCACCGGCGCGCGATGGCGTCACCGTGTTCAACGTGGAGGGGGCTTCGGCCGAGCTGACCGGTCTCAGCCTGGCCATGTCCGCTGGTTCCTCGGGCGAACTCGGCACGGCCTACGCCGAGCTTTCCCTGACCGTCACCGGTGACGATCCGGTCACCATCTCCCCGGCGGACTGGACCCTGTCCACCGCAAGCGGAACGGTGGGCGACCCGCTGCTCAGCTCCGGCTTCCAAGGCACCGTCGACCCCGGTGACTCGGTCACCGGTACGGTCGCCTTCGACGGCGTGCAGGACGGCCGGGTGCTGCACTACGCCGATCAGCGGGGCAACCGCGCCTCGTTCCTGCTGGCCTACACGGCCAGTCCGGAGTTCTCCGAGGTCGAGCGCCGCCAGATCGGCCCGGTGGTCACCAGTCTCGGCCAGCCGCGGGACCGTGACGGCGAAACCGGAGTGGTGATCTGGGTCTGCGCGGCCGATGATGCCGAACTGACCCTGCGCCGCTCGGCGGTCAGCTTCCGCACCGCCGACGGCGAGTCACTGGCTGTCGGCGAGGGTACGCCCGATGGCGGGCGCAGTTGGACCGACGAACCCGGTGCGGACATAGTCCTGTTGCCCGACAGTGTGTTCCTGGCAATGGCGACTGCGTCTCCGGTCTGGTCGTCGCTGCGGCCGAGTCGGAGATCACCAGCCTGGTGGTCGAGATCGACGGCGCCGAGGGCCGCTTCGACCTCCAGGGCCGGTGATCGTCAGCCCTCCGGTGTCCCCTGGTGGAAGACCTGCCGCCACTGGCCGTGATCACGTCGCCAGATCGACGACCGCAGAGCCGAACCGTTGTCGGTGGTCGATCGCCAGATGATCAGGAACAGGTCGTCGGCAAGTTCGCGGGACTCCAGGAGTTCGAAGTCGGTCACCGTCTCGGTGAGGGTGGCGGTCTCGGCGAGAATCGCATTCCGGTCCCACAACCGTCCCGAGCTGCCGATCTCGCGCCATGCGGTGTCGAGTACCGCGGCCAGCCGGGAGGGATCAGTACGGACGGCTGGGTCCAGCAGTTCCTTCTCCGCCGCGATCACCTGCTCGAGATCACTGAGTTGATCATCGAGGTCGAACAGGGTCTGTTCGGCCTCCTCCACCGGTGCCGCCGGACCGATCCGCTGCACCGGTGCGACACCGGCGAACCCGGGGCCCGTGTCCGGCCGTTTTCCCTGCTGGTACGCGGTTGCCGCCGCGCGGGCGCGCTCATCGGCAGCCTCGTTCATGGCATGACCTGCGTGGCCCTTCACCCACTGGAACTCCACGTCCCGGCCGGCCATCGCCGCATCCAACTCGATCATCAGATCCCGGTTCATCACCGGTTTTCCGTCGGCCTTCTTCCAGCCCTTGCGTTTCCAGCCCGGCATCCACTTGGTGATCGCGTTGATCACGTACTGGCTGTCGCACATGATCAACAGTTGCTCATCGGCAGTAGCGGTGGACTTCAGCAGTTGCAGCACCGCCATCAACTCACCCATGTTGTTGGTGCCGTACGGCCAGCCGCCGGCGGCCCAACAATCGTCGTCGACGTACCAGCACCAGCCCGCGGGACCGGGATTGCCCAGCGCCGAACCGTCGGCGGCGGCGACGATCATGCGCCGCCCCAGCTGGCGACGATCTCGGCCAGCTCCCGACGACGACCGGTGTAGAACGGCACCTCCTCGCGGGTGTGCCGACGTGCCGACGCACCACGCAGGGTACGCATCAGGTCGACGATCCGGTGCAGTTCGTCGGCCTCGAAGGCGAGCATCCACTCGTAGTCACCGAGCGCGAAGGAACTGACCGTGTTCGCCCGCACATCGGGATAGTCGCGGGCCATCATCCCGTGCTCCCGCAGCATCTCGCGACGTTCCGCATCCGGCAGCAGGTACCACTCGTAGGAGCGGACGAACGGGTAGACACAGACGAAGTCCAAGGCGTCCTCACCGGCCATGAATGCCGGTACGTGGCCCTTGTTGAACTCGGCCGGACGGTGCAGTGCCAGCTGTGACCAGACCGGCTGCAGCGATCCGCCGATTTCGCTGGCGCGCAGGGCCAGGTAGGCGTCCTGCAAGGTGGCCGAATCCGGCGCATGCCACCACACCATCAGGTCGGCATCGGCCCGCAGACCGGCGACGTCGTACCAGCCACGGATCTGCAGATCTCCGCCGGCGGTGGCCTTGTCGATCCGGGCCAGTGCGTCGGTGACGGTCGTCTCCGCTGCTTCGCCATGGCGGGCGAAGACCGACCACATCGTGTAGCGGATCGTGTCGTTGATCTCCCGGGCCTTCATCGGACTGACTCCTTCTGGGCTGCTGCTCGGGCCTCGGCGCGCAGTTCGGCGCCTTCGGCGTGGACGAGTTCGACGATACGCGTCAGCACCGTCGGATCGGTCTGCGGAGGTACCCCGTGACCGAGGTTGAAGATGTGACCCGGTGCGACGGCTCCGCTGCGGATCACCTCCCGGACACGGTCGGCGATCACCGGCCAGGGTGCACCCAGCAACGCCGGGTCGAGATTCCCCTGCACGGCATGACCGCCGCCGGTACGCCGTACCGCCTCGGCCAGCGGTACCCGCCAGTCGACACCGATCACATCGGCGCCGGCGGCGGCCATCGGTGCCAGCAGCTCGCCGGTACCGACTCCGAAGTGGATCCGCGGCACGGTCGGGAACCGTTCGGCCAGGCGGTGCAGGACCGTCGAGGAATGGGCGGCGACGAACTCCTCATAGTCGGCAGCCGACAACGACCCGACCCAGGAGTCGAAGAGCTGCACCGCGCGGGCCCCGGCTGCGGCCTGGGCGGACAGGAAGGTGGTCGAGATCCGCGCCAGCTTCGCGCACAGTTCGTCCCAGAGTTCGGGCTCGGAGACCATCAGCGCCTTGGTGTGGGCGTAGTCGCGGCTCGGCCGGCCCTCCACCAGGTAGCTGGCCAGGGTGAACGGTGCCCCGGCGAAACCGATCAACGGGACCGGCCCGAGTTGCTCGACCAGCATCGAGACGCTGTCGGTGATGAAACCCAGGGAGTCGGGTTCGAGTTCGGGCAGGGCCCGGATCGCGGCGGCATCGCGCACGGGTTCGGCGATCACCGGCCCGGTGCCGGGAACGATGTCGAGGTCGATCCCGGCAGCGGCCAGCGGCACCATGATGTCGGAGAAGAAGATCGCAGCGTCGACACCGTGGCGGCGTACCGGCTGCAGGGTGATCTCGGTGACCAGTTCGGGGTCACGGCAGCTCTGCAGCATCGTCGTCCCCTCCCGTACCTTGCGGTACTCCGGGAGCGAGCGCCCGGCCTGGCGCATGAACCAGACCGGGATCGGACCGTCCCCCTGCTTCCCGGTCGCTGCGCGGATCAGGGCTGGTTCGGTCGCGGAGTGGTGAGGCTGCACAATCGGCAATCCTGCCCTGTCCTTCGCCTACGGTCCATCGGAGCAGTCGCGAGCAGTGCCGGGGAATCGGCGCGTCGAGCACCATGCCGGCCCGGGGTTGCCTATCGTGGGGCAGGTGTCAGGGATCAAGGGGGCCGAGGTCGAGCCGGAGGCGTTCCGGCGGGCGTGCGCCGAGCTCGCAGCGGCCACCTGGCGTCCCGAGTTCACCATCGACGACATGCCTGCTCCGCAACGGATCGCGCCCTTCGCCATCGCCATCAGCGCCGACGTCACCGATGCCGAGGACAATGACATCGCCAACGGCCGACTGATCCTGTTGCACGACCCGGCCGGCAGCGAGGCCTGGGACGGTACGTTCCGACTGGTCACCTTCGCCCGGGCCGAGATCGACGCCGAGATGGTCGCCGATCCCCTGCTGAACCCGGTCGGCTGGTCCTGGCTGACCGAACCACTGGAGACCCGCGAGGTCCCCTTCAGCAATCCCAGCGGTACGGTCACCAGCGTCTCCAGCCAGTCCTTCGGACAGCTCGGGGACGAAGATCCCCGGGCGGAGATGGAGATCCGCGCTTCCTGGACGCCGCTGCTCGAAGCCGACGGATCCGGGCTGAGCGCCCACGTCCAGGCCTGGCAGGATCTGCTGGCGACCATGGCCGGTCTGCCACCGGTGCCCGACGGAGTGGTGATGCTCAGCGGACGTCGCCGCAGCGCACGTTGATCGGACGACGATGACCTCCGATCCGATGGACACTCCCGCAGAGAAGGACGACCTCGCGCCGAAGGACGATCTGGCCGAGTCGCCCGAGCTCCCACTGCTCGCCGTGCCTGCCGACGGCGTGCCGCCGGTGATCGACACCGATCCGGCGTTCAGGGTGATGATCGACGCCTTGGCCGCCGGCGACGGGCCGGTGGCGATCGACGTCGAACGCGCCCAGGCGTACCGCTACTCGGCGAAGGCCTACTTGCTGCAGCTGCGTCGCTCCGGCTCGGGCACTCAGTTGATCGATCCGCTGCCGTTCGCCGAGCACCACTGGCAGGCGTTGGCGACCACCATCGGCGAGGTCGAATGGATCGTCCACGCGGCCACCCAGGACACGCCCTCGCTGGCCGAGCTGGGGTTGGTCCCGGCCACCTTGTTCGACACCGAGCTGGCCGGTCGGCTGTTGGGCAAACCGCGGGTGGGGCTCGGTCCGTTGATCGAGGAGTTCTTCGAGCTGCACCTGGCCAAGGAGCACTCGATGGCCGACTGGTCGTCGCGGCCGCTGCCGCAGGAATGGCTGAACTACGCCGCCCTCGACGTGGAACTGCTGATCGAGCTGCGGGATCTGCTGGCGGCCGAACTGGCCGCCGCGGACCGCCTGGACTGGGCCCGTCAGGAATTCGCCTACCTGGCCGAGAAGGCCGCCGAACCGCCGGTAGCGCGGACCGACCCATGGCGACGGACCAGCGGTATGCACCAGTTGCGCACTCCGGCACAGCTGGCGGTGGTACGGGAGCTGTGGTTCGCCCGCGACGAGTTGGCCCGCCGCTATGACAAGGCACCGGGCAAGATCCTGCCCGACAAGGCGATCTCCGAACTGGCCGCCCAACGTCAGCCCAGTCGGAACTGCCTGCGGAACATCGACGGCTTCAAACGACGCACGGCGCGCCGTTTTGAGACCAACTGGCTGCAGGCCCTGGACCGGGCACTCGCCCTGCCTGCCGGTGACCTGCCGCCGGTACGCCTGAAATCGGATACGCCGCCACCGCCGCGCGCCTGGGAACGCAGCAATCCCCCGGCTCACCGCCGCTGGCTGGCCGCCCGGGACGCGGTGAACGCGAAGGCCGACGAGCTGGGGCTGGCTGCGGAGAACCTGATCACACCGGCGTACTGGCGTCAGCTGTGCTGGGCTCCGCCGGAGCCGGCCGACGCGACGGCGATCTCCGCGCAACTGGAACTGCTCGGCGCCCGGCCGTGGCAGCGCGAGATCGTCTCCCCGGTGCTCGCCGAGGCGTTCGCCGCCGCCGACCGCTGAGCCGATTCTCAGCGACTTCCCACCGGGGCTGCATTCAGCTGGAAGTTACCAGCTGGTAGCGTGGCCGCCATGCCACATGAATCACGCGATGTCGTCTTCGTCGACGGCGTCCGAACACCGTTCGGCAAGGCCGGTTCGCTCTACGCCGAGACCCGAGCCGATGACCTGGTCGTCAACTGTGTCCGAGAACTCCTGCGCCGCCATCCCGAACTGCCACCGGAGCGGATCGACGAGGTGGCGATCGCTGCCACCACCCAGATCGGTGACCAGGGTCTGACCATCGGCCGGACGGTCGCCCTGCTGGCCGGACTGCCCCGCTCGGTGCCGGGGTACGCGATCGACCGGATGTGTGCCGGTGCGATGACCGCAGTCACCACCACCGCCTCCGGGATCGCCTTCGGCGCCTATGACATCACCATCGCCGGCGGTGTGGAGCACATGGGCCGCCACCCGATGGGTGAGGCAGCCGACCCGAACCCGCGGTTCCTGTCCGAGAAGCTGGTCGACATCGATGCACTGGTGATGGGCAACACCGCCGAGAACCTGCACGACCGGTTCCCCTCGATCACCAAGGAGCGCGCCGACGCCTTCGCCGTGATGAGCCAGGAGCGGGCGGCCAAGGCCTACGCCAACGGCATCATCCAGGAAATGCTGACCCCGGTCGCCACTCGTACCGCCGAACTCGGCTGGGGTCTGGCGACCGTCGACGAGCCACCCCGCCCGGGCACCTCGATGGAGGGACTGGCCGGGTTGAAGACGCCGTTCCGTCCGCATGGCCGGGTGACCCCGGGCAATGCCGCCGGTCTGAACGACGGCGCCACCGCATCGGTCCTGGCCGCCCGCGAGGTGGCCGAGGAGCTCGGCCTGCCGGTGGCGATGAAACTCGTCGGGTACGCCTTCGCCGGCGTCGACCCGGAGGTGATGGGTGTCGGACCGGTGCCGTCGACCGAGAAGGCCTTGCAGCGCAGCGGTCTGAGCATCGACGACATCGGGGCCTTCGAGATCAACGAGGCCTTCGCCGTGCAGGTGCTCGCCTTCCTGGAGCACTTCGGCATCGACGACGACGACGCCCGGGTCAATCCGTTCGGTGGCGCCATCGCCTACGGTCACCCGCTGGCCAGCTCGGGGGTGCGGTTGATGATCCAGCTCGCCCGTACCTTCGCCGATCACCCGGAGATCCGGTACGGCATCACCACCATGTGTGTCGGCCTGGGCATGGGTGGCACCGTCATCTGGGAGAACCCCCACTTCACCGGAGGTCAGAAGTGACTGAATCGACCGTTCTCAGCGGGGATGCGCTGATCGACGCCCTGCAGCAAGCCGCCAGCCAGTCCAAGGACGAAGTGGTCACCCACGCGATCAGCCGTGATGTCGCACTGCCGGGAGATGCCGGTACGGCGGTGGTGATCACCTTGGACAACGGCCTGGACCACAATCGGCCCAACAGCTTCGGCCCGATCGGCCTGGGTGAGCTGAACCAGGCGATCGACACCGCCGCCGCCCGCCCCGAGGTGGTGGCCATCGCCGTCACCGGCAAACCCTTCATCCTGGCTGCCGGTGCCGATCTCTCGCAGGTGGGGCAGATCAACGATCACGCGCAGGCGAAGCTGATCGCCCAGATCGGTCATGGTGTGTTCCACAAGCTGCACACCACCGACAAGCCGACCTTCGGATTGATCAACGGTCTCGCCCTGGGTGGTGGACTGGAGATCGCCCTGCACTGCGATTACCGCACCGTCAGCGCCGCGGCCCCGGCGATCGCCCTGCCGGAATGCTTCCTCGGCCTGGTTCCCGGCTGGGGTGGTACGTGGCTGCTGCCGCATCTGGTCGGTGCGGAGTCAGCGATCAAGGTGATCATCGAGAACGCGTTGAGCCAGAACCGGATGCTGAACGGACCGAAGGCACATCACCTCGGCATCGCCGACGCGCTCTTCGACGGCGCCGACTACCTGGAGCAGTCGCTGCTGTGGGTGTCGAAGGTGGTCTCCGGTGAACTCACCGTCGACCGTCCGCAGGTCGACACCGGCGAGGCCTGGTCGGCTGCGGTGGCGAAGGGTCGCGCCTTCGCCGACTCGAAGGTCGGCGGTGTCGCCCCCGCGCCGTACAAGGCGCTGGACCTGATCGAGGCCAATGCCTCCCGTGACCGGGTCGCCGGGTTCGCCGCCGAGGACGACGCACTGGCCGAGCTGATCATGAGTGAGGAACTGCACGCCGGTCTGTATGCCTTCGACCTGGTGCAGAAGCGGGCGAAGCGGCCGGCCGGTGCGCCGGACAAGTCCCTGGCGCAGAAGGTGACCAAGGTCGGCATCGTCGGTGCCGGTCTGATGGCCAGCCAGTTGGCGCTGCTGTTCGCCCGTCGACTGGGTGTGCCGGTGATCATGTCCGATCTCGACCAGTCCCGGGTGGACAAGGGTGTCGGCTATGTGCAGCAGGAGCTGGAGAAGCTGGCGGCCCGGGGTCGGCTGAGCCCGGACAAGAAGAACCGCTACTCCGCGCTGGTCTCCGGGACGACCGACACCGCCGACTTCGCCGACTGCGACTTCGTGATCGAAGCCGTCTTCGAGGAGATGGGCGTGAAGAAGCAGGTCTTCGCCGACCTGGAGAAGCATGTCAGCGCCCAGTGCGTGCTGGCGACCAACACCTCATCGTTGTCGATCACCGAGATGGCAGCCGATCTGCACCATCCCGAGCGTGTGGTGGGTTTCCACTTCTTCAACCCGGTGGCGGTGCTGCCGTTGTTGGAGATCGTGAAGGGTGAGCGGACCGATGAGGCGACCTTGGCCACCGCATTCTCAGTGGCGAGGTCGCTGAAGAAGAATGCGGTACTGGTCGCCGATGCGCCTGCCTTCGTGGTGAATCGGGTGCTGGTCCGGTTGCTGTCGGAGATCACCGGGGCGATCGACGAGGGAACCGATTTCGAGACCGCTGATCATGCACTCGATCCGCTGGGTCTACCGATGTCGCCGTTCGTGTTGTTGCAGTTGGTCGGTCCGGCCATCGGGCTGCACGTCGCCGAGACGTTGAACTCTGCCTTCGGTGATCGTTTCCATGTGTCGGAGAACCTGCGCCGTCTGGTCGAGGCGAAGAAGGCCGGTATCTGGGACTACGACGAGCAGGGCAAGCCCTACGTCGCCGATGAGACCCGGGCACTGTTCGAGGTCGGCGACTCCCCCAGCACCGCCGAGCAGTTGCGGGTACGGGTGGAGGACGCGCTGGCCGATGAGATCGGTCGGATGCTGGACGAGGGGGTCGTCGCCGATGCCCGTGACATCGATCTGTGCCTGATCCTCGGCGCGGGCTATCCCTTCCATCTCGGCGGGATCACCCCGTACCTGGACCGCAGCGGCGCCTCGGAGCGGGTCCGCGGCAAGCGGTTCCTCGACCCGGGTGTGGCGAGCCTGGCCTGATCGCCCTCGATCATCCCGACAGATCCCCCGGTGCCGTGGTGGCCCGGGGGATCTGTCGTCCCCGGCCTACGATGCCGGGTCCCGTGATCGACGAACGGGGAGGAAGTCGGTCAACGACCGGCCCGCCCACGACCGGTCGTCAGTGTCCATGACCGAAGAGGCCGACCCCGAAGAACCCGAAGGCGGCGATCGACAACCCGAACGCCAGCAAGGCCCGGGTGTTCAGCCTGGACAGGCGGTGATAGATCGACCGGACCTGCCGGTCCAGTCTCGGATAACGCTGCCAGGCCAGCGACAGCAGCAGGTACGGGCCGATCACCGCGACCAGGAAGAGGGTGTAGAGCAGCGCCTGCAACCACAGCTGGTGGGTGGCCGAGGTGAGCACCCGCCCGGTGACGTACATCGTGGCCAGCCCGCTGATCCCGATCACGGTGTTCGCCACTCCGATCAGGATCATCCGGCGGGCGCTCTCCTCCCGCGGCGGACCGGGCAGCTTCGGTGCCGGGCGGGGACGCCGCAGGCGCTGGAAGGTGATGACCGCCAGGATCAGGAAGATCGTGCCCGCGACCAGGTCGACCCCGCGGCGTACCAGGAATTCCTCCACCCGGTCCTTCAGTGCCGCGGTCAGCGTCTCCGGGTCCACCACCCGGAAGGCGAGCAGCATCAGGGTGCAGCCGATGACCATGCCCACGCTGACCCAGCGGACAGCGGTCTGCGGCCGCTTCGACGCGGTCAACAACCGGATCACCACCGCATACATCGTGGGGCTGAAGCCCATCACGAAACCGAGTCCGAGCAGGCTGAGGCCCGCGCCCAGCACTCCGGCGAGATCGCTCCACACGGGCCCAGTATGGCCGCCCCGGAGCACCCCGGAGCGCGCCGCTGGAACAATCCGCTTGCCTGGGGCTACGGTCTGAGCACACAGCGATCGCGGAACGGACAAACGGAAAGGCAGCGGCCATGCGCATCCTGGTCACCAGCTCACGCAATCCCTTTGCGCTGAACATCGTGCGGAAACTGGCCACCGCAGGACATCAGGTCGTTGCCTGCGACACCTTCGACGGGGCGGTCGGGAGTCACTCCAAGTACCTGCTCTCCCACCAGGTGACCGCTTCGCCACGACATGCCACCGATCAGTTCATCAGCGACATCGCGGCCATCGTGGAACGGTTCGCGATCGAACTGATCCTCCCCACGTTCGAGGAGGCCTTCTATCTCGCGGCGCGGGTCTCGGATCTGCCTGCGGGTGTGCGGCTGTTCACCGGCGCATTCGAACAGTTGGCCCGACTGCACGACAAGGTCAGCTTCCAGCATCTCGCAACGCGGGCCGGTGTGCCGGTCCCGGAAACGGTGGTGGCCACCGATGACGCCGGCCTGCGGGAGGCGACGAGCCGGTTCGAGCACTGGTTCGCCCGGGCGGCGTTCTCCCGCGGTGGCGTCGGGCTGCTGACCAATACCGGGCCCTTGGCCGGGCAGGTCGGAATCGACGACTGCCACCCGAGTCCGGAACAACCCTGGTTGGTCCAGCCGTTCGTCAGCGGCCCGATGGTGTGCTCCTATTCGGTGGTGGTCGACGGTCGGGTGATCGGGCACTGCACGTATCGGGCTCCGGAGCTGTGGCGCAAGAGCACCGGTATCACCTTCCTGGCGGTGGATTCGACGCAGACCCTCGATCACACGCAGCGGTTCGTCGACGTCCTGGGCGGTTACAGCGGCCAGTTGTCGTTCGACTATGTCGATCATGATGGTGAACTGTTGGCCATCGAGTGCAATCCGCGGACCACGAACGGCGTGATGTTGATGAGTTCGGCCCAGTTCGACCTCGCCCTGAGCGGCACCGCGACCACACCGCAGGTGGTCGAACCCGGAGTCGAGAAGCAACTGACCGCTGCTGTCGTGGCCAATCTCTTCGGCCAACGGCTCTCGCACCTGCCGGACACGGTCGAGGACCTGTTCCGGGTGCCCGATGTGGATGCCGGTTGGCATGATCACACCGCCATGTTGTGGGCACCGGCCGCCCTCGTGCACGGTGCCCGGCTGAGCCATGGGAAGCGTCAGGCGGTGCTCGCCGCACTGGCCGACGACATCGTCTGGAACGGTGAGCCGATCAGCGGGATGAGCGCGGCCGATGCCAAGGAACTCGAAGCGATCCACGCGCAGCGGTTCTAGTGTTCAGCCCGTCCCGAGCGGCCTCGAGGCAGGATGCGACCGAGTAGCGCGTCCACCCGGAGCAGCCCGGAGATGAGCGTGGGCAGTTGTGCTGCAATCCCCCTCCGCGGCAGGCCTTCGAGGACCCCGGCACCGACGGCGGCCTTGCGCGCGGTGCCGGCACGCAGCCAGGTGATCACCTGCAGTAGCGCCAGCGGATGCGATTCGAGAGCGCTGTGGCCGTTGTCGAACTCGACGAGGTATCCCTCCGGCAACAAGGAAGCCACTTCCTGGGCGACCGCCGGGGCGGTCCGCAGGTCGTTGTGCCCGGCCATGACGATGGTCGGCCAGGTGAACTCCCTGAGCTGCTGCCGCAGGTCGAAGGGTTCCCCACCGAAGCTCGGGTACCGATCGGCCAGGGCGGCATAGGCCAGCACCGGATCGAAGGGTTCCCCATCGGGCTCGGCGCCGTAGTCCAGCTCGCGGAAGGCGAGCGTACCGACCAGATCGAACTCGTTGATGAAGGGAAGCGGGACCGAGGAGGTGGCTTCGCGGCTGAGGGCGCCGACCAGCACCGACCAGGTCAGGCGAGCCCGGCCCGCCACGAGTTGATCAAGGAATCGATCGAGGAGGCCCTGGCCGCCTGCCTCGTACACCGTACGCGCGGCGAAGAGCAGGTCATCGGGGTCGACACCCCGGGCAACCAGAGTCCCCACCGCATCGCCGGTGGTGGGCACGGACGGGTGGAGCAGCTTTCGTACCGCCTGCCGTTCCTGCCGATGGTCCGCGGTGGACAGGATCGGTGAGTCGAGGATCATGGCGGCGACCAGTTCGGGGTGCCGGACACCGAGACCGGCTGCCAGGTAGCTGCCGTAGGAGGCGCCGACGATCACTGCGGAGTTGATCTTCTCCTGCGCCAGCACCGCGGCGATGTCGTCGACCACGTCGTCGACCCACATCGCCTCCGGGGGAAGGTCGGTTCCGTCGGTAGCCTGCCGGGACAAGCCGATTCCCCGGTGCTCGATCATGATCAGGTCGAGGTTCCGTTCCCGTGCCTGCCGGCGAAACGACCGATAGGGAAAGACCACCGACAATCCTGGCCCGCCTGGGATCACCACCACCGGCGTACCGCCGCGTGGCCCGGTACGGATGTAGGCCAGATCGAAGGCGGGTGCTGCCTCGGCGCTGCGGCGCCGGAGCAGATGCAGTCCGCGGGTACGCCGGGCGAGTGCCCGCAGCAACGCCCTCGGCCAACCGGGACGGTGCGATGCGCGGGTCATGATCGGGAGTCTACGCAGCGCTGATGACCGGTCGCCCGTCCTTCGAGACCGGAACTGGGTCACCGTGCCTGGCGCAGCGCGGAGCAATGAAGATCGTCAACGGACCGACACGGGAAGGACAGCGTCCGTTCTCAGATGCCGGCCGTCACAGTGCGAACTCCGGCTCCTCAGCTGCCCTCGCGGGGTCAGGATCGACAGGCTCGAGCTCGACCGGACGGGACAGCTCGGTACGCAGGGCGGTGGCCAGTTGCTGCAGGGCGCCGTAGTGCTCGATCGGCTCGTCCAACAATCCGTACCCGAGGGTCGCCCCGAGCAGCGCCGGGGAATCGGCACCTCCGGCCACCAGGTGCCACGACTCGGGGTTCGCATCCGATTGATCCATGACGAGACTCCAGGCCCGGCTGCGATGTCTCCGACAAGGGATCAATCCTGCTCGCAGGTTACCGCCTCCGACCGGCCGCCGGTGGCAACGAATTCACGCACTGCCTCCAGCACCAGCGCGAGCGGCAGGATCATGGTTGCCGGGTATTCACCGGGCTGTCCTCCGGCGACCACTTCCACCTGAGCTGTGGCCGGGATTTCCGGTTCAGCGGACGAGAAGGCATTCCAGAACGGACCCTCTTCGGAATCCTGGAGCACCATGATCAGTCCGCTCTCCGCAGTTCCGCCGACGATCAGCGCGCGCCCGTCGCGCAGGATCGTACCGCTGAACGATCGGCGCCGTTCAGCTGCTCCACCGCGCGCTGTATCTCACTGTCCGGCGGATCCGTCGCCTCGGCGCCTTCCCAGATCATTGCGATCGCTCCCATCGTCCCAACGTAATGGCACGCCGTGCCGGAACGGTCGGAAGCCTCCAAGCGAAAGAACTCCTCGTAGACCGTGTAGCCGTCCCAGTCGACCGGATCCATGCGCATGAAGGCACTCTACGAGCGAGCTTCGGCCCGTCCAGCCACCTACTGCGCGATCTCTCGGAATGCGGGATTGCCCGAGGGAAAATCTGCGGGAAGCGCCTCCACAGCGACCGAACCGGAAAGAACACCATACAGAAAACTGGTGGTTGACATGTCGAACCGCTCCCATGCAGGATCTCGCGCCGCATCAACGACGACAGTCCAAGTTCCCGGGTCCTCGCCAGTGATATGCCAGAAACACGCGTCCCCGTTCTGCGTCACCGCCCAAGGATAGAGCTCCCCCTTGTCCACGGAGACGTCGTAGGAAAGGTCTTCCGAACCGTCGATGCCATTCCCGACACTCAACCCGAGCTTGTTGTCGTCGTGCTTGCCGATGCCAGCCAGTTGGCGGTAACCCGCCAAGATCTCGTTCCCTCGGACCTGGAGGTTCAAGTCTTCTCTTATGGCTGATGGCACGAGTAGAAAAATGAACTCGTCAAAGCACCCCACACCGTAGGACTTCACCAATTCAAGATAGTCGGAAGGCAGTCCCGGCAATCCCGTCGCCTCAAGAGTCCGTTCAATCTCACCTGGTGAAAGCTCCGGAACCTCCGGCGGGGCAACCACGAGTTCCCACAGTTGCGTGATCATCCACACTCCTCCGCTCAGAACCGTCACTGCGAGATTATAGTGATCGTCACCCTGAGCTTGACGATGCCAGCGCTGGCTACGCGATCAGGAGCGCACGGTCGACTCACAGCCCATGACTCCATGAAGTTGCCGCAATCATCCACACGGTGCCATCGACGCAGATGCCTACGATCCCGGCCGTAAGCCCGCGGTCCCACACCTTGGCGTCCTGATGACAATGGTCACGAGGCCCAACGAGCAACCGACCTCCGAGCACAGCGCCACGCGTCCTCAAACTCGCGGCGATCGACAAATTCTGGCTTAAACTGTGGATCCAAAGCAATCTCGTCAATCGGCAGCACCGGCTCCCCTCCCAACCTGGTGTCGCCTGCGCCCCCGTAGGCGTCGGCCGCCTGTGAACGCCCGCCGGCAAATACTTCCACCTTTCTCAGTTCCCAGCCTTGAGAATCAAGCTCGCTATACAGCTCGACCGGCAACTCCTCATACTCATGAATCCAGCGAACACGGATGTAGTGGTTTGCTTTTGCCATAACTGACTATCCTAGACGAGACATCAAGGGCACCCTCAGTTCTATGAACGAAAACCCCAGGGCGACCTTGAGATACTGGGAGCCCTTAGACGTCAACCCCGACATAGTGGGGGGAATTTCTGGCCTTGGAAGGGATTGGTTATTCTCCTCCCAGGCCGCCTGCTCGACATCCTCCAGGTCGGTCGCGACCTGCTTCAGGGCGGTGGCGACCTCGCCGAGATCGCTGAGCTGGGTGCGTCCGTTGTCCTGGAAGAGCTGGGAGAAGTGCCCCTCGAACTCCTGCATCCCCGAATCGCGCCACGACGACCGCGACCCGCGCTGGCCGGTCAGCCGGGAGGCCTCAGCGTTGAATGCCGCCTTCACCGACGCCGAGACGTACTCGACATCGGGAATTCCCCGCAGTTCATCGACGTTGACCATGGGCTATCCGACCTTCCGTGACTCGTCAGGCACCGCACCGAACCGTGCAGATCACCGTCCGCGGAACCGGGCTGAGATCGGGTTTGCCCGGTCGCGGCCGACGACCACGAATCACGCTAGCAGCGGTGAGGTCAACGGCAACCACCCAGACGAGATCCTGCCGGATGCACCCGACAAGCTGCCGCTGCCGCGGCGAACGAGGCAGAAGCGCGAAGGAGGGCACCCGCCGGCCCGAACTCAGGCTCGCCCTGATTCAGGCCGCCCGAACTCAGGGAAGTGTGACCTCGGCGACGCCGGCATGATCACTGCGACTGACGGTCTCCACGGCATAGCGGGCGATCTGCTGCGCGCTCAGGCCGCACTCGGCCAGGACCTCATCACGCGAGGCATGATCATGGAACGCCTGCGGTACGCCGAACTCCCGCAGCGGCACCGAGACACCGGCGGCACGCATCTCCTGGGCCAGCCGCGCACCCAGACCGCCGACCTCGCCGCCATCCTCGATGCTGATCACCAGTTCGTGCTCGGCAGCGACCTCGACCAACTCCGGGTTCACCGGCAGCGCCCGTACCGGGTCGATCACCGTGGTCGAGATCCCCTGGGCGTCCAACTGCTCACCCACCTGCAGGGCAACCGCCGCCATCGGGCCGTACCCGACCACCAGCACCCGCGGCTCCGCGGCCGCGGCCAGCACATCCATACCCTTACGGGTGGCGACAGCCGGCAGTTCCTCGCCGACCGTCCCCTTCGGGAAACGCAACACCGTCGGCGCGTCACTGACCTGCACCGCGGCTGCGAGCGCCTCGGTCAACCGGGTCGCATCGCGCGGCGCCCACAGCTGCAGACCGGGCACCAGCCCGAGCAGCGACAGATCCCACATACCGTGATGACTCGGTCCGTCCGGGCCGGTGATGCCGGCGCGGTCGAGAACGAAGGTCACCCCTTGTTTGTGCAGGGCGACATCCATCAGCACCTGGTCGAAGGCCCGGTTCACGAAGGTCGAGTAGATCGCGACCACCGGGTGCATCCCGGAGGCGGCCAGTCCGGCCGCCGAGGTGACCGCATGCTGTTCGGCGATGCCGACGTCGAAGGTGCGCTCGGGGAAAGTCTGGTGGAACTTGTGCAATCCGGTCGGATACATCATCGCGGCGGTCACCGCGACCAGTCCCGGATGCTGTTTGCCCTCGTGCAGCAGCGCATCGGCAAAGACCGAGGTCCAGCTCGTACCGCCGGAGGTGGCCTTCGACTTCCCCGTCACCGGGTCGATCTGGCCGACCGCGTGGAACTGGTCCTCCTCGTGGTTCACCGCGGCGGTGAACCCGTGGCCCTTCTGGGTACGGACGTGCACGATCACCGGGCCGCCGTACCCCTTGGCCTGCGTCAGTGCGTACTCCACCGCTTCGATGTCGTGACCGTCGATCGGGCCGACGTACTTCATGCCCAGATCGGCGAACAGCCCCTGCGGATTGAGCACATCCTTCAGGCCGGCCTTCACCCCGTGCAGCCATTCGTAGGCGGCCTTGCCGATCACCGGGGTGCTGGAGACGCTGCGCCGCAGCAGGTCGAGGACATCCTCGTACCGACGGTCGGTACGGACCGGGCTGAGCGCCCGCGCCACCCCACCCACGGTCGGTGTGTAGGAGCGGCCGTTGTCGTTGGCGACGATGATCAACGGCAGGTCGTCGTCGGCGGAGATGTTGTTCATCGCCTCCCAGGTCATGCCGCCGGTCAGCGCTCCGTCTCCGACCACCGCGACCACGGTCCGGTCCACCCCCTGCAGCCGGAATCCCTTGGCCAGCCCCTCGGCCCAGGACAGCGCAGTCGAGGCATGGGAGTTCTCCACCCAGTCGTGCTCGCTCTCGGCCCGCGACGGATAACCCGACAGCCCCCCGCGCTGGCGCAGGGTCGGCAACTGCCCGGTCCGGCCGGTCAGCATCTTGTGCACATAGGCCTGGTGACCGACGTCGAAGATGATCGGATCGGTCGGTGAGTCGAAGACCCGGTGCAGGGCAATGGTCAGTTCGACCACCCCGAGGTTGGGCCCGAGATGTCCGCCGGTGGCGCTGACATTCGTGATCAGGCTCGCTCGGATCTCCGCGGCGAGCTCGGCGAGCTCACGGGGCGACAAATCGCCCAGGTCCTTGGGGCCGCGGATCCGATCAAGATGAGACATGACTGCCAGTCTAGGAGCCCCGGTGTGGTGAACCGGGACCGTGGGGTCGGACGGCGGTCCGAACTTCACTGCCGGCCGGTCCGCCGATGGCAGCAGCGCGACACCCGAGAATCAGCAGATCTCCCCGTCCAGGTACTCCCAGCGGCCGTGGCGGCGGACGAAGCGGCTGCCGACCCGATTACGATGAACCGTGCCCTTGATCGCTCAGGTGTCGGACACCCATTTCGACAACACCGCCGAAACCGCACGCCGCAACGCCGTGGTCTGGGACTACCTCGACTCCGCCGCATTGCCGATCGAGCTGGTCCTGCTCACCGGGGACGTCGCGGCCGACGGCCGGCCCGAGGAGTACGCCGAGGCCCTCGCCCGGGTCAGCGGCAGCCGCCGGGTGATCGCGATCCCGGGCAACCACGACCTGCGGTCGAGCTTCGCCACCGGTCTGCCCGGTATCAGCGCAGCCGACCCTTCCGGACCGCTCGACCAGGTGGTCACCGTCGACGGGGTACGGGTGATCGCCCTCGACTCGACCATCCCCGGCAGCCCCCGCAATGACGCCGGTCATCTGAGCGAGCAGAGTCTGACCTTCCTCGACGCCGCCCTCACCTCCCGGACCGGGGAGTCCGCGCTGATCGCACTGCACCATCCGCCGGTCACTCTCGGACATCCGGTGATGGATCCGATCCGGCTGGACAATGCCGAGGCCCTCGCCGAAGTGCTGAGCGCCCACGACCGGCTGGCCGGCATCGTCTGCGGCCATGCCCACGCCGCCGCGGCGACCACCTTCGCCACGGTCCCGTTGGTGATCGCCCCCGGTGTCACCAGCACCTTCACCCTGGGGTTCACCGAGGCCGCCGAGGGGATGCAGAACCGCGACCTGCCGCCGGGTCTCGCGCTGCACCGGATCACCGACGGGGTGCTGCTGACCGAATTCCGGCACCTGATCCCATGACCGACCTGTTCTGCTCCATCATCGCCGGTGACGTCCCTGCCGAGACCGTCCATCGCGACGAGCACACCATCGCGTTCCTCGACCACCGCCCACTGTTCAAGGGGCACACGCTGGTCTGTCCGGTACGCCACGTCGACACCCTTCTCGACCTCGAGCCCGCCGCGATGCCGGCCCTGTTCGGCACCGCCCAGCGGATTGCCGCCGCCCTCGGCGATGCCTTGGGCTGCCAAGGCACCTTCGTCGCCATGAACAACGTGGTGAGCCAGTCCATACCTCATCTGCACGTGCATGTCGTACCTAGGACCAAGGGGGATGGGCTGCGTGGCTTCTTCTGGCCCCGGACCAAGTACGCCGACGGGGAGGCAGCCGAGTACGCGGCTCGGATCCGGGCCGCCGTCCAGCGATGACCGAGCATTCGCCCGCCGACCGCCGGCTACCGGTGGTGCTGGTGGTCCTGGCATGCGGGATCGCCCTGATCCTGGCCGGTCAGTCACTGCGTACCCTCGGCCCGGCCCCGGTCACCCCAACCCCCGCGCCGTCGGTCTCCTCCTCCGCACCGAGCCCGCAGGTGGAGACCGGTGAACCCGGCCGCGACGCAGCGGAGGAACCGGTACGGCTCGACGAGCGGCTCTACGCCGTAGGTGAACTCGCCGCCACCGACTGCGCCGATCCCCGGGTGTCGCGGATCGATGCCGACGGGCTCGCCGCGTTCGCCGAGCAAGCGATCGACGAGTGCCTGATGCCGGCGTGGTCCCCCGCGCTGGAGCGGGTCGGTGTGCACCTGCAGCGACCGCACCACGAGGTGGTCAGCGCCGACTCCATCACCACCGACTGCGGTGAGATGTCGAATGCCAACCAGGTCGTCGCGTTCTACTGCACCCAGGACCGGACGATCTACCTGTTCACCTCCGGCACCAGCACCTACGCCGAACGGGCCGGTTGGCTGCCGATGGCCGTGCTCGCCCACGAATTCGGCCACCATGTGCAGAACGCGACCGACAGCTGGCCGATCACCGACGACGAGACGACCGATCGCCGGATCGAACTGCAGGCCGAATGCCTGGCCGGGGTCTGGTTCCATGACGGGCAGCAGGCGATCGACGGTTTCAGCCGCGCGCTGGTCGTCGGCCGCTACGTCTCCAACGACACCCATGGCAGCGCCGCGGTGCGTACCGCGTGGTTCGACCGGGGATTCGACCGCGGCGACACCGACGATTGCCGCAGCTACACCGCCGACACCGGCGAGGTGGGCTGAACCGCTGCCCGGGGCTCTTCTCGGCCCACCCGGAAGAAATTCCGGCCCCAGCGAACCAATCCGCCGCGCACCGACTCAGAAGTGGTGAGCGGCCGCGCCCGGTCGCTACCGTGCACGTGGAACGAGGTGATCATGAACCCCTACAAGACAGCAGCCATCGCCGTCGCCGCGGTCGTAGGCGTGTCCAGCGGAGCGTTCGCCGCGTTCAACCTCGACGGATCCGATCAGGTCGCCCCGCCGGTGGCGTCGGCATCGCCCTCGGCCACACCGGAAGGTGCCTCACCGACGCCCACCGAGTCCCCATCGAGCGCAGCACCCACCGAGGACCCCGACAAGGAGGCGAGCAGTGAAGCGACCTCCGAATCAGCCGGCGGGGACACCGACGGGGGCGGTACCGACAACGAGGATCCCGCCGGTGAGGGTACGAACGGGTCCGGCGACGGCGCGGGTTCCGGCTCGGACCACCTGTCGGTGCAGGTCGACAGCGCCGATCTGCTCGGTTCCGGCGACCCCGATGCCCAGCCGCTGCTGGTCACCGTCACTGTCTGCGTCGACTCCGTACCCTCCGGGGATTCCGACGGGCTGGTCGACGTCCGCAGCACCGACTTCTGGATCGATCAGACCGGCAACGATGCCCACTCCGGGCCCGCGCTCTCCACGAGCGAGCGCAATGGCGTCGGCGAGGGCGACACCTTCCCCGATCTGGTCTCCCTCTCCCAGGGCGAGTGCGCAACCGGTGATCTGGTGTTCATGTCCGGCCTGGATGTCGACTCGACGACCATGACCTTCAGCAATGACTACAGCGAACAGCTGACCTTCGACATCGCCACCGACTGAGCGATCCGGGCAGGGCGAGCGGGCAGGGCGATCCGGGCTGAGCGATCCGGGAGGGGATTCAGCCGGTCACCCGCAGCAACGGCTGGATCGCCTGCCGGGCGGCGTGAATCCGCGACTTCACGGTGCCCAGCGGGATGTCGAGCACCTCGCTGATCTCGGCGTAGTCGAGTTTCTGCACATCGCGCAGGACCAGCGGTTCGACATACTCGGGGTGTTCCACACCGATCGTCTCCAGCGCCTCCAACAGATCCAGCCGGCTGCCGGCGATCACGCTGGTGGTCCGCGGATCGGCCTGCAACGGGAACTCCGCGGTCGCCTTCTCCGCCGCCCGCCGCTTCAACGAGCGATAGGTCGCCCGGGCACTGTTCGAGGCGACCGTGTGCAGCCAGGTGGTGAACTTGCTCCGCCCACCGAAGGAATCCAGCTTGGTCGCCACCGCCAGCAAGGCGTCCTGCGCGGCCTCGTCGGCATCCTCGGGGTAGAGCAGGATCCGTCCGCAGATCTTGCGTACCCGCGGTTGGATCTGCGCCAGCAGCTCGTCCATCGCTGCCGAATCACCACCGCGCGCGGCAACGGCGAGCTCCTCCAGCTGGGCGGTTTCGTCAGTGCTGATGATCAAACTTCCTCTCCGGGCGCACGGTCGGCAACCGTGCTGGCAATATACGAAAGGTGTCCATGCCAGAACAGATCGGCCGCCTGCAGCGGCTCCGGCGCATCGGCGTCGGAGGTTTCGCCACGGTCTGGCTCTACCACGACCCCGACCTGGACTCACCGGTGGCGCTGAAGGCACTGGCCGACAACTGGGCCCAACGCGATGACGTCCGGGAGCGATTCCTGACCGAGGCACGGATCCTGCGGAAGGCGGAGAACGAACACATCGTCCGGGTCTACGACATCGGTGAGATCAACGAGGTTCCCTACTTCGTGATGACCTACGCCGACCGCGGTTCGGTGGCCGACCTGATCACTCCGGGCACCCCGGGTGATCCGAACCTGGTCGCGGAGCTGCTGTCACAGGCCGGACGCGGGTTGAGCTCCCTGCACCGCCACGGGATCATCCACCGCGACATCAAGCCGAACAACCTGCTGCTGCGGGCCGAGCCCGATGACGGTGTGCGCCTGCTGGTGGCCGACCTCGGTGTGGCGAAGGAGATGCTGCACGCCAGCGGATTGACCCAAGTGGTCGGCACCCCGGCCTTCATGGCACCCGAACAGGCCGGCGGGCTGGGGGTCGACCTTCGGGCCGATGTGCACGGGCTGGGAGCCGTGGCCTACACCATGCTGACCGGACAGTTCCTCCGCGAGGGCGGAGTCGAGGACCTGCTGGCCGGTGCGCCACCCACTCCCCCTTCGGCCTTCGCCGAATTGTCCGCCGACATCGACACCGTCATCCTCCGGGCGGTGGATCCGGACCCCGAACAGCGCTGGCCGGATGTCACGTCCTTCACCCAGGCCCTCGATGCGGCGGTCAATGC
Source organism: Naumannella halotolerans (assembly GCF_004364645.1). Lineage (NCBI taxonomy): Bacteria > Bacillati > Actinomycetota > Actinomycetes > Propionibacteriales > Propionibacteriaceae > Naumannella > Naumannella halotolerans. The sequence continues at coordinate 907,538 of NZ_SOAW01000001.1, read as the reverse complement.
CCTCCGCGACCCCGATGACCGGGACACGGCGGTACGCGCCGCCATCCTGAACCAGCTCCGGTCACCGGACGAGCCCGCCGCGCCGGTCGCTGCCGGACTGCCGGTCACCGGGCCGTCGTCACGGACCCGGACCGCACCCGAGGACATGGTGTTGACCGCACCGATCGACGTGGCAGCGGTCGAGGCCCAGCAGGCCCCCACCCAACAACTCGCGCCGGCCGCCGACCGACCCGTGCTGCACGCATCGGCAGCAGCACTCCCCGTTGCCGAGCCGCCGCAACGACCCGAACCCGCGCAGGCGGAGGTACGGACCGCCGCATCGGCCGAATCCGCCCCGGCACCGGTACCGAAGACCGGTCCTTGGCCCACCATCGTGGCCGCGCTGCTCGTACTGGTAGTCACATTCGGCATCGGCTGGTTCGGGTTCACCTGGTTCTTCTGAGCTGGTTTGCAGCCCTACCCATTGGTCAGCATCCGCTGTATGGTCAGCACATGCTGACCATTGCCTCCCGGGTGGAGGTCATGAACCGACTCGGCCGGGCCATGGCGGACCCGATCCGCTCCCGAATCCTGCTGTCCCTGCTCGCCGAGCCGGGCTACCCGGCGAAGCTCGCCCGCGACCTGGAACTGACCCGCACGAACGTGTCGAACCACCTGTCCTGTCTGCGTGGCTGCGGCCTCGTCGTCGCCGAACCCGAGGGCCGGCAGACCCGGTACGAGATCGCCGACCCGCACCTCACCGCGGCACTGACCGCACTGGTGGATGTGACCCTGGCGGTCGACGAGAGCGCGCCCTGTCCGGACCCCGACTGCTCGATACCGGGGTGCTGCGCCGCGACCGAGGCCACCCGGTGAGCGCCACCCTCTCCACCGAGCGGACCACCACCTTGCGCCGACGGATCCGGATCGTCGTCGCCATCACGATCAGCTGGAATGTCGTCGAAGCGGTGGTCGCCCTCCTCGCCGGCCGGGCCGCCTCCTCGGCCGCGCTGATCGGCTTCGGCCTGGACTCCGTCGTCGAGGTGCTCTCGGCCGCAGCGGTCGCCTGGCAGTTCGCCGCACCCGATCCGCAGCGACGCGAAAAGGTCGCACTGCGGGTGATCGCGGTGTCCTTCTTCGGCCTCGCCGCCTATGTGTCGGTCGATGCCGTGCTCTCCCTGCTCGGCGTGCGGGACCCCGAACATTCGCCGGTGGGGATCGCGATCGCCGCACTCAGCCTGCTCGTGATGCCGTTCCTGTCCTGGTTCGAGCGTCGTACCGGACGCGAACTCGGCTCGGCCTCGGCCGTCGCCGACTCCAAGCAGACGCTGATCTGCACGTACCTGTCCGCGGCGTTGCTGGTGGGGTTGTTGCTGAACTCCCTGTTCGGCTGGGCCTGGGCCGACTCGGTCGCCGCGATCGTGATCGCTGCCTTCGCGCTCCGTGAGGGTATCGAGGCCTGGCGGGGCGACGCCTGTTGTGCCGCCCCGGTCGCCGTGCTCACCGGTGAACGCGGGACCGATGCCTGTACCGAAGATTGCTGCGCCCCCGTGGGTGAAGGCCCGGGGCGGGACCGATAGTCACACCCGTTACACAGAACGCGTTCAGTTAACGTGTTCAGGCACCTCGACCGAGGACGCATCCGCCACGGCCGAGGCGCTGTATGCGGCCTACGCCGGCACCTTGTTCGCCTGGGCGGCCCTCGGCCCACCCGATCCGAGCATGGACCACCTCGAGAACACCTTCGCGACAATCTGCACCTGCAAGGAGTGATCGTGTCGTTGACACCTGACCTGTGGTGGCCGCCGGCCGTTCTCGCGCTGGCACGGTTCGTCGACGCTGCGATGTCGTTGCACCCGCCGAAGTTCATCCGCGACTGCCTGTCGCCCCGGACTCACATCAACACCTCAAGCGCAGCCTCCTGCTTGTGAGCACGGAGCGTGCGCGCTAGCCTATTCGAAACAAACGCAACCTATTTGCGCCTACTGCAGATAAGGATTTGGACATGTCCGCGAACGAGACCCTCGCCCCGTCGACCCATTCAGCCGGCGACGAGCAGCAGCTCGGCCGCGTCTACGACATGCTCACCGCTGAGGAGGCCCTGAACCCACGGCCGCGGCACTACTTGGTGGGCGGAGCGGAAGACGACCCTGTTGAGCTTCCGCAGGAGGTCTATGAGGTGCTGCTGCACGTCGTGGACGCGATGCGCAAGGGCCTGTCCGTGACGGTTTCGCCGACTTCGCAGGTGCTGACCACTCAGCAGGCCGCCGATCTCCTGGGGATCAGCCGGCCCACCCTCATCAAGGCACTCGACGACGGGCAACTTCCCTATACACGCTCGGGCACGCACCGTCGGATCGCCCTGGCCGACGTGCTCGATTACCGCGAGAGGCGGCGACGGGCGCAGTACGCGGCCATCGACGCGCTCTCGGCCGACATCGACGAGATCAGCGACATCGAACAGACTCTGGCCGACCTGCGCCACGCCCGCAAGACGGTGGCCGAGCGCCGGGCGTCGAAAGCTCGTTGAACTGAGCTCGCCCTCGACCAAGCAGGCGACGTCCCAGGCAGCGATCTTCGGCCCCGCATTGGAGCAGTACGCACAGGTCGGGCTCTGACCGCGCAGCCGAAAGCCTTGCTCCCGACAAACGACGCAGGGCCCATCCAGCCAAGCTGGACAGGCCCTGCGTGTGAAACTTCAGACCTCCGAGAGCAGCGTGTCAGCGGCCTGTTCTCCGCGGTCTGATCAGCTCACCTACTGGCGAGCTGCCGAAGCACGTACTGCATGATGCCGCCGTTGCGGTAGTAGTCGGCCTCACCGGGGGTGTCGATCCGGACCACGGCATCGAACTCGATCGGCTCGGCGCCCTCCTTCGTCGCGGTCACCTTCACCGTCTTCGGGGTGCTCCCCTCGTTCAGCGCGGTGATGCCGGAGATGTCGAAGGTCTCCTCACCGCTCAGCCCCAGCGACTCGGCGTTCTCACCGGCCGGGAACTGCAGCGGCAGCACACCCATGCCGATCAGGTTGGACCGGTGGATCCGCTCGTAGGACTCGGTGATCACGGCCTTCACACCCAGCAGTGCAGTGCCCTTGGCGGCCCAGTCACGCGAGGAACCCGATCCGTACTCCTTGCCACCCAGCACGACCAGCGGAATGCCGGCCTCCTGGTAGCGCTCGGAGGCCTCGAACACAGTGGTGACCGGGCCGTCCTCGACGGTGAAGTCCCGGGTGACGCCACCCTCGGTGCCCGGAGCGAGCTGGTTGCGGAGCCGGATGTTGGCGAAGGTGCCACGGATCATGATCTCGTGGTTGCCGCGCCGCGACCCGTAGGAGTTGAAGTCCTTGCGCTCCACCCCGTGCTCGGACAGATACTTGCCGGCCGGGGAGTCGGCCTTGATCGCACCGGCCGGGGAGATGTGGTCGGTGGTCACCGAGTCGCCGAGCTTCAACAGCACCCGGGCACCGGAGATGTCGGCCACCGGCTCGGGCTTCTCGGGCATCCCCTCGAAGTACGGCGGACGACGCACATAGGTCGACTCGTCGTCCCACTCGAAGACCTTGCCCTCCGGGGTGGGCAGGTTCTGCCACTGCTCGTCACCGGCGAAGACGTCGGCGTACCCCTTGGTGAACATCTCGGCATTGATCGAGCTGGAGACGACCTCGTCGATCTGCGTCTGCGAGGGCCAGATGTCCTTCATGAACACATCGTTGCCGTCGGTGTCGGTGCCGAGCGGTTCGTTGAACAGGTCGATGTCCATGGTGCCGGCGATCGCGTAGGTGACCACCAGCGGCGGCGAGGCCAGGTAGTTCATCTTCACGTCGGGGTTGATCCGGCCCTCGAAGTTCCGGTTGCCCGAGAGCACCGAGGTGACGGCCAGATCGGCCTCGTTCACCGCGTCGCTGACCTCGCGGATCAACGGACCGGAGTTGCCGATGCAGGTGGTGCAGCCGTACCCGACGAGGTTGAAGCCCATCTTGTCCAGGTACGGGGTGAGGCCGGCCTTGTCGTAGTAGTCCATGACCACCTTCGAACCCGGCGCCAGGGTGGTCTTCACCCACGGCTTGCGATTCAGGCCCTTCTCGATGGCGTTCTTCGCCACCAGGGCGGCGGCCACCATCACACTCGGGTTGGAGGTGTTGGTGCAGGAGGTGATGGCGGCGATCGTCACCGCACCGTGGTCGAGTTCGAACTCGCTGCCGTCCTCCAGCTTCACCGGGGTCGGCTTGGTCGGCCGGTCCAGCGACTCCGAGGCGTGGTCGTACTCGACCGGTTTGGCCGACTCGTCGACCTCCTCCTCGCCAGGCTGGTTGTCGGTCGGATCGGAGGCAGGGAAGCTGCCGGCGACGTCACGGTCGTAACCGTTCAGGCGCTGGCCACCGTCGTCGTCGACATAGGTGTCGATGACCTCCCGGAAGGCTCCCTTGGAGTTGCTGAGCAGGATCCGGTCCTGCGGGCGCTTCGGGCCGGCGATGCTCGGTACGACGGTCGCCAGGTCCAGCTCCAGGTACTCGGAGTAGGCAGCCTCGACCTCCGGGTCGTGCCACAGCCCCTGCAGCTTGGAGTACTCCTCGACCAGGGCGATCTGGTCCTCGTCCCGACCGGTCAGACGCAGGTAGTCGGTGGTGTTGGAGTCGATCGGCCAGACCGCGATGGTGGAGCCGAACTCGGGGCTCATGTTGCCGATGGTGGCGCGGTTCGCCAGCGGCACCGCACCGACACCGGAGCCGTAGAACTCGACGAACTTGCCGACCACACCGTGCTGGCGGAGCATCTCGGTGATGGTCAGCACCAGGTCGGTGGCGGTGGCGCCGTCGGGCAGTTCACCGTGCAGCTTGAAGCCGACCACACGCGGGATCAGCATCGAGACCGGCTGACCCAACATGGCGGCCTCGGCCTCGATACCGCCGACACCCCAGCCGACGACGCCGAGGCCGTTGACCATGGTGGTGTGGGAGTCGGTGCCCACACAGGTGTCGGGGTAGGCCTGCAGCACACCGTCGACGGTCCGGGGGTAGATCACCTTGGCCAGGTTCTCGATGTTCACCTGGTGCACGATGCCGGTGCCGGGCGGGACCACCTTGAAGTCGTCGAAGGCCGTCTGACCCCAGCGCAGGAACTGGTACCGCTCGCGGTTGCGGCCGTACTCGATCTCCACGTTCTTCTCGAATGCATCGGGGCGACCGAAGACGTCGGCGATCACCGAGTGGTCGATCACCAGCTCAGCCGGGGAGAGCGGGTTCACCTTGGCCGGATCGCCACCGAGATCGGCGATCGCCTCACGCATGGTGGCCAGGTCGACGATGCAGGGTACGCCGGTGAAGTCCTGCATGACCACGCGGGCCGGGGTGAACTGGATCTCCTTGCTGGGCTCGGCAGTGGGATCCCAGGAGCCCAGCGCCCGGATGTCATCGGCGGTGATGTTGGCGCCGTCCTCGGTGCGGAGCAGATTCTCCAACAGCACCTTCAGGCTGTAGGGAAGCTTCTCCGATCCCTCGACCTTGTCCAGCCGGTAGATCTGATAGCTGGTGCCGTTGACCTCCAGCTGATCCTCGGCTCCGAAACTGTTCACGCTCATTGTGCACTCCCGGCTCGAAAACTCTCTTGATATCAAGATACCACGTTGATACAGGTACATCGTGCCGCAGCGCGCCCCGGCGCCGTTAGGAAGGAGACCCTCACTTCGGCCAACAGTTCCACAGGAGATGCAGCCGAATGGGCCCGATTGCTGCGATTGCTGCGGAACGGATCCGGCGGGAACCGGTTCGCCGGGCGACTCGTTGGTCAGGTCCGGGCCCGGACCGCAGCCCTGCACGGGCGCACAGGCCTCCGGTTCAGCCCGTCGGCGGCACCAGGATGGCCACCGACTCGATGTGATGGGTCTGCGGGAAGAGGTCGAACGCCCGCAGGCCCTGCAGCTGCCAGCCGGCGGCCGCGAAGTACCCCACATCACGACCCAGTGCTGCCGGATCGCAGGCCACCAGGGCGATCGCCCGGGGCCGCCGGGCGATCGACTGGTCGACCACCTTCTTCCCGGCGCCCTTGCGCGGCGGGTCGAGCACGATCAGGTCGGTACGTTTCGGCAGCCGCTGCAGTTCGCGACCGACATCGCCGACGCTGAAGCGGACCGATGCGCCATGGTCGGCGAGGTTTCTCCGGGCGAGGCCGATCGCCGTCCGGTCGTACTCGACCCCCCAGACCTGCACACCGTGATCGGCCAGCGCACCGGTGAACAGGCCCACCCCGCAGAACAGGTCGAAGGCCCGCTCCCCCGGCTGTGCGGCCAGACCGTCCAGCACCGCACCGACCAGGGTGTCGGCAGCCGCCGGATGCACCTGCCAGAAACCGTCGGCGGCCACCGTCCAGTGCCGGCCCGCGGCCTGCTCGGTGACCACCGGTACGCCGGTGGGCCCGGGTTCGATCCGCCGGTCGGGCTGCAGCTGCTCATCGACGCTGACGATCGCCTCGGCAGCAGCGATCGGGCAGCCGCCGGCCGGCAGCGCGACCAGGTCGTGGGAGCGGAAACGTCGCATCGCGAGTCGGCCGTCGGCATCGCGCCGGTAGCGCATCCGGGTACGCCACTCCCACCGCGGATCGACGCCTTCGACCTCGCCGTCCCAGGCCAGCCCGCCCAGGCGCTGCAGCTGTTCGCGTACCACCGCGGTCTTCCAGTCCAGCTGTCCGGCGGCCGACACATGCTGCAGATCACAGCCGCCACAACCACCCGGACCGGCGACCTCGCAACGCGGGCTGACCCGCTGCGCCGAGGCCTCCTCGACCTCGACGGCATCCCCCCGCCAGAACCGGTCCTGGCTGGTGTCGGTCAGTCGCACCCGTACCCGCTCCCCGGGAAGGGCGTGGCGGACGAAGATCACGCGTCCCTCGTACCGGACGATGCAGTGCCCGCCGTGGGCCACCGGGCCGACGGTGAGCGGCCCGATCACCTCCGCGCGGGTGCTCGATCGGGTCACGGGGCCGGTGCTCACCGGCCCAGCGTATGCGCTCGACTCACTCCTTCGGCCCGCCGACCGGAGTCCCGGGCCGCTGGTCGGGTGTGCGCGCGGGCCCGAGCCCGGTGTCACCGGATCCGCCCGCACCGCGATAGGTGACGGTGTAACCACGCTCCATCCGGCGGCGGCGTGAGCTGCTCGACTCCAACAGGTACGGCACCGAGGTCACCATCACCCCGGGACTGAACAGCAGCCGCGCCCGGAGGAAGAAGGCCGTCTGGTTGTGCAGCACCCGCTCCCACCAGTGACCGACCACGTACTCCGGGATGTAGACGTTCACCACATCCCGCGGACTCGCACTGCGGACACTGCGGACATAGGCGAGCACCGGATTGACCATCTCCCGGAACGGCGAGGCGATCACCTTCAACGGCATGCCCAGATCGGCTGCCTCCCATTGCTCCACCAGTTGCTGGGTCTCCGCCCGATCCAGGTCGACGGTGATGGCCTCCAGTTTGTTCGGCCGCGACGCCTTGGCGAAGGCCAGTGCCCGTACCGTCGGCTTGTTCACCTTCGCGACCAGCACCAGCGCATACACCCGCGACGGCAGCAGCCGCTCGTCCTCGGAGGTGATGGCCAGCTCCTCGGCGGTGTTGGAGTAGTGACGGCTGATCGCCTTCATCAGCGCGAAGACGCAGAGCATCGCCAGGATCGCGATCCACGCGCCATGGGTGAACTTGGAAATCAACACCACGCAGAGCACGGTGGCGGTGCAGCCGAACCCGATGCTGCTGATCACCCGGCCCCGGAGGTGGTACCGGCGCTGCTCGGCGCTCAGCTCCGATGATCGGAGTTCGCGGTTCCAGTGCCGGATCATGCCCAACTGGCTGAGCGTGAAGGAGACGAAGACACCCACCACGTAGAGCTGGATCAGCGCGGTCACACTGGCGTCGAAGGCGATCACCAGACCGATCGCCACGATCGCCAGGGCGACGATCCCGTTGCTGTAGGCCAAGCGGTCCCCGCGGGTGTGCAACTGCCGGGGCAGGTAACCGTCCTTGGCCAGGATCGACCCGAGCACCGGGAATCCGTTGAAGGCGGTGTTCGCGGCCAGGAACAGGATCACCATGGTGGCGGCGATGACGAAGTAGAAGGCGGGCCGGAAGTCGGCGAAGACGGCCTCGGCCAGCTGCGCGATCGCGGTATGGGCGGTGAACTCGATCGGCTGCCCGTTGCGGACGAAGGTCGCCTCGTCGGGGTCGATCACCTTCAGCCCGGTCAGGTTGGCCAGGGCGATCACACCCAGCATCATCGAGATCGCGACCAGCCCGAGCAGCCCCAAGGTGGTCGCGGCATTGCGCGACTTCGGCTTGCGGAATGCCGGTACGCCGTTGGAGATGGCCTCCACCCCGGTCAGTGCCGCACAACCGGACGAGAACGCGCGCATCAGCAGCACGACCATCGCCAGACCGGTCATCGCCCCGCCGTCGTCCAGTCCGGCCACCTGCAGCTCGGAGGTCTCGGTCTGCAGGTCGTGGCCGAACCCGAGGATCCGGACCAGGCCGACGACCACCATCCCGACCACCGCCACCATGAAGGCATAGGTGGGGATGGCGAACAACGTTCCCGACTCCCGCGCCCCCCGCAGGTTCACCGCCATCAGCAGTGCGATCAAGGTGGCTGCCGCGATCGCCTCATGCCCGGCCAGCCAGGGAAAGATCGCCCGCGCGTTCTGCACCCCCGAGGAGACCGAGACGGCCACGGTCAGCACATAGTCGACCAGCAGCGCCGAACCGACGCCCAACCCGGCGTTGCGACCCAGGTTCGCCGAGGCGACCTCGTAGTCACCGCCGCCGGAGGGATAGGCACGGACGTTCTGCCGGTAGGAGGCGATCACCACCAACATGACGAAGGCCACGGCGATCGCCACCGGCCAGGAGAAGGTCATCCCGACCATCCCGGCCAGGGCAAGGGTGAGCAGGATCTCGTCGGGGGCATAGGCGACCGAGCTCAACGCATCGGAGGCGAAGACCGGCAGGGCGATCCGTTTGGGAAGCAGGGTCTGGGTCAACTGGTCACTCGACAGCTTGCGGCCGATCAGCAGTCGCTTGCCCAGCGCGGACAGGTTCACGAGTGGGCAGCCTAAACCCGAAAGCTGTCACTGTCAGGGTCCTCCGGATGAGGTCTGGGGAGTTTCACCGCCCTCGTATGCAACTCGACGGCACAGGTCTGCCGCGGCCCGGTCGGAATCGAGGTGCCGGTAGCGGGTCGGAGAGGTACGCCTCGGTGGACATCGCCGGTTCGGCGGGCGACGATGGCGCGGTGCACATCGTCATCATGGGCTGCGGACGGGTCGGCGCCGGACTGGCCAAGGATCTGGTCAGACGCGGCCACTCCGTGTCGATCATCGATGTCGACGCCGATGCCTTCCGGCGGCTGGGCGACGACTTCAGCGGTACGACGGTGAAGGGCGTCGGATTCGACCAGCAGGTCCTGCGCGATGCCGGGATCGAATCCGCCGACGGTTTCGCAGCAGTCTCCAACGGTGACAACTCCAACATCATCGCCGCCCGGGTGGTCCGGGAGGTCTTCGACATCCCGAACGTGGTCGCCCGGATCTATGACCCGGGGCGGGCGCAGATCTACGAACGCCTCGGCATCCCCACGGTTCCGACCGTCCGCTGGACCTCCGACCAGATCCTTCGCCGGCTGCTGCCGGAGGGATCGGAGCCGGTGTGGCGGGATCCGACCGGATCGGTGAAGTTGATGCAGGTGCACTGCGATCCCCGGTGGGTCGGTCGCAGCATCGCCACGATGGAATCGGCTGCCGGCTGTCGGGTGCCGTTCGTCCGGCGGGTCGGCTCGGCCTTCGTACCGGACCGTTCGACGAAGTTCCAGGACGGTGACCTGATCTATGTCGCCATCGCCAAGGACCGGGTGAGCGAGGTCGAGTCGGTCCTCGGCGATGCCCCGCCGCCGGCCTGAGCCCGGCGCCCGTGCGCCGAGGCCCGAGACACTGACTGAGAATCCGAGGGAGCTGTCGTGAAAGTGATCATTGCCGGTGCCGGCAACGTCGGTCGTTCGATCGCCACCGAACTGATCGAGCACGGCCACCAGGTGGTCCTGCTGGAGAAGGATCCGAAGGCGTTCAAGACCGACACGGTGCCGAAGGCCACCTGGTTGCTGGCCGATGCCTGTGAGGTGTCGTCGCTGGAGGCGGCCGGGCTCGAGGAATGCGATGTGTCGATCGCTGCCACCGGTGACGACAAGGCCAACCTGGTCCACTCGCTGCTGGCCAAGACCGAGTTCAGCGTCCCGCGTACCGTCGGCCGCGTGAACCACCCGAAGAACGAGTGGCTGTTCAGCGACTCCTGGGGTGTCGATGTGGCCGTCTCCACCCCGCGAATGCTCTCGGCGCTGGTGGAGGAGGCGGTCTCGGTCGGCGACCTGGTCCGGTTGTTCACCTTCCGGCAGTCGAACACCGATCTGGTGGAGATGACCCTGCCCGGTGACAGTCCCTGCGTGGGCCGCCGGATCGGCGATCTGCGGTGGCCCGCCGATGCGGTCCTGGTGGCGGTGATCCGCGACGCCCGGGCAATGGCCCCCGAAGCGGACGGTGCGTTGGAGGGCGGTGACGAACTTCTCTTCGTGACTCCCCCGGAGGGCGAGCGCGAACTCGCGGCCATGTTGGCGCCGAAGCAGGCTGCGTCGGGGGCGGCGGAGCCGGCCGGGGACGACTGAGCCGGATCCGGTCACCGAACCCGATCGGGGCTCTCGTCCGGATCAGGTCAGTTCGGGGTGTTGATGATCTCGTAGGACGGGTTGTAGATCACCCGGGAGGTTCCGCAACAGCTCATCCGCCCGGTCGCCCGCAGCGCCGTACCGGCGGTGATTCCGCGGATCTCCCGACGGCCCATCCAGATCAGTTTCACCTGCCCCGACCCGTCGTCGAGGTCAGCCTCCACCCGGACCACATCCTTCGGTGGCACGGTCAGCGCAGTGATCGTCCCGCTCACCGATACCAGGGCGCGATCCTGACACTGCTGGACCGGTGTCGCACCGGCCTTCTCCGCCGCGAGCTGGCGTTCGTCGGCCAGGAGTTGGTCATTGCTGGCGGTCAACCGCCGCATCCAGCGTGCCAGCGTACCCGGCCCGCTCGTGCTGCCCATGTGCAGTCATCTCCATCATCGAGGTCCGTTGTCGAAGCTGCTGCCCCGGCGCCGAACGGGAAGTTGATCCCTCTGATCATGACGCCCGCAACCGGTCCCGGCAAGCCCCACACCCGGGGGCGCCGAGACCCTACGGACACCAGGCCGGTCGAGATCTGCCCGATCGGCCACTGCCCTCACCGATCACAACACCGGCGAGGCAGGACTCATTCCGACCGGGGCGAGTCCGGGGTCGACGTGGGTGCGCCATCGGCCGAATCGGGTGCTGATGCGGCCGGGCCGGGTGATGATGCGGCCGGACCGCGCTGCTGCACACCTTCGGGCAGGCTCATCGCCAGTACCTCACCCGCGCGCTGCGGTCCCTCACCGCGGCGGACGATCACGTCCCGGAAGGCGTCGAAGAACGGAGCCACCGGATCGGCTTCGAGATCCTCGGCCAGGGCTGCACGCCCGTAGAGCACGCCGCGAAGGGCCCACCGGGGACCTTGTGCCATCCAGGTACGACTCGGCTGGACCCCTTGCTCCCCCTTCGGCCCCTTGGCCGGCAGCAGACGCCGCAGCTCGGTCCCGAACGGGCCCTCGACCAGCTTGACCGAGCCGCCGGCACGCTCGGTCTCCTCGATCAGCTTCGTGCGGACATCTGCCCACATCCCGCCGGAGTTGGGCGCGGCGAACACCGACAGTTCGAGGGCCGAGTCGTCCTTGGCGATCAGTACCGAGACCACCTTGCGGGTGTTCTCCAGCACGTTCAACCGCAGTTCGGCACCCTTGAACGGGGTGATGATCAACGACCCGAGATCGATCCGTTCGACCGGGTCGTCGGTCAGATCGACCTCGTCGATGTCGAACGGCCCCTCGTCCCGGAAGTCGCCTTGATCCAGCTCGGCCCAGACCCGGTCGGCCTCCTCGGCCGCGGACTCCTCATCGGATTCCTCGTCGGTCCCCTCAGTGGACTCCTCGTCGGAGACGTCGTCGGCACCAGCGGCCTCCCCGTCGGAGTCCTCGGACCCGGCGCCCGGCAAGGCGTTCTCGGTGTCCTCACCGTCCCGGTCGTCGAGACCCTTCGCCGAAGTCGCGGTGTCGGCGGTCTCGTCCTCGTCGCGGACATCGGCCGCGAGGTCCGTACCCGCGGTCTCCTCGGACTTGTCCGCCTTCCGCTTCCTGCCAAAGATCATGCGTCCTCCTGCTCGATTGCCGCCCAGCCGGCGACGCCGCCGGTCGAGCCGTAGCCCCCGTCGCCGCGTACCGACGGGTCCAGTTCCTCAGTGACGACGAAGTCGGCTCGCCCCACTCGTTGCAGCACCAGCTGGGCGATCCGGTCGCCGCGGCTGATGGTGATGGCATTGCTCGAATCGGTGTTCAGCAGACACACCTTGATCTCACCGCGATACCCGGCATCGATGGTGCCCGGTGCATTCACCACGGTCAGCCCGTGCCGGGCCGCGAGACCGGAGCGGGGATGGACGAAACCGGCCCAGCCGGCCGGGATCGACAAGGCGATCCCGGTGCCGACGACGGCCCGCTCACCGGGCGCCAGTTCCAGGTCACTGGTGCTGATCAGATCGGCGCCGGCGTCGAACGGCTGTGCGTAGGTCGGTACGGCGGCCTCCGGGTCGAGCACACGGATCCCGACCTCGACCACTTCCTCTGCTGATGCCACGGCTGCCACCCTAGCCACCGGAGACGTCGTCGGCAGAACCGACCACCGCCGTCCGTGTCTCGACCAATGCCTTGGCGACCTTGATCGAATCGCGACATCCCACGAGCCAGTACGGATGCGGGTCGGCGGGGTCGCGTACCTCGATCTCGACCGCCTCGGTCAACCACGGCCGGACCGCCAACCAGGCGGTGGCCTTCGCCTCCGGGCCCAGCCGACGCTTCGCCTGGGCGGCGTCCAGCGCCCTGATCTCACCGACATAGGGCCATTCCAACGTGCTGCGCCCCACCTGCACACCGGTGTCACCGACCGCGATCGTGGTCCGCCCCCACCACGCCAGACCGAGGCACAGCAGGATTCCCGTGACCACCGCCACGACGGCGGCGGCGCCAGGGGGGATGACGATCAACACTGCGATCACGAAGGTGGCCCAGATGCCGTACCCGATTCCCCACCACCACCAGGGAAGGGACTGCCGTTCGATCCGTCGCGTGGTTGTCACCGGTGCGGTCTGCAACTCTGTCTGCTCCTTCCGAGCGCGTCGGCCTCGGCCGCGATGCGCATCGGGTGGTCCGGGGTCCTAGGATGAGTGCTCGAGCGGTAACAATACGTTGCCGGTCCCGAAATGAATGGAGTGCGACCGTATGGAACCTTCGAAGGCGATCTTCTGGAAGCTCTACGCCGGTGTCATCGGCGCGGCGACGACCTTCGCCGCCCAGAAGGCCGTCACCGGTCTCTGGAAGACGGTCACCGGTGAGGAGCCGCCGGCTGCCGGCGATCCGGACGCACCGTTGACCCAGTCGATCATCTGGGCCCTGTCCAGCGCCGTCGGCATCGGCCTCACCCAGCTGTTGATCAACCGCTTCACCGCGCGGCGCTGGCGTTCGCTGATGGGCGACGACACGGCGCCGAAGGTGAACAAGATCAAGTTCAACATCTGACGCCGCGCCGGCTCACCCGCTGTCCGGGTGCGGCACCTCAGCCGGCGCAGTCGACGCAGTAGGTCGCATCGCCCTTCTGCTCGGCGAGCTGGCTGCGGTGCCGCACCAGGAAGCACCCGGCGCAGGTGAACTCGTCGGACTGCCGGGGCAGCACCCGTACCGTCAGTTCCTCATGGGAGAGATCGGCTCCGGGGAGCTCGAAGGCTTCGGCCGCCTCGACCTCGTCCTCGTCGACCTTCCCCGAATTCTTGTCGTTGCGGCGAGTCTTCAACTCCTCGATGGAGTCCTCGCTCATCTCCTCGTCGCTCTTGCGCGGCGCGTCATAGTCGGTCGCCATGTCTCAGCCCTTCCACCTCAAAGATCAATCAGCGTGGTCCAAACGCGGGATCTCCCGGCTCTATTCCCACGAATCGCGGGACATGTGTACCACACCCCCGCGACAGCGCGAAGCGGTTGCCGAAAGACGCCGAACTTTGCCGCCTCGGGCCGTGGGCACCGGGCCCGGACGAATGCACGAAAGCGGTTGCCGAAAGGCACCCGACATCGCGGTTCCACGGCCGCCTGCGGGGCCCTGACAAAACCCTTGTCGGTGCCGCCGGCCCCGCTGCGCGCAGCGCAGACCGGGGTCAGATGGCTGGTTTGTCCGGCTGCCGCGGGTTCACACAGCAGTTCGCCGGGCAGACGGTGAGTCCGATCGGCGCGCCCGGCAGGACGGCCGGATGCACTTGCTCACCCCTCGCCTCGGCGGCGCGCTCGAGAGCGACATCGGCCAGCCCGGCGATGAACTGCGGGTCGGTGCCCACGGTCGCTGCCCGGACCATCCGGATGCCGAGCTCCTCGGCCGTCTCGGCCGCCTCGTGGTCCAGGTCGTAGACGACCTCCATGTGATCGGAGATGAAGCCGATCGGTGAGATCACCACGTCGGTGACCCCCTGGGCCGCCATGTCGGTCAGCAGATCGTTGATGTCGGGCTCCAGCCACGGCTGGCTGGGCGCCCCGGAGCGAGAACAGAAGGCCAGCTCCCAGGGAAGCTCAGGAGCCGCCTCGGCGGCCACGGCCTGCGCCACATGACGGTGCCAGTTCACGTACTCACCATCGCGATCACGCGGTTCGGGTCCGCTGCTGAGTGCCATCTGGTCCGGGATCGAGTGGGTGACGAAGACCAGCCGGGTGGTGGCGGGATCACCGGAGAGCTCCGACAGCGCCTTGCCCACGGCCGACACATTGGCCGTCACGAATCCGGGATGGGTGGCGTAGTTGCGTACCCGCTCCACGGTGAGCTCGGCCGGTGCTGCGGCTGCCAGGTTCTCCCGGTACTGCCGACACGACGACCACGAGGGGTAGGCCGAGGTGGTGATGGCCAGCACCCGACGATGGCCGGCCGCGGCCAGCTCGGGCAGCACCTCGTCCAGCAGCGGGTACCAGTTGCGGTTGCCGAGGATCACCGGCAGCTCGCTCCCCCGGTTCTTCAGCTCCGAGCGCAGGGCCCGTAGTTGTTCGTCGGTGCGCTGGTTGATCGGGCTCCGGCCGCCGAACAGCGCATAGTGCTCACCGACCTCGACCAGACGCTCATCGGGAATCCCGCGGCCCGCGGTGACCCGGCGCAGGAACGGCAGCACGTCATCGGGCCCCTCGGGGCCACCGAAGGAGACGAGCAGCACGGCGTCGTAGGGCTGCAACGGATCGGGCGTCAAAAGGTCATCGGGCACAGGTCCAATACTGTCACGGCACACGTACCTACCTCCTACGCACAAGACGTGATGCCCGGTACGTTGGTAGCCATCGTCAGGTCGGGCGCCAGGTGGTCGACCCGGCATCGACGTACCGACTTCGGAGGAAGAGCAAGGGTGGACATCGGATTGACCCCCCGCGAGATCCAGACACGGGTCCGCGCCGGCGCCTCGCTCGCAGAGGTGGCCGAGGCCGCCGGGGTGCCTTCCGAGCGGATCGAACCCTTCGCCGCTCCGGTGCTGGCCGAGCGGGAACACATCGCCAGCCTTGCCCTGGCCGCAGCGGTCCGCCGCCGCGGTGAGGCCGCAGCCCACCGCACTCTGAACGTCGCCGTCACCGACCGGCTCGGCCGCCGCGGGATCGCCGATGACCAGGTGACCTGGGACGCCTGGCGACGCGAGGACCGGCGGTGGACGCTGGTCGCCCGCTACGAGTTGGGCGCCCTGCCGCGAGAAGCGGTGTTCTACTACAACCAGCAGAGCCGGATCTCCGAGCCGGCCAATGACGATGCGCGCTGGCTCGCCGGCGAACTCTCCGCCCTGCCCGGTGCGCCCGACGATCCGACCGAGCCGACGATCGACCTGGACGACGAGCTGGCGCTGGTCCGAGCCCTGCGGGAGCCCTTGGACTCCGATCCGGGCGAGGTACCGGGATCCGATCCCGAACCGCCCCTTCGGCTGTACCAGGGCTGGCAGGCCGAGACCGACGACGAGGTCATCGAGCCCGACCCGAACACCACTCCGGAGGCCGCTCCGCACGTACCGCTGCCCCGTAGTCAGGCGACCCCGCAGGACATCGGCCAGGAGATCGAGGCGCAGCTGTCGAGTTACGGCGGGAACCAGACCGCCGGGCTGGATCTGCTTTACGACCTGTTCGACGGCTCCGGTACCGATCGCGAGTACGCCGGTCTGACCGAGCCGGAGCAGCCACCGCTGGACTTCGGCGAGGAGGCGGAGCCGGAGCAGCCGGCCGCCGGTGCCACCGGCACTCGTCGCCGCCGGAAGTCCAAGGGACGTGCTGAGGCAAGGTCGAAGAAGTCGGATTCCTCGGAATCCACGCCGGTTGATTCCTCGGAGGCCGCAACGGGTGAGTTCCCGCGGGCCACACCGGGTGATTCGTCGGAGTCCACGCCGGGCGGCTCCTCGCAGGCCACCGGGTCCGTCCCTGCCGAGGCCGGATCCCCGGGAGGTTCGTCGGTGGCGACGCCCACGGCCGGGGCGCAGGACGTACCGCCGGGTGCCGACGAGCCGACCGTGCCCGTCCCGACCGATGCTGAGCCCTCGACGATTCCGCCGGTCGCCGAGGAGCCGGGTGCCGACCGCTCGACCCCTCGGAAGGGGCCGGCCGACCCGGTGACCGCCTCCACCGGCGTGGACGGTGACGAGCATTCGGGCCGGCCGAATCGCGAAACGAGCGGTTCTCCTTCGGCACCGAAGGCCTCAACGGACCGCCCGGCCGCCGCTGCGAGCGGCTCCTCCGACCGGAGCGTCGACCCCGATGTGAGCACCGACGACCGAGCGAAGGGCTCCGAGCAGGGCGAGGCCGAGGAGCAGACCGTACAGATCCCGCGTCCCCGTAAACGGCGCAAACGCGCCTCGGTGCCGACCTGGGACGAAATCATGTTCGGCGGCGACTCCGACGACTGATCCGGTGCGCTGTTCCCCGGGCGGCACAGCACCTGGGCCGTACCCCGAACCGGGTCAGCACTGGGTCAGCACTGGGTCAGCACCTCCCAGGCGCCGACGGTCGAAACTCTCCCGAACCTGCGTCGGCGCTCGTCCCCGGCTGTCGTTCGTTCCTGCCGTTTTTCGAACCACACCCCGCTCGTCCCCCAGGACTCCCGCTCGGTCCTGCCGTCCCCCAAACGGAGAGGTCCTGTCGACCCCGATCCAGACACTCGGACCTGAGGTCCTCGAACCGCGTCGTTCTCCCACCGGGACTTCGAACCTGTCGTCACCGAAACAGAGCCGCTCCACCCCAGAACCTCCTACGCGCGGCGCGCGCATCCGGCCCCGACCCGTCACTCGATCTGCGCCACGTGCTGACTAGGGTCGGCGCCGTGCACACGTTCCATCTCGCCGAGCTTCCGGCCCGGATGACCGCGACCGCGATGGTCCGCCCACCCAAAACCCCGGGTCTGCTTGCCGCCGAATGTCTGGCCGGGATGCGACTGGGCGCGCCGGTGATCTCACCGGATCGGTTGCAGCTTCGACGGTTCGTGATGTTCGCGGCCTGGCGCGACGAAGCGGCCGTGGACAACTTCCTCCTCACCGATCCGCTCGGACGCCGACTGGCCGACGGTTGGCACCTTCGGCTGGAGTTCGTCCGCCGATGGGGCAAGGTCACCGAGTTCGCCGACCTGCCGCGCAATACCTCACGGACCGACCCCGATGAGCCGGTGGTCGCGGTGACCCTGGCCCGGATGCGGTTGCCGGAACTACCGCGATTCATCGCCTGGGGCCGCGGCGTGGAACGACAGGTCCGCGACCATCCCGCCGCCACCTTGTCGTTGGCCGCCATCCGGCCACCGAGAACGGTCTCGACGTTCTCCATCTGGCGCAGCGCCAAGGAGATGACCGAGATGGTGTTTGGCCATACCGATCCCGCCACCCAAGCAGCTGAGGTGAGCAGGAGGCATCACCGGGCGATGGCCGAACGGGAGCGTCGCGACTTCCACCACGAGTTCACGACGCTGCGCTTCCGTGCGCTCAGCGAACACGGAACCTGGCTGGGGCGCAGCAACTACCTGCCTCGGTAACTACCTGCCTCGGTGAATCCCCCGCCGACCCCTCACAGGCTGCGCCCCGGAAACGGGACTGGCGCCTGCAACCACGGAGACCCTCGCCGGGCGTTGGGCGCCGACCACATCGTGTCTGCTGCGCGCAGCGCAGATGACCGAAGGTGAGGCGTCTCGACGAACCTCCGGGCCTGCCGGGCACCAACGCGGGGGCCGCAGATCCGCGTTGGTCCGCCCAATCCCCGACTCGCGCCACGACATCGGGGTCTCCCGGGGTCGCGCACACCACACCGCAAAAGTGGCTCCAGACGCGAGAATCGATGCCAGATCCGCGCATTTCTCGATCTGCGCCACTGCAGCGGTGTCTGCCGGGCGGCCAGCCCGCGCTGCTATATGGCTAGACACCGATGAGGTGGGCTCCAAAGCGTGAACCGGTCCACGATCCGCCCATTCCCTGACCTGGCGCCGACGGACAGTGGTTCGGCACCGCGTACGCGGGCGCGATCCCCTGCGCGGGCGCGATCCCCTGCGCAGGCTCGGTCGGCGCGCAGGTTCGGTGGCCGCTGGCATTTGAGGTAGGTATTCGGCCACTGCTGCCATATATGGCAGTGATGACCAGATAATGACTGAAAATGCCGACCACCGACGCCTTCGTGCCTTCGACGGCATCACCTTCGAGGCATCACCTTCGACGGCATCAGCTGGTCCCGAGTGGCTGGCCGGCCAGCCACACGAGACGGCCAACACCCGCCCCCGGCGGGAGGGTCAGTCGATGCGCGGCGGATCCTGCCCGAAGGGCAGGGGTTCGGGACTGAGCGTCGCCTGGGCCACCGCCCGGGTCATCCGGCGGCGATGGTGCTGTCGGCACAGCACCTCGTAGGTCACGGTTCCGGGGTCGGTCGGCTGGGCAGTCTCGGACGGCATTCCCGGTACCGTGCCGTCGGCCTCCGGGAGCGGATCCTCGGCCGGCTCGGTCGGCGCCTGCTCGACCGCATCGGTGTCCCCGACGACCAGCTGGCTTCCCTCGGTGACCATCACGCCGTCGATCACCCGGGCATTGTGAGTGGCCCGCTGACCGCACCAGCACACCGGTTGCACCTGCAGGGTCTCCATCCGATCAGCCAGTTCGACCAGTCGGCCCGACCCCGGGAAGAGCCGGGTACGGAAGTCGGTGAGGATGCCGAAGGCGAAGACGTCGAGCTGCAGATCGTCGACCACCCGGGCCAGCTGCTCCACCTGCAGATCGGTGTAGAACTGGGCCTCATCGCAGATCAGGTAGTCGAGCCGTCGGCCGGCAGTCAGCTCGGTCACGGCGTAGCCGAAGAAGTCGAGTTCGTCGCCGACCTCGGCCGCGGGACTGGACAAGCCCAGCCGGGAGGAGATCACCGAATCCCCGGAACGGTCGAACTTGGTGAACAGCTGACCGGCTCGGCCCGCGGTGCTCTGCGTGTGGTGCACCTGCAGGGCCAGCGTCGATTTGCCGCAATCCATCGGTCCGGTGAAGAAGACGAGTTCGGCCACGAGGAGACATTGTGCCCTGTCCGGGACGTCGACTGTGAGCTCCTCGCCGATCACCACGATGGGCCGGCCCCCTTCGACCGTCCCGGTTCACTCCGGCTGCAGCAACGGCACCAGCATCTCGGCCGAACTCAGCGAGCCGTGCATACCGACGAGGTCGAACTCACCGGGCATCTGTTCGGTGAGCACCGCCGCCGGTTCGGCCATGGCCACGACCACGTCACCGAACCTGCCGGCGACCCGATCACTCAGTGGCCCGAACCAGCCCTCCGCCACGGCCTCGTCACGGGTACGCACCCAGGCCGCATCACCGAGCCGATCCGCCCACCGGCGGGCGACGGCACGCGGGGTCTCCGCCGGTTCGAGATAGAGCTGGCGGAATCGCGCCTCCCCGGCCAACTGGCGTACCCCGGCCAGCAGGTCGGGCTCGGCTTCGACCACCAGCCGTCGATCATCGGGTACGTCGACCATGCCGTGGTCGGCGGTGATGATCAATCGCACCTCCTCGGGCAGCTCGGCCCGCAGCCAGGAGCACCAGCGGTCGATCCGGATCAGACAGTCCAGCCACTCCTGCGAGCGCCAGCCGTAGGCATGTCCGCAGTGGTCGAGCTCCCGCTCGTAGCAGTAGACCAGGCTCCGCTCCGACCGCTCCGCGGCCTCGACGGTTCGGGTGATCCGCAGCAACTGGTCGGCCTCGTCGTCGATGCCGACGACCTCACCGCCACGAAGGCCCGCGACGGTCAGGAAGCTCCCCTCGAACCGGCTGGGCATCACCGAGGACACCGCGACGCCCTGCCCGGCGAGCTGTTCGAACACCGTCGGTTCGGGCTGGAACTCCCTGGCGGTCATCGCCGAGGACCAGAACAACGGAGCCACGATCTCGTCGGTCTCCGGCAGCCGGCAGGTGAACCCGGCGACACCGTGTCCGCCCGGCGGCAGGCCGGTGCCCAGGCTGGTCAGGCTGGTGACCGTGGTGCTGGGAACGCCGGCGGTGATCACCTGGGCACGCCGCAGCTCACCGGACAGGAACGGCGCCCGGGAGGCGACCTGCTCCAACTGCTCGGTGCCGAGCCCGTCGACCAGCACCACCACCCACTGTTCACCGGCACCCAGGCCGAGTCGGTCGGTGTCCCCGACGCCGAACTGGTAGGCGATGCTCGGAAGCAGATCCGACAGGGTCTGTCGCCCGTACTGCGGGACGATCGGGAGCTCGCCGGTTGCCGACACCGAACTCATCGGCCGCCCGCGCTGATCGATCGGACCGCACCGGTGCCCGCCCGCTGTTGCAGGGCGGTCCCCAGCGTCAACAGATCCTTCACCGGGCGCGGTCCGTCGGCCGCCGCACTCACCCGGACCATCAGGTCCTCCACGGTGACTGCACCGGTGTACCCGTGGTCGGCCTCGCAGTTGGGGTCGGCACAACTCGCCGGTTCCAGGTCGACGCGGTTCATCACACCCCAGCCGACCGTCAGCCAGGCCTCCACCGCCGGTGAGCCCGGGCGGTAGTCCTCCGGTGCGGCGACCACCCGGGTGACGGTCACACTGTGGATCCGGTGCAACCCCACCACCTCGGTCGAGGAGGCGGCCTGGCCGCGTCCGCCCTCACCGTCCTGCTCATCGGTGTGGCCGACCAGCAGACGGGTCGGGGTGAGGACCAAGATGGTCAGATGCCGACGGATCTCGTCGCGATTGAAGGTCGGTTCGTGATGCACCACGAAATGTTCGATCGGCTCGTCCCCGAGCGCGGTCACCACGGCATCCTCGACCAGATCCGGAAAGTATCCGCAGGCGTCGATCTCGGCCCGCAGCGCCGCCCGGGAGTCTGTTGGCTGCAACGAAGTCACCGAGCCATTCTCACATGTGCGGCCAGAGGCGTCATCTGAGCCGGTCCGTACCCCGCCGGAATGCTCACAGCCGCCGGAACCGGGCGTCGCGCTCGTCGGCGGTCGGCGCCAGGGTGATCTGGGCCCCGGCGACGGCCACCTGGTCACGGGAGGCGATCACCGGCGACAACCGGCAGTCGGCGATCTGCGGCAGGTCGTCGCCGAGCTGGGCCAGACGGGTCAACAGGTCCTCCACCTTGGCCACGTCGACCCCGGCGGCGCCGTGCCGGCCGAAAAGCACCGGCGCCGCCTTCAGGTCGCGGACCATCGCCCGCGCATCCTGGGTGGTCAGCGGTGACACCCGGTAGCTGGTGTCCCCGAGCAGGTCCTCGGCCAGACCGGCCACGGCGACCGAGATGATCGGGCCGAAGGCCGGATCCTCCCGGGACCGCAGGACCAGGGAGACGCCGGGGACCATCATCGCCTGCACGACCGGTCTGGCCAGAGTGACCCAGTCGCCCTCGGCCACCTCGGCCGGTTGCAACTGGGCCGTCAGCTCGGCCAGTTCCTGCCACGCCTGCTGCATCTCGTCGGGGTCATCGATGTTGCGGTGCACACTGGCCAGATCCCGCTGGCCACGGACCAGCGGGGAGGTCGCCTTCAGTACCGCATTCCACCCCAGTTGCTCGGCGCGGGCGACGGCGTCGTCCAGGGTCCCCACCGGATAGCTGGGCACCGGGTTGATGCCGTAGGCGCGAAGGATCGTGGTGGTCTCCTCCGGAGTGCAGGTACGGCCGTCCGGCGCCTCGGCCAGGACCGCCCGGATCACCCGCCGGGCAGCCGGTACGTCATGGTCGAACAGCGGTACGGCACCGGAGTCACGGTCGCGCCAGCGGGCGTAGGCGGTGCCGGAGGCCAGGCCGTAGAGCGCATCGGCGTACCCGGTGAAGGCCGGCAACTGG
Organism: Naumannella halotolerans; assembly: GCF_004364645.1. Taxonomy (NCBI): domain Bacteria; kingdom Bacillati; phylum Actinomycetota; class Actinomycetes; order Propionibacteriales; family Propionibacteriaceae; genus Naumannella; species Naumannella halotolerans. Next base: position 885,072 of record NZ_SOAW01000001.1, on the reverse strand, counting down.
CCCTGGCCGTCCGGGCGGTCGATGGCCTCGGTGATCTCGTCGAAGTCGACGAAGACACCGATCAGCGGCTTGCTGGTGACCCGGGCCCGCTCCTCCAGTGCCTGCCGGGCCGACATCCCGAGCAGACCGTAGGGATCCACCGGAGCCACCAGGACGGCATCACAGGTGTCGTCGGCCTCGGCGGCGGCCGCCGCCTCGACGTACCCCTCGGCGGTGGTGAAGGTGGGCAGCAGGACCGGGTCGGTGGGGATCAGGCCGGAGCGCTGGGAGAAGCGGGTCATGTGTCCCAGCAGGGACTGGGAGTTCGACAGCAACCGGACCCGTTCGCCACGCGGCAACGGTTGCCGGGCGAGGATCTTGGCCACCGCCATCATCGCGTCGCGACGCTCGGAGGTGATCACCCCGGACTGCCGGAAGAGCGCGTCGATCGCCTCCTCCGGAGCCTTCGACAAACCACCACGGGCGCCCTCGTGGTTGCCCCGCTGGGATCGGCCGGGCGCCCACAGGATCACCGGTTTGCGGCGGGCCAGACGGCGGGCGATCCGGGAGAACTTGCGCGGGTTGCCGATCCGGTCGATCGACATCACACAGACCGTGGTGGTCTCGTCGTCCTCCCACATCTGCATCACGTCGTTCACCGACACATCGGCGTGCAGCCCGGAGGAGAAGAAGGTGGAGACCCCGACCGAGTTGCGTGCCGCGGAGTTCAGCAGCGCCATCCCGACCGGCGAGGACTGGGTGAACACGCCCACCACACCGGGTCGCGGCAGCGGGGCCGGACTGGCATTCATCGACGTCGGGGTGTTGATCAACCCCAGCGCGTCGGGCCCGACCATCCGCAGCCCGTAGGACCGGGCGAGGCTGACCAGGTCCTCGGCATGGGTACGGGGACGCGACCGATGATCGGGGTCGGCGCCCGTCATCAGCACCACCCCGTGCGCCCGGTGATAGGCCGCGTCCAGCAGCACACTGCGCACATGGTGGGCCTCGGTGCAGACGACGACCAGGTCGACCCCACCCTGCAGATCGGCCAGCGAGGGGATCCGGACCAGTCGGGGATCTCCGGCATGGGAGTCCAGGTCGATCTCCCCGACCAGGATCAGCTCCCCGGCGAAACCGCCGTCCAGCAACTGCCGGGCGACCACACCGAGTTGTCGGGACAGACCGACCAGGGCGATCCGTTCGGGCTGCACCAGCCGGCGTACCGATGCCGACTCGGCGCGCTGCTCGCGGCGCTCCATCACACCGACGGCGGTGTCGGTGGCCAGGATCGGGAACTCGACCATGATCACGCCGTCGTCGAACTGGCGGTGCACCTGGTATCCAGCGTCGATGAAGACCTGCGCCATCCGCCGGTTCTGCGGCAGCACCTCGGCGACGAACCGACCGATACCGCGCTGCCGGGCGGCATGGGCGAGATGTTCGAGCAGGAGCTGGCCGATGCCGCGGCCCTGTTGGGAGTCCTCGACCAGGAAAGCGACCTCGGCCTCGTCGGGTCCGACCCGGTCGAAGCGGCCGACGGCGAGCATCCGCTGACTGCGGTCGGGTTCGCTGACGGTGATGATCAAGGCCACCCGATCGACATGGTCGACATGGGTGAACCGGTGCACATCGGCCTCGGAGAGCACCGGGTACGGGGCGAAGAATCGCAGGTACTTCGACTCCGGCGAGACCCGCGCGTAGAAGTCGACCAACAGCTCGGCATCGTCGGGGGTGATCGGCCGCAGATGGGCGACGGCGCCGTCGGAGAGCAGGACATCGGCTTCCCAATCCTCGGGGTACTCGGCCGACGCCTCGGGTCTTTCGGAAGTCACCGGCTCAGCCTACGGCGCCCACCCGACACGCTGCGCAGCCGTACCCCCGGATCCGGTCTCGCCGCTGCCGCGCCACCACCGGTTCAGCGGAGCGGACCGAATCTGAGTAGGGTCTGGGTCATGTCGACCGACCGGCCGTTCATCGCCGCGCGCGTGGAAGATCGTGTGAACCGCCTGATCCAGCGGGTCGTCCGCGATCTGGGGTGGGGCGAGAGGGTGATCGGCTACACCGGGTACGGCAGTTCGGAGTTCGTCCGGGTGCTCTGCCGGGTCGTCCTCAGCCCCAACCCGACCGGGATCAAGGTGATCGACCGGCCGCTGAATCGTCGGGGTTGGCGCAATTTCATCACCGCACCCGCCGAACGGGTTCCGGTCGAACTCCGCCTCGGCGATGTCACCTATGTCGGTTTCTCCGGCCGCGGCGGTTTCGTCGACGCCAAGTTGCCGCACACCGGACTGGCGCCGGGATGGCACGATGTCGAGGTCAGGGCCGGCCGGGCCGAACCGACCATGGTCCGGATCCGGGTGATCGACGACACCGCCGACCTCGGAATGGTCAGCGACATCGACGACACGGTGATCACCACTGCCCTGCCCCGGCCCCTGCTGGCGGCATGGAACACGTTCGTCCTGCACGAGAGTGCCCGCCAGGCCGTACCGGGGATGGCCGAGCTGTACCGGACCCTGGAACAGCGCCACCCCGACATGCCGGTGTTCTACCTGTCCACCGGCGCCTGGAATGTCGCCCCGACGCTCGAACGATTCCTCGCCCATCACAATTTCCCGCTGGGTCCGCTGCTGCTGACCGACTGGGGACCGACCAATACGGGCTGGTTCCGCAGCGGCCGCGAGCACAAGGAACGGCAGTTGCGCCGTCTGGCCACGGAGTTCCCCCGTACCTCCTGGCTGCTCATCGGCGACGACGGACAGCACGATCCGAGCATCTACGCCCACTTCGCCGAGGATCATCCGGGTCGGGTACGGGCGATCGGCATCCGCCAGTTGACCCCCGGCGAGCAGGTGCTCGCGCACGGTTCCCTGGTCGAGTTGGACCGGCCGCCGCGGGGTCTGCAGACGCCGGAGGTACGCGGGCCCGACGGCCAGTCCCTCGGGCGGGCGCTGGGGGCCTACCACCGCTCGCGCAGCACCGACCTGGTCGGCTGAGACCCTCGGCTCACAGCCGGTGAGCGGACACGCCGCCCGCCTGCCACGCGGTGTCGGTGCCCGGCGGCACAATGGCCCCCTGATCGCAGGCTCCGATGTGCCGCCGATCGCCCTGTCAGGAAGGAGACCCCGAGCCGATGGCCCGGAAAACCACCACCGCTGACGACGACTTCACCGAGCGGGTGCTCGACGTCGACGTCTCCTCGGAGATGCAGACGAGCTTTCTCGAATATGCCTACTCGGTCATCTACTCCCGGGCGCTTCCCGATGCCCGCGACGGGTTGAAGCCGGTCCAGCGGCGGATCCTGTTCTCGATGGATGACATGAACCTGCGGCCGGACCGCGGTTACGTCAAGTGCGCCCGGGTGGTCGGCGAGGTGATGGGCAAGCTGCACCCGCACAGTGATGTCTCGATCTACGACGCCCTGGTCCGGATGGCCCAGCCCTGGGTGATGCGGGTGCCGATGGTGGATCCGCACGGCAACTTCGGCTCCCCCGATGCCGGTCCGGCGGCGATGCGTTACACCGAGTGCCGGATGGCCACGCCGACGGTGGCGATGACCGAGGAACTGGACCAGAACACCGTCGACTTCAAACCGAACTACGACGGCAAGGGCACCGAACCGATCGTCCTGCCGGCGGCGATCCCGAACCTGTTGGTCAACGGCGCCAGCGGGATCGCGGTCGGGATGGCGACGAACATGCCGCCGCACAACCTGGTCGAGGTGGTACAGGCGTTGCGGCACCTGTTGAAGCATCCGAACGCCCAGCTGGACACGTTGATGAAGTACGTACCGGGCCCGGATCTGCCGACCGGCGGCAAGATCATCGGCCTCAGCGGGATCGCCGAGGCCTACGAGACCGGGCGCGGTGCGTTCAAGATCAGGGCGACCGCCCGGATCGAGCAGACCTCTGCCCGGCGCAAGGGAATCGTCGTCACCGAACTCCCTTACACCGTCGGTGCGGAAAAGATCATCGAGCAGATCAAGACCCTGGTCCAGGGCAAACGACTGCAGGGCATCGCCGATGTGAAGGACCTCGGTGATCTGCAGAACCCGACCCGCCTGGTGATCGAGGTGAAGAACGGCTTCAACCCCGAGGCGATCCTCGACGCGTTGTACGCGAAGACGAAGCTGGAGGACTCTTTCTCGATCAACAATGTCGCGCTGGTGGAGGGCCAGCCCCGGACGCTGTCCCTGCGGGACCTGTTGCAGGTGTTCCTGGACCATCGGCTGGAGGTGGTGCTGCGACGTACCACCTTCGCCCGGGACAAGGCACTGGACCGGTTGCACCTGGTCGACGGGCTGTTGATCGCGATCGTCGACATCGACGACGTGATCGCGATCATCCGCGGCGCCGACGATTCCGCCCAGGCCCGGGAGAAGTTGATCGAGGTCTTCGAACTGACCGAGACCCAGGCCAACTACATCCTGGACATGCAGTTGCGGCGGTTGACCAAGTACAGCCGGATCGAGCTGGAGGCCGAGCGGGACGACCTGCGGCAACGGATCGCCGACCTCGGCGAGATCATCGACGATCCCGACCGGTTGCGCGCGGTGGTCGGTGACGAACTGGCCGAGATCGCCAAGAAGTTCGGTACGCCGCGGCGGACGGTCTTGTTGGCCTCCTCGGCCGCCCGACCGACGGCTGCCACGACCGAGCTGGAGATCGCCGACGATCCCTGTCACGTGTTGTTGACCCCCGGTGGCCTGATCGCCCGGACGACCGATGCCGAGCCGCTCGCCACCGGTGAGGACCGGGCCAATCACGATGTCATCGGTTCGGTGATCGCCACCACCGCCCGGGCCGACTTCGGCGTGGTCACCAGCGCCGGCCGGATGCTGCGGCTGAGTGCGCTGGACCTGCCGACCCTGCCACCGACCGCCGGTCCGCCGAATCTGCAGGGCGGCACCCCGATCACCGAACTGGTCTCCCTCGAGCGTGACGAACAGGTGATCGCCCTCGCCTCACTCGCCGAGGACGCCGCGGGTCTGGCACTGGGCACCGCCCACGGTGTGGTGAAGCGGGTGCAGCCGGAGGTGCTGGGCAAGGAATCGTGGGATTTGATCCGGCTCGCCGACGGTGACCGGGTGGTCGGCGCGGTCCAACTGGCCGACGACACCCGGCAACTGGCCTTCGTCACCAGTGAGGGCTCGTTGCTGCATTTCGCCGCCTCCGCGGTACGGCCGCAGGGCCGGTCCGGCGGTGGTGTGGCCGGGATCAAACTGGGCGCCAAGGCCCAGGTCATCTGGTTCGGTGCCGTGGTCCCCGACGAGTCGGTGCTGGTGACGACCGCCGGATCGGCCGATGCCCTGCCGGGCACCGAGGCCGGCAGCGTGAAGGTGACCCCGTTCGCCGAGTATCCGGCCAAGGGCCGGGCCACCGGCGGCGTTCGCTGCCACCGCTTCCTCAAGGGCGAGGACAGGCTGCTGCTGGCCTGGGCCGGGAAGGCCCCGGCACGGGCGATGAGTGAGGCCGGTACGCCGGTCGACCTGCCGCCGGCCGAGGGCCGTCGCGACGGCTCGGGCACCCCGGCCGCCGCGCCGATCGCCGGTCTGGGGCCGGGCATGCTGGGCTGAAACCCTCCGGCGCACGGGGGCCGGTACGCCGACGTTGCGGTGGCCGCTCAGCGCGGCTGCCAGGCCCCTTCGTCCTCGGTCCGTTTCCGGATCCGGGCGGGCAGGGTGCCACCGGCCAGGTCGGCCACGGTGACATTGTCCAGTACCTCCCGCAGGCTGCTGCGGGCTGCGATCCAGACCAGTTGCAAGGGTGTCGCGACATCGTTGTAGGCGACGGCCTCGGGCCGCAGACCGTGCACACTGACCAGCGGTCCGTCGATGCTACGGATGATCTCGGCGACACTGATCTCGTCGGCCGGGCGGGCCAGCCGCCAGCCACCGGAAGCCCCGCGTTGGGACATCAGAATGCCGGCACGTCGGAGGTCGGCGAGGATCGCCAGCAGGAAGCCCCGGGGGATGTCCTGGGCACGGCCGATCTCATCGGCGTTGACCGGATCGTCGTCCTCGCGTCGGGCGATCTCGATCATCGCTCGTACCCCGTAGTCAGATTTGGCCGTGATCCGCACCGCACCAGTCTCGCATCACTCCCGCGCTCCGTGACGACCGCCACGGCATTTGCACCGGCTGACCCGAACCGGGGCTCAGGCGGGCATCGAGGAATGGTGCCGCCCGATCGGCAGCACCAACGGTTTGCCGGAGACCGGATCGGCCACCACCTGGCTGCGCATCCCGAACACCTCCGCCACCGTGTCGGCGGTCAGCACCTCCTCCGGCGAGCCCTCGGCGACCAACCGACCGCCGGCCAGCGCAATCAGCCGATCGGCGTAGCGGGCAGCCAGGTTCAAGTCGTGCAGCACCATCACGATGGTGGTCCCGAAGTCCCGATTCAGATCGGTCAGCAGGTCGAGCACCTCCACCTGATGGCTGATGTCGAGATAGGTGATCGGCTCATCGAGCAGCAGCAGTTCGCTCTGCTGGGCGAGCACCATGGCGATCCACACCCGCTGCCGCTGGCCACCGGACAACTCGTCGATCGCCCGGTCGGCCAGGTCCACCGTGCCGGTCACCTCCAGGGCCCGGGCGATCGCCCGGTCGTCCTCGGCGGTCCAGCGCGAGACCAGCCCGTGGTGCGGATGACGTCCCCGTCCGACGAGGTCGGAGACCGCGATCCCCTCCGGTGCGATCGGTGACTGCGGCAACAGCCCCAGGGTCTGGGCCACCTGTTTGGTGGGCAAGCGGTGGATCTGCTTGCCGTCGAGCAGCACCGCACCGTGGTGCGGCAGCAGCAGCCGGGACATCGCCTTCAACACCGTCGACTTGCCGCAGGCATTGGCCCCGACGATCACGCTGATCTCGCCCGGCGGGATGCTCAGGTCGAGACCGTCGACCACCGTCCGGGAGCCATAGGCCAGTCCGAGGTCCTCGGCCACCAGGGTGTGTTCTTCGGTCACAGGGATCCTCCGGCTCGATTGGTCCGCACGAGTAGGTAGACGAGGAAGGGGGCGCCGAGAGCTCCGGTGACCATACCCACCGGGAACTTGGTGCCGAAGGCGTACTGGGCGGCGAAATCGGCCACCAGTACCAGCAGGGCACCGACCAGCCCCGAGGTGAGCACCGGCGAACCGACCGGTCCCAGCAACCGGGCGGCGATCGGCCCGGAGAGGAAGGCGACGAAGGAGATCGGGCCGGCCGCGGCGGTGGCGAAGGCCATCAGCGCCACTGCGACCACGATCAGGCCCAGCCTGGTCCACTCCACCCGTACCCCGAGTGCCGTCGCGGTCTGATCACCCATCCGGATGGTCTCCAGATTGCGCAGGAGCAACAACAGCAGCGGCACCAGCACCGGCGAGGCCACTGCCAGCGGTGCAGTCCGCTCGTAGGTGGCACCGTTCAGGTTCCCGGTGAGCCACCGGGTGGCCACCTGCAGGTCCCAGGCGGCCGCCCGCGAGAGGACGTAGAGCACGACACTGTCGAGCATGGCCGAGATCCCGATGCCGACCAGGATCAGCCGGGTGTTCGCCACACCCCCGGAGTAGGCGACGACGTAGATGATCAGGGCCGTCGCCAGCGCCGCCACCAGCGCCAAGGTGGCGATGGCGCCCGGGGCCAGACTGAGCACCAGGATGCCGATCACCGCTGCTGCGCTGGCGCCGGAGGTGATGCCGATGATGTCGGGGCTGGCCAACGGATTGCGCAGCATGGTCTGGAAGGTGGCACCGGCCAGACCGAAGGCCAGTCCGACCAAGGTAGCGGTGACCGCCCGCGGCAGCCGCAGCGTACCGACGGTGAAGCCTGCTCCCGGGACGTCGTGGCCGAGGATCACGCCGAGCACCTCGGCCGGGGAGTAGAAGGTACGCCCGAGCAGCAGACTGAGACAGAAGGCCAGGGCCACGGCCAGCAGCAGGCTCCAGGTCACGATCGCCCGGCGCCGCGCCCGCCGGCGGCGTCCGGCCGCGACCCGCTGCAGGGTCTGTTCGGAGACGGTGGCGCTCACAGTTCGCGTACCTTCTGTCGGCGGACGATCCAGATGAAGAACGGTGCTCCGATCACGGCGGTGATGATGCCGACCTGGATCTCCTCGGTGCCGCCGACGAGCCGGCCGACCACATCGGCGACCGTCAGCAGGGCTGCCCCGGCCAGCGCCGAGACCGGGATCAACCAGCGGTGGTCCACACCCACCAGCACCCGGCACAGGTGCGGTATGACCAGTCCGACGAACCCGATCGGGCCGGCGATCGCGGTGCACACCGCGCACAGGACGACCGCGCCGACGGCGGCCACCAGCCGGGCGCGGGTGATGTTCTCCCCCAGTCCGGCGGCCATCGCGTCCCCCAGCGCCAGCGAGTTCAGCGACCGCGCGGAGAACCAGCAGATGAGCGCACCGACGATCAGGAAGGGGGCCATCAGCTGCAGTTTGTCCCAACTGCCGCCGCCGACCCCGCCCACCTGCCAGCGCCGGAACTCCTCCATCGCCTGCGCCCGCGGCAGCAGGATCGCGCTGACCAGCGAGCTCAGGGCGACCGCGGTGGCCGCACCGGCCAGCGCCAGCTTGAGTGGTGTGGCACCTCCCTGCCCGAGGGAACCGAGGGTGTAGACGAAGACGGCGGCCGCCATCGCGCCCACCATGGCGAGCGCGATGTGGGACAGATTCGAACCCGCCCCGAGGAAGGTCATCCCGATCACCACCGCCAGCGCGGCACCGGCATTGACCCCGAGGATCTCCGGGTCCGCCAGCGGGTTCCGGGTGACCCCTTGCATCACCGCACCGGAGACGGCGAGCGCGGCACCGACGGCCATGGCCAGCACGGTACGCGGCAGTCGCTTGACCACCGCCGCCTGTCCGGTCGTCTGCTCCGACCCGCCCAGCCCGGCCAGCACATCGTCGAAGGTGACGTCGAGAACACCGAGAGTGACCGAGGCGATGCCGGCGATCCCGATCAGGATCAGCAGCACCACCACGGTGAGTACACGCACCGAAGTCGGGCGCCGACGGTTGCCGGCGCCGGACCCGGGCGTGGAGCCGATCGCCTCACGCGTCGGCGGCGGGACCGTGGTCATACCGAACAGATCAGTTGGCCTTGGCGGCGGCTTCTTCGATCAGCGGCAGGTAGTTCTCGATCAGGTACGGGATGCCCAGCGGGCTCGGGTTGGCCGCAGCTGCCAGGGTGGGATCGGCCACGTCGTCGAGGACGACGATGGCGCCGTTCTTGACCGCCGGGATCCGCGAGAGCAGCGGATCCTCCCGTACCGTCGCCAGATCGGCCTCGGTGCCGTAGGTGACGATCACCTCGAGATCGGAGAGGGTGTCCACGGCCTCGGCACTGACGTTGGAATTGAACACCTCCTCACCGGCAGCTGCAACAGCTTCCGGTACGGCCAGTCCGAGTTGTTCACTGAGGAACCGTGCCCGGGGGTCGACGGTGGTGTAGAAGCCCACCTGGGAGAGGTCGTCGACGTCGAACCAGGTGAAGGCGGCACCCTGTCCGTCGAGGTTCTCATAACCCTGGACGGCCTCCTGGATCTGGTTCTCGTAGTCGTCCACCAGTGCCTGGGCCTCGGCCTGTTTGCCGAGTGCGGTGCCGTTCAGGGTCAGGGTCTCCTGCCAGGTGGTGCCCCAGGCGACATCGGGGTAGGCGACCACCGGGGCGATCTGGCTCAAGGTGTCGTAGTCGTCCTGACTCAGGCCGGAGTAGGCGGCCAGGATCACATCGGGGGCGGAATCGGCGACGGCCTCGAAGTCGACTCCGTCGGTGCCGTCGTACATGGCCGGGGTCTCGGCGCCCAGCTCGGTGAGCTTCTGCTCGACCCAGGGCAGCACCCCGTCGCCGTCGTCGTCACCCCAGGTGGCCTTCTCCATGATCACCGGCACCTCGCCGAGGGCGAGCGCGGCCTCCTGGTTGCTCCAGCCGACGGTGGCGATCCGCTCGGGTTGTTCGGGGATCACGGTCTCGCCGTAGGCGTGCTGCACGGTGACCGGGAAGGCCGCTCCACTGCCACCTTGGTCCTCGGCGGCGGGGCCGGGATCGGTCTGATCGGCCGCGACACCGCCACAGGCGGCCAGCACGAGGCTGCCGGCGAGAGTGGTGGCGACTGCGAGTGCGCGCACGGACATGAATCTCCTTGCAGATCGGTCGCCACCTCGCCGGGCGACTCAGCTTAGGCAAACCTAAGCCATCGTCCGGGGATCCGGCCAATCAGCCGCCCGGCAGAACTTCCGTGAGTTGAGTCACGGCCGGATCAGACATTCACCTCGGCGAGATCCCTGCTCGCGCGTCGCTCCTGGCGTACCGCCCAGGTGATCAGACCCGCCCACGCCAGCAGCAGGACACCCATCACCACCACGACCACCGGTGTGGCCGGCTCAGCGGTTCCGAGCAGGGTGTAGCTGTTGGTGACGATGATCAGACCGCCTGCCGCGACGGCCAGGATCCGGGCGGGCAGGCGCTTCACCAGCCAGGCTGCGAGCGGCGCAGCCAGCACCCCGCCGACCAGCAGGGCGGCGGCGATCCGGAAGTCGATGCCCTGGGCGCCGAGTGCGAAGAGGAATCCCAGCGACCCGCCGACGGCGACGACGAACTCGGAGGTGTCGATCGAGCCCACCACCTTGCGCGGCTCCATGGTTCCCGAGGCGAGCAGGGTCGGCGTACCGACCGGACCCCAGCCCCCGCCACCGATCGCGTCCAGCAGACCGGCGACCGAGGCCATCGGCACCAGCAGCAGTTTCGAGGGACGGCCCCGGAACTGCGGCCGTTCACCGCGCAGCCGCAGGAACCGCCACAGGACGTACACCCCGAGTGCGAGCAGCAGCACCGCGACGAAGGGTTTGGCGAGATCGCCGTCGAGGGAGGAGAGGAAGGTGGCCCCGACGAAGGCAGCGATACCACCGGGTACGGCAATCGTGCCGACCACTCGCCAGTCGACATTCCCCAGCCGCCAATGGGAGACCCCCGAGACCACCGTCGTCCCGATCTCGGAGAAGTGGATGGCCGCCGAGGCGGCTGCGGGCGCGACACCGACCGCCAGCAACATGGTGGAGGACGTCACCCCGTAGGCCATGCCCAGCGAGCCGTCGACCAGCTGGGCGATGAATCCGACCACGCCCAGGATGATCAGGTTGCGCATGTGTGTTCACTCCACCGTTGTCCTCGTGACCGTCGCACCGGCGGACCTGGATGACGATCTTCTTCGGCAACTCAGTAGACATTGCCTCGGCGCCGGATCCGAATCCGTATCACCCAGCGGACAGTGCGCGCAGTATCACCAGGGTCTGGCTGGTCCTTCGCCGGGTAAGACCTCGGGCCGGTTCAGGGTTGGGTCAGGGTCGATCGGGAATCCTCGGGCCCCCATTCGACGTTGTGCTGTATGTAACCCACAGAAAGGGACCACCGATGGCCATCACCACAGCTCAGCGTCAGCGTGCTAACGACGGCATCGACGGCAAGGACGCAGTCGGTCTGTACCTGGACGGAATCGCCAAGACCCCGCTGCTCAGCGCAGCCGAGGAGGTCGAACTCGCCCGCACCATCGAGGCAGGTCTGTACGCCAGCAAGATCCTGGACGGAACGGTCACCGCGCCGATGCGCCGGGAGGCAGTCGGCCGGGCGAGCCGGGTCAAGACCGAGGAACTCGAAGCGCTGGTCGCCGAGGGCGAACGGGCCATGCAGCAGTTCACCAACGCGAACCTTCGACTGGTCGTTTCCATCGCCCGCAAGTACAGCCGTTCCCAGATGCCCCTGCTCGACCTGGTCCAGGAGGGCAATACCGGCCTGATCCGGGCGGTCGAGAAGTTCGACTACAGCAAGGGCTTCAAGTTCTCCACCTATGCCACCTGGTGGGTGAAGCAGTCGATCAGCCGGGGAATCGCCCAGCAGGGTCGGATCGTCCGGCTGCCGGTGCATGTCGCCGAGCAGGTCAACCAGGTCAACGCCATCCGGCGCAACCTGGAGCGCAAGCTCGGGCGCGAGCCCGAGCTGGACGAGATCGCCGCCGAGATGGATGTCGATCCCGGCCGGGTCGTCGACCTGATCCGCTATGGCCGCGACCACGTCTCCTTGGACGCCCCGGTCGAGGAGGACGGCGACACCGCCCTCGGTGATCTGATTGCCCGCGAGCCCATGCCGGGTCCGGACGAGATGGTGCTGAACGCCGAGGAGAGCGCCCGGCTGGAGTCGATGCTGGAGAGCCTCGACGATCGCTCGGCCGACGTCGTGCGTCGCCGGTACGGCCTGCTCGACGGCCGTCAGGCCAAGTTGGCCGACATCGGCGCCGTCTGGGGCATCACCGCCGAGCGCGTGCGGCAGATCGAGCGGCACGCGATCGCCAAGCTCCGCCAGAGCGAACTGGCTGCCTGAGCCGTCGGACACCGAACGGCCCCGGGGAATTGTCCCCGGGGCCGTTCGTCATGTTCGTCGCACTCAGGCTCCGGCGGCGCCGTCGAGCGGTCTGATCAGGCCCTCCTGGGCGACCGAGGCGAACAACACCCCGTCCTGGAACAGCCGCCCGGTCGCCAGGCCGACACCCCCGGAGGCGGACGGCGAGACCTGGTCGTAGAGCATCCAGCGATCGGCCCGGAAGGGGCGGTGGAACCACATGCTGTGGTCCAACGACGCCATCTGCACCTTGAACTGGTTCAGTTCGTGCGGCACCAGGCACGCCGCCAGCAGGGAGAGGTCCGAGGCATAGGCCAGCACCGCCCGATGCCACAGGCCGCTGTCGGCACCGTCGGGCAGGACCAGTTCGTCGTTCAGCTTCACCCACATCCGGGCGCGGGCCGGATGCTCGGCACTCTCCAATCCGCCGCCCGGCGTCGACGTACCGGCCAATCGGAAGTCCAGCACGCCGAACTCGGACTGCCAGATCGGGGCCGGCCGACCGGTCAGCTCCTCCTGCAGATCCGACAGACGGATGCAGTCCTCCGGTGCCGGCACATCGGCCGGCATCGCGTCGGCATGGTCGTAGCCGACCTCAGCGCTGTGGAAGGAGGCCGACAAGGTGAAGATGACCGAGCCGTTCTGCCGGGCGAGCACCCGCCGGGAGGAGAACGAACCACCGTCGCGGGTGAACTCGACGTCGTAGATGATCGGCATGGTCGTCCGCCCCGGACGCAGGAAGTAGGCGTGCAGGGAATGCACCGGCCGCGCCGGGTCGACGGTACGGGAGGCGGCCATCAGCGCCTGGGCCAGGACCTGGCCGCCGAAGGCCCGCTGCATCTGGGTGATCGGCTGCGCCCCCCGGAAGAGACCGATCTCGATCTCCTCCAGATCGAGCAGCCGGGACAACTCCTGCATGGTCGACGGCATCAGCGATCCTCTCCCTTGTCCCGCTCGGCGAGGAACCGCTCGAACTCGGCACCGATCTCCTGGGCCGAGGGAACCTGCTGGGTCCCCAGGCCACTGTCGTACTGCTCCTCCAGCCCGGCGACCACCTGACGCACCTCGGCCGAGGACTCCATCTCGGTGTTGATCTCCACCAGATTCTTCTGCGCCGCCTCGGCCAGCCCGTCCAGCGGTAGTTCCAATCCGGTCACCTCCGACAGTCGACGGGTCGCGGCGAGCACGGCCTGGCCGAACGGCGCCGCGGACAGGTAGTGAGGTACGTGGGTGGCCAGCCCCAGGGAACGCACCCCGACCTCCCCCAGCCGCATCTCCAGCATCGACCCGATGCTGCCGGGTACCTCGATCCGGCCCAGCCACAGCGCATTGTCCTGGGAGAGGTCACCTTCGCTGGAATGCCCGGTGATCGTCGTCGGCCGGGTGTGCGGGACGCCGATCGGGATCCCGTAGGCGGTCGCGGCCGTGCTGACCCCCAGTTCACCGGCCAGGATCTTCACCGCCGCACTCGCCCGCTCCCACTGCATGTCCGGTTCCGGGCCGGTGATCACCACGAACTCGGTACCGGCACCGTCGACCACCCGGTGCAACAACAGCTCCGGCGGCCGCAGCGCATCCCAGTGATCGGTGTCGAAGGTCATCACCGGTCGACGACTGCGGTAGTCGTGCAGCTGATCGACGTCGAGGGTGGCGATCACCTCGTGTTCACAGTGCGCGAGCAGTTGCTTGGACAGGGTGTGGCCGACCTGCCCGGCGTCGACGAACCCCTCGAAGAAATGCAGCAGCACCAATTCGTCACGATGTCGATCACGGAACTCGAAGTAAGCAGGTTCAGTGCGTTCCAAGAGCTGCTCGGGATCCAACATGAGCGCCACCCTACCGGCCTGCGGAGTCCGACTCCGGTCGACTCACGCGCCGGTGGTGCCGACGACCGGAATGACGCAACGGCCGTGGTCGGCAGCGCTCGGGCGGTCCGGAGTGCTCGGCGGTCAGGTCGCCGCCCGTACCTTGGCGATCGCATTGCGTACCCGTTTGGCCGAGACCGGCATCCGGGTGCCGAGGCTCTGGGCGAACAGGCTCACCCGCAGTTCCTCCAGCTGCCAGCCGATCTCGATCACCTCCGGCCGCAATGGGCCGTCGGGCTGGGCGGCGACGAGTTCGGCGTAGGCATTCTCCAGCGGCCAGATCTCGTCGATCCCCCGCTGGTCCCGGGTCGCCGAACCGGGCAAGGAGTCCAACCGCAACGCGGCCGCCCGCAGATAACGCGGGAGTTGGCTCAGCTGGGGTTCCTCGGTGGCAGCGATGAACCCGTCGAAGATCAGGTTCTCCACCTGCTCGGCGACATCGGCCAGGGCCTCATCCGAAGCCGGCAGCCTGCTCATCGCCTGCTGCACCTGGGCATGGGCACGTACGGTATCGGCGGCCACGGTGACGATCCGTGCGGTCTCCGGTGCGGCATCGGCGCGTACCCGCTCGCGCAGTCGGTCGAATGCGGCCCGATCCCGTACCCCTGCCGGGTCACCGTCCCGGCGGGCCAGTCCGGACACGGCGCGGAGACGGGCGTCGGCGATCAGGGCCGACAGCGAAGGATACGGCGATCCGGCCAGGGTCAGCTTGTCGGTGTTCGACAGCCTGGAGATCACCCAGTTGGTCGGGTCGGGCGTGGTCAGCACCAGCAGGCGCGCGATCGCTCGTCGATGCTCGATCTCGGCCCGGGACCGGTCGGCGTGGATCCGCAGTCCGACCGTCGGGCCCTCGTCGACCAATCCGGGGAAACCGTGCGCCTCCCCCTTGCTCACCTCGGTCGGGATCGGCTCGAAGGTCCAGGTGTTCTGCCCTGTCACCAGCGACTCGGCGGTATCGCTCAACTCGGCGGTCAACGATTCCCCAGCGGTGGTGCCCAACTGGCGTTGCAGTGCCACCAGGTCCTCCCCGACGGCCACCTCGGTGCCGTCGGGGTCGAGCACCCGGAACCGGATCCGCAACCGGTCCGGGATCCGGTCGGGGTCGAAGTCGGCGGCACCGACCGGTGCCGCCAGCCGGGTCAGGGCCCGCGCCATGGCCGAGGCGAAGGAGCACGTCGACGGGTCGAGCCGCAGGCTCTCGATCTCGGTCAGGGCGCGGCGAGCATGATCGGGAGCGGGTACGAAGTTGGTCCGCAGGGGCTTCGGCAAGCTCTTGATCATGGCCACCGCGAGTTCCTGGCGGAGCCCCGGGACCTGCCAACCGAACGGATCGGGTGAGAGCCGGTGGAGAACGGTCAGCGGTACGTCGACGGTCACCCCGTCATGACCGGCACCGGGTTCGAAGACATAGGCGATGGGCAGTTCGAGATCGTCGACCTGCCAGTCGGAGGGGAACTGGGCCAGACCGTCGGACTGGTCATCGACCAGATCGGCCAGCTCGAAGTGCAACGCCTCCGGGTCGTCGGCCTTCTTCAGCCAGGTCTGCAGATGGCCCAGGGAGGTCACCTCCTGACCGAGTCTGCGGTCGTAGAGCCCGAAGATCACCTCGTCGTCGATCAGCTCCGGGCGCCGCAACCTGGTGGCGAGTTCCTCGGCCTCGGCGCGCACGGCCCGGTTGTGCTCGAAGAAGTCGAGGCGGGTACGCAGTTGTTCCTCGACCAGACCGGCACGGATGAAGATCTCCCTGGCCTCGGCGGTGTTGATCTTGCCGTAGGGAACCATCCGGTCGTTGCGGATCGGCACGCCCAGCAGGCTGACCCGTTCCCGGGCCAGCACCGCACCACTGCGGGTGGAGAAGTAGGGCTCGGAGTGGGTACGGGTGAGCAGATGTGCCCCGACTGTCTCGATCTGGTCGGCGCTGACTGCGGCGACGGTGCGCGCCCACAGCCGCCCGGTCTCCACCAGCTCGGCCGCCATCACCAGCTCGGGAGGCGTCCGGGCCAGTGCCGAACCGGGATTGATCGCGAACTTCGCCCCTCGCGTGCCCAGGTACTCCTGCAGTCCGGGACGCCTTCCCCGCGCGGGTTTGCGTTCGGCGACCTCGGCCAGGCCGATCTGCGAGAGCAGACCGCTGAGCAGGGCTGCGTGCACCTCATCGGGGGCAGCGGGCCGCGAGTTCAGGGTCAGTCCGAGCTCGGAGCAGATCTGTTTCAGCTGACCGTGCAGGTCCTGCCACTCCCGGATCCGCAGGAAGTGCAGGAACTCGTCGCGACACATCCGCCGAAAACCGTTGCCCGACAGCGATCCCTGGCGCCGCTGCAGGTACTCCCACAGATACACCCAGGCGAGGAAGTCACTGCGTGGCCCGTCGGCCCCCTCGGCATCGGCATCGGGGGTCCAGAACCGGCGATGGAGTTCATCGGCCCGGGCCCGCTCCTCGGTCGGCCGCTCCCGGGGGTCGACGATGGACAGTCCCGCCACGATGATCAGCACCTCACGCAGGCAGCCGCCACGATCGGCGGCCAACAGCATCCGGCCGAGCCGCGGGTCGATCGGCATCCTGGCCAATCGGCGGCCGATCTCGGACAGTCTGACCGTCGAGCGTCCCGGTTTGTCCCGCAGGGCACCGAGTTCGTGCAGCAGGCGCAGACCGTCGCCGATCGCTCGGCTGTCCGGGGCCTCGACGAACGGGAAGGAGGAGATCTCCCCCAGCCCGGCATCGGCCATCTTCAAGATCACCGACGCCAGGTTGGTGCGCAACATCTCCGGTTCGGTGAACTCCGGTCGGGAGTCGAAGTCCTCGGCACTGTAGAGCCGGATGCAGATGCCCGGACTGGTCCGTCCGCTGCGCCCGGCGCGCTGGTTGGCCGAGGCCTGGGAGATCGGTTCGATCGGTAGGCGCTGGACCTTGGTCCGGGTCGAGTAGCGCGAGATCCGGGCCGTCCCCGGGTCGATCACGTACTTGATCCCGGGAACGGTCAGGGAGGTCTCGGCGATGTTCGTGGCCAGGACGATCCGGCGGCCGCTGTGCGCGGAGAAGATCTTGTGCTGTTCGGCCGCCGACAGGCGGGAGAACAGCGGCAGCACCTCGGTCCGCGGCAGTTTCATCGCGGTCAACGCCTCGGCGGTGTCGCGGATCTCGCGTTCGCCGGAGAGGAAGATCAGGATGTCGCCGTCACCCTCGGTGGACAGCTCGGTGACCGCATCGCCGATCGCGGCGATCGGGTCGACCTCACCGTCGGTGACCTCCGGGGGCCGGTACCGGATCTCCACCGGGTACGTCCGCCCGGGGACCTCGATCACCGGCGCATCGTCGAAATGCGCGGAGAAGCGCTGGGTGTCGATCGTGGCCGAGGTGATGATCACCCGCAGCTCCGGTCGCCGGGGCAGCAACTGCTTCAGGTATCCGAGCAGGAAGTCGATGTTCAGGCTGCGTTCGTGTGCCTCGTCGATGATGATCGTGTCGTAGGCACGAAGATCACGATCATGGGTGATCTCGGCCAGCAGGACACCATCGGTCATGATCTTCAACCGGGTGTTGCGGCCTGCCCGCCGCTGGAATCGCACCTGATACCCGACCAGATCCCCCAACTCGGTACGGGTCTCGGCCGCGACCCGCTCGGCGACCGATCGGGCCGCGATCCGCCGTGGCTGGGTGTGGGCGATGTTGCGCCGGCCGGCCGCCAGGCAGATCTTCGGCAGCTGCGTGGTCTTGCCCGAACCGGTCTCCCCGGCGATCACCAGCACCTGATGGGTCTGCAGGGCGTGGGCGATGTCGCCTGCCCTGGCGCTGACCGGCAGCTGCGGGTCCGGGGTCAACAGCGGGGTCTCGGGGGTGGTGCTCATGACCCGCCCAGCGTACGCGCTGCGGCCCGCACGCCGACGATCCGGCTGCGGTGGGTCCGTCGGCTGAGGAGGTTCAGCGCCGTGCGTGCCGCACCAGGGCCAGCGGCGCCTCGGCGTGCGCCATCACGGCCCGGATCGTGCCGCCGGGCGACAGCCCGGGAACGCCGATGCCCTGGACTCCCAGCACCAGCAGGTCGACCTCGCGGGTACGGGCGAGCAACTCGTCGACCGGATGGCTGCGTTCCACCCGTACCTCGACCGGCACCTCGGGATATTGCTCGAGGAACGGAGCCAACAGTTCCGCAGCACCCCGGCGGGCCGATTCGGTCTGTTCCGCGGCCCGTTTCGCCACCTGCGCCTCATCGGCGAAGAACGGTCGCGACACCTCGAAGGCATGCACCGCGAGCACCCCGGCCTTGCGTCGCACTGCCTCGGTGAAGGCGTAGGCAAGTGCCTCGCGGGAGCGTTCGGTGTTGTCGATGCCGACGCCCACCAAGTGCTTGTCCCCGGTCCTCGACGGGTTGGTGGCGGCCGAGACCATGATCATCGGACACTGCGAGGCGCTGGCCAGGCTGACACTGGTGGAGCCGACGAACAACCGTTCCAGACCGCTCTTGGCCCGTCGGCCGACGACCACTGTCCAGGCGTTCTCGCTGAGGCGGGCCATCACCACCGACGGGTTGCCGAGGAACACCTCCGAGCGCACCCGGTCGGCGGGCATACCGTGCTCGATGGCGTAGTCCCGGGAGTGCTCGACCACCTCCGTACCTGCCTCGGCGAGCACGCTCGGGTCGTAACTCACTCCCCAGGCCCCGACCAGGATCGAGTCGTCGACGGCATGCACGATCAACAGCTCACGGTCCCACAGACGGGCCTCGCGCAGTGCGTACATGACCGCCCGCAGGCTGTCCTCGGAGCCGTCCACGCCGACCACCACCGCGCCGTTGACGATCTCGTCGTCACCGGTCCGGGACCTGTCCGGGGTCGACTCGGTGGGCATGGCTGGCTCCTATGACTCTTCGAAGGTGGTGCGACCGCGCAACTTGGTCGCCAGTTCGGTGTCCAGGCTGTCGGCCACCGAACCGAGGTGGCGCACTGCCTGCTGCAGATGGGCCCGGACGAAGGGATGTGCCAGCACGGTCATGGTGGCGAAGACCCGGTCCCGGATCAGGATGAACTTCACTCCGCGCGCTTCGGTGTTCAGGTCGTTCAGGACTTCCATCGCCCGCGAGCGGCCCTCCACGTCGTGGACGACGGAGGCGAAGAGCTTCACCTCCCGGGCGTTGTCCGAGGCACGCAGGAAGAGCATGGTCGAGCCGATGCGGATCGCGAAGTCGCCCTCGGAGTCGCGCACCGGGGGGTGCCCGAACATGTCCTCGAGTTCCTCGGCGACCATGTCGTCGAGGTGCTCGAAGTTCACCGGGACGATCGCCACCACGTCCTCGAGGTCGAATTCGGTGCTCCCGCCGAGCTCACGTCGCGGGGTGAGGATCTCGGCGAGCTGATCGGGGGCGAGGAAGACCGGATGCATGATGCCGTAGACATCACGCAGCGCAGCGACGGAGACCTCGGCCAACTGCCGCGACCGCTCCTGCTCCATCTCCACCCAGAAGTTCGCCGTGGGATTCTGGCCGTCGCTGCTCGGCGGGCGCCACCCGAGCTCCTCCATGGCGGCCAGTTCGGCAGGCGTGAGCTGGAAGTGTTCACCCAGCAGCGCATTGCTTGCCGCCTCGGCCCGGACCGTGTCGCGGTCGAGTGAGTGGAAGCGGACGAAGGGGACCTCGTCGGCGTCATTGACCGCCACACTGCTGATCACCAGATCAGCGGTGTCGTCGATCATCGAGATCACCTCGGCAAGCCGATCGGTGAACGCGTCCCAGGATTGTTGGGTGCTGCGATCGAGATCGAAATCGTCATAGTCGCCCACGCGTCGAACCTAGCGCACTCGTCGGCGAAACGCTGCCACCCGCGGCGGCGGAAAGAGCACAGGTTTCTGCGCATCGACACCGCCGCTCAGTCGGCACCGGCCAGTGCCCGAACCACCGCCGAGGGCGAGGGACGGCCGAGAACGCCTGCCAGCTGCTCGCTGAGCCTGACCAGCCGATCCAGGTCGACACCTGTCCGCAGACCCAGGCCGTCGCAGAACCAGACGAGGTCCTCGGTGGCCAGATTGCCCGTGGCCGATTGGGCGTACGGACAGCCTCCGAGACCCCCGGCGGAGGCGTCGAAGGTACGTACCTGCTCACCGAGGCCGGCTTGCACATTCGACACGGCCTGACCGTAGGTGTCGTGGAAGTGCAGCGCGATCCGGTCCACCTCGACCCCGGCCTCGACCACCGCCCGTACCAACCGGACCACCACCCCGGCCGTCGCCACCCCGATGGTGTCCCCGAGGCTGACCTCGTCACAGCCGAGCCGGATCAGCTGCGCGGCCAGTTCGGCCACCCGGGCCGGATCCGTCGGCCCCTCCCAGGGGTCACCCCAGCACATCGAGAGGTAGCCCCGGACCGGAAGGCCTCGGCGCTTGGCCTCGGTGATCACCGGGCTCGCCATGGCCAGCACTCCGGCCAGATCGGAGTTCCAGTTGCGCTGGGCGAAGGATTCGGTGGCGGAGGCGAACACCGCGATGCTCCGCGCTCCCGCGGCCAGCGCCCGATCGAGACCGCGCTGGTTCGGTACGAGTACGGGAAGATCGACCCCGGATTGCGCGACCGGCTCGAGCTGGGCCAGGACCTGAGCCGCATCGGCCAACTGCGGCACCCACTTCGGCGAGACGAAAGAGGTCGCCTCGATGGTGCGCAGACCGGCGGCGGCCAACTGACCGATCATGTCCACCTTGGTCTGGGTGGGAACGATCGTCGGTTCGATCTGCAGCCCGTCGCGGGCCGACACCTCGACGATCCGGATCGAATCGGTCTGTACACCCGGTAGCCGGGCCCGCCCTCCGGCCGGCGCGCGCGTCCCGGCCCCGGAAAGGGTTCGATCACCCCGGCCGGCAGTGGCCCGGGAGGTTCCAGCGGTGGCGTCGTCGACCATGGACCGCAGCGTACTCACCGTCGGCGCCAAGCTGTCCGGACCGGTACCCGGCACTGCTGCGCGGAACGGCCTGCTGCGACCCTGCCGCGCGGGGATTGGTCAGGGTAGCGTTGGCTCCATGAAGCTGACGCCGGCCCTCACCGAGGCCTTCAACGACCAGATCACCCTCGAGTTCGAGGCATCCATCGCCTACCGGCAGATGGCGATCGAGCTGGAGATCCGGGACCTGCCCGGGATGGCTGCCTGGTTGCGCCACCAGGCGGACGAGGAGATCGTCCACGCCAACAAGTTCATCGACCACGTCGCCGACCGGGACAACCATCCGCAGATCGGGGCGGTGTCCGCGCCGAAGCTGGACGTCAACTCGGTGCTGGACGTCTTCAAGGCAGCCGTCGCCCACGAGGAGAAGGTCTCGGAGTCGATCCGGAATCTGTGCCGTCTGTGTGCCGACGCCGGTGACCTGGATTCGCGCCCGCTGCTCGACTGGTTCCTGGCCGAGCAGATCGAGGAGGAGGCGACGGTCCGGGAGATCATCGGGCGGATCGAGATGAACAACGACGACGGCCCGGGCCTGTTGCGGCTGGACGAGGAGTTGGGGCGCCGCCCGGCGGGCACCACCGAGGACTGACCTGGACGGGCCCGGCAGGCGCTCGGGGCCGATGCCTGCGATCGGCTCAGTCGTCTGCCGGGGCCCGCAGTGTCTCGATCTCGGCGGCGAAGTCGTCCACGGAGTCGAACTGCCGGTAGACGCTGGCGAATCGCAGATAGGCGACCTGGTCGAGATCTCGCAAGGGACCGAGGATCGCCAGGCCGACGTCGTCGGCCTTCACCTCGGCCTGCCCGGATGCGCGCAGGGCAGCCTCCACCGCCGCTCCCAGCCGAGCCAGGTCCTCCTCGTCGACCGGCCGACCCTTGCAGGCTTTGCGGACTCCGCTGATGACCTTCTCGCGGTTGAACGGTTCGACCACACCGGAGCGTTTGCGTACCCCGATCTGGATCTGCTCGACGGTACTGAACCGTCGGTCACAGTGGGGGCACTGCCGCCGCCGACGAATGCTGGCACCGTCCTCGGCGGTCCGCGAGTCCAGCACCCGCGAATCGGGGTACTGGCAGTACGGACAGTGCATCGTCGTCTCCTCGGGTGCTGCGTCACGACACGCCCGGGGCGGGCGCGACGTCCGGGCGGATTCTAGGTCAGGTTGCGGACCAGTGTGTAACCGACCAGTACGGCAGCGATGAGTGCCGGCCCGTACCTGCTGAGTTGCCGACGCAACCCAGACCAACCCGGAGGGCGAGGCAGTGGTCGGCGCAATTCGATCAACCAGACCAGCCCCAGCAACCCGAGCGCGATCAGGCCGACGAAGACCAGCGGATTCCAGGCGAATGCCCCGGTCAGATCGAACTCCAGGAGGGCCGCACCCATGCGGGTCGCGCCACAGAATGGGCATTCCCAGCCCGTCAGGAGTTTGAACCAGCACGGAATCCCGACCCCGAAAGCGGCGTAGACCGCGCTCAGACCGACCCCGACGGCACCGAACACCGCCAGCTGGGTCAGCCCGCGCCGGGCAAGCAGGACATGCTCCGGGCGCCCGGCGACGGTTCGCTGGTGGGTGAACACCACCCCAGTATGGTCCTGACAGGTGGAACCACGAACCCCTAGACTCCGGCTAGCCCAATCCATAGGAGCGAGATGAGCACGCAGAACCCGGACGACCGGGCCGAGAATCCCGAACAGAACGAGGGCGACCAGACGCCGCCGGGGGCCTACGGTCAGTCGCCGGCGTACGGACCACCATCGGGTGGGTACGGCAACAGCGACCAGGATCAGACCCTCGGTCAAGGGTACGGATCACCCCAGCAGGAACAGGGTGGCGCGCCGAGCTATGGCCAGCCCGAACAGACCCCCGGTTACGGCTCCCCCAGCTATGGCAGCGCGGACAGCAGCCAGCAGGGCTACGGCTCCCCCAGCTACGGCCAACCCGAACAAACCCCCGGTTACGGCTCCCCCAGCTACGGTCAGCCCGAACAGACCCCCGGCTACGGGGCCCCCAGCTACGGCTCGTCCTCCTACGGTCAGGACCAGTCCAGCCCCGGCTCGGCTGGTCAACCCGAGCAGACCCCCGGTTACGGAACCCCCAGCTACGGCTCGCCCTCCTACGGTCAGGACCGGTCCAGCCCCGGCTCGGCCGGTCAACCCGAACAGACCCCCGGTTACGGAACCCCCAGCTACGGCTCGCCCTCCTACGGCCAGGACCAGTCCAGCCCCGGCTCGGCCGGTCAACCCGAGAGCGGAGCGGGTGCGTACGGATCATCCAGCTATGGACAGTCGGACCCGAGCAGCTTCGGTCAGCCCGGCCAGGATGATGGTGGCCAGCAACCGACCTATGGTCAGGGCGATTACGGCCAGCAACAGAGCTACGGCCAGAGCGACTACGGCCAGCAACAGAACTACGGCCAGAGCGACTACGGCCAGCAACAGAACTACGGCCAGGGCGACTACGGCCAGCAACAGAACTACGGCCAGGGCGACTACGGCCAGCAACAGGCCTACGGCCAGGGCGACTACGGCCAGCAACAGGCCTACGGCCAGGGCGACTACGGCCAGCAACAGAACTACGGTGAACCGGCCTATGGCGCACCGGGCAGCTATCGACAGGACCCGAATGCCGGCTACGGCGGTTATCCCGCCGCCTACGGCGCCGCTGCCGGGCAGCCTGCCGGTGATCCGCAGGACCTGAGCAAGCCGTGGTACGGCATCGGCTTCGGTGACGCGCTGAGCCGCTGGACGAAGAAGATGTTCGTCTTCGACGGCCGTGCCAGCCGCAGCGAGTTCTGGTGGGTGGCCCTGGCTGTCTGGGGTGCCTACTGGGTGCTCGGGATCCTCATCTCGATCATCGGCAGCAGCACCGGATCGGTGTCCCTTGACGGCGGATACTCGGCATCGGGATGGCCCACCTTCGTCAGCTCCCTGCTGTACCTAGGCGCGGTGGTGACGACCTTGGGCGTCGGTGCTCGCCGACTCCATGATGCGAACCTGAGCGGTCTGTGGCAGCTTCTCCACATCGGGATCTTCCTCTGCGGCCTCGGGCCGATCGTCCTGATCATCCTCTGGGCGCTGAACTCGAAGCCCGAGGGTGCCCGGTTCGACCGGTGACCTGATTCGGCAGCAAGTACCGAAACGAGCGAGGCCGTGACCAATGGGTCGCGGCCTCGCTGGCGCTCATTCACTGCGGCGGCGTCCCTCTCTCGGCGCGCACTGACTCTTCACCGCCACGCGGACTCCTCACTACCATGCGGACTCCTCGTTGTCGGCGAGTCATCGGCATGGGCAGTCGCGCCGCTCGCCCACGGCCGACGTGGTGGGACGCGCATCCAGCATCCATTAGCCTCGTGGCCTCGCGCGCGGCAGACCGCAGCCGACCGCAGGACGAGGACCCACCGCGGCTCAGCGCAGGTAGGCCGGAGAGGTGAGGATCTCCCCGATGGTCATCCCGATGCAGACCATCGCGACCAGGACGATCAACCCGATCAGACCCATCACCAGCACCTGTCCACGGACGGTCAACTGCCATCCGCTGCTGCTGACGGCAGCAACGGACGGACCGACCGTGCAGCCGCGCGCCGACACCTTCGGTGCCCGGACGACCGGTCGCGCATGCGGCCCGGACCGGCGGCGCCGACGTACCGGACGCGGCGTCACCGGGGCGGACGGTGAGACGGCGGTCCGCACCGACGGCCCACCGACCGTCTGCTCGGCAACAGCTGTCGACACACCCTTGGACGTACCGGCAGCCGTGACGTCCCGCCGATCCGAACTGGGCAGCGATGCCTCGGGGCACGGATTGCCGCGCATCAGGTCGGCCAGCGGAATGCGCATCAGCTGGTTGAACTCCCCTCCCTGCACCCGGTCAGCGAGTTCGACCACCCGAAGGTCGGGAGCAGTCCGACGGGGACGGGTGAGGAGCACGTCGGACGACGGAATCTCGAGAATGCTGGCTGCCATGATGACCTCCGTGGGAAGTGGTCCGTGCGGTTGATTCCAATCACCCGACCGGACTCGAACATCTGTTCGATACATTTCTAGCCGTCCCCGCCGACAAGAGCAAGGACATTTCGCACAAATGTTCGAAACATGTCTTCTGTCCGACCTCTCGGTCGAGCACGAGCACACTCAAACACCGAGCTCTGACACTCGTTCCAGACCCCCGGTGTCACCGGCCCTGATGGTGGCGGTCGGCGCCGGCTCCCCGCGGGCCGCGACCCGTCATGGAGGGACCCGAGGGTGACACCGTCCACACACCGTTGCCGACCCGGGATCCGGTTCTGCTGCAGATCGGGCTGCTCCTCGGCCAGCTCGTCCACCGCCCCGGGAGGTCGACGATCTGAGGCAATCTCCTCGACACGCTCGAACAGTTGTTTGAATCCGGCTTCAGGTGTCCTAGCCTTCGGGACATGGCAGGCTCCACCTCCCGGCGCGCGGGACGACCGACCTCGGCAGCGATCGCCGACCAACTCGGCACCGATCCGGACGGGCAGCTCGACGCCGACGGCCTCACCCCGCGGCAGCGGAAGATTCTCGAGGTCGTCCAGGAGTCGGTCACCCGACGCGGATACCCGCCGAGCATCCGGGAGATGGGACAGGCAGTCGGCCTGGCCTCATCCTCGTCGGTGGCGCATCAGCTGAAGGTGCTGGAGAACAAGGGCTTCCTGCGGCGGGACCCGAACCGTCCCCGGGCGCTCGAGGTGCTGCTGCCCGGCACCGATGCCGAGGAACTGGACGTGACCGGGATCGCTGACGCGATGCCGGAGCCGGTCTCGGTACCGATCGTCGGCCGGATCGCGGCCGGCGGGCCGATCCTGGCCGAGGAACGCGTCGAGGACGTGTTCCCACTGCCCCGTCAACTGGTCGGCGAGGGAACCCTGTTCCTGCTGCAGGTCTCCGGTGACTCGATGATCGATGCGGCGATCTGTGACGGGGACTTCGTCGCCGTCCGCCAGCAGCCCGATGCGGTCAACGGCGACATCGTGGCCGCACTGCTCGACGACGAGGCCACGGTGAAGACCTTCAAACGCCGTGACGGCAAGGTCTGGCTGATGCCGCACAATCCGGCCTACGAGCCGATCGACGGCACCCATGCCTCGATCCTCGGCAAGGTCGTCGCCGTGCTGCGCCGGGTCTGAGCCGGACCGTCCGCAGCGTCTACTGCGGCGTGTGCCGAGGGTCCGTACCGGCAACCAGGTGGTCTCCGAGCGGACAGTCAGTCGTTTACCCCCTCCGTCCTGATGACCGGATCGTTCCGCATCGTGACTTGGGGGTGACTGGCAGGGTGGGCGTGGGCGACCGATGATGGACGGGTGAACCATCGCACAGACACTGCCCTACTGGTCATCGACGTTCAGGAGTCGTTTCGCCAGAGGAGATCCGAATGGAGGGCCATGTGCCCGGAGGAGACCTTGGCGAACATCTCCAGAGTGGTGGACTGGGCGCGTGTCCGCGCTGACCTGATCGTGTGGATCACCCACTCCGAACCGAACTCGGGAACGGTCTTCGACCCGGCCCGCGGGTTCGTCCAGGTCGTGACCGAACTCGGGCCGGCTTCCGCTGAGCCTCAGGTGACCAAGACCTCGGTCAACTCGTTCACCACAACGTGCCTACAACAGTTGCTGGTTCAACGGGGAATCCGCCGATTGGTGATCACCGGTGTCCGGACCGAACAGTGCTGTGAAACGACGGCCAGGTTGGCTTCCGACCTCGGGTTTGAAGTCACCTTCGTCCTCGATGCAACGACCACCTCCGATTTGGTCGACGACCGGTACGGCATCGTGGGCCGAACGGAACTGATCCGAAGGACCGGTGCAATCCTGCAGCAACGAGGATTTGCCGAGGTACTGAACACCGAGGACCTGTTGCGACTGGAGCACGGTGACTGACCAGCTCCTGAAGGGAGCGCCAGCGACCATCACAGTCGTGTTCGTCCTGACGCCCGGGCTCGTGTTGCTTGATCTAGCCGGGCCGGCCCAGGTCTTCCAGTCGGCCAACGCTGCCGGTGCGGACTACCGGGTGGTGCACGTCGCCAGCTCCCCGACGGTCAGATCCGACCAGGGAGTCGATCTTGCGGCCACCGATGAATGGCCGCCCTTGGGTGCCGCGGACCTGATCATCGTTCCGGGTCGAGCCACGGCGGCCAGAACCACCAACCCCGCTGCCCTTTCAGCCGAGGCGTTGGTCAGACTTCGGGAGCACCACCGATCAGGTGGGACCATAGCCAGTGTTTGCTCCGGCGCCTTCGATCTCGGACAGGCGGGACTTCTCGATCACCGTCGATGCACCACCCACCACGAGCTGCAGGATGAGCTCGCACGGACCCATCCATCGGCAGAGGTAGTACGCGACGTGCTCTTCACCGTCGATGATCGGGTGATCACCTCTGCCGGCATTGCCAGTGGAATCGATCTTGCGCTCCACCTGGTCGCTGTTGCTCATGGCCCGTCGGTCGCCGCAGCAGCCGCGCGCGACATGGTGGTCTACACCCGGCGGAATGGCCGAGACCCACAACTGAGCCCGCTGCTGATCCATCGCAACCACATGGATGATCTCGTGCACCGCGTACAGGATCGGATCGAGTACGAATTGGACCGAACACTGCCCCTGCGGATTCTGGCCAGTGCCGAAGCGACCAGCGAGCGAACGCTGACCCGGGCGTTCGTGGCTGCCACCGGCACCACCCCACTGCGTTACCAACAGACGCTGAGGCTGGAACATGCCCAGAGCCTGATCGCCCGAGGAGTCTCCATCGACAGTGCCGCCCGGCAGGTCGGCTTCGCCGATGCCCGGATGTTGCGCCGGCTACGGTCAGCCGAGCGACAGCGGCCGGATTGAGGCGGCTTTCCCGGCGCTCGGGGACGCCCCCGCAGGGATACTCCAGCCGGGAGACTCAGGCAGCCTGCTCCGATGCCGCAGCCAGCCGACGCAGCGCGTTGATCACCGTCTCCCGGTCCCTGGTCGACCACATCGGCGGCATCGACGACCGCAGGAACGACCCGTACCTGGCGGTCACCAACCGCGGGTCCAACACCGCCACCACTCCGCGATCGCTCACCCGTCGGATCAACCGGCCCGCACCCTGGGCCAGCAGCAGAGCGGCTTGGGTGGCGGCGACACTCATGAACCCGTTCCCACCGTTCTCCGAAACCGCCTGCTGCCGCGCCTGCATCAGCGGGTCGTCCGGCCGCGGGAACGGCAGCTTCTCGATGATCACCAGTTGGCAGGTGTCCCCGGGCACGTCGATCCCCTGCCACAACGACAAGGTGCCGAACAGCGAGGTCTGCGGTTCGGCGGCGAAGCGTGAGGTCAGCTCGCCCAGGTGGGCATCGCCCTGACAAAGGATGCTGAAATCGGGCAACTGCTTGCGCACATGGACCGCGGCTGCCTCGGCAGAACGCTGGGAGGCGAAGAGCCCGAGGGTACGACCACCGGCCGCCCAGACCAGCTCGGCCACCTCGGCCAGGGACGCGGGGCTGATCCCCTCCCTACTCGGCGCCGGCAGATCGGTGGCGGTGTAGAGGATGCCCTGTCGCGAGTAGTCGAAGGGGGAACCGACGTCGATCCCCCGCCACAGCCCGTCCCCGGGCCGCTCTCCTCGTTCGTCGGCAGCCAGCCCGACCGAACCGGCCATCGCGGTGTAGCTGTCACCGAGTTTCAGGGTCGCCGAGGTCAGCACGGTGGTGTGTTCGGAGAGCACCTTCGAGCGGAGCAGTCCGGCGACCGACAGTGGGGCGACGCGGACATCGCGACCGAACCGTTCGGAATCGGTCACCCAGACGACATCGGCATCGGCCACCGCGGCAATCCGCTCGGCGATGTCGTAGACCTCGGCGACAGCCGCCGCCGCCTGTCGCCGTTCGGGATCGGGATCCTTCTCCTTCGACATGGCCGTCATCGCCTGTCGCGCGAGGTCGCGTACCTGACCGGCGGCGATCGGCACCGCCTCGTTGTCGTTCAGCACCCTCCCCGGCCGAGCCTGGTCCAGCGCGGAGCGAAGCGCCTCCCCGGTGTCGATCAGGTCAGCGGCCAGATCGTCGTCGAGGTAGCTGTCGACCCTCCGGCCGACCCGCTCGATCAGCGTCGGCGAGAGCTCTGCCGAGGCCGCCGAGGTGATCCGGGAAGTCAGCTCATGGGCCTCGTCGATGATCAACTGGTCGTGTTCGGGCAGGGCTGTCCCGCCGTGCATCGCGTTGATCGCCAGCAGCGCATGGTTGGTGACGACCAGTTGCGACTGCCTGGCCTGTTCGCGGGAGCGTTCGACGAAACATTCCTCACCGTAGGGACAGCGCTGCGCCCCCAGGCACTCACGGACCGGTACCGAGACCTGTGCCCAACCACGTTGGGTGTGACTCGGTGCATCGTCACGGTCGGCCAGGCCCGCCACCTCGGCCTGTTCCTCGACCCATTCCCGCAGCGCCAGCACCTCCGCCCCCAGCTCACTGGGTGCCTCCTTCGGCGGGATGGTCGCACTCAGGTCGGCGGCGGAGAACAGCGCGGTCTGATCCCCCGTGCCACCGTCACGTGCCCGCAGCAGGCAGGCGTAGTTCGAGCGCCCCTTGAGGATCGCGTGGCGCGGTGTGCGGCCGGACACCTTCGATGCCGCTTCCACCGCCGCCGGGATGTCGGCCTTGGCCAGCTGCGCCTGCAGCGCCAAGGTGGCAGTGGCGATGACGATCCTGCGGTCGGGGTGCTCAGTCAGGTGGGCGAGTACCGGGGCGAGATAGCCGAGCGACTTGCCGGTTCCGGTCCCGGCCTGGATCAGCAGGTGCTGTCCGCTGTCGAGGCTTTCGGCGACCGCCTCGACCATCTGCCGCTGCCCGGCCCGGGCACGACCGTCGATCCGGGCCACGGCGGAGTCGAGAATCTCCAGCGCGCGTTCAGCGATCTCAGGCTCCCCGGTCACCGAACAAGACTAGGCGACGCGTGGCCGGGAATCGCTGCGGCGCGCGCCGACTGTGGACAAACCCCCTGGGCGTAGGACGGCCGTCAGCCGGCCGTACCGTCGGTCCGGTAGTCGGCCAGTTCGGCTGCCAGGTCCGGATGCACCCGGGCGCGGACCCGCGTGCCCTCACCGGTGTGCTCGGTCTGGAGCAGCTCGCCGCTCTGGTGCACCTTGTTCAGCAGATCGCCACGCTCGTAGGGCAGCAGCGCCGACAGCTCGATCTCGGGGCGGGGCAACCCGGCCCAGAGCCGCTCGCGCAACTCCTCGACACCAGCCCCGGTGCGGGCGGAGACGAAGACCGCGTCGGGGTGCGCGGTCCGCAGCGCGGTCAGCGTCTGCGGATCCGCGGCATCGGTCTTGTTGATCACCAACAGTTCCGGCAGGGTGGCCGCACCGATGTCGGAGAGCACGGTACGCACCGCGCTGATCTGACCGAACGGGTCGGGGTCGGAACCGTCGACCACGTGCAGCAGCAGGTCGGCACTGGCCGACTCCTCCAGGGTGGAGGCGAAGGCCTCGACCAGGTCGTGCGGCAGGTGCCGGACGAATCCGACGGTGTCGGTCAGCGTGAACACCCGACTGTCGTCGGTCTCCGAGCGGCGGGTGGTCGGGTCCAGGGTCGCGAACAGCGCATCCTCGACCAGGACGCCCGCACCGGTCAGCCGGTTCAACAAACTGGACTTGCCGGCATTGGTGTAGCCCACGATGGCCACCGAGGGCACCCGATTGCGTTCGCGTTCGGCCCGCTTGGTGGCCCGGGAGACATCCATCTCGCGCAGCTTCGCCCGGAGCTGGCTGATCCGGTGGTTGATCCGTCGACGGTCGGTCTCCAGCTTCGTCTCACCGGGGCCTCGACCACCGACACCGACACCGCCGGAGGAACGGCCACCGACCTGCCGGGACAGGTTCCCGCCCCAGCCACGCAGTCGCTGCTTGAGATAGTTCAGCTGGGCCAGCTCGACCTGGGTCTTGCCCTCCACGCTCTTCGCGTGCTGGGCGAAGATGTCCAGGATCAGCATCGTCCGGTCGATCACCTTCACCTTGACCCGGTCCTCCAGGTTGCGGAGCTGGGCCGGGCTCAGTTCACCGTCACAGATCACGGTGTCCGCGCCGGTGGCGGCCACCACCTCCTGCAGCTCGGCCACCTTGCCGCTGCCGATGTAGGTGGCGGCGTCGGGCTTGGAGCGTCGTTGGACCAGCCCTTCGAGGACCTGGGAGCCCGCGGTCTCGGCCAGCAACTTCAACTCGGCCATCGCATTGTCGGCGTCGACCTGGCTGCCGGAGGTCCAGACACTGACCAGGACGACACGTTCGAGCAGCAGTTGCCGATACTCGACCTCGGTGATGTCGTCGAGTTCGGTGGACATACCGACCACGCGGCGCAGCGAATGCCGGTCCTCCCGGTCGAACTGGTCACCGTCGTAGTCAGCGGACCCGGCGATGTCGTGGTCATCGGTCCCGACGCTGTCGTAGTCATCGGTCCCGGCACTGTCGTCGAGCAGCGCATCGGCGGGCTCGGTATCGGCCGGGTCGAGCCGTGCATCGGCGCGACGGTCGTCATCGGTCACATGTGCAGCAAAGTTCATCATCTTCGATCAAGAATCCCACACGCCTCCAAGACCGACCAGCGATTTCCGCCCGGATCACACGACTTCGATTGCCGCGGGGCCACGGACTAGCGGCCGCCCGAGCGACCAGCCCCCGCACCGAGGCCCGTGCCCGCTCGCCGCATCAAGGCCCGTGCCCGCTCGCCGCACCAAGCTCCCAAACCAAGGCCCACGGCATTTGGGGTAGCTATTCGGCCATCGCTGCCAAATACGGCAGCAGTGACCGAATACCGACCAGATATGCCCAGAAACTCAGCAGCCAGACCTCAGCATCGGATGTCGGCCGACCTGATCAGCGGCCGGAGTCAGTCGAACAGCCGGAGTCAGTCGAACAGCCGGAGTCAGTCGAACAGCCGGAGTCAGTCGAACAGCCGGAGTCAGTCGAACTGATTGGGGAGGAAGACCTCGCCCCGAGCGACGATCACGGCAGGGCCGGTCAAGGTGGACCCATCGGGGCGAAGATCCACCCGCACCGTCCCACCGGGCACGTCCACCCGCCAATGGGTGATCCCGGTGCCGTCGCGCTGAGCCGCCGCGGCCGCTGCGGCCACGGTGCCGGTGCCACACGACTGGGTCTCCCCGACCCCCCGCTCGAAGACCCGCATGGCGATGTGGCCGGGGCCGACCGAACGGACGAATTCGACGTTCACGCCCTCGGGAAAGGCCTCCGACGGGAACCAGGTCGGCGCGAAGTAGAAGTCGAGGGTCGACAGATCACTGACCTCGACCACGGCATGCGGATTGCCGACGTCGACACTCAGCGCCGGCCAGCGTTCCCCGGCCAACTCCACCTTCACCCCGGCGTCCCTGACGACGACCGGTCCCATCTCGACCGCGACCTGGTCCTGGTGCACGAAACGAGCGGTACGCAGACCGGCGCGGGTGGCGATGGGCAGCGACTCCCCCATGGCGAGCCCCTCCTCGACCAGGTAGCGGGCGAACACCCGTACCCCGTTGCCGCACATCTCGGCGATCGAACCGTCGGCATTGCGGTAGTCCATGAACCACAGATCCGGGTCGCCGTCCCAGTCCTTGACGTAGCGGGCCCGGACCACACGCAACACGCCGTCGCCACCGATGCCCCCGTGCCGGTCGCAGAGGAAACGCACGTCGGCGGAGTCGGGATCGTACATCCCGTGCCGATCGTTGATGATGACGAAGTCGTTGTGCGTGCCGTGTCCTTTGGCGAATGGCCAGTTACGCATGCGTCCAGTCTTGCGCATCGGCCAACACTCGGTCGGCCAATCGCGGATCGAGGGCCGGATACCAGCGAATTCTCAGGTCGCGACGGAACCAGCCGAACTGTTTGCGGGAGAATCGCCGGGTCGCCGAGACGGTACGTTCGCTCGCCTGGCGTTCGGTCAGGTCACCACGCAGGTACGCCAGCACCTGGCGGTATCCCAGCGCCTTGCCCGCGGTGGGCGTGTCGGCAAGACCACGCGCCGCCAGGCCCTCGACCTCCCCGACGAACCCCTGGTCCCACATCTGCTCGACCCGCGCCTCGATCCGGGCATCCAGGGCGTCCCGCTCGATCTCGATCCCGATCTGCCGGACTGCGTCGAGGGCATAGGTCGGCTCCGGCAACGCAGCGGTGACCTGGCCGGTCAGTTCGTGGATCTCCAGCGCCCGGACCAGCCGCCGGCCGTTCCCGGGCAGGATCCGGGCGGCCGCCTGCGGTGCACGGCGGCCCAGTTCGGCATGCAGGTGCTCGGGTCCACGCTCGGCCAGGACCTCCTCCCAGCGGGCCCGTACCTGCGGGTCGGCGCCGGGGAAGTCGAACTCGTCGATGATCGCCCGGACGTACAGTGCCGACCCGCCGGCGAGGATCGGCAGCACCCCACGGCTGCGGCAGGACTCGATCACCTGCCGGGCGCGCTGCTGGAAGTCGGCGACTGCGGCCGGTTCTTCGATGTCGTGGATGTCGATCAGATGATGCGGTACGGCCGCGCGCTCGTCCGCGGTCGGTTTGGCCGTACCGATGTCCATCCCGCGGTAGACCAGCATCGAGTCGGCATTCACGATTTCTGCCGGTTGTCCCGCAGCCGCGAGCCGCTGTGCCAATTCGATGGCCAGACCGCTCTTTCCGCTGGCCGTGGCGCCATTGAGGACCCACAGCGGCGGACGCAGGTGACCCACGAGTAACCATCCCTTTCCGAAAACGGGCGAAGGCACTTTGCACCGGCCCGCCGAGACGACATCATGGTAGACCGCCGCCTGAACGGGCGGCGGGACCCAACGGAAGGAAATCCACGATGGGAATCTTCGACAAGGCCAAGGATCTGGCTTCCGAGCACAGCGACAAGGTCGACCAGGGCATTGACCAGGCCGGCGACGCTGTCGATCAGAAGACCGGCAGCAAGTACGAGGGCCAGGTGGACCAGGCCCAGGACTTCGCCAAGGATCAGTTCGGCGGACAGCCGGGCGAGGGTGAGCCGAAGCCGGAGTGAGACCGACCAGGGTTTGATCGAAGGGGTGCCGGGATCTCCCGGCACCCCTTCTCATGTCCTGACACTCACCCCCTAGTGCCCACACCCGAGCCACTCCCACTCCAGGCACTCACACCCAAGCACTCCGACCCGGGCGCTCGCGCCTGCCTGACGCTCACACCCGGGAGGATCCGGTCCGCGCGCCGACGCCGGACTCCCCACCCACACCGGACTCCCCGCGCTCACCGAACACCGGACGCAGCTTCTCGAGCAACTCGCCGGTACGTCGCCGCTGCTCGATCTCCGCCGCATCCTGGGCCCGGCACTTGTCCACGC
Source organism: Naumannella halotolerans (assembly GCF_004364645.1). Lineage (NCBI taxonomy): Bacteria > Bacillati > Actinomycetota > Actinomycetes > Propionibacteriales > Propionibacteriaceae > Naumannella > Naumannella halotolerans. Next base: position 850,603 of record NZ_SOAW01000001.1, on the reverse strand, counting down.
TCTCGGCGATCAGCGGGTCCAGTTCGCCGATCACCACGCTGATCTGCTCGGCGCTCTGCCGGCGGGCCCGCTCGGCCAGCACCGCCTGGACTCCGACCCCGGCAAGCGCCAGCAGCAGGACGACGGCCAGGGCGACCAGATCGAGCGCGAAGCACAGCACCGCGCCGACCAGCAGTACACCGATCGCAATCAGCGGCCATCGCCGCGACCGGGGCACCGACTCGGCCAGTCGTCGGCGCGCGGTCGCCAGTTCGGCAGGGTCGGCGCCCGCTGCGGTGACCGTCACCGACCCACCACGGTTCAACCGGATGCTCGACGGTTGCGGATCGGGCGACGCTGCCACCGACTCCATCCAGGCGGCGATCCGGTCGTCGGCGATGTGCACCAGTTGGGCACGGATCCACGGGTCGGTTCGCGGCGAGGTCAGTGCGGTACGGAGCAGCGGCCCGACCGCGAACCGCTCCACCTGCCGGTCGTCGGGCGACTGGTCGGGGTGCTCGACGGTCCAGCGCAGTTCCCGGATCCGCATCAGGATCGGGGCCTCCTCGCCGAACCCGTTGGAGATCAGTTCGGCGCACGCCCGCTGCAACCGATCGACGACCGCAGCCGGGTCCAGTTCCCCGACCGTCGCGTTCGGCGCTCCGAACCGACGTACCTGTGGTTTCGCCGCCTCGGTCAGCCGCTGTCCGGGATCGGCGAGCTGCTGCAACCTCCCCAATCGTCCCTCATCGGTGTCGGCAAGCCCGATGATCCAGTCCCGCCACAGTTGCGGTGACTCCCCGGCGATGTTCGCCCGCAGGGTCTCGATCGGTACGGATCGGCCGTAACCACCCAGCAGCAGGTGCTCGAAGATGGTGCGCTGGGTGGCGCTGAACTCACCGTCACCGGCCAGTGCGGCCGACAACCGTTCGCCGACATGTTCACCCAGACCGGCCCCGCCGCAGGCGGCCACCCAGTAGAGCTCGAACTCGGCTCCGCCGAGGTCGGTCGCCCGTCGTTCACCCTCGGCGTCGACAGCTCCGGTGGATCGGGCGATCAGCGCGTTGGTGGCATAGGTCAGCCAGTAGTCACCGTCGCCGTGGTCGAGCGGCTCGGGGGTGCGCCGGTCGGCCAGTGCGAGCACGGCGCGTGCCGCCTGCTGTCTGGCTGTGGTGGTGTCGGGGAACGCGGCCAGTTGCTCGCGAAGATCGCCGAGCTCGACATAGGCGTCGAATGCCCTGCCGATGGCGGTGATCCGCTGTTCGAGGCTGCCCCGGAGCTGGGACAGCTCGCTGCGCAGGTGCAACGCGCGGCTGTTCGCCGCCTCGGCCTCGGCCTGCACCGACTCGATGTCTCGGCGCAGGCGTCGATGCTCCCAGTAGTCGTTTCCCATGCGCTGCAGTCTGGCCCGGCATCGGGTCACCGGCATCCGCAGCGGTCAGGGGGCGGTCCGACCGATCCCTGGACGCCGACGCTGTTCAGCAGGTCTGGCAGCCGGGGCCGGTCGGGGCCGGAGCCGCGGCCGGCTTGCCGAGACCGGGCATACCGAGGCCGACCGCACGACTGGTCGCCGGCTGCTCGGTGCGGGCCTGCCAGGCGTCGCCACCACGGGTCCGCCGAAGCCCGCTGAACTCGCCGTCGGCGGTCAGATGGTGCGGCGCGGCATGGGTGACGGTGGCCAGGGCGATGTCACCGGGCCGCGGGCGAAGCCCCGGATCGGCCGGTACGGCGACGTGCACCAGCCGGTTGTCCCGGGCCCGGCCCGACATCCGATCGGTGGCGGCGTCCTTGCGTCCCTCACCGTCGGCGAACATCACCTCGACCTGCTGGCCGAGCAGTCGCTTGTTCTCCTCCCAGGCGATCTCGTCCAGCCGGGCGACCAGTCGTTCGTAACGTTCCTGCACCACAGCCTTCGGCACCTGGTTGTCCATCGTGGCCGCCGGCGTACCGGGCCGCTTGGAGTACTGGAAGGTGAAGGCCGAGGAGAACCGCGCCGCCTCGGCGACCTTCATCGTCTCCTCGAAATCCGCATCGGTCTCCCCGGGGAATCCGACGATGATGTCGGTCGTGATCGCTGCCTGCGGCATCGCCTGGCGTACCTCGTCGATGATCCGCAGGAACTTCTCCTGCCGGTACGAGCGACGCATCGCCTTCAGCACCGCCGAGGAACCCGATTGCAGGGGCATGTGCAACTGCGGCATCACGTTCGGGGTCTCGGCCATGGCCGCGATCACGTCGGAGGTGAAGTCCTTCGGATGCGGGGAGGTGAAACGCACCCGCTCCAGGCCGTCGATCCCACCACAGGCCCGCAGCAGTTTCGCGAATGCCTGTCGGTCACCGAACTCGACACCGTAGGCGTTGACGTTCTGTCCCAGCAGGGTGATCTCCTGCACCCCTTCGGCGACCAGTGCCTCGATCTCGGCGAGGATCTCACCGGGGCGCCGGTCGGTCTCCTTGCCGCGCAGTGCGGGCACGATGCAGAAGGTGCAGGTGTTGTTGCAGCCGACGCTGATCGAGACCCAGGCCGCGTAGGCCGAATCGCGGCGGGTGGGCAGGTTGGACGGGAAGGTCTGCAACGCCTCGACGATCTCGACCTGCGACTCCTCGGCGATCCGGGCGCGCTCCAGCAGCACCGGCAGCGAGCCGACGTTGTGGGTGCCGAACACCACGTCGACCCACGGCGCCTTCCTGGTGATCGTCTCCCGGTCCTTCTGGGCCAGGCATCCACCGACGGCGATCTGCATCCCGGGTCGTGCCTGTTTGGTCGGCAGCAGGTGTCCGAGATTGCCGTAGAGCCGGTTGTCGGCGTTCTCCCGTACCGCACAGGTGTTGAAGACCACCACATCGGCGTCGTCACCCTCGGCCGCCGGGGCATAACCTGCCTGCTCGAGCAGGCCACCGATCCGCTCCGAATCGTGCACGTTCATCTGGCAGCCGTAGGTACGCACCTGATAGGTGCGATGCGGCTGGTCGCCGGTGAGCTGCGGGGATGCGGTGGCGGTGTTCGTCATGGCGGGAAAATCGTACGCCGCCGACGGAACGTAATCGAATCTCAACCGTTTTGCCGCCCAAGGTCCCGAACTCCTGCCCTATCGTCAGGCGCATGACCTCCGAGCCCGACCATGTAGCCGGCGAACCGCTCGTCGTGCTCGAAGATGTGAACAAGCACTTCGGCGAGCTGCACGTACTGCAGAACATCAATCTGACCATCAACCGGGGTGAGGTGGTCGTCGTGATCGGCCCCTCGGGTTCGGGCAAGTCGACCCTGTGCCGGGCGATCAACCGGCTGGAGACCATCGACGACGGCCGGATCACCGTCGACGGCAAGGACTTGCCCGCCGAGGGCAAGGCCCTGGCGAAGCTTCGCGCCGATGTGGGCATGGTGTTCCAGTCGTTCAACCTGTTCGCCCACAAGACGATCCTGGACAACGTCACCCTCGGGCCGATCAAGGTACGCAAGCAGAAGCCGGCCGCTGCCCGGGAGCGGGCGATGGAACTGTTGCGCCGGGTCGGCATCGACTCGCAGGCCTCGAAGCTTCCCGCCCAGTTGTCCGGTGGCCAGCAGCAGCGGGTGGCGATCGCCCGGGCGCTGGCGATGGACCCGAAGGTGATCTTGTTCGACGAGCCCACCTCGGCGCTGGACCCGGAGATGGTGAACGAGGTGCTGGACGTCATGGTCGACCTCGCCAAGGGCGGTATGACCATGGTCGTGGTCACCCACGAGATGGGTTTCGCCCGCAAGGCCGCCAACCGGGTGGTCTTCATGGCCGACGGTCAGATCGTCGAGGAGAGCGATCCGGAATCGTTCTTCACCAATCCGAAATCTTCCCGGGCGAAGGACTTCCTCGGGAAGATCCTCTCCCACTGACAACTCTGCGAGTCCGTCCATCTCGGGCTCGCATCCCCACCGAACCCACCCGACAATCCACATCGATCCCCTACCCAGGAATCCACGGAGGAGACCAATGAAGATCACGAAACTCGCGGGCGTCGCGGCTGCGACCTCTGCACTGGTGCTGGCGATGAGCGCCTGCGCGAACCAGGCCGGTCAGGCCCCGGGCGGTGACACCGGCGGTGACAGCGGCGGCGAGTCGATCCGTATCGGCATCAAGTTCGACCAGCCGGGTCTGGGCCTGCAGGAGGGTGCGGAGTTCACCGGATTCGATGTCGAGGTCGCCCAGTACGTGGCCAATGAACTCGGCTACAGCGATGTGGAGTTCGTGTCCGCCCCGTCGGCTCAGCGTGAGGACCTAATCGAGAACGGTCAGGTGGACATGATCTTCGCGACCTATTCGATCACCGAGGCACGCCAGGAGCGCGTCTCCTTCGCCGGGCCGTACTTCGTCGCCGGCCAGGACCTGCTGGTCCGGGCCGATGACACCAGCATCACCGGCCCGGAGTCGTTGCCGGGCAAGCGTCTGTGCTCGGTCTCCGGCTCCACCTCGGCAGAGAACGTGCAGGAGGAGTACGGCACCGAGATCGAACTGCAGGAGTTCCCCGACTACGCAACCTGTGTCACCCAGCTGGCTGCCGGTGGCGTCGATGCGGTGACCACCGACGACGTGATCCTGGCCGGTTTCGCCGCCCAGCCGCAGTACGAGGGTCAGCTGAAGGTCGTCGGCCAGCCGTTCAGCGAGGAGCGTTACGGCGTCGGCATCAAGAAGGGCGACACCGAGCTCTGCACCAGGATCGACGATGCGATCACCAGCATGATCGATTCCGGCGCCTGGCAGACGGCTCTGGACGAGACGGTGGGCCAGTCCGGCTTCACCCCGAACCCGGAGTTCAACCCGCCCACCGAGTTCGAGCCCTGCGTCTGAGCCGTCGGCGGCTCTGACCCACACCAACTCGGCTGCGGGTTGCGACCCGGCTCGGTCGCAGCCCGCAGCCATGACCTAGGGATGGATAGATGGACGACCTCATCGAGGTTCTGACAAGGTTCGATGTCCTTCAAGCCTTCTGGGTGACCATCCAACTGGCGGTCACCACGATCATCGGATCGTCGATCCTCGGCCTGGTGATCGCCGTCATGCGGGTGTCACCGTCCTCGGCGATGCGTGCCATCGGGTCGATCTACATCTTCCTCTTCCGCAACACCCCGCTGACCTTCCTGGTCGTGCTGCTCTACGTCGGTATCGCGATCACCGTGCCGGTCTATCCGTTGGGACGGATGGCCCCGCTGGCCTGGAACATCTTCTTCTGGGCCTGGCTCGGTCTCACCCTGTATCACGCGGCCTACATCTGCGAGGCCCTGCGCTCGGGTGTGAACACCGTCGACCTCGGCCAGGCCGAGGCCGCGCGAGCGATCGGCCTGTCCTTCGTCCCCTCACTGGTGCAGGTGATCCTGCCCCAGGCCCTGCGCGGCGCCCTGGCTCCGCTGGGCAATGCCATGGTCGCCCTGATCAAGAACACCACCGTCGCCGCCGCGATCGGTGTCGCCGGTCCGTCGGTGTCGCTGGCAGGCATGATCGAGTTCCGGCCCGACCTGGGCATCGTCAGCTTCCTGATCATCGCGGTCGGCTTCGTGATCCTCACGCTGCCGGTCGGCTACCTGTTCACCAGCCTCTCCCAGCGATTGGCGGTACGCCGATGAGCCGCCCCGTTCTCTTCGACGAGCCGGGCCCCAAGGGCCGGGTGATCAATGTCGTCCTCGGCGTGGTCGCGGTCGTGCTGGCCGTGGCGGTCGTGGCCAGTCTGCTGTGGTTGATGCGTTCCCAGCTCGGCCCGAGCAAGTGGGCGCCGTTCGCCGAGTCCGACACCTGGGTCTACTACGTGCTCCCCGGACTGTTGAACACCTTGCAGGCAGCGCTGCTGGCCGTGGTGCTGTCGTTGATCTTCGGGGTACTGCTCGGCATGGGCCGGCTGTCCCAACTCCGGGCGATCTCGGTTCCCTGCGGGATCTTCGTCGAGTTCTTCCGCAGTGTGCCGGTGCTGGTGCTGATGGTCTTCTTCTACAGCATGCTCGGGCCGCTGGGCATTCTGCAGGGTGTCTACCTGCCGATGGCCGGTGTGGTCCTGGGCCTGGTGTTCTACAACTCCACCGTGATCGCCGAACTGGTACGGTCCGGCGTCCACTCCCTGCCGCGCGGACAGCGCGAGGCCGGGCTGATGGTGGGGCTGACCGAGGGCCAGGTACTGCGTTCGGTGCTGCTGCCGCAGGCGATCGCATCGATGTTGCCGGCACTGCTGAACCAGTTGGTGGTGATCTTGAAGGACACCGCGCTGGGCTACATCATCACCTACCAGGAACTGCTGCAGAGCATGCGGATCTTCGCCACCGTCCAGGGCAACCTGGTCGCGTCGTTCCTGGTCGCTGCCGCAATCATGATCGTGTTGAACTTCGCGCTCACCAGCATCGCCCAGTTGATCCAGAAGCGGCTGAGCCGCGGTCGACGCAGCCCGACCGCCGGACCGATCGCCCCCGCGGCGGGTGTTGTCGCGGATCCGGCACGCTGACCCGAGCCCCGATCAGCAAGGCTCCATGGTGCTGATCGGGGGGTGCTGATCGGGGGGTGCTGATCGGGGGAGCTCTCACTCGGGCTCTGCGTCGAGCACCTCATCCAGCACCCGGTAGACGATCGAGGAGCTGAAGCCGCGCCTGGCCAGCGCGCCGACCAGACGACGCTTCCGGGTCTCGGGCACCAGCCCACCCATGGTGCGCACCTTCCGCTGGGCCAGATCCAGCGCGGCGACATATTCGTCATCGGTCTCGACGATGCCGACCGCGTCACCGATGATCTCGGGGTCGACACCCTTGCGACGCAGTTCCTGGCGCAGCGCGGTGCGGGACAGATTGCGCCGCTGCTGTCGGGACTCCACCCACGAGCGGGCGAACTCCGAATCGTTGATCAACCCGACGTCGGTGAACCGGTCGAGGACCTGCTTCGCCGTGTCCGCCGGGATCTCCTTGTCGGCGAGCTTCTTCTCCAACTCCGCTCTGGTCCGGGCCTGGCCGGTGAGTTGCCGCAGCACGATGGTCCGGGCCTCCTCCTCGGCCTCGCTGTCGGAGCTGAACAGCGGGCCGGTCTCCTCGGCGCTCACACGCTTCTGTGTCCGACGGCCTCGCCGAGGTCGACGGCCGGGCTGGTGAGTGCCGGCGGCACCAGACCCCTGCGATGAACGATCACCGGCCCCCGCCGAGGATGCCTGCTGGTCGACGGCAGCCGGCTCCCCGGGGTGCGCCATCGAACCGCCGGGCGCCGCCGCATCGGCGGGGCGCGCCGAGGCGACCGGCCGAGCCTGATCGGCGGTCCGCGACTGATCGGTGGGCGCTGTCGCGTCGGCAGGGAGTTTGCCACGCTGGGCGAGCCACTGGCGTACCTGATCAACCGCATCGGCGGAGGAGTCGGCGTCGTTCACGCCGCTCCCCCGCCGAGACGAGTACTTCGACACAGTCCTTCAGCTCCTCGAGCCGGTCCGGCCGCTCAGAAGGCCACCTCACCGGTGACCGGGTCGACGCCAGCCGGCACATCGACCTGCGGGCCGATGCCAAGCTTCTCCTTGATCCGCTTCTCCAACTCATTGGCCACATCGGGATTGCTCTTCAGGTAGGTCCGGGCATTCTCCTTGCCCTGTCCGAGCTGGTCCCCCTCGTAGGTGAACCATGCACCGGCCTTGCGGACCAACGCATGCTCCACACCCATGTCGATCAGGCTGCCCTCGCGGCTGATGCCCTGACCGTAGAGGATGTCGAACTCGGCCTGCTTGAACGGCGGTGCCACCTTGTTCTTGACCACCTTCACCCGGGTGCGGTTGCCGACCATGTCGGTGCCGTCCTTCAGGGTCTCGATCCGACGGACATCGAGTCGCACCGAGGAGTAGAACTTCAGCGCACGACCACCGGTGGTGGTCTCCGGCGAGCCGAACATCACACCGATCTTCTCGCGCAACTGGTTGATGAAGATCGCGGTCGTCCCGGCACCACTCAGTGCACCGGTCATCTTCCGCAGCGCCTGGCTCATCAACCGGGCCTGCAGACCGACGTGGCTGTCACCCATCTCGCCCTCGATCTCGGCCCGCGGGGTCAGCGCGGCGACGGAGTCGATCACGATCAGGTCCAGCGCACCGGAACGGACCAACATGTCGGCGATCTCCAGGGCCTGCTCACCGTTGTCGGGCTGGGAGACCAACAGGGCATCGGTGTCGACCCCGAGCTTCTTGGCATACTCCGGGTCGAGTGCGTGCTCGGCATCGATGAAGGCACAGACACCGCCGCCGGCCTGGGCGTTGGCGATGGCATGCAGCGCCACCGTCGTCTTGCCCGACGACTCCGGGCCGTAGATCTCGACCACCCGGCCGCGCGGCAGACCGCCGATCCCGAGAGCGATGTCCAAGGCGATGGATCCGGTCGGAATGGTCTCCACCGGTGCCCGGGTCTCCTCACCCAGGCGCATCACCGAACCCTTGCCGTGGGCCTTCTCGATCTGGGCGAGCGCCGTCTCCAGCGCCTTCTCGCGATCTGCAACGGCCATCCTGGCCCCTCCTTCTGCTCGCTGCGCGGCCTTCGCCGAACGTGGATTGTTCTTCGTCATCACCTGTGACAATAGGGAGGGCGACTGACACTGCGTCCGCGTCGGCCGGATCTGTGGAGAACCGGCCGTCACCCGGCCTCAGTGGAAAACTAGGCGAACAGGTGTTCGAAAGAAAGCTGACACGCCGGTCACGGATCGACAACACCACCGTCCCAGGAGCCCGTACGACTCCGGACGTACACGGCCGTCAGCGTTCGGCAGCGGGCAGTTCCAATGCCTCCCACACCGCCAGCCAGATCCGTTTGAACGAGACTCCGTCGGCAATCGCCTCCCGGACGGTCCGCCCCAGTCCGGGAAGGACGTTCTGCTCGGCCCAGACCCGGCTGTAGGCCGGCCCGAGATGTTTGTCCAGCCGTTCCCACAACTCGGTCTCACGCACCGGTCCATCGTAGTGCCCGGCAGACCCGCCCCGTCGGCGCAGTAGCCTGCCCAGCATGTCCACCATGGCAATCCCCGAGGCGATGGACCTGGCTGTCTCGGCCAGTCGTGCAGCACGAGGGCTTTCCCGCCCCAATCCCCCGGTCGGCGCGGTGATCCTCGACGCCGATCAGAGCCTGGTCGGGGTCGGTCACACCCAGGCCGCCGGTGGTCCGCATGCCGAGGTGGTGGCCCTGCGGGAGGCCGGTGAGCGTGCCCGGGGTGGCACCGCGGTGGTCACTCTCGAACCGTGTGCCCACACCGGCCGGACCGGCCCCTGCACACAGGCGCTGCTGGCGGCCGGCGTGCGGAACCTGGTCTATGCCGTCGCCGACCCGAATCCGGTCGCCGCCGGTGGCGCAGCCGACCTGGCCGCCGCCGGGGTCGAGGTCTCGGTCAGCGGCACCGAGCAGGTCGCCGACGGCCCGCTGCGGGAATGGCTGTTCCGCACCCGCACGGGTCGCCCGTACGTGACGGCCAAACTGGCCACCAGCCTGGACGGCAGGGTCGCCGCTCCGGACGGCAGCAGTCAGTGGATCACCGGACCACAGGCCCGTGAACACAGCCATCGGGTACGCGCGGAACTGGACGCGATCATCGTCGGCACCGGCACCGCCCTGGCCGACGACCCGGCACTGACCTCCCGCACACCGACCGGCGAGCTGACCGAACGCCAACCCGGGCGGGTCGTCGTCGGTCGACGTGAGATCCCGGCCACCGCCAGACTGCGGGGACCCGGCGGCCGTTACGTGCAGGTACGGTCGCACGACCCCGCAGAGGCACTTCGGGCCTGCGGCGACGCCGCCAATGTGCAGGTCGAGGGGGGCCCGCAACTGCTCGGTGCATTCCTCACCGCCGGGTTGGTGGACCGGGTCGAGGCCTACCTGGCACCGACCCTTCTCGGTGCCGGCAGATCCGCGATCGAGGCTCCCGCCGTGACCACGCTGGCCGATCGGCACGACTTCGCCCTCGAGTCGGTGATCACGCTCGGAGCCGACCTGCTGCTGACCCTTTGCCGAGGCTGACACCGCCCGCACGGATGTCCCGGCCAATGGGAAGCAGCTGCTGTGTCGCAGACGCCGGTGGTAATCTTCGTGATGTTCTCGGGGCGGGGTGAAATTCCCCACCGGCGGTGATGCCCGACCAACTGGTCAGGGACAAGCCCGCGAGCGCCTGGACCTCGGTCCAGGGTCTGCAGAGATCGGTGAGATTCCGAGGCCGACGGTCACAGTCCGGATGCGAGAGAACGCGCAGTGGACCTGTGGTCCCCTGTGCTCGCCTCGGGGCCTGTTCCGGTCGACCGGCCGGGACACGAGGACAGGAGCACAGGAATGTTCACCGGCATCATCGAAGAGCTCGGCGAGGTCCGGGCCGTCGACCACGCCCAGGACGCTGCCACGCTCACGGTCTCAGGCCCACAGGTCACCTCCGATGCCTCCCACGGCGACTCGATCGCCGTGGACGGGGTGTGTCTGACCGTCACCGCCCATGGCAGTGGCTGGTTCAGCGCGGACGTGATGGCCGAGACCCTGCACCGCAGCACACTGGGGTCTCTCGTACCCGGCAGCCGGGTCAATCTGGAACGGGCCATGCCCAGCAGCGGTCGATTCGGCGGCCATATCGTCCAAGGCCACATCGACGGCGTGGTCGAGGTCGAGTCGATCACCCCGGCCGAGAAATGGACCGTGGTACGGCTGCGCGCACCGCATCGACTGAGCCGCTATCTGGCCGAGAAGGGATCGGTGGCACTGAACGGTGTCTCGTTGACGATCTCGGCGATCTCCACCGAGCCGGCGCAGGACTGGTTCGAGATCTCGTTGATCCCGACCACCCTGGCCGCCACCAACCTCGGCGGACTGGCTGTCGATGATCAACTCAATGTCGAGGTGGACGTGATCGCCAAGTACCTGGAACGACTCGGCAGCGTGGAGGTGGCGCGATGACCATCGCCTTGGATCCGATCGAGACCGCGATCGCCGAGATCGCCGCCGGCCGTCCGGTGGTGGTGATCGACAACGAGAACCGGGAGAACGAGGGTGACCTGATCTTCGCCGCGGCCCACGCCACACCTGAACTGGTCGCCTTCACCGTGCGCCACACCTCCGGCTACCTGTGCGTCGCCATCGACGAACAGGCCTGTGACCGGTTGGAGCTGCCACCGATGCACCACACGAACGAAGATCGTTTCGCCACCGCCTACACGGTGACGGTCGATGCCGCGGTCGGCACCACGACCGGGATCAGCGCAGCCGATCGGGCCCGGACCATGCGGGTCCTGGCCGATCCCGCAGCACGCCCGGCTGATCTTCGTCGACCTGGCCATGTGCTCCCCCTGCGGGCACGTCCGGGTGGGGTGCTGGAGCGGATCGGTCACACCGAGGCTGCCGTCGATCTTGCCCGGCTGGCCGGTCTGCCCGCCGCCGGCGTCCTCTGCGAGGTGATCAGCCAGGCCGACGAGACGCAGATGGCACGTTCGCCGGAGTTGCGGGAGTTCGCGAACGAGCACGGTCTGGCCATGATCAGCATCGCCGATCTGGTGCGCTGGCGGGAGGCCCACGAGTCCTCGCTGACCCGTGCGGGCGAGGCCTCACTGCCGACCGAGCACGGTACGTTCCGCGCGGTCGGCTACTTGGGTACCGGCGGTGAACCCGACCAGGTCGCGCTGGTGATGGGTGATCCGAGCACCGACGGCGGGTACGACGTTCTCGTCCGGCTGCATTCGGAATGCCTGACCGGGGAGGCGTTCGGCTCCCTGCGCTGTGACTGCGGACCGCAGTTGCAGGAGTCGATGGCGCAGATCGCAGCGGCAGGTCGCGGGGTCCTGGTCTATCTGCGTGGTCATGAAGGTCGCGGGATCGGCATCGTGAACAAGTTGCGCGCCTATCACCTGCAGGACAGCGGTGCCGACACCGTGGATGCCAATCTGCAGCTCGGCCTGCCCGCCGATGCCCGTGACTACCGGGTGGCCGGGCGGATTCTCGATGATCTTGGTGTCCGGTCGGTACGGCTGTTGACCAACAACCCGGAGAAGGTGGACGGTCTCCTCGACAGCGGGATCACCGTCACCGCCCGGCAGCCGATCGTCGTCGGCAAGGGGGCGGAGAATCTGGCGTACCTGCGTACCAAGCGTGACCGGATGGGCCACCAGCTCCCCGACCTGGAGGAACCTGCCCCGCCCGCGGCCACGTCGACCTCGACAGTTCCGGAGTCGGCATGAGTGGCGCCGGTGAACCGACGATCACCGTCTCCGATACCGCGGGTCTGCGGGTGGCGATCGTCTCCGCACAGTGGCACGACGAGATCTGCACCGCACTGATCGACGGGGCCTTGCGTGCCATCACCGAGGCAGGTCTCGAGGAACCGACCGTGGTCCGCGTCGCCGGCTCCCTGGAACTGCCCGTGCTCGCCCAGCAGCTGGCGACCGAGCACGACGCCGTGATCGCCTTGGGGGTGGTGATCCGCGGCGAGACTCCCCATTTCGACTACGTCTGCGACTCGGTCACCGCCGGCCTCACCCGGGTGACCTTGGACGAACGCACGCCGATCGGCAACGGAGTGCTGACCACCGATGACGAACAGCAGGCGCGGGACCGCAGTGGGCTGCCGGGGTCGAAGGAGGACAAGGGGTACCAGGCAGCGGTCGCGGCGATCGGGTCGGCGGCACTGTTGCGCCAGCTGCGAGGCTGAGCCTGCCATGGTGAGTGCAGGAACCGCGGAACGGGCGCGCTGCGCTCAGAGACGGTAGAGCCGCCGAGCGTTCTCCGACCCGATCATCCCGGCGACCCGGAGGGCATCGGTAGTCGACCACTCACCACGCTCGACGAAGTGCGACAGCACCTGCGCGGTACCTGAGCGCCACAAATGTGCCCCGAGCAGGTGCAATTCGGCCGGCCCGTAGGCATCGGAGGAGTAGAGCAGCTTGCCGAACGGCGCCACCTCCAGGCTGCGGGCGATCAGCGAGGGGCTGCGTGCTCCCAGGTAATTGATCGCCAGACCGACATCGAGGTACACCCCGGCGAAGGCCTGGGCGAGATAACCCGCCTGACGCTCGAACGGATAGCAGTGCAGCAGGCAGATCGAGGCATCGGCGAACTCCCGCAACAGCGGCAACAGCAGCAGCGGATCGGTACGGTGCAGATCCTCGTCCCGATCCCCGAAACCGACGTGGAACTGCAGCGGCAGACCACCTCGGCGCTTCTGCAGCGCCAGCGCTGAACGAATGCCGAAGTTGATCAACACCGGATCGGTCAGTCGACGACCGCCGGAATCCCGCCAGCGGGCGGCGGCTTCGACGACCGATCCAGCAGCAGGTTCGGACCAGTCCAGATCGAAGCCGGTACGGTAGGCCGCCACCGTCTTCATCCCGACGGCCTGCTCCTGGGTGATCGTTGCCTCCAGCAACGCAGGGAACGCCTCGGCGTAGTTCGCGCTGTCGGCGATCGCCTGCTCGGCCAGCGATTCCAGCCGGATCACCCGATGATCATGGGCACCGCTGAGGGCCGCCAGCTCCTCCGGCTCGCAGGTCTCCCCCGGGAACCCGGTGTCGACCAACCAGTCCGAGACGCCTGCAGCCGAGAGGAATCGTCGCGCCACCTCGGCCTCTCCCAGGGAGGTCCGCCGCTGCCAATAGGCGTCGGCCGCGGCGTGGGGTTCGAGGTCCAGCACCGGTGCACAGTGAGCCCGGATGGCGAAGCCGAGCTGGTTGTCGAAGCCCGAATCCCAACCCGGCAAGGGATCGGTGGATCCCTCGTTCAGCGCATTCTCGAATCTCGATCGATCCCCGTCGCTCAACCAGGCCCCGTGCACATGGTGATCGATCAACGGCCGATCCCGGAGCTGTTCGACCAGCTCATCGATCACGCTCAGAACCCCCAGGCGAACCGGAACCGTTCGGCCAGTCGTTCGACCTCCCAGTCACCGTAGAGCGCTGCTTCATGCCTTCGCCCGGCAACGATCACATCGACCAGGACATCCCCCAGCAACCGGCGTAGGTCGGTGCTGGCATCGAGGGCGTCCAGAGCCGCATTCTGGTCATTGCTGAGCACCGCGATCCCGGCCGCCCGACGTTCCTCGGGACTCATCTGGTTCGGGTCGCGGTCGGCCTCGGCGACCAACGAGGTTCCGCTGAGGATCCCGTCCAGCATGGTCGCCAGCACCGCTGCCGAGGCGATGTAGGCAGACGATGCGGGGTCGATGATCTTCACCTCCACATTCGCACCGGACGGATTGGCAGCGGTCGCACCGATCAACCGCACGGCCACCTCGCGATTCTCCAGCCCCCAGCCGGCATGCGCACCGGCCCAGCTGTTCGGCGTCATCCGTACCGTCGAGAGCACCGAACCGGCGATCACCGCCTGCAACGGACCGAGCAGTTCCACCACCCGGCCGATCGCGCTCGCCCCCTGCGCGGTGAGCCCGCGCACCTCGTTCCCGCCGGAGAACAACGGCACACCGTCGCGGGTCAAGGAGAAGTGCTGATGCGCCCCGTTCCCGGCCTCGGCGGCATACGGCTTGGGCGAGAAGGAGACGCTGTACCCGCACTGGTGGGCCACCCGCTGGACGACCAACCGGGCCAGCACCACCGTGTCGGCGGCCGAGACCGGATCAGCCGGTGCGAGGGAGAGCTCGAACTGCCGCATCGCGAACTCCGGATGCACCTGCTCGATCGGCAGCCCGACCGCATCGGCCTCGGCGTACAGGGCGTGCAGGAAGTCCTCGTGGGCCAGCATCCCCGACAGCGAGTACGGCGCCCAGCCCTGCCTCGGCAGCGGGCTGCCGTCGGCGGCGAAGAGCTGGAACTCCAGTTCGTGGCCGACCTTGGCGCTCAGCCCGCTCTCGGCCAGCTCGGCCACCACGCGTTGCAGGGTGCCCCGACCGCACTGCGGCACCGGGTCACCGTTCTGGTCGTAGAACCCTGCCGGTGCCCAGGCCAGTCCGCCAGGGAGCACCCGTACCGCATCGGCGTCGATCCGGATCCGGTTGTCCCCCACCGCGGAGATGGAGGCGTCCTCGGCGATCCCGCCCTGGTCGATGGTGAAGCCGAACCAGGTCGGGGAGGCACCCAATCCGGTCCCCGCGAAGCTGTCGGCACGGCGTACCGGCACCGATTTGGCAAGGATCAACCCGTTGGGATTCCAGACCGTGCCGATCAGGGCCTGCACACCCTGCTCGGCCAGACGTGGGGACAGCGATTCGCTCATGGGCACATCTTGCTGCACCCAGCCATTGTCCGGTGGACAATCTGCACGAACGAGACGAAGGATCGACCCTGCCCGGTCGGCCCGGGCAGGCCGGTGCCGATCCGGGCCCGATCCGGTCCGCTCGATCACCCGGCGGGAAACTCCCCCGGCCGGGTTGTCGGCGGTACGTGGCAGCATCTGTACATGACCGTTGCCACGAATTCGGACCCGCTGGCCGGGTTCGCTACGCCCACCCGCAACTGGTTCACTCGTGTCTTCTCCGCCCCCACGCCGGCCCAGGCACAGGCCTGGGAGGCGATCGGCAAGGGTCATCACACCCTGGTCGTGGCCCCGACCGGATCCGGCAAGACCCTGGCAGCCTTCCTCTCGGCCATCGACCGGCTCAGCGGCGAGCCACGTCCGGAGCCGGCCACCACGAGGGTGCTCTACGTCTCCCCGCTGAAGGCCCTGGCCGTCGATGTCGACCGCAATCTGCGTGCGCCGCTGCAGGGCATCGCCCAGTCCGCCGATCAGCTGGGCATCGAGATCGCCGATCTGCGCGTGGGGGTTCGTTCCGGTGACACCTCGGCTGCCGAACGACGCAAACTGGCCCGCAATCCCCCCGACATCCTGATCACCACCCCGGAGTCGCTGCACCTGATCCTGACCTCGGCGGCCCGGGGGACGCTGCGGGGTGTGGACACCGTGATCATCGACGAGGTGCATGCCCTGGCCGGCACCAAACGGGGTGCCCACCTGGCCTTGAGTCTGGAGCGGCTGGCCCACCTGAGCGGCGGCGATCCGCAGCGGATCGGGCTTTCGGCCACGGTACGCCCGCCCGAGCGGGTGGCGGGCTTCCTCACCGGCAGCGCGCCGAGGCGCCCGACCGAGATCGTCCAGCCACCCAGCGGGAAGCAGTGGCAGCTGGACGTGGTCGTACCGGTGGAGGACATGACCGATCTGTCGGCACCACCGGGTGAGGACGCCGAACCCTCACGCTCGATCTGGCCGCACATCGAGCGTCGGGTGCTGGACCAGGTGATGGCTGCCCGATCGACGATCGTCTTCACCAACTCCCGCCGGCAGGCCGAACGGATGACCAGCCGATTGAACGAACTGCATTCCGAGGAACTCGGACTGGGCACCGAGGACGGGGCGCCGGCCGAGATCGCCGCCCAGGCAGGCAAATCGGCCGGGGTGCAGCCTGCGGCCGTGATCGCCCGCTCGCATCACGGTTCGGTCTCCCGGGAGCAGCGCGAACAGGTCGAGGCTGCGCTGAAGGCCGGCACCCTGCCCTGTGTGGTCGCCACCTCCAGTCTGGAACTCGGTATCGACATGGGCTCGGTCGATCAGGTGATCCAGGCCTCATCACCGCCGTCGGTCGCCAGCGGTCTGCAGCGGGTCGGCCGGGCCGGGCACGATGTGGGCGCGGTGAGCCACGGCACCTTCTATCCCACCAATCGCGGTGATCTGCTGGAGACCGCGGTGGTCGTGCAGCGGATGAGGGAAGGCCGGATCGAGGAGGTCCCGCGGCTGGAGAATCCACTGGACGTCCTCGCCCAGCAGATCGTCGCGATCACCGCCATGGAGCCGATCGGCGTCGACGAGCTGTTCGCCCTGGTGCGCGCGGCGACCCCCTACGCCCGCCTGAGCCGGGCGATCTTCGAAGCGGTGCTGGACATGCTGGCCGGCCGCTATCCGTCGGAGGAGTTCCGGGAACTGCGTCCGCGGATCACCTGGGATCGACAGCAGAACCTGCTCAGCGGCCGGCCCGGGAGCCAGCGGCTGGCGGTGATCTCCGGCGGAACCATCCCCGATCGCGGATTGTTCGGGGTCTTCCTCGTCGGCGGTGAGGACGCCGGTACCGGGGGCAGACGTGGCCCGGGCCGGCGCGTCGGCGAGCTGGACGAGGAGATGGTCTACGAATCCCGGGTCGGTGACGTCTTCACCCTCGGTACGACCAGCTGGCGGATCGAGGAGATCACCCACGACCAGGTGCAGGTCTCCCCCGCGCCCGGACAGCCCGGGAAGCTGCCGTTCTGGCGTGGCGACAACCCCGGACGCCCGCTCGAGCTGGGGCTGGCCCTGGGCGCCTTCACCCGGGAGCTGAGTTCGCTGGCCGAACCCGAATCCCGGGAACGGTTGGCCGATGCAGGTCTGGACCCGAATGCGATTCGCGGGGTGCTCGACTATCTGGCCGAGCAACGTGCCGCGACCGCCGGCCTGCCCACCGACAAGCAGTTGATCTTCGAACGCTTCCGGGACGAGCTCGGTGACTGGCGGGTCTGCCTGCATGCCCCGTTCGGTACGGCGGTGCTCAGCCCGTGGGCCATGATCATCGAGGCGCGGGCCCGCGAGCGGCTGGGCATCGAGGTCAACGCCCATGCCAGTGACGACGGCATCGTGCTGCAGATCCCGGACACCGACGCTCCCCCGCCGACCGCCGAGCTGATCATGGTCGAGGCCGACGAGGTGGAGGAACTGGTGACCTCCCAGGTCGCCGATTCGGCTCTGTTCGCTGCTCGTTTCCGTGAGTGCGCGGCACGTGCGCTGTTGCTCCCGCGGCGCTCACCCAGTTCCCGCTCTCCCCTGTGGCAGCAGCGGATGCGCGCGGCGCAGTTGCTGAGCGTCGCGTCCCGGCACGCCGATTTCCCGATCATGTTGGAGACGATGCGGGAGTGTCTCAGCGATGTCTTCGACCTGGCCGGCCTGACCGAGATCCATCGGCAGCTCGCCGGCAGGTCGATATCGGTCACCGAGGTCGAGACACCGCAACCGTCGCCCTACGCACGATCGCTGTTGTTCGGCTACCTCGGCGAGTTCGTCTACACCGGCGATCTGCCGCTGAACGAGCGGCGCAATGCCGCCCTCAGCCTGGATCTCGGCCTGCTCGCCGAGCTGCTCGGCAAGGATGCGGTCTCCGAGCTCCTCGACCCGTCGGTGATCGAGGGGGTCGAGGCCGATCTGCAGTCGCTCAGCCCCGAACGACACGCCACCACCGTCGAGCAGCTCTTCGACCTGCTGCGCAGCGCCGGGCCCTACAGCCGCGAGGAGCTCACCGCCCGCACCGAACCCGATCCCGAGCCGTGGCTGGCCGAGCTGCTGGCCAGCCGACGGGTCGCCGAGCTGTTGATCAACGGCCGCCGCCGGCTCGCGGTGGCCGAGGACCTCGGCCTGCTCCGCGAGGCACTGGGGGTTCCGACACCTCCCGGTTTCGGCTCGCCGCCCCCTCCGGCCGAGGATCCGGTGACCGCCCTGGTCCTGCGTTGGGCGCTCACCCACGGACCGTTCACCGCCGGGCAGCTGGCCGAACGGTACGGGCTGGGCGAGGCAACGGTGAGGCACCGACTGCAGACGCTCACCGCTTCAGGCACCCTGGTCGAGGCGCGGTTCGTCGACGGTGCATCCGAGCAGTGGTGCCACCATCGCATCCTCGGCCTGATCCGGCGACGGATGCTGGCGAAGTTGCGTGACGGCATCGAACCGGTCGAACCGAGCACCTACGCCCGCTTCCTCCCCGCCTGGCACAACATCGGTCCCGAACCAGGGTTGTACGGCGTCGACGGTCTGCTGAGCGCGATCGAACAACTCGCCGGTGTGGCCGTACCCCTGTCGAGTGTGGAGACCACCTTGTTGCCCTCGCGGGTGCGCGACTACTCCCCGGCGATGTTGGACGAGCTGCTGGCCTCCGGCGAGGTGACCTGGCTGGGTGATGGCGCCATCGGCGAACACGACGGGTGGATTCGGCTCGGCGTGTCCGGTCTGGACCTGCCCCGGCCCCACCGGGACCCGCCGACACCACTGGCTGCAGAGATGCTGCAGCGGTTGCAGGCCGGCGGCGGGTGGTTCTTCGAGGATCTGTTGGTCGGCGACGCCGGTCGTAGCGACCATGCGACGGCGTTGTGGCAGTTGGTCTGGGCGGGTCTGGTCCGCAGCGACACCTTCGGCCCGGCCCGGGCGCTGTTGTCCTCGGCCGGCAGCCGTCGCGGCAAACCCGCCCGCACGGCCAGCGGTCGGCGGGCCACCTTGAGCGCCGTCCGGGCCGCGCGGGTGGCCAGGCTGTCCTCACCGGTCACGGCAGGCCGCTGGTCGGCAGTGGGGGCGCCTGCGGCCGCACCGAACGCCCAGTTCACCGCCCTGCTGCTCGCCCTGCTCGATCGGCATGCGGTGTTGACCCGCGGCGCGGTCCAGGCCGAGGACACCGAGGGTGGATTCGCTGCTGCCTATCGCGGGCTGTCGGTGCTGGAGGAACAGGGGCAGTGTCGGCGCGGTTACCTGATCGACGGACTGGGAGCGGCCCAGTTCGCCTTGCCCGGTGCGGTCGACCGGCTGCGCGACCACACCGACCAGCAGGTCGGCACCCAGGTCCTGGCTGCCACGGACCCTGCCAACCCCTACGGCGCGGCGCTCGGCTGGCCCGACCGGACCGGGCATCGGCCGGGGCGCAAACCCGGCGCCCTGGTGGTCCTCGACGAGGGCCGCCTGGTCCTGTTCGTCGAGCGCGGCGGACGGAGTCTGCTGACGTTCACCGACGACCGCGACAGCCTGCAGCGGGCGGCCGGTGCACTGGCAGCCGCGATCGGCCGGAACTGGCTCGGCACGGTGCTGGTGGAGCGGATCGACGCGGCGTCGGTCTTCGATCCGCATCCACTGGCCGAAGCCCTGACCGGCCACGGCTTCCGGCTCACGCCCCAGGGGCTGCGGTTGCGCCCGAGTGAGGGCTGAATCCGTCGCAGGGGTACCGGCTCACCACATGACCCTGGCTGGCCCTGATCATCGACCTACGCCAGGATCGAAACGGCGTGGTCATCCGCCAGGATCGGACCGGCCTGGTCAGCTCTGCCGGGACCGAAACTGGCCCGGTCACCCAGGCCAGGATCGAAGGAGTCAGGCGGCGTAGGCCTGGGTGTCCAAGGGCTTCGGAGTGATGGTCAGCTTCTTCACCGGTTCGGTGTTGGCCACCTTGTCGCTGACCGTCCGCAGTACCGACGACAGCGGCACGCCCAGGGATTCGCAGATCGAGGCCAGCAGTTCCGATGATGCTTCCTTCTGCCCGCGTTCGACTTCGGACAGGTAACCGAGGCTCACCCGCGCATCGGCTGAAACCTCCCGCAGGGTTCGACCCTGCTCCGTCCGGGTCTCCCGCAGGGTCTCACCCACGGCTTCACGCAGCAGTGCCGGTCTCAGGTCCACCTCCACCATGTCTCGACTCTACCCGCCCGTGCCCAATCGCGCGGGCGTGGTCCGAAACGTGTTGCTGCACGGATGGTCGGCGCTCAGCCACCCGAGCGGTTGTCGCGATCACGCAGGGTGCCCAGCAACGCCGAGATCGCCAGCTCCACCGCATGGATCCGGACCGCTGAGCGGCCGGAGCGAACGGCCTCGGCGGGGATGTCCAGCAATCCGCCATCGATGACACCCGCGCCGCAGATCCCGCAGTGGACCGTACCGGCGGGTTTGCCCTCCTGCTGCTCCGGACCTGCGACACCGGTCAGCGCCACCCCGTAGTCGGCGCCACAGCGCCGGGCGGCACCTCGGGCCATCTGCACGGCGGTCCGCTGCGCGACGGCCCCGTCACTGTCCAGGACGGCTTGTTCGACACCTGCCAGGCTGTGCTTCAGATCGGTGGCGTAGGTGATCAGCCCCCCGCGGTAGACGGCCGAAGCCCCGGGCACGGCGGTGATGGTGGCGCCGAGCAGCCCACCGGTCAGGGATTCGCAGGTGGCCAGGGTGCGCCCGCGCTGACGAAGCTCTGCGACGAGTTCCTCGGCCAGTGAAGGATCGGGCCACATACTGTCTCCTGCTCAGGCGAGGTCGCGGTCGCGATCGGTCGACCGGACCAGTTTCCACGCCTCGCGCAAATAGTCCAGACCGGTCAGCACGGTCAGGATCAGGGCCCCGATCATGGCGATCCAACCGATCGCGTCGGGCACCATGACCAAGGAGAACGGGCTACCCAGCGAGGGCAGCGGCAGCAGGAAGAGCACGATCGCCACCGTCTGCAGCACAGTCTTGGTCTTGCCACCCCGGTTGGCCGAGATCACGCCGTAGCGGATGACCACGAACCGCATCAGGGTGATCCCCCATTCACGGACCAGGATGATCACCGTGATCCACCACGGCAGTTCACCGGTCACGCTCAGGCCGATCAGGGCCATCCCGGTCATCGCCTTGTCGGCGATCGGATCCATCAGCTTGCCAAAGCTGGTGATCAGGTCGTACTTGCGCGCCAGATGCCCATCGATGAGATCGGTCAGCATGGCTGCCAGGAACAGACCGGTGGTCGCCAGTCGCCATCCCGGCTGATCGGGATGGGCGATCAACATCCAGCCGAGGAGCGGGACCAGCAGGGTACGCAGGACGGTCAGCGCATTCGGCAGATTCCACGAGGTCGGGCGAGGCGTGTTCACCGGATCACCTCCGCAGCCAGGTCGGCACCCTCGGTGGCCAGCACCCGGCAGCGCACCAGCTCACCGACCGCTGCCCGGCCGCGGACGATCGAGGTCTGACCATCGACCTCCGGGCCCTGATGGTCGGCGCGCCCGACCGGTGTGCCGTCCTCGATCTCCTCGACCAGTACGTTCACGATCTCCCCGATCCGGTCCTCGGCCCGTTGTTCGATCAGTGCCTCAGCCAGGTCGACCAGCCGGGCGCGTCGGGAGTCGATCTCGTCGGCGTCGACATGACCGTCGAGCTCCACTGCGGCCGTCCCCTCCTCGTCGGAGTAGCCGAAGACACCGATCGCATCCAGCCGGGCCTCGCTCAGGAAGTCGGCCAACACCTGCAGGTCGTCCTCGGTCTCCCCGGGGAAGCCGACGATGAAGTTGGACCGGATACCGGCCGCGGGCAACCGCTCACGGATCACGTCCAACAGCCCGAGGAAGGATTCGGCATCACCGAAGCGTCGCATCCGCCGCAGCACCGCAGCGGAGGCGTGCTGGAAGGAGAGGTCGAAGTAGGGCACGACCTTCTCCGTCGCGGCGACCGCCTCGATCAGCGCCGGCCGGGTCTCGGCAGGCTGCAGATAGGACAAGCGGATCCGCTCGATCCCGTCCACCTTGCCCAGTTCGGGCAGCAGCCGGTCCAGCGCCCGGATGTCGCCAAGGTCCTTGCCGTAGGAACTGGTGTTCTCGCTGACCAGGAAGAGTTCCTTCACCCCCTGCTCGGCCAACCATTGCGCCTCGGCGATAACCTCGGCCGGACGCCGTGACAGGTAGGAACCGCGGAAGGCGGGGATCGCACAGAAGGTGCAGCGCCGGTCACATCCCGAGGCCAGCTTCAGCGGCGCCATCGGACCGGATCCGAGTCGGCGACGGATCGCCCGCGGACCCGAGTCGGGCGCGGCACCGATCGGCAGATCGGGCGCGGCGATGGTGAACGCCTCGGCCAGCTCCGGCGCGTCGATCAACGGCAGGTCACCGTGGCCGGGGAGGGCAGCGCTCCGGGCGGCCTGGCGTTCGGCCGGGGCCAGCGGCAACAGCGTGCGCCGGTCACGGGGTACGTGGGCGGTGTGCTTGCCACCGGAGAGGATCGACTGCAGCCGTTCGGCGATCGAGGAGTAGTCGTCGAAACCGAGCACCGCATCGGCCTCCGGCAGCGCCGACTCCAGCTCGTTGCCGTACCGCTCGGCCATGCAGCCGACCGCCACGACGGCCTTGGCCGACCCGTTGTCCTTCAGATCGGCGGCCGCCAGCAGCGTGTCCACCGAATCCTTCTTCGCCGCCTCGATGAATCCGCAGGTGTTGACCATCACCGCATCGGCGGACTCGGGATCGTCGACCAGTTGGAAACCACCGGCCTCCAGCCGGCCCGCCAGTTCCTCGGAGTCCACCTCGTTGCGGGCGCATCCCAGGGTCACCAGGTGCACCGATGTCAGTTGCGACACAATCCTCCAGACATACAGCGGCCTCCGCCTCCAGACATACAGCGGGCTCCAGACATGCAACGGCCTCCAGCCGGTCGGAACGTCACAAGGCTACTTCCCCGGCGGCACCGCGACGAACTGCCGGACGCCGATCGAAGTCACCCAGATCCGCCGAGGAGGCGGCAGCAGGGGTGGGCACGCCGCAGGCCGACCGAGGACTCGCGCGTCTCAGCCCTGTTCGAGGGTCACCAGGACCTCGTCCAGCTCCTCGCCCTTCACCAGCACCTCGCGCGGCTTGGATCCCTCCGAGGGGCCGACGATGCCACGGGTCTCCAGGATGTCCATCAGCCGCCCGGCCTTGGCGAAACCGACCCGCAGCTTGCGCTGCAGCATCGAGGTGGAACCCAGTTGCAGGGTCACCACCAGCTTGGTCGCCTCCAGCACCAGTTCCAGGTCGTCGCCGATGTCCTCGTCGACCTTCTTCTTCGACTCGGTGGCCGCGGCCACGTCCTCGCGGTACTGCGGGGCGAGCTGCCCACTGACGTGTTTGACCACGCTGCGGATCTCGGCCTCGGTGACCCAGGCACCCTGTACGCGGATGGGTCGTCCGGCCCCCATCGGGACGAACAATCCGTCACCCTGGCCGACCAGCTTCTCCGCTCCGGGCGAGTCGAGGATCACCCGGGAGTCGGTCATCGAGGAGGTGGCGAAGGCCAGCCGGGACGGCACATTGGCCTTGATCAGGCCGGTCACCACATCGGTCGACGGACGCTGGGTGGCCAGCACCAGGTGGATCCCTGCCGCCCGGGCCAACTGGGTGATCCGGACGATCGAGTCCTCCACGTCCCGCGGGGCGACCATCATCAGATCGGCGAGCTCGTCGACCACCACCAGCAGGTACGGGTACGGCGCCAGCACCCGCTCCGATCCCTCGGGCAGCTTCACCTGGTCGGCGCGGACCGCCTTGTTGAAGTCGTCGACATGTTTGAAGCCGAAGGCGGCCAGATCGTCGTAGCGGGTGTCCATCTCCTTCACCACCCACTGCAGTGCCTCGGCGGCCTTCTTCGCATTCGTGATGATCGGCGTCACCAGATGCGGGATTCCCTCATAGGCGGTGAGTTCCACCCGCTTCGGGTCGACCATCAGCATCCGCACCTCGTCCGGCGTCGACCGCATCAGGATCGAGGTGATCATGGAGTTCACGAAGCTCGACTTGCCCGAACCGGTGGCACCGGCGACCAGCAGGTGCGGCATCTTGGCCAGGTTCGCGATCACGTACCCGCCCTCGACGTCCTTGCCCAGTCCCATGGTCATCGGGTGCTGGTCGTTGCGCGCCTTCGGCGAACGGAGCACATCACCGAGGGAGACGATCTCCTTGTCGGTGTTCGGGATCTCGATACCGATCGCCGACTTGCCGGGGATCGGGGAGAGAATCCGCACCTCGGCGCTGGCAACGGCATAGGAGATGTTCTTGCTCAGAGCGGTGACCTTCTCCACCTTCACCGCCGGGCCGAGTTCAACCTCGTAGCGGGTGACGGTCGGGCCCCGGGTGTAACCGGTGACGGTGGCGTCGATGTTGAACTGCTCCATCACATCCGACAGCCGGCCGACGATCTCGTCACAGGCCGCCGTCCGGGCCTTCGGCACACTGCCGGGTTTCAGGTTGGACGAATCCGGCAGTACGTACTGGATGTCACCGGAGAGCAGCTGCTGTTCGGCCCGGATCGGGCCGGGCGAGTGTTCCGGCGGCGCTGGCTCGGCACGTTCGACGACCGCGGCTTCGGGGGCGGGCCGCGGCGCACCGGGCTTCTGCTTCGGCGGCGTCGGATCGAGGGGTTCCAACGACTCGTAGTCGAAGACGTTGTCGCCGCTTTCGGCAGGCAGCGCGTCGACCGGTTCACCGGGCGGCACCACGTGCACGGTCTCCAACCGTTCCGGTTCCTCCACGGCACTGACCCGCTTGCGGCGGCCCTTCCGGCCCACCGGTGCGGTTTCGGCTTCCGCCGTCGCCTCGCCCGCATCGTCGAGCGGGGACTCCCCGCCACCGTCGACGAGCGACCGATCGGTGACGATCGGGCTGTCGTAGGCCTCGTCCACGCCGTACTCGATCTCCGCGGCATCCCGGTGCTGCCGCTCGGGCAGGGATTCGCGGAACTCCCGCCAGCGCTCGGGCATCTCGTGCAGGGTCGTCCCCAGGACCATCACCAGCCCGAACAGGGCCAGCAGGATCAGCAGGGGTACGGCGACCCAGACCGTGAGCAGGTCGGCGAGCAGGCTGGAGGAGACGTACCCCAGGACACCACCTGCCTGCTGGATCGCTGCCGAATCACTCGGCAGCGGGATCCCCTCGGAGACACTGATCAGACCGAGCACGCCCAGGCTGACGGCTCCCCAGCCGAGCAGCTGGCGCCCCAGCGGACCATTGCGTTCCGGTGAGCGCAGGGTGCGCCAGGCCATGATCGCGAACAGCAGCGGCGAGGCGTGGGAGCCCAATTGCCCGACCACCGTGGTGACACCGGTGACCACGGCAGGCCCGACCGGTGCCGGCAGGCCGAACCAGATGCAGGCGCCGAGGACGATCGCGGTGCCGAGCAGGAACAGCCCGATCCCGTCGCGGCGCAGTTCGGGTTCCAGGTCGGGGCGCCCGCCGCCGATCGACCGGGCACCACTGCCGACGCCGAGGGCCAGACCGCGCCAGGCAACGACCAGTCCGTACCCGATGGTGCCGAAGAATCCGCGCCCGGAGCGCTTCTGCGCAGTTGATCCGCGCCGAGTCGACGAAGCCTTCGAACGCGGCTTGGCCGCAGTCTTCCTCGGCGCCGGTTTGCGGTTGGCCTGGGCCGAGGAGCGGCTTGCGGTGCCATTGGCCGGCTTGCGCGGGCGTGGGGAACCACCACCGCTGCGGGTGGACGTGGACTTCTTGCTTCCGGACGACCGCGATGTGGCAGTACTGGCTCCTGCCGACCGCGGTGGGGAAGACGCGCGGGTCGCCATGGGCTCAGCCTAGCCAGCAGTGGGCGCCTTTGCAGCCCTCCCACGCCGACTCGCGGCCTCGGCTCATCGACGGGCCGGCCGCTGCGACCCCGATCGTCGAGGCCCGGTCACCGGTACCCGATTTCAGCGACGCCCGATTCAGCGACGCCCGATCATTGACGGAAGTGCTGGTAGCCCTGGGCACCTTCCCAGACGGCGCCGTCGACTCGTACCCCGGGCTCACTGGTCCGCTCCCCCACCGTCCCGATCACCTGCCACTCCGCCGGCACCCGGCCCGGATCGAAGGTGGCGACCAGACTGTGGTCCTCACCTCCGGTGAGCAGCAGCCGCTGGGGTGAGATGCCGGTCGCCGAGGAGACGGCCTGCAACGATTCGGGTACGGGCAGGGCCTCGCTGTCGACATTGCAGACCACCTGGGAGGCGCGGGCGATGTGACCCAGGTCGGCCAGCAGGCCGTCGGAGACATCGATCATCGCCCCGGCGCCGGCCGCCGCGGCCTGGACACCGGCGCCGTAGGGAACCCGCGGCACCTTCTGTGCCTCGACCACCGCTCGTGGTGAGCGGAACCCACGACTCAGCACCACCAGCCCGGCCGCCGCCCAGCCGAGCAGTCCACGGATCGCAATCACCTGCCCCGGTTGCGCCCCCGAGCGCAGCACCGGCGGACCGGCCAGCTCACCCAGGGCGGTGACGCTGATCATCACCTCCGCGCTCCGGGTGACGTCCCCACCGACCACCACGGCTCCCGCCTCGGAGGCTTCGGTCCGCAGCCCGTCGGAGCAGTCGGTGGCCCATTTCAGCGGGAGGTCGCTGGGTGCGGCGAAGGCGACCAACAAGGCGATCGGCCGGGCGCCCATCGCTTCGACATCGGCCAGGTTCACCGCAGCGGCCTTCCGCCCGACCTCGGTGGCGCTCGACCAGTCGCGCCGGAAATGCACCCCTTCGACCAGCGCATCGGTGGTGCTCACCACCGGTCCGGAGAACTGCAGCACCGCGCAGTCGTCCCCGGGCCCCTGGAGCACCTCCGGAACCACGACCGGTTCGCCGGAGGCCGTGGTGGCACCGTGCCCGGTGATCTGCCGGATCAGGCCGAACTCCCCGGTCTCGGCGATCGACGGACCATTGCCACCCTGGGCGGAATTGTCGGCGCTCACGTCCCACACGGTAGCGTGGCGTTCGCGTCGGCGACATCGACCGGGCCGGCGCTGCAACACGGTGGCCCGGTGTCCCGGAGCCATCCGGCGGTGACGAGATGGAGGTTCAGATGACGGTCCAAGCCTATGTGCTGGTGCAGACGACGGTGGGCAAGGCCGCCACCGTGGCCGAGACGATCCGCCAGATTCCCGGTGTCGTGCTGGCCGAGGACGTCACCGGCCCCTATGACGTGATCGTCCGTGCCGAGGCCGCCGATCTCGACGAGCTCGGCACCATGGTGGTGGCCAAGGTGCAGACGGTCGAGGACATCACCCGTACCGTCACCTGTCCCGTGGTGAAGCTCTGATCGGCCACGGTTGAACGACCGGCCGCCATCTCGATGACCCCGTCCGCCCCCGCGCTGCGCCTGCGCCGGTACGCGCTGCCCGCGCTAGGCGGGCTGCTGGCCCTGACCGGATGTTCGGGCGCCGTCCAGGCCGCTGATCCCGAGCTGTCGGCCGAAGCCGCCGAGACCTGCGCGAAGGTGATGTCCGAGTTGCCCGAGACCGTCGACGGTCAGCCCCGTCGGGACACCGAGCCGGGCCGCTGGACGGCAGCCTGGGGCAAACCGGCGATCGTCCTCACCTGCGGCGCCGAACTCCCGGCATCGGCCGGTCCCGACGCGCAGTGCTTCGAGGTCAACGGCGTCGGCTGGTACGCCGAGGAGGCCGAACCCGGTTGGGTCTTCACCACCCTCGGGCGCACGGTGCCGGTGCAGGTCAGTGTGCCGTCCGAGCACTCCCCCGAGGCAGATGCCCTGGTCGATCTCGCGCAGACGATCAACGACCACGACGAGAACGTCCAGCCCTGCGTGTAGGACCTCAGCGCAGTCCGACCGACCGGCTCATCGCACACTCCAGCAGCCGGGTGATCTGGGCGGTGAAGTCGATCCCGCTGGCCTGCCACACCTGCGGGAACATCGAGGTGGCGGTGAAACCGGGCAGGGTGTTGATCTCGTTGATCATCACCTGGTCGTCGGCGGTCAGGAAGCAGTCGACCCGCGCGTGGCCCTCACAACCGAGGACGGCGAACACCTCGGCGGCCAGTCCGCGGATCCGCTCCTCGACACCGGCATCGACACGGGTGGGGACGACGATGCTCACCTCGTCACCGGGGGTGTACTTCGACTCGTAGTCGTAGAACCCGTCCTTGCCGTGCATCACGACCTCACCGAGCACCGAGACCTGCGGACCGTTACCGCTGTCGAACACACCGCACTCGATCTCCCGGGCGCCGACGAAACCCTGTTCGACGACCACCTTCGGGTCATGTTCGCGGGCCACCTCGATCGCCGCCCGCAACCCAGCCGGTTCGCTCACCCGGGTGATCCCCTGGCTGGAGCCCGCGCGGGCGGGTTTGACGAAGACCGGGAACTCCAGGCCCGACACCTGCCGCAGGCATTCCTCGGGATCGGCACCCCACCGGTCGGGGGTGATCGCGACGTACGGGCCGATCGGGATACCGGCGGAGTCGAACAACAGTTTCATCAGGTGTTTGTCCATGCCGACCGCACTGGCGGCGACCCCCGAGCCGGTGTAGCGCAACCCGATGCTCTCGCAGAAGCCCTGGATCGCGCCGTCCTCACCACCGGGCCCGTGCAACATGAGGAACGCCACGTCCAGCGGTTCCTCCCCCGCTTCGGTCCACAGGACGGGGCCCTGGCCGGTCCCTCGCAGGACCACCTCCGGGCCACCGCCCTCGGGCAACTCGGGCAGCACGGAGTCGCGGATCTGCAACCCGCGCAGGTCGTCGGACCCGACCCGTTGCCAGCGGCCACGGCGGGTGATCCCGACACCCACCAGCTCATACTTCGTGGAGTCGATCGCCTGGGCGACGGCGGCGGCGCCGAGACAGGAGACACCGTGCTCGGAACTGGTGCCGCCGAAGATCAGACCGACCCGGAGCGGTCGACCACTGTCGTGTCGGGCAGTGTCTGGATGGGGCTGATTCACGCTGGCGACCCTAGCCGAAATCGGTCATCGTTCGGGTTTCACCTGCCGGGACATCAAGGCATCCAGCGCCTCGTCCGGGCTGATCTGACCCTCGATCACCGGGGCGATCCGGGAGATGATCGGCAGTTCGACACCGACCTCATCGGCCAGCGCCGCCAACGACCCGGAGGTCGGGATCGCCTCGACCACACCGGAGCTCGCGGCCAGCGCCTCGGCGACGGGCATCCCCCGGCCCAGGCGTTCGCCGAAACTGCGGTTGCGTGACAGCGGCGAGTAACAGGTGGCGACCAGATCACCGGTCCCGGCCAGTCCGGCGAAGGTGTGCGGATCGGCACCCAGGGCCTCCCCCAACCGGGTTGCCTCGGCCAGCCCGCGACTCATCACCGTTCCCAGCAGGTTGTCCCCCAGACCACGCCCGATGATCATGCCGACGGCCAGGGCGATCGGGTTCTTCGCTGCACCGGCCAACTCACAACCGACGACGTCCAGATTCGTGTACGGCCGGAAGTATGGCGAGTGCAGGGAACGCTGTACCCGTACCGCGGTCTCGTTCGAGTACGCGGCGACCACCGCAGCGGTGGGCATCCGGGCTCCGATCTCCCGGGCCAGGTTGGGGCCGGCGATCACGGCCAGCCGTTCGGCATCGATGCCGGCATCGAGCATCAGTTCGCTCATCCGGGCACCGGTCTCGGCCTCCAGTCCCTTGGCCGCGGAGACGATCAACGCCTCCGCAGGAAGTTGCCAGTGCTGCAGGTTCTCCCGCATGGTCTGCGCCGGCACCGCCAGGACGACCACCTCCACCCCGTCGGTGGCCAGTTGCTGGTCGGTGGTGGCCAGGATCGGCGGCAGCTCGATCCCGGGCAGGTAGCGCTCGTTCGTGCGCCGCTCGTTGATCTCATCGGCCTGGTCGGCTCGCCGACCGCACAACCGGACCTCATGGCCGGCGTCGGCGAAGACCAGGGAGAGGACCGTACCGAAGGCCCCGGCCCCCAGAACTGCCACCCGCATCAGCGTTCCTCCCGGTGTCGGCGGACCACCCGACGTCGCAGTCGCGGATCCCACCGCCCACGGGGGGGAAGCTCCTGCCGGAGGTCGCCGACCAGTGCGGTCAGGGAATCCATGATCCGGTCGGTGATCAACAACAAGGTTCCGGCCGTCGGCGGTTCACCGCGAAGATCATCGATGTCCACCGGGTCACCGGTGATCACGTGGACGGTACGCGGCGGGAAGAACCTGGGGAAGGTGAGCTTCTTGCCCCCGAGGATGTCCTGGGCACCCCATTGGGCGACCGGAATCAGCGGTGCACCGGTCTCCAGGGCGAGTCGGGCAGCGCCGGTACGACCGTTCATCGGCCAGCCATCGGGATCGAAGGTGATCGTTCCTTCGGGGTAGATGGAGACCGAACCACCCGCGGCCAGGGCGGCTGCGGCCTCGGCCATCGCACCACCGCCGTCGGCCCGGTCGCGGTCCACCTTGATCTGGCCGCAGGCACGGGCCACCCAGCCGACGACCGGGGTACGGAAGATCGATGCCTTGGCAAGAAAGCGCGGCCACCGGCCCGCCCAGGCGATGTAGTGGCCGTAGACCAGCGGATCGATGTTCGAGATGTGGTTGACCACGAAGATCGCCGGCCCGGTTCGCGGCACCTTCTTCCGGTCCCGCCAGTCCCTGCGGGTGATCCGCCTCATGATCGCGGCCAGCGCGGTCACGGTGACCCGCAGACCGACTTCGGCGGGCTCGGAATTCACCGCACGTATCGGCAGGGCTGCTGGGTCGGCAACAGCCAACCTCGGTTCGCTCATCCGGGCCGGTCCCTTCGGTTCGTGCACTGGCTCCACTGTAGGGCCCGGCGTGGCAAGATCGTTCGGTGCCCGATCCGAGTCCGTTGTCCGACCGAACAGCCGGCCAGGTCCGGCGTCCATTGGGTGCCGTGGTTGCGCTGAAGTCGCTGCATCTGGCCAAGAGCAGGATCGACGCCGAGGTCGGGTTCCGCCGCGAACTGGCCTGGTCGATGCTGGTCGACACCGTGACGGCACTGCAGGCGGTGATCCCGGTGGTGGTGGTCGTCGGTGACGGTCTGCCCCCGGTGGGCAGCGCGCAGTTGGTGCCGGATCCGGGGCGGGACCTGAACGCGGCATTCACCGCCGGGGCCGCTCATCTCCTCGAT
This sequence comes from Naumannella halotolerans, assembly GCF_004364645.1. Lineage (NCBI taxonomy): Bacteria > Bacillati > Actinomycetota > Actinomycetes > Propionibacteriales > Propionibacteriaceae > Naumannella > Naumannella halotolerans. The sequence continues at coordinate 819,326 of NZ_SOAW01000001.1, read as the reverse complement.
CACGGCATCACCGAGGTGCTGGCATCGGTCGCCGATCTCCCGGCACTGCGTTCGGCGAGTGTCGATCAGTTCGTCGGAGCACTGCCGCAGCAACGTCGCTTGTTCCTGCGCGATGCCGCCGGATTCGGTACCACCATGCTGCTGGCCCGCGCGCTGCGCGGGCCGCGCGACCTGGATCCCCGGTTCGAGGGACGTTCGGCCGACAATCACCTGCGCTCGGGTGCGGCCGATCCGGCGCCGGAGAATTGGCCGGATGCCCGCTTGGACGTGGACACCCTGGATGATCTGCGGCGGGCTGCCGGGATGGGCCTGGGAACACGCACCGAAGCCCTGTTGCGCGATGTTGATCATCATTGACCGACAACGGGTGGGCCCGCTCGGACCCACCCGTCGTCGTCCACATCGCTGATCAGACCTCGTCGTCGATCACCGTCGACGTTGATCTTGACCGAGGTCGGGAGTTCAGCGACTGCTCTTGCGCGTCGCCTTCTTGGCCGTCGTCTTCTTCGCGGTGGTCTTCTTCGCGGTGGTCTTCTTCGCCGGCGCCTTGCTGGCGGTCGTCTTCTTCGCCGGTGCCTTGCTGGCGGTGGTCTTCTTCGCCGACGCCTTGCTCGCGGTGGTCTTCTTCGCGGCGGTCTCCGCCGGAGCCTTCACTGCCGCGGCCTTCGTGGCCGTCTTCTTCGCCGGTGCCTTGGTGGCGGTGGTCTTCTTCGCCGGTGCTGCCTCGGCCTTGGCTGCGGTCGACTTCCTGGTCGCGCGCGGCGGCTTCTTCTCGCCAGTGACGTAGGCCTTCAGTTCCGACCCGGGACGGAAGCGCGCAATGTTGGTGGCCTTGGCTCGCTTGCGCTCACCGGTACGCGGGTTCCGGACCATCCGTGAAGGACGACGAATCTTCTCGAAGACTCCGAAGCCGGTGATCGACACGCGGCCGTCCCGAGCTGTGGAGAAGGTGATGGTTTCGATCACGGCGTTGAGCGCACGACCCGCTTCGGCCTTGTTGCCGTCGAAATGCGGCGCCAGTGCTTCGATCAGTTCAGCCTTGTTCACGTTGTCCTTCTCAGTCGAACGGACCCTGTCAGGAAAAGGGTTTCGGAGCATTCGAGGTACGAATGCTGCTCATACGCTAGACAAGCCGGGCAGCCCTGACAACGACGACATGCCAGATTCCCCGCAGTCGTTGAACTGTCGGGGAATCCGGCAAGGGCACACCGCCCCGGACCGGCGCCTCAGGAGGAGCTGGGAACCGGCTGGGTCGTCGGCTTGAAAGGCAGCCGTTTCTCTTCGTAGGCAGAGATGTCGTCGGCATGACGCAGTGTCAGTGCGACATCGTCGAGCCCCTCGAGCAACCGCCAGCGGGTGTAGTCGTCGATCTCGAAGGTGATGGTCCAGCCGGCCACGGTGATCGTCCGCTGTTCCAGGTCGACCTCGACCTCCAGGGAGGGATCGCCCTCGATCAGTTCCTGCAACTTGTGCACATCGGCTTCGGGGATCACCGCGATCAGCAGACCGGCCTTGCCGGAGTTGTTGCGGAAGATGTCGCCGAAACGGGATCCGATGACCACCTTGAACCCGTAGTCCATCAATGCCCAGACCGCGTGCTCACGAGACGATCCGGTGCCGAAGTCGGGACCGGGGATCAAGATCGTCGCGCCGGCATGTTCGGGACGGTTGAGCACGAAGCTGGGATCGGATCGCCAGGCCGAGAACAGACCGTCGGCGAACCCGGTCCGGGTCACCCGCTTCAGGTAGACGGCCGGGATGATCTGGTCGGTGTCGACATTGCTGCGGCGCAGCGGCACTGCAGTCCCTGTGTGGGTGGTGAAAGCTTCCATGATCGTTTTCCTTCGTCGTGGATCGAGGGCCGCTCAGACCAGCGAGGGCTGAGGAAGATCGGCCGGTCCGGCGAGGTGTCCCAGCACCGCGGTGGCTGCGGCGACGGCCGGTGAGACCAGGTGGGTACGCCCGCCCTTGCCCTGTCTTCCCTCGAAGTTGCGGTTGGAGGTCGATGCCGCGCGTTCCCCCGGGGACAACTGGTCGGGATTCATACCCAGACACATCGAGCAGCCGGCCGCCCGCCATTCGGCACCGGCTTCGAGGAAGATCGCGTCCAGACCCTCGGCCTCGGCCTGCAGCCGTACCCGGGCCGACCCGGGGACGATCAGCATGCGCACCCCATCGGCGACCTTGCGTCCCTCGATCACCGAGGCGGCCAACCGCAGGTCCTCCATCCGACCATTGGTGCAGGAGCCGACGAAGACGGTGTCCACGGCGATCTCCCGCAGCGGCGTACCGGCGCTCAGCCCCATGTACTCCAGTGCCCGCTCGGCGGCCGTCCGCTCGCTCTCGTCGGCGAAGTCGGCCGGATCGGGCACGACATCGTTCAGCGCGATGCCCTGTCCCGGATTGGTTCCCCAGGTGACGAACGGTGACAACTCGCTGACATCGAGCTCGACCTCGGCGTCGAAGACCGCATCGTCATCGGTGCGCAGCGTGCGCCAGTAGTCCTTGGCCGCCTCCCACTGCTCACCCTTCGGCGCGTGCTGGCGCCCCTCCAGGTAGGCGAAGGTGGTCTCGTCGGGGGCGATCATGCCGGCCTTGGCCCCCCATTCGATGCTCATGTTGCAGATGGTCATCCGACCCTCCATCGACAACTTCTCGATCGCCGGACCGCGGTACTCCACGACGTACCCCTGGCCGCCGCCGGTACCGACCTGGCTGATCAGTGCCAGCACCAGATCCTTGGCGGTGACCCCCTCGGCCAGTTCACCGACCACGTTGACCGCCATGGTCTTGGGCTTGGCCTGCGGCAGCGTCTGGGTCGCCAGTACGTGCTCCACCTCGGAGGTGCCGATACCGAAGGCGAGAGCACCGAAGGCGCCGTGGGTGGAGGTGTGGGAGTCCCCGCAGACGACGGTCATCCCCGGCTGGGTCAACCCCAGCCACGGCCCGATGATGTGCACCACTCCCTGGTCGGGATCGCCGAGGCTGTGGATCCGGACGCCGAACTCCGCGGCGTTCTTCCGCAGGGTGTCGACCTGGGTCCGCGAGGTCGGGTCCTTGATCGGCAGGTTGATGTTCAGGGTCGGCGTGTTGTGGTCCTCGGTGGCCAGCGTCAGGTCGGGCCGACGGACCTTGCGGCCCTCCTGCCGGAGCCCGTCGAAGGCCTGGGGGCTGGTGACCTCGTGCACCAGGTGCAGGTCGATGAAGAGGAGGTCCGGTTCACCCGGTACGGAACGGACGACATGGTCGTCCCAGACCTTCTCACTCAGTGTGCGTCCCATCAGTCCTTCTCCACTTCTCGGTGACCGACCACGATGTCCTCATGACCGGGATCGGCGTACCGTCCTGTCCATCGATCGACCACCGGGCCGACCGTTCGTGAGGGGAACACCCCTCGGGATCCGTGCTCACCGTATCACTTGCATTCCAGCATCCGAGACGGCAGTATCAGCACATGGACAACACTAGCGGGGTCGGCGTTCTCGACAAAGCGGCCGTTGTGCTGACGGCTCTGGAATCCGGTCCGACCACCTTGGCAGGCCTGGTCACCGCCACCGGACTGGCCCGGCCGACGGCGCATCGCCTGGCCGTCGCCCTGGAGCACCACCGGCTGGTGGGCCGGGATCTGCAGGGACGGTTCGTACTCGGTCCGCGGCTGGCCGAACTGGCCTCCGCCGCCGGTGAGGACCGACTGCTGGCCACCGCCGGACCGGTCCTGGCCCGGCTCCGCGACATCACCGGCGAATCCGCCCAGCTCTTCCGGCGGCAGAACGAGTCCCGGGTCTGCGTGGCCGCCGCCGAACGCAGCTCCGGCCTGCGCGACACCGTCCCGGTCGGATCACAGCTGACCATGCAGGCCGGCTCGGCCGCCCAGGTGCTGCTCGCCTGGGAGGAACCCGAACGGATGCAGCGCGGGCTGCGCGATGCCAAGTTCACCGCTGCGGCACTGTCCAACATCCGACGCCGCGGCTGGGCGCAGTCGATCGGCGAGCGGGAGTCGGGCGTGGCCTCGGTCTCGGCGCCGGTCCGCTCCCCCAGCGGCAAGGTGATCGCCGCGGTCAGCGTCTCCGGGCCGATGGAGCGCCTCACCCGGCAACCGGGCCGGATGCACGCCCCGGCAGTGGTGGCTGCGGCCGACCGGCTGTCCGAGGTGCTGCGCCGCAACAACGACTGAGTGCGGCGCCCCCGGTCCCCGACCAGGCAGGAGCGCTTGCCCGACCAAACAAACGTCACACTCGATCGCGAACACCCGGAGCTCCGGTTTGCCGCCACGCGATCTGCCCTGGGGCCGCGGAATCGAGTGTGACGTTTGTTTGGTCGCTCACGAGCGTTCGCCGCGGAATCGACTCCCGCCGGGAACGCAGGAAATCCCCGGCCAGAACATGTTCTGACCGGGGATCTCACCTGTAGCCCCGACGGGATTCGAACCCGCGCTACCGCCTTGAGAGTGCGAAAATCGCCAGATTCGACGGTGTCGAGATCTGTTGAGAATCACTGAATCACCCTGTACGCCAAGGGATCTCGTTGTTGAGGACCAACGGGCCCAGATGAGCGTTTTGAGCTCGCATGTTGCCCCAGTGTTGCCCCAATCGGGGCCGTCCGCACCTCGCGTCGCGGACATCCCAGCCACGGACTGCTGGGGTGGGCCCCCGCTCAAGTACGTGCATGCTCTGCACGAGTGGCGGTCCCCGGCCACCGTACTTGGAGGAGTGCGTGACGGGGATGCGGCTCCCTCGTCGGCGTCGACGTCTACGCTCGGGTTACCCGTCGAACTGCCCGAGGTGAAGCATGGCGCAGCCCTACGTCTCCAGTCGTCGCTTGGTCGCCAACTCGCTCTCAGCGATGCTGTCGGCCATCGAGGTCTACAACAAGCCGCGGATGGAGTATCGCGACGAGGTCACCGTCGTGCTCATCGTGAACGCCTGGGAACTCGCATTGAAGGCTGCCCTGAAGCAGGCAAAGAAGCGCGTCTTCTACAGGAAGAAGACCGGCCAGCCGTACCGGACCCTGGCAGTCGAGGACGCCTTGAAGCAGGCCCTCAACCACAACCTCTTCCCGCCTGGTGTCGATGGCACCGCAGTCGCCGCGAACGTGAGCGCCCTTGTCGAATACCGCAACCGTGCCGTACACCTCTACGCGGCCGACCTCGGAGAGATGGTCTACCCGTTCATGCAGACGAGTGTGCTCAACTACCGGGACTACATGCTCGACCGGTTCAACAAGGATCTCGCGGACTCCATCACATGGCAGCTGCTGCCCCTGGGTGCAAGAACCCCGTCCGAGCCGATCCAGTTCATGAAGGCCGACCCATCCAAGTCCGCAGTCGCTGAGGTGCGAGAGTTCATCGACGGCTTACGCAGGTTGCTCGACGAAGCACAAGCCGCCGGAGGCGACATGCAGCGCGTGGCATCCGTCTACGACGTCCACCTCCGGTCGACGAAAACTGTGACGAGTCGCGACCTCGAGGTAGCCGTGGCCAATGACGGGGAGAAGGTCGTGGTGAGGAAGGCTGACCCCAACCAGACGCACCCCTACAGCGCCACCGAGTTGCTCCAACGCGTCAACGCGAAACGCGCAGGTAGGGAGCTCAATTCTCGCGACCACCAAGCGCTCTGTTGGAAGGAGCACCTTCGAGATGATCCTCGCATGGCATGGAAGCACGGCAACGCCGCAACTCATGTCTGGTCTGGCGACGCCGTGAACCATATGGCCAAACTCGAGGACGGGTACTACGACCAAGTGCGATCTGAGTACAACGCATATCTCCAGAGCAAGCGGGTCTGAGGCTGCCCCCGAGGGAGCTCACGCACCCTTCCTGTAGGTCGCGTTGAACACGGCTTCGGCAAGCCAGTGCTTGAAACTGCTGTTGTCCTGGAACTCCTTGAACAGCTGAGTGTCGTCGGCGATGAGGCGCAGCATCACCTGACTCAGGGCACGGTCACTCTCGACCCGAGCGTTCACGGGATCGTCGTTCGCCTGCGCGTTGCGGTAGGCCTCATCCTCTGAGACCAGACGCGGGATCTCTTCGGTGATGAAGCGCTCGACCCGGTCGGCGTCGTTCCATTCGATGTTGCCGAAGTGGTCGTTGAAGCTGCGGACGATGGCCGAGAGCCGTTCGAGCTCAGGGTCCAGCCGGTGGCCGCCACTGCTGGCAGGCACGGGCGTCAAAGAGCCGTCCTCGTCGTCGAGCACGATCTTCATCGCGTTGAGCTTCTCAGCGCGGTAGGACTCCAGGTCGATGTTCTCGAGGATGCCGGCGGCCAGGTCCTCATCCTTGGGTGCCGGGAGCTTGGGCACCAGGTGGTCGAGGAAGATCGACCGCTTCTCCCACTCGGCGCTGCCGTACGGCAGGACTGTGGAGAGGAAGTTGTACGTGCGTAGGAAGGCCTTGGCGCTGCCCTTGAACCGGACCTGGTCGTCCTCGTCGGGCATTTCGATGTACTCCGCCACGCAGACGTCGAGGAGCGGGTCCAGACGATCGCGCGGCTCCCCCGCCAGGTAGCGCCTGACGAACTCATCGATGTGCTCGGGCGTGTAGACGGCGAAGGAGTCGAGGTCGTTGATGAGGTCGTGCAGCTTGTTCGCATCGGTCTCCTCGGCGAGGAGGGTGGTGCGGTAGTAGGGCTCGAACGCCCCCTGGACGTCGTCGGCATCGTTGGCGAAGTCGAGCACGAAGGTGTCGTGCTTGGCCGGGTGGGCCCGGTTGAGCCGGGACAGCGTCTGCACTGCCATGACACCGGAGAGCATCTTGTCCACGTACATCGTGTGCAGCAGCGGTTCGTCGTAGCCGGTCTGGAACTTGTTGGCGACGACCAGGATCCGGTGCGGGTCGGTCTTGACCTGCTCAGCGATCGCGTTGGAGGGGAAGCCGTTGAGGCTGGCCTCCGTGACCTTCATGCCCTTGTACTCGTGCTCACCGGAGAACGCGACCACGGCACGGTACGGGCTCTTCCGAGCGGCCAACGCGTCGCGGATCGCGTGGAAGTACTGGATGCAGCGCGCAATCGAGGACGTGACGACCATCGCGCGCGCCTGACCGCCGATCTTGCGCTTGGCGACGACCTGGGCGAGGAAGTGGTCGACCATGATGTCGGCCTTCTGGGCGATCGCGTGCTCGTTGCCCTCGACGTAGGCGCGCAACTTCTTCGATGCGCGCTTGGCGTCGAACTCGGGGTCGTCCTCCACGGTCTTCATGAGCTTGTAGTAGCTGCCAACCGGTGTGTAGTTGGCCAGCACGTCGACGATGAAGCCCTCCTGGATGGCCTGCTTCATCGTGTACGAGTGGAACGGACGGAAGCCGGTGCTGCCGTCAGGATTCGGGACCGGCTCGCCGAACATCTCAAGCGTCTTGTTCTTCGGCGTCGCCGTGAAGGCGAAATAGCTGGCGTTTGGCAGCAACTTCTTGCCCTCGATGATTTGGTTGATCCGGTCTTCGACGGTGTCCTCGTCCTCCGCGTCCATGCCTGCGAGCGCCCGCGAAACGGCCGCCGAGGTCTTGGACCCCTGGGAGGAGTGCGCCTCATCGATCACAATCGCGAAGGTCCGGTCGCGGTGGTCAGCCCCGATGTCATCCAGGATGTAGGGGAACTTCTGCACCGTCGTGACGATGATCTTCTTGCCAGCGGTGATCGCGCGCCGCAGGTCTCCGGACTTGTCGGCGTGGACCACCGTTGACCCGACTTGGAGGAACGCCTTGATGGTCTGGGTGAGCTGATCGTCGAGGATGATGCGATCGGTCACGACGATGATCGAGTCGAACGCGACCCGGCCCTCGTGGGTCGTCTCAGTGAGCTGGTGGGTGAGCCACGCGATCGAGTTCGACTTGCCGCTGCCCGCGGAGTGCTGGATCAGGTACCGACGACCGGCACCGTTAGCCTCGACATCGCCGAGCAATCGCCGCACGACGTCGAGCTGGTGGTAGCGGGGGAAGATCGCCTTCGACTTCTTCTTGCCCGTCTTCTGGTTCTTCTCGACGACGATCTGAGCGTAGTTCTCGATAATCCCGGCGAGGCTGTGCGGCGACAGTACGCGCCGCCACAGGTAGTCGGTCATCACACCGTCAGAGTTGGGAGGATTTCCTGCGCCATCGTTGAAGCCCTGGTCGAACGGCAGGAACCACGACGACGTGCCCTTGAGTTCGGTACAGAAGCGGGCACGCTGGTCGTCGACTGCGAAGTGAGCGATCGTCCGCCCGAAGGCAAACAGCGGCTCGCGAGGGTCACGATCACGCTGGTACTGCTGCACGGCGTCATCAACCGTCTGCTTCGTGATGTTGTTCTTCAACTCGAATGTGAACACCGGCAGGCCGTTTACGAATGCTACGAGGTCTACCGCGTCACCCGTGTTCGTCACGCTGTGGTGGACCTGCCGAGTGATGACGAAGCGGTTCGCCTCGAACATCTCCGCAGCCTTAGCGTTACCCGGTGCAGGTGTCGGGTAGTACAGGTCAATATGGTGACCGTGGTGGTCAACCCCGTTACGCAACACATGAACGACTCCGCGCCGCGTGATCTCACCTTGCAAGCGAGAAAGAAATTTGTGGCGCGTAGGGCCCTCGGCATCGAGACTGAGTGCTTCGGTCAAGTCGGGCTGCGTCTGCTCTGCGAACGCGGTGAAGTGTCCGAGATCGATCGCATAGGAAGCCATGTAGTCGCTTGGCGCACCTTCAGCCCAACCGCCAGCGACCATCTGATCGACGATCAGCCTTTCCAAGCTCTCTTCATTGAGATGCAAGACGCTCCCCCTCACCTTCGTCCAGCACATCCTCAAGTCCGTCTCCCAGTTCTGGGACTGCGCCGTCGATCGGAGCGTCAGGCAAGGACGCAGCAACGGCACGAACGTCGACCTGGCCTGTAACAACATCAGCGACCAGGCGCGTGCGGAACTCCTGGAGAAGACGTACTTCTTGCAGGGCTCTTTCCACGGCGCGCGTTGTCGAAGTGGCCACATCGCGAAGTTTCTGGAGCACCTGGTCCTGCACCGATAGCTCTGGGACACGTACCGGAATCGCGCCAACATCTCCCACGCGAAGATGTCCAACGGTACTGCCGTTTGTTGCCACGTTTATGAACCCACGAGCAGGTTCGTCGTAGATCGCGTGCATGAAGTATTCAGAGCGAATCTTGGCGGGGTCGGGCCGATACAGCATCATCCGCTGACCGAGGCAAACGTCAATAGCCTCTGGCACCAGAGCAGCCTCTCCTGCGGGAGCTTCACGCGTGAAGAAGACATCACCGAATTCCGGGACTCCTCGCTGAGTCCACACGCGGAAGTTTTGCTCGTCCGTAGGGTAGCTTCCCTCCATCGAGAACTTCCCCGACCTGATACACGAAGTCCGAATCACATGAAACCTGCCGTCGGCCACATACTCTGGCGTTCGATTCTTACAGTCGATGATGCGTAGACAAACGTCCTTTGCTCGAACAATCGGCGCATCTAGAGCAGCGAACATATCCTGGCTGACGACTTTTTCTTCCTCGCGCAGCAATGCGGCAAGACGGCGCTTTGCGGCGATGGCCTTGTCGATGCGGGCGTTCGCGTGGGCGAGGTACTTCACGATCGCTGCCTGCTCTGCTGGCGGCGGAACAGGCAGCGGTTGCACAGCGAAAGCATCGAAACGGAAGTCCGTCGATCGTTCGCGAACGCCCTTCGCCAACGAGTGAATCCACGAGGTTCTTGCCATTTCACGCACCACAGCCGCGAAGTAGTACGGGTTGGCTTCGCGTCGCGGCACGCAGACGCTGTACACGGGTGTCCCCTTGCCATCACTATCAGAGACACCGACTGCTCCCGCGAATGCATCCATCGCGTGAATCACAAGATCACCGCGTCGAATCCCTTGGTATCCGATCTCCTTCAAAGACTCGGTGAACCCAGTGGTACGACGACGGCTGCGAAGAGTGACTACGCCGTCACGAAAGCACGTAACCACACCATCGGACTCATCTGGCGCTCGCTGCACACGACGGAACAATGACTTTCCTCGTTCGACCAGCCAATGCTGCGGCAGCGGAGGTGCCCACGCTACCGCGCTCTCCGTGTAGCCCTCATAGCGTGGAAGATCGTTGAACATCAGATTTCACCCGCGATCTCGGTGATCAGATCGTCGGTCTCGGCTTCGAGCGCGCGGATGTCGGCTTGGATCTCCTCTAGCGTGCGCATCGGTGCTGGCTGATAGAAGTGGCGGGTGAAGGAGATTTCGTAGCCGACCTTGGTCTTGGAGTTATCGATCCAGGCATCCGGTGCGTAGAGCAGCACCTCGCGGCGGAAGAACGCTTCGATGCCGTCGGCACAGTCACCGGCGGGTTCGGTGAGCGGTACTTGCTCGGTGTCGCGCAGCTCAGTGTCGGGCTCATACTCCACGACCCGCACGCGGCCATCGATCGTTGCCTCGTAGCGCCCGTGCAACGGGTCCGGCGCGGCGGCGTACGGCAGTGCCTTCCGGATCACGGCGGGAGCTGTCTCGTCGCGGACACCTTCCTCCTTGAGCTGCTTGATCTCCTTGGCCGTGTAGACGCGTTGGGGATCGGCCCCCGCGATCCGGAGAGGCCGCTCGACAGTGATCTTGTGGTAGCCGAAGTCCGCCCCGTCGAAGACCTTGGAACGGTCGGTGTCCTCGTACTGGTCGAAGGCCTTGAGCGCCTCGAGCACCCTGTCTGCATCGGCAGGGCTGACCTCGACGCCCTTCTCCCCCAGGTTCTTGCGCAACGGCGTGGACCAACCGGTGGCGTCGATGAGCTGCACCTTGCCCTTGCGGCGCTCCTCCTTTCGATTGGTGAGCACCCACACGTAGGTCGCGATGCCCGTGTTGTAGAACATCTTCAGCGGCAGTGCGACGATCGCCTCGAGCCAGTCGTTCTCGATGATCCAGCGGCGGATGTTGCTCTCCCCCTGGCCTGCGTCGCCCGTGAACAACGACGACCCGTTGTGGACCGACGCTATCCGAGACCCCAGCTCGGTGCCCTGCTTCATCTTCGAGATCAGGTTCGCAAGGAACATCAGTTGCCCGTCGCTGCTGCGGGTCACGAGGGAGTAGTCGCTGTCGCCGTCGTGGGTGACGACGAACCGAGGGTCGATGATCTTCTTCGCGCCGCCGAGCCGGTCCTGGTCGGTCTTCCAGCTCTTGCCGTAGGGCGGGTTGGAGAGCATGAAGTCGAACTCCTGCCCGGCGAAGGCGTCGTTCGACAACGTGGAGTACTCCGGTCCACCGATGATGTTGTCCGCTGCCCGGCCATCGCCCTTGAGGATGAGGTCTGCCTTCGCGATCGCGTACGTTTCGGCGTTGATCTCCTGCCCGTACAGGTGGGTGGAGACCTTCTTGCCTGAGGGCTCCGTCAGGTGGTGGAGCGTCTCCTCAGCGACGGTCAGCATGCCTCCGGTGCCCATCGCGCCGTCGTACAGGCGGTAGGTGCCCGAGGGGATCGCTTCGGCGATCGGCTCGAACATGAGCCGGGTCATGAGTCGGACGGCGTCGCGCGGCGTCCAGTGCTCGCCGGCCTCTTCGTTGTTCTCCTCGTTGAACCGGCGCACGAGCTCCTCGAAGACCGTGCCCATCCCATGGTTGTCGATGCCCGCAGGCGAGAGGTCGAGGTCGGGTGCGAGGAACTTCTCGATCAGCGAGCCGAGCGCGTCCGCCTTGGTCAGGCGGGGAAGCTGGTTGCGCAGCTCGAAGTTGTCGATGATCTCCTGCACGTTCGGCGAGAAGCCGTCCAGGTACGCCTCGAAGTTCTGCCGCAGCCGGGTCGCGTTGGACGTGTGGCGCAGATCCTGCAGCGAGAAGCCCGAGGTGTTGTAGAAGTCCTGCTTGGCCGCGTCGCGGAGCGGGGCGTCCTGGTCGGCGATCCCTGCGTCGTCCAGAATCTTCTTCATAGACCTGACGGCGTCGCGCGTCGGTGCGAGGACGCTGTCGAGTCGGCGCAGGACCGTGAACGGCAGGATCACGTCGCGGTACTTGCCGCGGACATACAAGTCACGGAGCACGTCGTCGGCGATGTTCCAGATGAGCGCGACGATGCGGGCGTGGTTGATGGAGCTTTGCGGCAAGACAGTCCTCCTCTTGGCGAGATCAGGCCCTAGGTCGGGGCCGAGCGACGAGACGACTGTAGCCAAGGACACCGACACTCCTACGGCAGACAGCGCCATGACGCGTGCAGCCCTTCCCGCCGCGCGTTCGCTGTTGCACCCTCCCGCATCAGGGGTCCGAACTACCGCCCATCCGGGCGACTTCGGCGTCAAATGTTGCCCCAGTGTTGCCCCAGCCGATTTCGGAGCCTGCGAGCTCTGCCCCCGGAAACGCCGAAACCCCCTGGCTGACCAGGGGGTTTCGGGTTTGTAGCCCCGACGGGATTCGAACCCGCGCTACCGCCTTGAGAGGGCGGCGTGCTAGGCCGCTACACAACGGGGCCAAGCGCATCCACTCCTTGCGGAGTGACCAGCAGAGCCTAGTGGAAGAATCCGAATCGGATCAACTTCGCACTGGGCTTCGCTGGGGTACTAGGACTCGAACCTAGACTAACTGGACCAGAACCAGTCGGGCTGCCAATTACCCCATACCCCACCTGCCTGAACAGGCTCGCTGCCTTCGCACAAGTGCCTCGGCAACGTCGAGAAACGTTACTCGATCCGGCGCCGGGGAACAAATCGGATCATCCCGTCGCTACGCGGTTCAGCCGCGGGAGACGAAGGGCACGCCACCGCCTTCGGGCAGCACGCTCCAGTCGTACCCGGACAGATCGATCCCCCAATCGCTGAGGTACAGGTCGTAGATGGCCCAAGTGTCGACATAGCGCACCCGCTGCAGGCGCCCGCCATCGTCGGTCCAGAGCCGGAACGGCAGCGCCAGGAGCTGCTCGTAGCGATCCACCTGCGGGCTGGGCAGGCCCTCGGCGTAGGCAGCCGAGGCAGCCGCGAGATCGACCGACACCGCGTAGCGAGCCGCACCATCGGCGTCGACGGCGGGATCGGCCGTCTGCACCCCGGCCAGCGCGCCGATCAGCCACAGGGGCGACTCGATCCCGATCGGCCAACTCCGCCCGTCACCGCCTCGCGGCTTCCCGGGGCGACCACCCCAGCGCCGACGACCTTCGTGCACCTCGGCATAGGACCCGCCCAGGCCGACCCGGGAGGCGGCGAGGTCGATCACCCCGCGGCTGCTCACCCGTCCCCACCGCGAACGGGCCGGGGCGAAGGCGATCCGGCCGGCACGCCTGCCCAGGTCGAGCGCCGAACGCCCGGCCAGGCCCACGGCGGTCCGGGCCAATCGCGACAGCTCGTCCAGGGGTGGTTCGGGCTCCGTGCCGGTGCTCGCGGACGCCTCGGGCCCGACCCCCGATTGCTCGGCGGAAGCCGCGGAACCGGACTCAGATCGCTCAGTGGAGGTATCGGCAGGCGTCTGCGGTTGCTCAGCTGCCGGGTCGTCGAGGCCCGGACGGCGGGGCCACGGACCGGCTGAGAAGGTGGTCACCAGCTCAATTCGGGCGGTGCCGTCCTCACGCAGGCGGTGCAGCGTCGACCGGACGGTGGTCAGTGCTTCGCTCATCGGGCAGCTCCTCGCTCAGCGGGCACTTCGAGCCTAACCCGGCGCGGCGTCCACCCGGTGCCGAGACAGTGCCCACCCGATGCCGAGGCAGTGCCGCACCGATCGGAGCGACCGGCGCCGCAGCGACCGGATCAACCGGTGACGGCGACCGGCCCGCGGATCCGTTGGATCGCCACCACCACCAACCCGAACACCAGGTAACCGGCCAATCCGAGCAAGGCATCGGTGGGGCTCATGGTGGCCATGGTGCGGGCGGCTGCGACACCGGGGCCGAAGGCGGCGATGCCGAAGGCGATCAGGTTGTTCACCACATGGGCGACCATCACTGCCTCCAGTCCACCGGTGCACCACACGATCACCCCGGCAACGATGCCGAACCCGAACCGATTGAGGAACAACCACAGGTCCTGCGACCCGTGCAGCAGCGCGAACACCAGAGCCGGACCGACGATGCCGAGTACCGCTCCGCCGATCCCGCCGAGCGCCTGGGCGAGCACCCCGCGGAAGATCAACTCCTCGGCGATCGCCTGGGTGGGTACGGTCAGCACGATCACCACCACGAAGGCCCACAGGTACGGCGACGGTGCCTCTCCGGCACCCATACCGAGAGCCCCGAGCACCCCGAAGATGATCACGGCGGGCAGCAGGCAGACGACGGCCCAGCGCAGGCGGACCGTACCGGCGACCGAGATCAGCCAGCGCGGGCCGAGACCCAGCAGCCGCAGGCACCCGACTGCGACGGCGATGGTGGACCCCAGTGCCAGGTTGGTCGCGACCATCCCCAGCGGGGTCTCGAAGGCCCGCCCGGCGGCGAGGTAGTCCGCCAACTCACCCGGACGCCCGGTGACGAACCAGCCCACGGTCAACAGTCCCTGGGAGAACAGGGAACTGATGATCACGAAGCCGGCCACGGCGAGCAGGGCCACGGCCAGCAGGGCACCCGGCCGGGTGCGGTGCACCATGGCGGTGTAACGCAGACCCGGGTCCGGCCGCTCCTGCACCGGGGCGGTCCGGCTCACTCAGCCGGTACGACAGCGATCGCCCGGTCGATCCGAGCCAGTGCGGACTCGCGGCCGAGCAGTTCGAGGGACTCGAACAGCGGCGGCGAGATCTTCGAACCGGTGACCGCGGTACGTACCGGGCCGAAGGCGTTCCGGGGCTTCAGGCCGAGACCGTCGACCAACGCGGTCCGCAAGGCCATCTCGATCGAGGCATGATCGAACTCGACCTCCGACAGGGCCGCCTGCGCCGCCGCCAGGGTCTCTGCATCAGCCGGCTTGAACGCACCCTCGGAGTACTCGATCCGATCATCGGCCACGAACAGGAAGCCGGCCATCGACACCGCCTCGGCGAGGGTGTTGATCCGCTCGTTGATCAACGGCACGGTCGCGCTCAGCAGCTGCTGTTCGGCATCGGTGGGCGGATCGGAGATCAGTCCGGCCTCGGCCAGGTAGGGCACCAGCGCGGCGGCCAGTTCGTCGTGACCCAGCATCCGGATGTGCGAGGCGTTGATCGCCAGGGCCTTCTTCGGGTCGAACCGGGAAGCACTGGAGTTGACCCGCCGGATGTCGAAGGCCTGCGCCATCTCCTCCTTGCTGAAGACATCCCGGTCGTCGGCGATCGCCCAGCCGAGCAGCGCCAGATAGTTCAACAGGCCCTCCGGCAGATAACCCGCCTTGCGGTACTCGTCCAGACCGCCACCGGTATCACGCTTGGAGAGCTTCTTGTTGCCCTCCCCCATGACGAACGGCAGGTGCCCGAAGCGGGGTACGGTGCCGTCGGTCACCCCGACTGCTCCGAGCGCGGTGTACATGATCAACTGACGCGGGGTCGAGGACAGCAGATCCTCACCGCGCAGGACATGGGTGATCCGCATCAAGGCGTCGTCGACCGGGTTCACCAAGGTGTAGAGCGGGTGCCCGTTGGCGCGGACGATCACGTAATCGGGAACATACTCCGAGGAGAACGAGACCGGCCCGCGAACCAGGTCGTCGAAGGCGATCTCGCCGTCGGGGATCCGCATCCGCAGCACGGGTTTGCGCCCTTCGGCGAGGAAGGCCGCACGCTGGTCCTCGCTCAGGTCACGGCAGAACCCGTCGTAACCCGACGGAGCGCCCTTCGGCCGCAGCTTCGCCCGTTCCTCGACCTCGGCGGTGGTGCAGTAGCACTCATAGGCGTACCCGCCGTCGAGCAACTTGGTTGCCACCTCGCGGTAGATGTCGAACCGCTCCGACTGCCGGTACGGCCCGTCGGGGCCACCGACCTCGGGACCCTCGTCCCAGTCCAGACCGAGCCACTTCAACGAGTCGATCAGGTACTGCTCGGACTCCCGGGTCGAACGTTCGGCGTCGGTGTCCTCCACCCGCAGCACCAGTGTCCCGCCGTAGTGACGGGCGAAGGCCCAGTTGAACAGCGCGGTACGTACCCCGCCGACGTGCAGGTTGCCGGTCGGCGAGGGGCAGAACCGTACCCGCACCTCGGTCGGTGCAAGATCACCGAGTACCTCATCGCTCATGCCTGCTCTCCTTCCGCCCGCGGCGCCTCGTCGGCGCTCGCCGAGACCACCGGTGTACCCGGTTCACCGACCGGATTGGTCAGGGTTCCGATCCCCTCGATGTGCACACTCACCTGCTGACCCGGTCTGAGCTCACCGACCCCGGCGGGTGTACCGGTGAGGATCACGTCACCGGGCAGCAAGGTGGTGTAGGAGCTGATGTACTCCACCAGCTGGGCGATCGGGAAGATCATGTCGGAGGTGTTCCCGGACTGCCGCTGCCGGCCGTCGACCGAGCTGCTGAGCGCGAGCTCCCCGGCCTCCTCGATCGTGAAGTGGGTGACGATCCACGGCCCCAGCGGGCAGGAGGTGTCGAAACCCTTCGCCCGGGCCCACTGACCGTCGGACTTCTGCAGATCGCGCAAGGTGGCGTCATTGCCGACGGTGTAGCCGAAGATCACCTCCTGGGCGCGTTCGGCCGGCACCTGGGAGGCGATCCTGCCGATCACCACGGCGAGCTCGCCCTCGAAGTGCAGTTCCTTCGATGCCGCCGGGGCGATGATCTGGTCACCCGGGCCGATCACCGCTGTGTTCGGCTTGAAGAACGTCAGCGGGGTCTTCGGCACCTCGTTGCCGAGTTCCTTGGCGTGATCGGCATAGTTCCGGCCGACCGCGATCACCTTCGACCGGGGAATCACCGGCGCCAGCAGCCGGGCGGCGTCGAGGCCGACCCGTTCACCGGTGAGCTGGACCGGCATCGCGATCGGGTCGCCGGTCAGGACCGCGATGGTGTCGGGATGTTCCCCGTTGTCGCGGGCCAGTTCGACCAGCCCGTAACGAGGGGCATCACCGGTGGAGAATCGTGCAACGCGCATTGCGCCAGCCTATCGACGCGGTCACCACCACGGCGAACCCGGACCGGCTGCGGCATACTGCGACGATGAGTTCCTCGTCTGCCGAGCATGCCGTCGTCGACCTGATCCGCGCCAAGCGGGACGGTCATACCCTGAGCGCCGACCAGATCACCTGGCTGATCAACGCCTACACCGACGGCACGGTTGCCGAGGAGCAGATGTCGGCGATGGCGATGGCGATCTTCTTCAACGGACTGGATCCGGCCGAACTGCACACCTGGACCACTGCGATGATCGAGACCGGTATCCGGTTGGACTTCTCCTCGCTGCCCCGCCCGACCACCGACAAGCACTCCACTGGCGGTGTCGGGGACAAGATCACCCTGCCGTTGGCACCGCTGGTGGCGGCCTGTGGGGCTGCGGTACCTCAGTTGTCCGGACGCGGTCTGGGCCACACCGGTGGCACCTTGGACAAACTCGAGTCGATCCCCGGGTGGCGTGCCTCACTGTCCAACGAGGAGGTGATGGCCCAGCTGACCGAGGTCGGGGCCGTGGTCTGCGCGGCCGGCAGCGGGCTGGCACCGGCGGACAAGAAGCTGTACGCCCTGCGTGATGTCACCGCAACCGTGGAGTCGATCCCGCTGATCGCGTCCTCGATCATGTCCAAGAAGATCGCCGAGGGTACGGGCGCGCTGGTGCTGGACGTGAAGGTCGGCAGCGGGGCGTTCATGAAGACCGAACACGATGCCCGGGAACTGGCGAAGACCCTGGTCGACATCGGCAAGCGGGCCGGGGTGCACACCGTCGCCTTGATGACCCGGATGGATGTCCCCCTGGGACGCACCGTCGGCAATGCCCTCGAAGTGGCCGAGTCGGTGGAGGTGCTCGCCGGCGGCGGTCCGGCCGATGTGGTGGAGCTGACCGTTGCCCTGGCCCGGGAGATGCTCGCCGGCGCCGGAATCGAGGCCGATCCGGCCGAGGCACTGGCCTCCGGCCGGGCGATGGACGTCTGGCAGGCGATGATCCGCGCCCAGGGAGGCGATCCGACCGCGCCCCTGCCGAAGGCCGCCCACACCGAACAGCTACGGGCCGAGACCGACGGGGTGGTCACCGAGCTCGATGCCCTGGCCGTCGGACTGGCTGCCTGGCGTCTGGGGGCCGGGCGGGCACGCAAGGAGGATCCGGTGCAGGCCGGCGCCGGGGTGGAGATCCATGCCCGTCCCGGGGATCGGGTACGGGTGGGCGATCCGCTGCTGACCCTGCACACCGACACCCCGGACCGTTTCGCGGCCGCACTGGCCGATCTCGACGGCGGGATCGCCATCGGCGAGACCGCACCGAAGGAACGGCCGGTCGTCCTGGAACGCATCTCCTGAACCGAAGCTGCTGAGCCGAGGCAGCGGCCGATCGAACGAGACAAGATCACGATTTGGCCCCAATCGCTTGCGCTCACCGCCGATCCGGAACAGGCTGTCGGCACCCGAACGCCCCCGTTCGGCTGGTTGTGACGCTTTCGAGGGAGCAGTGATGACAGCAGAGACGGCGAGCACCGAGGAGTCCGACACCCCGCTCAAGCGGGTACTGGGGCCGAAACTCCTCCTGCTCTTCATCGTCGGCGACATCCTCGGCACCGGCATCTACGCCTTGGTCGGTGATGTCGCAGCCGAGGTCGGCGGCGCCGCCTGGGTGCCGTTCCTGATCGCCTTCGCCGTGGCCTTCGTCACCGCCTTCTCCTACCTGGAATTGGTCACCAAGTATCCCCAGGCGGCCGGGGCGGCGTTGTACGTGCACAAGGCCTTCGGGATCCATTTCCTGACCTTCATGGTGGCCTTCACCGTGATGTGTTCGGGTATCACCTCGGCCTCCACCGCCTCGCGGGCATTCGCCTCCAACCTCGCCTCCGGCCTGAACATCGACGAACCGTCCTCGGGCATGATCATCGGGGTGGCGCTGGGCTTCATGCTGCTGGTGGCGGCGATCAACATGCGCGGCGTCGCCGAGAGCGTGGGCGCCAACGTGGTGCTGACGCTGATCGAGCTGTCCGGTCTGTTGATGGTGATCCTGATCGGCTTCTACGCCATCGTCGGCGGCAATGCCGACTGGTCACAGGTGATCGCCTTCGACACCGCCGAGGACAAGTCGACCTTCCTCGCCGTGACCGGTGCGACCTCCCTGGCCTTCTTCGCGATGGTCGGCTTCGAGGACTCGGTGAACATGGCCGAGGAGTGCAAGGAACCGTCCCGGATCTTCCCCAAGATCATGCTCACCGGGCTTTCCATCACCGCGATCATCTATGTCCTGGTGTCGATCGCCGCGGTCGCGCTGGTCCCGGTCGGTGACCTCTCCAACCCCGATCTCGATCCGCCGCTGGTGCAGGTGGTCGCCGCCGGCGCGCCGCAGATCCCGGCCGATGCGATCCTGCCGTTCATCTCCATGTTCGCGGTGGCCAACTCGGCACTGATCAACATGATGATGGCCAGCCGGTTGCTCTACGGACTGGCCCGCCAGGGGGTGTTGCCGCCGGTGCTGGCGAAGGTGCTGCCGGGCCGCAAGACCCCCTACGTCTCGATCATCTTCACCACCGTGGTCTCCTTCGGCCTGATCATCTACGTCTCCAGCGCCAGCAGCAACGCGGTCTCCATCCTCGGCGGTACGACCTCCTTGCTGTTGCTCGCCGTCTTCGCGGTGGTGAACGTGGCGGTCCTGGTGCTGCGCAAGGACAAGGTCGAACACAGCCACTTCACCACCTGGACCGGTGCAGCACTGGTCGGCGCTCTCGCCTGCGCATTCCTGGTCACACCCGTCTCCGGACGCGATCCGCAGCAGTACCTGGTGGCCGGCGGGTTGCTGCTGTTGGGTGTGTTGCTGTCGATCCCGATGTATCTGTACCGGCGCTCGAAGGGCATCGGACCGGGGCCGGACGATCCGTCGGAGATCCCGCCGCACATGATCCCCTGACCCGCACCCGTCGTGGCAAGGCTCGACCGGTTGTGACCGGTCCGCGGCCGCCGGTTCCGGGCCCGCCCCCTTGCCCGACGCCCCTGGCCCGTGAGCCCCGGATCAGCCCGGCAGTTCCCGGCGACCCGGTTCGCCCGGCAGCCGCGTGCGCTCGAGCCGGCGGCGTTCCCGGCCGGTGGCATTGCGGATCTTCAGCGTCCCCATCCCCACACCACCGTGGAGGACCAGGATCGGTGAGTGGGGTGCCGGCGTCGTGGACACCGCGCTCGCCGCCGTACCCCATGCCGAGGACAGCCGATCGGTGTTGGCCGCCCAGCCGTCGGGCACGATGATCTTCACCGTGCCCGCCCCGGGAATCATCTCGATGTCGATCACCGGGGCCAGCGGGCGGGCCTGCAGGCAGTCGAGAATCACCGATCCCATCCCGGATTCGATCCGGAGGAACGGCGGGATCTCCCAGTACCCGGTCCGCCGGACCGTCGACATACCGCCGTCGAGTCGCAGCCGGTCTCGCGGGTCCAACCCGGCCGGTCGCGGCAGGGACGGACGAGCGGCCACCGGCTGTGCACTGCGGGGATCGAAGCGTCGCGAGGGCGGGCTCACCGGCAGATCGGCGACCAGCGGGTCCAGATCGGACAGCGTGCGCGCCTCCAGTGCGGCCTCCAGACGCTGGTCGAGTTCCTCCAGCGTCAGCCGCCCCTCCGCCGCAGCGTTCCGCAGGTCGTCGACGACCGCGTCACGCTCGGCGTGCCCGATCCGCATCTCTCCGCCAGCCATGGCCGACAGCTTAGGCCGAGCGACCCACGGGAGCGACCACCCACGGTGGAGCCGGTCGGGGATCTCAGGCGCGCAGCAGACCGTACCGGAAGGAGTCGACCAGGGCCTCCCAGGACGCGTCGATGATGTTGGACCCGACGCCCACGGTGGTCCAGGTCCGTTCACCGTCGCTGGTGTCGATCATCACCCGGGTGATGGCATCGGTGCCGTGGGTGGAATCGAGGATCCGTACCTTGTAGTCGACCAGTTCGAAGTCGGCGATCCGCGGGTAGGCCATGCTGAGACCGCGGCGCAGCGCCTGGTCCAGGGCATTCACCGGGCCGTTGCCCTCCCCCACCACCAGATGGGTCTCGTCGTTGGCGGTCAGTTTCACCGTCGCCTCGTTCACCGTCCGACCGGTGTGGTCGGCGCCGGAATGGATCCGCCAGTGATCGACGGTGAAGGCCTCGGCGGGCCGTTCACCGACGTACTCGGTCAACAACAGCTCGAAGCTGGCGTCGGCGGCCTCGTAGGAGTAGCCGCGGGCCTCGCGTTCCTTCACCACATCGGTGACCGTGGCCGCGAGCTCGCGGTCGGACAGGTCGAAACCCAGCTCGGAGCCCTTCAACTGGATGTTCGCCCGGCCGGCCATGTCGGAGACCAGGGTGCGCATCCCGTTGCCGACCACCGCCGGATCGATGTGCTGGTAGAGGTTCGGGTCGATCCTGATCGCACTGGCGTGCAGGCCGGCCTTGTGGGCGAAGGCGGAGGCACCGACGTAGGGCTGTCGCGGTGAGCCGACCACATTGGTCACCGCGGCGATGGCATTGGAGATCCGGGTGGCCTCGGCCAGTCGACCCTCGGGCAGCAGTTCCCAGCCGTACTTGAGTTCCAGGTTGGCGATCACCGGAATCAGGTCGGCATTACCGGTCCGTTCCCCGTAGCCGTTGATGGTGCCCTGGACGTGGATCGCCCCGGCGTCGACCGCGGCCAGGGTGTTCGCCACCGCGCACCCGGTGTCGTTGTGGCAGTGCACCCCGAGCGGCACCTCGAGCTTCGCCACCTCGGAGACGATCTCGTGCACCCACGACGGCAGCATCCCGCCATTGGTGTCACACAGGACCACCACCTCGGCCCCGGCCCGGCTGGCCGTCCGGACGACCTCCAGCGCGTAGTCGGGATCCAGCCGGTAGCCGTCGAAGAAGTGTTCGCAGTCGAGGAAGACCCGGCGCCCCTGGTCGACCAGGAAGCTGACCGTGTCGCTGATCATGGCCAGGTTCTCCTCGCCGGTGGTGCGCAGCGCCCGTTCCACATGCCCGCGGTGGCTCTTGGCGACCAGGCAGACCGTCGAGGCCAGGGAGTCGACCAGGGCCTGCACCTGCGGGTCCTCGGCTGCCCGGACCCCGGCGCGGCGGGTCGCCCCGAAGGCGACCAGGGTCGCGTTCTTCAGGTTGAGTTCGTCGGCGGCAGCGGCGAAGAACGCGGTGTCATTGGGGTTGGCACCCGGCCAGCCGCCCTCGATCCAGCCGACGCCGAGTTCGTCGAGATAGCCGGCGATCCGCAGTTTGTCGGCGACCGTCAGTCGCATCGACTCCTGTTGGGCGCCGTCGCGCAGCGTGGTGTCGTAGACGTGGAAGGTACCCGGCTGGGCGGTGGTCGCCCGGCCGTGCAGGCCCACGGTGCTGTGGTCCACGATGTTCGTCATTGATCCAGTTCCCTTGTCCTCGCCGGGCAACAAAAAACCTCTCGTGGGTACGAGAGGTCTGCGCGTCCGACGATTCGGCCGTCAGACGCGCCACACAATGATGTCGATGCGGAGCACGGCTTCAGTCTCTGTCAGCCGCCCATCGGATGCCAAGTTCCCGTCTCAACATACAGTACGAGGCGTCTCGTCGAGCGGTCCCTCGATCCCCGGCCGAGGACACTGTGGGGGCGTTCGACGTACCGGTCGGCGGCCTCAGCGACGCGTACCCGGCTCCCCCGGCTCCTCGGTCCCGGCCTGCACGTCGTAGACCAAGCCCTCGGGCGGGGGCAGTTTCAGCGTCGGATTGCGCACCATCGAACCGATCGACGACGGGATCATCAGCACTGCCCAGCAGGCCCCGAGGACGTAGAGCAGCGCGGTGCCCAAGGTGGCGGTCAGCTCCGGATCGGAGCGGACCTGCGGGGACACCTGGTAGAGCAGCGCCCCGGCGGCGAGCATGCAGCTGGTCGATCCGAGCAGCCCGAGCAACTGCCCGGCCTCCCGTAGGTCACGCAGGGCGACCGCGCGCATGGCATCGGACCAGGCCAGGTCGATCTGGTCCTCGGCGAAGTGCGGCAGCCGGACCAGTGGCCTCTCCGAGCGCCAGAACCACAGCCAGACGCCGATGCAGACCACGGCCGAGCAACTGGCGATGATCAACAACTCGGCGGTCCCGGGCCCGGCATCCGGCGCCGCCGAACCGATCAGCCACATCGCCGCACAGGCAACTGCGATCATCACCGGTACGCAGAAGTGGGAGATCGTCTCCCCCACCGTGGTGTAGGCCGCAACCGTCACCGGTCGCTCATGCTCCAGTGGTGGCGCTTGCGGTGACAACCGGGCCCGATAGGAATGGACGGCCGACCAGCTGCCGATCGCTGCCCCCAGCACCACACCCCAGAGCGGCAGTACGTCGGCGATCACATGGTGACCCAGCAGCAGCACCACGACACCGGCCAGCAGTCCGAGCAGCAGGCCGGCCAGGCCGAACCGCCAGACCCGGTTGCGGCGCAGCTCCACCTGATCGGTGATGCCCTGGCGGAAGCTCTCCGGTACCGGCAGCCCGAGCCGGTGGGCGAAGCCGGCGATGAAGGCGTCGTCGAGCCGATCACCGCCGATCGACCGGCGGCGCAGGAGGAGCACCACGAGCCCGATCGCGGCGAAGGCGAGCAGCTGCAACAGCAGCGTCGCGGTCAGGGTCATGCCGAATTCTCACCCGGATCGGGGCACGGTGCGAGTACCGACGCGATGCGAACGGGCAGACGAGGGCACATCGGGGTCCGGGACGGGCCGGACGCGGCGTGGCTGGTCACCGGACCCGTCCTGACCTGCCGGCGATCGACACCGGTTCAGACGATGCGCTGCATCCAGTCGTACCGGTCCTCGGCCCGGCCGTACTGAATGTCGAGCAACTGCTGCCGGATCGCCGCGGTCACCTCGCCGACCTCACCGGCGCCGACGGTGTACTCCCCTGCCAGATCCTTGAACGACCCGATCGGGGTGACCACCGCAGCAGTGCCGCAGGCGAAGACCTCACGGATCGCGCCGTCACCCACTCCACGCAGCAGCTCCTCGATCGAGACCTTCCGCTCGACCGGGGTGAGGCCGGCATCGGCGGCCAGCTGCAGGATCGAGTCCCGGGTGACGCCTTCGAGGATGTTGCCGTTCAGTTCGGGGGTGATCAACTCACCGGCATTGGTGACCAGGTAGACGTTCATCCCACCCAGTTCCTCCAGCCACTTGCCCTCGACGGAATCGGCGAACAGCACCTGATCACAACCGCGTGAGGCAGCCTCGGTCTGCGCCAACAGGCTGGAGGCATAGTTGCCACCACATTTGGCGGCGCCGGTGCCGCCGCGGCCGGCCCGGCTGTAGGTGTCGGTGATCCAGATGCTGACCGGCTTCACCCCGCCGGAGAAGTAGGCACCGGCCGGGCTGGCGATCAGCAGGTAGGTGACCTCCTTCGACGGGCGCACGCCGAGGAAGGCCTCGGAGGCGAACATGAAGGGGCGCAGGTAGAGCGAGGTCTCGCCACCGGAGGGGACCCAGTCCTGGTCGACCTCGACCAGAGCGGTGATGCTGCCGATGAAGTCCTCCACCGACAGCGCCGGCAGGGCCAGCCGCGCCGCCGAACGCTGCAGCCGCTGGGCGTTCTGATCGGGCCGGAAGAGCCAGATCGAACCGTCGGCGTGCCGGTAGGCCTTCAAGCCCTCGAAGATCTCCTGGGCGTAGTGCAGTACCGCGGCTGCCGGATCGAGCTGAATCGGGCCGTAGGGCACAATCGCCGCATCACCCCAGCCTCCGTCGGAGGTCCACACGGTCTTCGCCATGTGATCGGTGAAGTTCGTGCCGAAACCGGGATTGGCCAAGATCTGTTCCCGATCGGCGGCCGAAGCCGCCTGCGGGTTGGCCGAGACATCGAAAACCAAGCTCATGGATGCAACCTATCGTGCAGTAATTCCGTGTGGTGAGGCGGTGGCCGACGTGCGGTCGGGCCCGCCGGAGGGGGTCGGCGATCAACCGACGGCGGCAGCGATCGCGTCGCCCACCTCGGCGGTACGGCGGGTGGTACCGGGGCGACGATCGGCCAGATCGGCGATCACGGCCTTGTTGATCTCCTCGGCCTCGGCGCTGCGCCCGAGGTGCTCCAGCAGCAGCGCCCCGGAGAGGATCGCCGCGGTCGGGTCGGCGATCTGCCGCCCCGCGATGTCGGGGGCCGAACCGTGCACCGGTTCGAACATCGAGGGATGGGTGCCCTCGGGATTGACGTTGCCGCTGCAGGCCAGGCCGATGCCACCGGTGACCGCCGCGGCCAGGTCGGTGATGATGTCGCCGAAGAGGTTGTCGGTGACGATCACGTCGAACCGGGACGGGTCGGTGGCCAGGAAGATGGTGGCCGCGTCGACATGCAGGTAGTCGGTCTGGACACCGGGGAACTCGGCGGCGACCTGCTCGAAGATCCGGCGCCACAAGCCACCGGCGTTCACCAGCACATTGTGCTTGTGCACCAAGGTGAGCTTGCCGCGACGGGCGACGGCCCGGGCGAATGCGTCGCGTACCACACGCTCGACACCGAGTGCGGTGTTCACACTGACTTCGGTGGCGATCTCGTTCGGCGTACCGGCGCGGACCACACCGCCGTTGCCGCAGTAGAGACCCTCGGTGCCTTCGCGGACGACGACGAAGTCGATCTCACCGGGATCGGCGAGCGGACTGACACTGCCGGGGTAGAGCTTGGACGGGCGCAGGTTGACGTAGTGGTCGAAGGCGAAGCGCAGCTTCAGCAGCAGCCCGCGTTCGAGCAACCCACTGGGTACGTCGGTGGCCCCCGGCGCGGCCCCCACGGCGCCCAGCAGGATCGCGTCGGCGGTGTCCAGTTCGGCCATCACCGAGTCCGGCAGCACCTCACCGGTCCGTTGCCAGCGGGTCGCGCCGAGGTCGTAGTCGACCCGATCGAAGACTCCGGGTCCGGTCACGGCCTCGATCACCTTGACCGCTTCGGCGGTCACCTCCGGTCCGATGCCGTCGCCGCCGATCACTGCCAGGGTTGCCTCAGCCATGGGCCTGACTGTAGCCACAAATCCCGGCATATGAGACCTTCGTCCTGCTCCCTGAGACGGCGAGCGTCAGTCGGATTCCTCCGACTCCCTCGCCTCAGCGAGATCCCGCCGGGTGGCGATCACCACCGAGGTGTCATCGGCGACCAGCACGTCGACCGCCGCCAGTCGCGGATCTGCCAGCCATTCCTGCCGGGCCACGTCCACCCGGCCGTCGACCATCGGCGGCCAGCCGGGGGCCGGCTGCAGGTCGTCGAGCACGATCAGGCCACCGGGTTCGACCAGTTCGATCAACAGGTCGCGATCGGCCTGTTTGGCCGAGGCGGCATCGACGAAGAGCAGCGAGAAGGGCGCATGCTCGCTCAGATCGGTCCAATCGGCCTGCAGGACGTCGATGTCGTCGGTGGCAAAGGTCTCGGCCGCGCCGGCGGCCAAGGTGGCATCGAGTTCGGCGGTGATCACACGGGTCCGGCGGGGTGCCCCGCTGCGCAACCAGGCCGAGCCCACACCGCACCCGGTGCCGCACTCGGCGATGGTCCCGGTCCGGGTCGCGGCCAGGGCCGCCAGCAGCCGCCCGGTCTCGGTCCGGGTCGCGTGGACGTACCCGTGCTGCAGGGACGACCGCAGGGCACGACGGACCAGATCGGGAACCTCCGGGTCATAGCTCACGGAGCGAGTCAACCACCGACGCCCGACGGCGTCATCCGGTCCGGATGATGGGCGCGTCCCGCGACCCGGTCGCCGCGGCACCCCGCTCGCCCCATCGGCCGGTACGGAGCTGCCCTGCCGGTTTGGCAGAATGAGCGCCATGAGCGATGGGCGCGCCGATCTCCGCAGTCCCCGGACCGGGACGCCGCAGAGCCCCGACACAGGCTGGCAGCACGTCACCGAACAGGGCCATCTGGCCGCCCGCAAGCTCGAGCAGCGACAACGCCGCCGCCGCAACCTGATCACCCTGGCCGTGATCGCGGCACTGGCGGTCGCGGCCGTGCTGGGCGCCCTGCACCTGGCCAGCCGGCTCGGCGTACCGGGTTTCTCCTACACCAATGAGTACGGGTCCCGATGCACCAACGGGTTCATCGGTCATGACTGCGATCCGATCACCGTCGCCGAACTGAACCTGCATGCCGAGACCGATTTCCCCGAGGACGTGGAGCTGCTCGAGTCGAGCTTCGAGAACGGCCAGGACTGGCGGGTACGGGCCCTGCTGCGGGTGCCCGCAGCCGAGGTCGAGCAGACCACCGCGATGCTGGACGAGCGCTTCGGTGAGTGCGAGGAACTCGATCCCGACACCGCACTGCAGGACATTCCGGCCGGTGACTACACCGAGATCTGCCGTGACCGCAGCAGCGGGATGTTCGACGACGAGGGTGAGCGGGTGGAGAGCTTCCACGAGGTGGTACGGGCCGTCGTGGCCGACGGTTCGATGATCGTCGACGTGGAAGTCTTCACGGTCTGAGGCCGACGGCGCCACCGGACCACGTGTGCAGCTGCGCGAACAACTGGCTGCCGAAGGACTCCGAACGGCTGGAGGCCACCGCGCTCACCGGCACGGCCGGCCCGCGGGTGAGCCACCGCGGCCCGAGGAACGCCCCACCCGACAGGCTCGGGTCGAGCAGTGCCTGCAGCGTCGGCAGCGCCCCGGCCGCCTTCCCCTGCGCGATCGGCAACCGCTCGTGGGGTCGGGGAACGACGATGCCGGGCCGCTGGGGGCTGAGCGCGTCGACGGCATAACCGGGATGGGCGAGCAATGCCTGGACCCCGGAGCCTTCCCTGCGCAGGCGCCGGTCGAGTTCGAAGATCAGTCCGTGCATCGCATGCTTGGACAGACCGTAGGCCCGGAACGGCCGGTACTCGCGCTGACTCTGCAGATCGTCGGCTGCCAGCCCGACGATCACGGTGGAGAGACTGCCCAACCCGACCACCCGCGGTGGCGGCACCGTCGATGCGGTGGGCGTGGCAGCCAGCGCGGGCAGCAGTTTCGCGGTGAGGACCGCGTGACCGATCACATTGGTGGCCAAGGTGAACTCATTGCCCTCGGCCGTCGTCCGTCGGGTCCGCGGCGGGGTGGTCGTACCGGCGTTGAGGACCAGACCGTCGAGCCGGTCGGCACCGACCGATACCGCCGCCCCCTCGATCGAGTCACGGTCGGTCAGGTCGAGGTCGACGATCTCGACCTTGGCCCGGCCGACCCGGCGCCGGATCGCTTCGGCGGCCCGTCGCCCCCGTGCGGCGTCCCGGGCTCCCAGGAGTACCTGTGCCCCGGTGACGGCCAGTGCCTCGGCGGTGAAGTAGCCGAGGCCACCGGTGGCGCCGGTGATCAGGAACCTGGCCTCCGGACGATCGGGAAGGGTGCGGGAGAAGTGGTCGATGCTCACGGGTTCCATTCTCCCCACTCGGACGGCTCGACTCCGAACTGTTCCGCAGGACCTGCAGCTCAACAGGCCACTTGGGTGCATGTCCTGCGGAACGGATACGGCGGGAGGAGTCGAGCCCCTACCCACGCCGGCGCCACCACCCCGTCGGTCCGCCGCGCCGACTTCTCGAGGCAGTCGATCATGACCCGGCGAAACCCCAGCCGGAGGCCGGCCGGCTGGTCGCACGGTACGACGAAGGGGCGTCACGCACCTGCGCGTGACGCCCCTTGGCGGGATCAACCGATACGTTCTCCGGTAGCCGGTTCCCCCGAGCCGATCAGCGGGCGGCCGTACCCTCGACGTAGTCGTCGTCGTGGCTCTTCACCCAGGCCATCAGCTCGCGCAGTTCCTTGCCGGTCTTCTCGATCGGGTGGGTCTCCCCCTCCGAACGCAGCTTCTTGAACTCCGGTGCACCGGCGTCCTGGTCGTCGATGAACCGCTGCGCGAAGGCGCCGCTCTGGATGTCGGCCAAAACACCCTTCATGTTCTCCTTCACCTGGGCGTCGATCACCCGCGGGCCGGAGACGTAGTCCCCGTACTCGGCGGTGTCGGAGATCGACCAACGCTGCTTGGCGATGCCGCCCTCGTACATCAGGTCGACGATCAGCTTCAGCTCGTGCAGACACTCGAAGTAGGCGACCTCCGGCTGGTAACCGGCCTCGGTCAGGGTTTCGAAACCGGCCATGATCAACTGCGA
This sequence comes from Naumannella halotolerans, assembly GCF_004364645.1. NCBI lineage: Bacteria > Bacillati > Actinomycetota > Actinomycetes > Propionibacteriales > Propionibacteriaceae > Naumannella > Naumannella halotolerans. Next base: position 790,312 of record NZ_SOAW01000001.1, on the reverse strand, counting down.
GGCACCGCCACAGAGGACGGCCTGCTCACCGAAGAGGTCGGTCTCGGTCTCCTCGGTGAAGGTGGTCTTGATACCGCCGGCACGCAGACCACCGATCGCCTTGGCGTAGGCCAGGGCAAGCTCCCAGGCGTGACCGGTGGCGTCCTGCTCCACCGCGACCAGCACCGGCACACCGCGACCCTCGTTGTACTCACGACGGACCAGGTGGCCGGGGCCCTTCGGTGCCACCATGGCCACGTCGACATTGGCCGGGGGCTTGATGTAGCCGAAGCGGATGTTGAAGCCGTGGCTGAAGAACAGCGCATCACCCTCGTTCAGGTTCGGCTCGATCGCCTCGGTGTAGAGCTGGCGCTGCTTGTGATCGGGAACCAGCACCATGATCACGTCGGCCTCGGCGCAGGCCTCGGCCGGGGTGAGCACCCGCAGGCCCTGCTCCTCGGCCTTGGCCCGGCTGCGGCTTCCCTCGGGAAGCCCCACCCGGACGTCGACACCGGAATCACGCAGGGACAACGCGTGTGCGTGACCCTGGGAACCGAAACCGAGGACCGCCACACTCCGATCGGCGATCGCGGCCAGGTCGGCGTCGGTGTCGTAGAACATTTCTGCAGCCACTGTGGGCTCTCCTTCGTATTGCGGGTTGTACTGCGTATTGCGGGTTGTGGGTACTGCCTGACCGGTCCGGTTGGGACCGGCCGAAACCGGTCCCGGGTTCGAGATCGGATCGATCGGGGGTGAATCTACGCGCTGGCCTGCCGGGCCCGTTCGGGGCGTCCGGCACGGTCGGAGATGGAGCGACTGCCGCGGCCGACCGCGACCAGACCCGACTGCACCAATTCTTTGATGCCGTACTGCTCCAACATCCGCAGGAAGGCCTCCAGCTTCTCCGGCGAACCGGTGGCCTCGACAGTGATGGTGTCGACGGTGACATCGGCGGCCTTGGCCCGGAACAGTTGGACGATCTCCAGCACCTGTCCCCGGGTCTCCGGTGTCGCCTTCACCTTCACCAGAAGGAGTTCGCGGCGTACCGCACTGGCCTCGAGTTCGACGATCTTGAGCACCTCGACCAGCTTGTTCAGCTGCTTGGTCAACTGCTCCATGATCCGGTCGTCGACCTTGGTCGCCACGGTGATCCGGGAGATCGCCGGGTCCTCGGTCGGGCCGACGGCGAGTGATTCGATGTTGAAACCGCGTCGGGAGAAGAGCGCGGAGATCCGGGCGAGGACTCCGGGCTGGTTCAGCACCAGCACGCTCAGGGTACGACTGCGGGGCTCGCTGCTCGGGGTGCTCACAGGATCTCGTCCTCCCAGTCCGGCGCCATGTCCCTGGCGATCTTGATCGCATCGTTGCTGGTGCCGGCGGCGACCATCGGCCAGACCATGGCGTCCTTGTGCACCACGAACTCCACGACGACCGGTCGATCGTTGATCGCCATGGCCTGGTTGATCACCTCGTCCACCTCGTCGGGGTGGGTCGCCCGCAGGCCGACACAGCCCATCGCCTCGGCCAGCTTCGGGAAGTTCGGCACCATGTTCGTCTTCAGGTCGGTGTTGGAGTACCGACCGTCGTAGAACAGGGTCTGCCACTGCCGGACCATGCCCAGGGACTGGTTGTTGATCACCGCAATCTTGATCGGAATGCCCTCCAGGGCGCAGGTGGTGAGCTCCTGGTTGGTCATCTGGAAACAACCGTCGCCGTCGATCCCCCAGACCACGGCGTCGGGTTGACCGACCTTGGCGCCCATGGCTGCCGGGACGCAGTAACCCATGGTCCCGGCGCCTCCGGAGTTCAGCCAGTGACCGGGACGCTCATGCGGCAGGAAGTGTGCCGCCCACATCTGGTGCTGGCCGACGCCAGCGGCGAAGTAGGCATCGGGACCGGCGATCTCACCGATCCGGGAGATCACCTGCTGCGGGCTGAGCACATCGTCGACCGGCGGTTCCCAGCCGGTCGGATACCGCTCGGCCATCGACTGCAGCCGCTCCTGCCAGGGCTTCAGGTCCTGCAGCTCGGCCCCGGCCAGGGCGGTGTGCAGTTGCCGCATGACCTCACCGACATCACCGACGATCGGCACATCGGCGTACCGGTTCTTGGAGATCTCGGCCGGGTCGATGTCGGCGTGGATCACCTTCGCATCCGGGGCGAAGCTGTCCAGGTTGCCGGTCACCCGGTCGTCGAATCGAGCACCCAGGGAGATCAACAGGTCGCTGCGCTGCAGGGCGCCGACCGCCGGCACGGTTCCGTGCATCCCGGGCATACCGAAATTCAACGGATGGCTGTCGGGGATCGCTCCCCGCGCGGTCAGGGTGGTGACCACCGGGATCCCGGTGAGCTCGACGAGCTCGGCCAGCTCGTCGTAGGCACGCGACTTGGTGACACCGCCGCCGACGTAGAGCACCGGCCGATGCGCGGCCTCGATCAGCTTCACCGCCTCCCGGATCTGCTTGGCATGGGGCTGGGTCACCGGGCGGTACCCCGGCAGATCCAGCTGTTCGGGCCAGACGAACTCGGCCTCGGCCTGCTGGGCGTCCTTGGAGATGTCGACCAGCACCGGTCCGGGGCGCCCGGTGGCCGCCAGGTGGAAGGCGGCGGCGATCGCGTGCGGGATGTCCTCGGGCTTGGTGACCAGGAAGTTGTGCTTGGTGATCGGCATGGTGATGCCGCGGATGTCGGCTTCCTGGAAGGCATCGGTACCGATGGCCGCACTGTTCACCTGTCCGGTGATCGCCACGATCGGCACCGAGTCCATGTAGGCGTCGGCGATCGCGGTGACCAGGTTGGTCGCGCCCGGGCCGGAGGTCGCCATGCAGACACCGACCTTGCCGGTGACCATCGCGTACCCCTGGGCGGCGTGACCGGCTCCCTGCTCATGCCGGACCAGGATGTGCCGAACCGCTTCGGAGTCGTAGAGCGGATCGTAGGTCGGGAGGATGGTGCCACCGGGGAGGCCGAACACGGTGTCGGCCCCGACCAACTCGAGTGCCTGTACCAACGCCTGCGCGCCGGTCATCCGAGTGGGGCGCGGCGGTGCGCCCTTGGCCGATGACCCCTGCTGGGCGGGGGCCGACGGCACGGCCTGCGGTTGGGGAACTGATTCGCCAGCTCTTGTCCCGGACATCGGTGGCCTTTCTCTGCGGTGCCTCCATGGCACCTCGTTGGTCTACGACTGCCTGTGCGGATCAGTCTTTGTCCGCCGGCCTCGCTCCCAGGCGGGACCGGTGCACAGGGCGTCTCCCCTCGCAATCATCAGGAATTCTTGCCGAACGGGATGTGTCCAACGAAAAACCCCGGTTGCCGGTGGGCAAACGGGGCAGCGTGTCGGTGACTGATGGCGTCAGCCGACACGCCTGATGATTACGAGGAGGATGCTCTGCACGCCACCACATTCCCTCACCGGCCTGGCTGTGTCAACTGTCGGGACGCCCCGTCTCACTTTCTGGTCACCAGGTCGGATCATCTGCTCGCCCGACGGGATTCACTGGCAGAAAGGGTCGTTATCCGGCCACTGCTGCCGTATGTGGCAGCAGTGGCCGGATAACGACCGAAAATGCCGGAACCCGCCGCGGTCAGCCCGCAGGTCGGCCGTCGACCACCGTGCCGTTGCACGGCAATCCGCCGGGGAAGGTGATCGGCAGCGCGTTCGCAGTCATCGGGTCGCGGCCATCCATCGCCTGCAGATGTACATGTGGTTCGGTGCTGTTGCCGGAGTTCCCGCAGGACCCGATCCGTTGCCCCGCGCGCACCCGCTGCCCGACGCCCACCCGCAGACTCCCCTGCTGCAGATGGCACACGGCGACCACCACCCCCGGTCGCTGCTGGATCAACAGATGATTGCCGGCCATCGCCTGCCAGCCCTGCGCCGCCCGTCGCCCTTGGGTCAGTGCATAGGTGACCGAGGGCAACCCCCGCTGGGCACGATGGTCGGGCAGGTCATCGCGGGCGGCCACGACGATACCGTCGACAACGGCATGGACCGGCCGGCCGAAGCCGGGAAAACGCGCCGGGTCCTCGCTGCGGACGACCGACAGCGGTCCGAACGGAGCCGACCTCCCCCGCGCGTCGACCGGCACCAGGTCGATCGCCCGCGCACCGGCGAAGAGCTCCGTCCCGTGACTGGGTACCCGGTCGGCCGGACTGTTCTGCACCAGCAGGTGGCCGGCCATCGGATAGTCGAGCACGACGGAGTACGGCAGGTCCTCGCGCATGCGCAGGGGCACCGCGGGGTCGTCGTGCGGGAGCCAGGAGACTTCGGCCACCCCACGGTCGCGCAGGTGGTCGACGGCGGCCAGCACCAGCGGATCGGTCAGATCGGGTCGGCCAGATCGTGGCGGATGTCGTCGGTGACCCAACCGAGCAGCAGCGCCGTCGGTATGGAGGCCGGATGCTGCTCCGCCCCGCCACCGGTCCCCCCGGGCACCTCGACGAGAAGGCTGCGTCCCCCCCGGTGAAACGCCACTCATCGCAAGCCCCGACCCGGATGCGGGTGATCTCCATGACGTACAGGATGCACCCGCGGAAGGCCGGATCTCGGCCACCGTCCGGCTCCGGCTGACCGAACGCAATCCTGCGGCCAGGCCTCACCGCATGAGGGCTGCACCGCCGACCGGCGCCGCAGTCTCAGCCCTCACCCATGCCTGCGCCGAGGATGGCCGGGTTGGCCAGCAGCCGCATCCGCTTGAGCAGTCGGCTCTGCACGGCCCGTACGTGCGGGGAGAGCCCGCCGTTCGACTCGGCCTCGGCCTGCCACCGCGCCTGCCGATCCTCGAAGACCGCCAGGTCACCGAGCTCCTCACAGTTCAAGGTGTCGTCGTTCAGGTCCACCACGATGGTGTCACCGTCCTGGACCAGCGCGATCGGCCCGCCGACCGCGGCCTCTGGTCCGACGTGGCCGATCACCAGGCCGACCGACCCACCGGAGAAGCGGGCATCTGTCATCAAGGCGATGGTGATCCCCCGCTCCCGGCACAAGGTGGTGATCCGCGAGGTCGGGTCGAGCATCTCCGGCATCCCGGGGGCACCCTTCGGGCCCTCGTAGCGGATGACGACCATGTCGTTGTCGGCGAAGACCTCCGGCGCGTTGATCAACTGGTCCAGCAGTGCCGGCTCGCTGTCGAAGGTGCGGGCGCGGCCGACGAACCGGTTGTCGGCCCCGATACCGCCTTCGACACCGGCGACCTTCAGCACCGCCCCGCCGTCGGGAGCCAGGTTGCCCGAGAGCACCCGAAGACCTCCGGTGTTCTTGTAGGGGGTGTTGAAGGCGTGGATCACGTCACCGTCCGGCGCCGGCGGATCGAGCCGGGCGATCTGCTCGGCCAAGGTCTCGCCGGTGCAGGTGAGGGTGCTGCCGTCGAGCAGCCCTGCCTTCAGCAGTTCGTTCAGGATGACCTGCAGACCGCCCTTGTCCTCGATGTCGGTCATGTAGTACTTCCCGAACGGACGGGCGTTGATCAGGACCGGGACGTCGCGGGAGAGCTGGTTGAACTCGTCCCGGCTCATCACCTCGTTCCAGAAGTCGATCCCGGCCGAGCGGGCGATCTCCGGTGCGTGCAGCAGGACGTTCGTGGACCCGCCCATGGCGATGGCGACGATCATGCCGTTGCGCAGGGCCGCGGGGGTGACCAGGTCGCGGGGGCGGATGTTCTGCTCGGTCATCAACAACAGGCAATCCACCAGCTCGCGTGGGAACTGGTCCATCCGCCGCGGGTCCTCCGAGACCGGGGCCACCATGTGCACCGGCTCCAGCCCGATGGTGGCGATGAAGGACTGCATCGTGTTGTAGGTGAACATGCCGCCGCAACTGCCGATACCGGGACAGGCATTGCGGGCCCAGCGCTCGCGCTTGACCGGGTCCGGATCCTGGGCGACCTGGAAGCAGCTGACCAGGTCGATCGTCTCCCCGGTCTCGGGGTCGATGCCGGGACGGATGGACCCGTCGGAGTGGATCACGGCCGGTACGTTGCGCTCCAGCAGTGCCGCGGTCGTACCCACCGGGGGCTTGTCGCAGGCGACGACGGCGATCACGCCTTCGAGGTCGCTGCCCTCCAGGTGCAGCGACATCCCGTCATGGGTGGTTTCCCGCCCGATCAGGGAGTAGCGCATCTGCGGGGTGCCGTTGCGCTGACCGTCGGAGACACCACCGGAGTAGTTGGGTGAGACCAGCCGTTTGTGCAGCTGGGAGTCGGTGATCCGCCGCGCCAGTTCGGCATGGATCGCATTCACCTTGTCCGGTACGCCGCCGTAGCAGATCGAGTCGCCGAGGGTTCCCACCACACCCCAGGTGGGGCCATGGATGTCATTCGGATCCTGTCCCAGTAGATGTGCGGTGGCGACGGCTTGACAGTCCTGGCCGGGCTTCCACGCCTCGGCGGACGTCGACACGGAATCGGGTTCACGGGCGATCGTACTCACCTCCTTATGACACCACATCCGGACAACCGCCAGTGCATCGTCTCGCGCCGATCACGGCGTCGCGATGATCCGGGCATCGCCGAGCACACCGGTACGGACCAAGGGACAGTGGTACGGCCGGACGCCGAGCACCGGGTGATCGTCCGCCGTGGGGCCTCCGCCTCACGCCTGTGCCGGCCTCACCGCGCGACCACCACCAGAACCCGATTCAGCACCACCAGCATGTAAGGAACCAGCCCGATGAACATCGCGCAGATTGCCATGGTCCATACCGGACCCGTTTCGGTTTCCGTGTGCTCACGCATTCGGGGGACCATGTGCTGCGGACCATGGCTCATGCTGATGGCGACAGGCCAGACGAAGGGCCCGAGCACCACTGCCCCCGCCAACCCGACGATCGTCACCCGAAACGGGTCCCCCGGCGCGGAACGCCCAGAAGGTACCGACGCCCAGCGGTATCGCCAGCAGCAGCGGGTAACCGACGCCCACGAGCAGCGCACCCGGCCAGGACGATCCACCCAGCCGGGCGAACTGACCGAGGATCCGGTCCTCCAACTTGAACCCGGCCCAGATCGCCCATACGCCCGCCAGCGCGACCGGGACCCACCATCTCCAGGCAGGCAGGTACTCCCAGTCGAAGAACAGAAGAAGATCGGGCGCCGCGAAAGGCTATCCGTGGGCAGGGGCGGAGCGGGTCGGACCGACGCTGAGCCCGGATGGACTGACCCCTCACCTGTCCACGTGTCCACGTCCACCTGTCCGCGCCTGCCCAACCTCCCCCTGTCCGCGCCTGCCCAACCTCCCCCTGTCCGCGCCTGCCCAACCTCCCCCTGTCCGCGCATGCCCAGCCTCCGACCCTGTCCGCGCCTGCCCAGCCTCCGACCGCCCGTACCGGTGCGGTTCAGGGCACTCAGTCCTCGCGCGAGGTCGTGACGGCGACCGCCATCCGCCGACGCTGCAGTCGATCCGGTCGGTGATCGAACCGGGGTTGATCTTCCTGGTGGGCGCCCCATCAGCACCGCCGACGGTTGCTGCAGTGCACTGCAGCTGGCCACGGTTCGACAAATCTGCAGCCCCGGTGAGCCCTTGCCATCAGAGAATCGGTGGGATGGGGAAGACAAACGTCACACTCGATGCCGCTGGTGGGGCAACACGCCGGTGAAACTGGGCGCGGAGCCGATCGAGTGTGATGTTTGTTTGGTTGCCCCACCCCTTGGAAGTTCCCACGACGAGCCAGTGAACTGCAGGACATCAAGGTCCCCCGGCCGCTGCTCGTCTCTCCACCTGCACGGCTGTCGGCTCGAGGGGTCGGGATCACCCCAGTCCGAGCACGACCACGGACGCACCCAGCATCAACGCCGCGGGGAGCAGACCGGTGATGATGGCGCTGATCGCCAGGGTCCACGCCGGTCCTGCTTCCGTCCCGACCAGTCGCCGAAGTTCTCGCGCCATTGTGTGCGGGCCGTTGGACCGGCTCGGGATCACCGCCCAGACGAAGGGCCCCACCAGCACCACCAGCAGCAACGGTACGACCGTCGCCCGCAGCGGATCGATGGGCTCCGAAAGCACCCAGACGGTGCCGCCGAGCAACACCGCCCCGAGCAGGAGCGGATACCCGATCCCGACCAGCAACGCCCGCGGCCAGGACCCGCCACCGAGTCGGCCCAGCAGCCGCAACACCGGCACGTCGACCTTCGGATAAGCCCAGATCGACCAGCCGAAAGCCAGCACGAGCAGAACCACCCGCAGCCAGAACGGCAGGTGTCCGTCGAACACCGACGGGGGCGGAATGGGCACCGCGCGACGTCAGCAAGGATGCGGTCCGGCTTCGCGAGTCGGGATCGGTCGAACATCGACGGGGGCGGAACGGGCACCGCGCGACGTCAGCAAGGATGCGGTCCGGCTCCGCGAGCCGGGATCTGCTCGCTGGGGTCCGGAAGCGGTGCCCGGAGCAGGTCGGCTCCGACACCCGGGTCGGGTCAGCATCGCTGTCCCGGGGTGCCCCGATTCCGTCGCGGCGGGTTCAGCGCGGTGGGTTCAGCGCAGCGATTCGGGCGCAGCGGGTTCACCGCAGTCGGTCCACCGCAGTGGGTTAACCGCAGTGGTTCAGCTGGTGAGTTCGGCGTGGACGGCGTCCAGGTCGGCGCCTGCGTCGGGGTCACGGTTGAGCAGATTCGCCAGGCCGGGCGAACTCTCGTACCGCGGGATCAGGTGAACGTGCAGGTGGAAGATCTCCTGGCCGGCGATCGCACCTGCGGAGTTGAAGATGTTCAACCCCCCGGGCTGCAACTTGTCCCGCAACAACCGGGCCGTGGCGTCGACCGCCGGGGCGATCGTGGTCAGTTGCCGATCTCCTTCGAGCACATCGGTGACGTGCTCCCGAGGCACGACCAGCGTATGCCCTCGATGGAACGGATTGATGTCGAGGAACGCGATCGCGGCGTCGTCGGAGTAGACCTGCTTGGAGGGGATCTCACCGGCGATGATCTTGCAGAACAGGCAGTCGGCTTCGGTGCTCATACCCTCATTCGACCACACCGGCCCCGTCGAGCAGGCCAGGGGTGTCAGGTACCCCGGCAGCGACGGACGGCAGGTGCGTCCCGTCGCTCCGGTGACGGTCAGTTGACCTTGTTCAGCAACTCCTCGCCGGCCGCCCAGCGGCGCAACTGCTCGCCGATCAGGCGACCGATCCGGGGCTCGAACGACGAGGCGGCCCCGCCGATGTGCGGGCTGATCACCACTCCCGGGGCACGCCACAACGGATGGTCGGCCGGCAGTGGTTCGGGTTCGGTGACATCCAGCGCGGCACGCAGGCGCCCGCTTCCGGTCTCGGCGATCAGGGCTTCGGTGTCGATCAACTTGCCCCGGGCCACGTTCACCACCAGGGCGCCGTCGGGCAACAGGGCCAGCTTCTCGGCATCCAGCAGTTTGTCGGTCCTGGGTGTGTACGGCGCGATCACGAAGACCACATCGGCCTCCGGCAACAGCTGATCCAGCTCGTCGACACCACGGATGTCGTCGCGGGCACGGGAGGCGACCTTGGTGATGGAGGCGGTCTCGAAGCCCGACAACCGGGCCTCGATGCCTTTGCCGATGTGGCCGTAACCGATGATCAACACCCGTTGATCGGCGATCGAGTTCCCCCACTGGGGTTTCCACCGACCCTCGGGCTGGTTCCGCGCGAACACATCGAGTTTGCGCCCGTTGTCCAATGCCAGGGCGACGGCCAACTCCGCTGTCGCGGTGTCATGCACCCCGGCGGCATTGCAGAGGCTCACCCCCGCAGGCAGCAGGTCGATCACTCCCTCGTATCCCGCGGTCTGCGTCTGTACCACCTGCAGCGAGGTCATCTCCGCCACCCGATCCAGCGGCCCCGTCCCCTGCATGTAGGGCATCACGAGGAACTCGACTTCGGCGATCGAGTCCGGCCAGCCGTCGTCGCCACCGGTGAAGAGGTCCACCTCGACGTTCTCGGGAATCTTCCCGATCGCCGCCTCGGCGTCGGCGATCGACTCGTACGGCAACCATGCCCTCATGCTCTGCTCCCTGTCCTGATGACGAATCCTGCCTCGGCGAGTGCGGACTTGACCTGATCGATCGTGACCACCCCGTAGTGGAACACACTGGCCGCGAGCACCGCATCGGCGCCCGCCCTGGCCGCCTCCACGAAATGGTCCGCGGTTCCGGCTCCTCCGGAGGCGATCACCGGGATGTCGACGGCGTCGCGAACGGCGGAGATCATCTCCAGGTCGAAACCGTCGGTGGTGCCATCGGCGTCCATCGAGTTGAGCAGGATCTCCCCAGCCCCACGCTCAGCCCCTTCGATCGCCCAGGCGAGGGCATCCACCCCCGCACTGCGACGGCCACCGTGGGTGGTCACCCCGAATCCCGAGGGCTGCCCCGGTTCACGCCGCGCATCCACCGACAGCACCAGTACCTGGTTGCCGAAACGATGGGAGATCTCGGTGATCAACTCCGGTCGGGCGAGGGCGGCGGTGTTCACGCCGACCTTGTCCGCGCCGGTACGCAACAGCTCGTCGACGTCGAGCACCGACCGCACTCCCCCGCCCACCGTGAGCGGGATGAAGACCCGTTCGGCTGTCGACCGGACCACCTCCCGGGTGGTCGACCGCCCCTCATGGGAGGCCGAGATGTCGAGGAAGGTGAGTTCGTCGATCCCGGCGGCACCGTAGGCGGCAGCCAGCTCCACCGGATCACCGGCATCGGCCAGCCCGGTGAAGTTCACCCCCTTGACCACACGTCCGTCATGCACGTCCAGACAGGCGATCACTCGCAGGGCCAAAGTCACGGGACCAGACTAGGTCCTCTCCCCTCCCGGCCGGCGCAGGGGCTGGTCCGCCGACCGGGCAGTGCTGCGGTCACTTCACCGCACCGGCTGTCAGCCCGCCGATCAGCCTGCGCTCGATCGCCATGAACAGGATCACCACCGGGACGATCGACAGGATGGAGACGGCGAAGACGTACTGCCAACTGGTCTCGTACTGCCCGACGAAGGAGGTCAGGGCCACGCTCAGCGGGCGGTTGCCCGGCGTCCGCATCAGGATCAGCGAGGCCGCGAACTCATTCCAGCAGGCGACGAAGGTGAAGATGGTGGCAGTCACGATGCCCGGCCAGACCAGTGGCAGGTTGATCCTCAACAGGGTCGCCCAGGTGCCGGCACCGTCGATCTGTGCCGCCTCGTCGATCTCCTTCGGCACACCGGCGAAGAAGGAGTGCATGATCCAGGTTCCGAAGGACAGGTTGAACGCCGCATTGACCAGGATCATCGCCAACCAGGTGTCGTCCAATCCGATCAGGTTGAACTCGCGGAAGATACCGGCGGTCAGCACCGCCGGTTGCAACATCTGCGTGATGATCACCAGCGAGAGGAACACCACTCGGCCCGGGAACCGGAAGCGGGCGGTGTAGTAGGCCGCGGGCAAGGCCACCAGCAACACCAGAGCGGTGGCACCGACGGAGATGACGATGGTCGACACCAGGTTCTGCCACAACGGCGTCTCCGGGGTGGACCACATGGTCAGGTAGTTGTCCCAGTGCCACTCCCGAGGGAAGTAGGTCGGGTCGACACTGCGGATCTCCGCCTTCGACTTCACCGAGCCGAAGAACATGATCACGTACGGAATCAGGAAGACGACCGACAGCAACAGTCCGAATCCGAGCACACTGAGAGCGCTGGCCAGGGCGAAGTCACCGCGCTGCAGGAACTTGAAGATCAAGGTCATGATGGTGTCGGCGTCGTAGCCGGGAATGGACCCGGTCATCACCCGCAGGATCGGCAGCGAGTTGAACACATTGATGATGTTGATCAGGACCGCCACTGCCAGTGCACTGCGCAGCTGCGGCAGGACGATCCGGAAGTAGGTGGAGAACCGGCCCGCCCCGTCGACCTGGGCTGCCTCCAGCACGTCCTCGGGTACGGTCTGCAGACCCGCCAGCAAGGTGTAGGTGGTGAACGGCAGGGACACGAAGACGGCCACCGCGATCGACCAGCAGAACGCGGGGAGCGCGTTGCGGGTCCAGCCGTAGGGCTCGGCGAGCAGCCCGATGCCGACGAAGAACTTGTTGATGATGCCGATGTAGCCCTCCAGGCCGTAGTAGACGACCATCGTCGTCATCACCACACTGGACGCCCACGGGATGATCACGATCATCCGGACCAGCCGTCGCCCCGGGAATGCCTTGTTCAGCAGCTGTGCCATGGCCAGGGAGATCAACACGGTCAGCGAGACGACCACCCCGACCCAGATGATCGTCCGGCCGATGACCGCCGGCAATGCCGGGAAGGCGAACAACTCGGCGAAGTTGTCGAACCCCGCGCTGCCGCGATCCAGACCCGACAAGGAGATCTCACGTGTCGAGTTGAAGATCATCAGCCCGGCCGGGAAGAAGACCACCAGCACGATCAGGGTGGTTGCCGGGGCGATCCAGAGAAGTGCCTGCAGCAGTTCGCTGCCACCTCGGCCGTTGCGGGCAGTCGCCTGCCCGGAACGACCCAGCTCTGCCGGTGCGGAGTCGGCCACCGTCAGCTCTCCGCGTCTGCTGCCGCCTGGATGGTCTGCAACACCTCTGCCGGATCCTCGGTGGCGATCAGACCGAAGTTCTCCTTGAAGGCGGCATCCGTCGCCTGCCAGGCCGGATTGGCGCTGGGGTAGAACACCGCATCCGGCAGCAGTTCCAAGAAGGGCTGCAGGGCTGCATCGGAGCTCATGGCCTGGTTGCCCGATTGGGTGGTCGGCAAGAAGCCTTCGGCGCTCACCCAGGTGGTGTAGACATCGGCGCTGTAGAAGTAGTCGAGGAACGCCTTGATCGCCTCGGTCTTGTCGTCGTCGTTGCGGAAGGCCATCAGATGATCGGCGACCCCGAGGGTGAACGAGGAACCGTCCTTGGTCGGGATCGGCGCGATCTCGTAGTTGAGGTCGGGGTTGCTCTCCTCGATCTGGCCGACCGTCGGCGGCAGACCGACCTGGAAGCCGATCTCGCCCTGGATGAACACGTCCATCAGCGGGCTCCGGTTGGTCGCGCCGGGATCGGGCTGGGTGTCCCCGTCGTCGATCATGCTGCGCATGAACTCGGCGGCCTCGAGGTTCTCGGGGGTGTCGACGGTGATCTCGGAGGCATTGCCGAATCCGCCACCGCCTCCGTAGAACCAGGTGGCCGCCTCCGCCTGTGCCTCCTCCGAGCCGAGCGGCATGCCGTACCCGGCGACACCGGTCTCGGAGACCTTCTGCGAGGCCTCCTTCAGTTCCTCCAGGTGGTCGGCGCCTCGGTCACCCCGGCCTGCTCCATCAAGTCGGTGTTCATGAATAGGGCGCGTGCCGAGGCGATCATCGGGGCCCCGTACTGCGTACCGTCGACCGAGGCGTTCTCGATGAACGACGGGGTGAAGTCGTTCAGCGTCTCCGGGCTCAGCACGTCGGCGATCGGGTAGAGCAGGTCATCTCCCACGTACCCGGTGAACGGGCCACCGTTGAGGATGTCCGGCGCTTCCCCCGCCTGGATCCGAGTGGTCACCACCGAGTCCAGATCCTCCCAGGAGACCACCTCGAGGTTGACCGTGGTGCCCTCGTTCGCCGCCTCGAAGCCATCGATGACGGTCTGCCAGTTCGCCTGGGGGCGTCGGAATAGCTGGACGTCGACCGCAGCATCGCCGATGCGACCTCGGCCCTGCAGCTGCGGCTGCCGGAGGAGGCGGTGACCGCGGAGCAGACCACCTTCCTGGGCACCGGCTGGACGATCGGCCTCGCCCACGAGGCAGCCCTGAAGAACCGGGAGGCCTCGCAGTCCTGGACCGAGTCCTACCCCGCCATGGACTACCGGCACGGGCCGATCGCGATCGCTGCTCCGAACCGGGTCGTGTGGGCCTTCGGTCCGCTCCCCGAAGGCCTGGCCGAACAGATCGAGACGACCGGCGCCGGTGCCGTCGAACCCGCGATCGACCCGCTCGCGTCGTTGGTCCTCGCCCAGCGGGTCGCCCTGGAACGAGCTCTCGCCCGCGGACTCGACCCCGATCATCCCCGTTCCCTCACCCGATCGGTGATCCTGTAGCCGTGATCACCGCTGTTGCCGACGTGGGCGGAACCGACACCAAGTTGGGAGTCGTCGAGGATGCCGAGCTGCTGTCCTCGACCACGGTGCCGACCCCGGTCGGGGACGTCACGGCTCTGCGCCGGCTGGTGGCCGACTTCGTCGCCTCAGCCCGTACCGATCACCGGATCGGTGCCACCGCGATGGTCGTCCCCGGGATCGTCGACCCGGCCACCGGTGTCGCCGTGCACAGCGAGAACCTGCACTGGTCCGAGGTGCCCTTCGGCAGGTGGTTGGCCGCCGACACCGGACTGCCGGCGGCTCTGGGGCATGACGTCACCGCAGCCGGTTACGCCGAGCACCGCCACGGTGCCGCCCGTGGCCATGCCCATGCCGCGGTGGTGGTGGTCGGTACCGGAATCGCGGCCTCGCTGATCGAGGACGGCCGGGTGATCAACCGTGCCGGGGTCGGTGAGATCGGTCATTCGGTGGTGCAGGAGGGGGGACCATCCTGCGTCCGCGGCGGCCGGGGTTGTCTGGAGGCGATCGCCAGCGCCGCGGCGATCGGCCGGACCTACACCGCCCGTACCGGCCGGGTGGCGAGCGCCGCCGAGATCAGCACCCGGATCGACACCGACCCCGATGCGGCCGCGGTGTGGGACCGGGCGGTGCAGGCCCTGGCCGCCGGGATCGGGCAGTTGCAGTCGCTGCTGCCGAGCGAACTGGTGGTGATCGGCGGCGGTCTGTCCCTGGCCGGGGAAGTCTTGTTCGCGCCGCTGCGTGACGCGGTGGAACGACGCCTCACCATGCAACGGATCCCGCGTATCGTGGGGGCGAGGTTCGGGGCGACCGCGGGGATGATCGGTGCCGCCGAACTCGCCAGGGACGCAGCGAAGGGACGATGATCAGTGGCCTCGATGTCCATGACCGATTCGGTGGACCGACCCGACTCCGATCAGACCGCCTCCGATCCGATTCGGTCCGGGCAAACCCAGGCCGATCAAAGCCAGGCCGAGCAAAGCCAGGCCGAGCAGACCCAGGCCGATCGAACCCGGTCCGGCCGGCCGGGTGACACCGCTGCACGTGCCGGACTCGATCGGCAGACCCGGCTGGAGGCGATCCTGGACCTTCTCGGGGAGGCCGGTACGGTCGAGGTCAACGAGATCGTGGAGACCTTCGACGTCTCCCCGGCGACCGCCCGCCGCGACCTGCAGATGCTGGCCGATCGTCACCTCCTGGCCCGTACCCGGGGCGGCGCCACTGCCCAGTCGGTCGCCTACGACCTGCCGCTGCGGTACAAACGCGAACAGCACGCGACGGAGAAGTCCCGGATCGCCGCGGCAGCCCTGGACCTGGTCTCCCCCGGTGCCCGGATCGGCCTCAGTGGCGGTACGACCACCACCACCCTGGCCTCCGCGCTGGCGGTCCGGACCGATCTGTCGGTTGCCTCCCGGAAGCTCACCGTGGTCACGAATGCGATCAACATCGCCGCCCAGCTGGCCGTCCGCCAGCACATCCGGGTGGTCGTCACCGGTGGCGTGGTGCAGTCGAGTTCGTACGAGTTGGTCGGCCCCTACAGTGATCAACTGCTGCAGCAGTTGTCCTTGGACATCGCCTTCCTCGGTACGAACGCGATCGGGCCCGATGGTCCAGCCGTTCATGACGAGGCCGAGGCCCGGGTGAACGGTCAGATGGCGCTGCGCGCCGAACAGGCCTGGCTGTTGGCCGATTCGTCCAAGATCGGCATCCGCGCCTTCGCCCGGATGGGTGAGCTCGGCTGGTACCGGGGTGTGATCACCGATGACGGCCTGAGCACCGATCAGCGCGCGCTGCTGGACTCCCTCGGTCTGGACGTGCTGATCGCATGAACTCCGATTCGGGCGACCGGGAGCTGTCGGGTGAGGGCGCAGCCCGCCGGTCGGTCGAGGACGGCGCCCCCGCGGCAGCTCCGGCAACCGGCAGCGAGTCCCGGCTCGACCTGCTGATCCGCGGCAACCTGATCACCGACGGTACGGACCTCGGTCCGAGTTGGGTCGGGGTGGCGGACGGGATGATCACCCGGATCGGCACCGGATCGGCACCGCCGGCCACCGCGACCATGGAGGTCGCGCACCTGGTGCCCGGGTTCGTCGATCTGCACTGCCATGGTGCTGCCGGCGGCGCCTATGACGACGGGCTGGAAGCGATCATCGCGGCCCGCGCACATCATCTGCGCCACGGCACCACCGCATCGATGCTGTCCCTGGTCACCGCCCGGCCGGCGGACCTGATCCGGCGGATCGCCGTGATTCGCGCCGCAGCCGCGGCGGATCCGCAGATCCTGGGGGTGCACCTCGAGGGCCCCTGTCTGTCCCATGACAAACGCGGCGCCCATGACCCGACCTTGCTGCGCCCACCCGAGCCCGAATTGATCACCGGTTTCAGCAATGCTGCCGGTGACCTGCGGACCATGATCACCCTGGCCCCGGAGCTGGACGGCGCGATGACCGCGATCCGGACCCTGTCCGAGCACGGATGGGTGGTCGCCCTCGGCCACACCGATGCCTCCTACGAGACAGGGGTACGCGCGATCGCCGCCGGCGCACGGTTGATCACCCACGCCTTCAACGGGATGCGCGGTCTCGATCACCGCTCCCCCGGCATCCTGCCTGCCGCACTGGACGATCCACGGGTGAACGTCGAGGTGATCGCCGATGGCGAGCATGTCCATCCGCGAATGGTCCGCTTCCTGTTCGACACCGCACCCGGGCGGGTCGCCCTGATCACCGATGCCATGGCCGCCACCGGCCAGCCGGACGGACGCTGGAAACTCGGCGATCTCGGCGTGGTGGTCACCGACGGCCTGCCCCGCTTGGTCGACACCGGGTCCATCGCCGGTTCCACTCTCACCCAGGACAAGGCGATCCGGGTGGCGGTGGCCGCCGGTGTACCCCTTCGGTTGGCGGTCGCGGCAGCCACCGGCGTCCCGGCCGGGGTGCTCGGTCTGGCCGACACCCACGGAGCGGTCCGGGTGGGCCGGCGCGCCGACCTGGTGGGACTGGATGCCGACCTGCAGGTCTGCGCCGTGATCGCCGATGGGGTACGCGTCGGCTGAACGGCCGACGACGACGAACGACACCGACCCGACGGGCCGGTACCGGAGGAGGGACTTGATGGAAGTGGTGATCCTCGCCGATGAGCGAGAGGTCGGCGCCTTCGCCGCCGGGCGGATCGCGTCCATGATCGACAAGCATCCGGACGCCGTGCTCGGGGTGGCCACCGGTTCCAGCCCGCAGCAGACCTACCGGGTGCTGGGCGAGCAGGTGGCCGCCGGGCTGGATGTCAGCCGGGTCAGCGCCTTCGCCCTCGACGAGTACGTCGGGTTGCCCGGCGATCACCCGCAGTCCTATCACCGGGTGATCGCCGAGACCGTCACCGAACCCTTGGGCCTGGACCCGAGCCGGGTGCACGTACCCGACGGCATGGCGCTCGACCTGGACGCTGCCTGCGCCGACTACGAGGACCGGATCGCCGCCGCCGGCGGGATCGACCTGCAGCTGCTCGGGATCGGCGCCAACGGCCACATCGGGTTCAACGAACCGACCAGCTCACTGGCCTCCCGCACCCGGGTGAAGACGCTCACCGCCCGTACCCGGGCCGACAATGCACGGTTCTTCGACGACCCCGACCAGGTACCGCGGCAGTGCCTGACCCAAGGGCTGGCCACGATCCTCGACGCCCACACCACCGTGCTGGTCGCAACCGGTACGGCCAAGGCGCGGGCGATCGCCCGGATCGTCGAAGGTCCGGTGCAGGCGTTGTGGCCCGGCTCGGTGCTGCAACTGCACCGGCGGGCGACGGTGGTGGTCGACGAGGCTGCGGCCGCCGAACTCGAGCTGGCCGACTACTACCGCTACACCGACTCCCAACGGCGGCTCTGGGAGACCGAGCGGCGAACCGACTGAGCCGCGGGTCGCCGGTGCCGCCTCGTCGTCCGCCGAGGCCTCACTCGGCCCGTTCCGTATCCGCCTGTTCGACTTCTGCCTGTTCGACCTCTGCGGTCAGATCCACCACGCCCCGACGCAGCGCGCCGACCGCCGACCGGGCGGTGCTGCGCACCTCGTCCTTGCCGATCGAGCCTGCGGCATTGCCGATCTGTTCAGTGAGGTCGATCACCTGCCGGGTGCAACGAACGAAGTCGCCGGCGGTCATCCCGGTGATCCCGAGCACCTCGGCCAGATCGATCCCCGAGGCCCAGGCGAAGGTGGCTGCGGCGAACCCGGCGTCGACATCGGGCCCGCGTTCGAGCCGGGCGTCACGTTCGGCCAGTGACACCTGCCGGTGCAACCGTTGAACCTGCTCGATGGCGTCCTCGGCAGCCGGGTCCTCCAGTCGCCAGACCGGGCGCCGGTCGTCGGAGCGGCGCGCCTCGTAGACCAGGATCGACAGCACCGCCGCGAGCTGGGCCGGGCCGAGCTCGTCCAGTACCCCGGTCCGCAGGGTCTCGGCCGCGACCAGGTCGAGTTCGTTGTAGATCCGGGCGAGCATCCGCCCCTCGGCGCTCACCCGGTCGTGCTCGTCGAGGTAGCCGAAGGCCGACAGCACCTGGCAGATCCGGTCGAAGCGGACCGCAATGGTGTTGGTCCGGGTCTCCATCTTCCGCCTGATCCGACGGTCCTCCGCGCTCAACCGCAGGGCGCGCTCGGCCCACCGGGCCTGGGTCTCCCGCTCGGGGCAGGCGTGACACGGATGGTGCGCCAGCTGCTCGCGCAGGTCGCTGATCCGCTGCGCCACCTCGGCGTCCATCGCTCCGGGCCGGAACCGTTCGACGTCACCGTCCAGTTCGGCCAGCCGGGCCGACATCGCCGCCCCCAGGCTGCGCCGGGACTGTGCGTCCCGGGGTGAGAAGCGCTTGGGCACCCGTACCCGGCTCACCGCTTCGACCGGGGTCGGGAAGTCGTCGGCTCCCAGCCGCCGGACCTGCCGGTCCTCACCCAGCACCAGCGGGCGCGGTCCCCGCCGTTGGTCACCGGGCCCGGAATCGATCACCACTGCCCACCCGGTGTGCTTCCCGGCCGGCACCCAGACGATGTCCCCGGGGCGCAACCGTTGCAGTGAGACCTCGGCCTCGGCCCGCCGGTCGGCCCGCCGACTCCGGGCGGCCTCGGTCTCCAACTGCGAGATCTCCTCCCGCAGTTCGGCGTAGCTGCCGAAGTCCCCCAGTTCACACTCGGCCTTGGCCCACAGTTCGGCGATCTCGGCGTCATTGCGGGACACCTTGCGGGCCAGTCCGACCACCGATCGATCGGACTGGAACTGGGCGAAACTCTGCTCCAGCAAGGTACGGGTACGGTCACGACCGACCGCGCCGATCAGGTTCACCGCCATGTTGTAGGTCGGGGCGAAGCTGGAGCGCAACGGATAGGTACGCCTCGACGCCAGCCCGGCCACCGCCCGCGGGTCGAAACCGGGCTGCCACAGCACCACGGCATGCCCCTCGGTGTCGATGCCCCGGCGCCCGGCGCGCCCGGTCAGCTGGGTGTACTCCCCCGGCGTGATGTCGACATGGCCCTCGCCGTTGAACTTGACCAGCTTCTCCAGCACCACACTGCGGGCAGGCATGTTGATCCCCAGCGCCAGGGTCTCGGTGGCGTAGACGACCTTGATCAACCCCTCGACGAAGCACTCCTCGACGCACTCCTTCCAGGCCGGCAACATCCCGGCGTGGTGCGCGGCGATGCCACTGGCCAGGGCACTGCGGAACTGCTGGTAACCGAGCGCGGCAAGATCATCATCGGCCAGCCCGACGATGTGCCGGTCGATGATCGACAGGATCCGCGTGCGCTCCCGGCTGGTGGTCAGCCGGATCCCGTCCTGCATCAGCTGCCGGACCGCGGCATCGCAACCGGCGCGGGAGAAGATGAAGACGATCGCCGGCAGCAGGTTGTCCCGGCTGAGGGCGCCGACGACATCGCTGCGGCGCGGGGTCTGGAAACGCTTCGGCAACTTCATCCGGTGGTCGGCATGTGCACCGCCGCCGTAGGCCGAGGTACGGCCGCCGCCGCGTCCCCCCTTGCCCCGTCCGCTGCGTCCGCGCGGGCGCCGGGAGTCGTCACGGACCACCCGCGACTCCTGTTTGGCGATGCTGACCAGTTCCGGATTGACCTCACTGTGCCCGCCCGGTACGGGCATCGCGGTCGGCGCCTCGTCGGCGAACAGGTCGTGCAGGGTACGCCCGACCATCACATGCTGGTAGAGCGGTACGGGTCGGCGCTCGGAGACGACCAGCCGGACGTCACCGCGTACCTCGGTCAGCCACTCACCGAACTCCTCGGCATTGCTCACCGTGGCCGACAGTGCGACCAGCTGCACCGAGTCGGCCAGGCCGATGATCACCTCCTCCCAGACCGCCCCGCGGAACCGGTCGGCGAGGTAGTGCACCTCGTCCATCACCACGAAGCCGAGATTGCGCAGGGTGGCCGAACGGGCATAGATCATGTTCCGCAGCACCTCGGTGGTCATCACCACCACCTGCGCCTCGGAGTTGATCGAGGTGTCGCCGGTCAGCAGGCCCACCCGCTCGACGCCGAAGCGGTCGACCAGGTCGTGGAACTTCTGGTTGCTCAGGGCCTTGATCGGTGTGGTGTAGAAGACCTTCCGGCCCTGCTGCAGGCCGAGTGCGACGGCGAACTCCCCGGCGACCGTCTTTCCCGCACCGGTCGGTGCAGCCACCAGCACCCCGGAGCCGGCCTCGATGTGGGCGATCGACTGCAACTGGTAGTCGTCGAGGCTGAAGTCGAAGGAATCGGCGAAGGCCCGACCGACCTCCCCCAACTCGGGGACGGCCTGGTCGCCCGGGTCCTGGTGGTTCGCGTCGTCGTCGGGCTCGATGGGCCGCTCGAGATCTGCCATGGTGCCTCCACCGTAGCGGCCCGCAGCCACGCGGCGACCGAAATGCGTCACCGGAACGGGCGGTCAGGCGGGCAGATGGACCCGCAGCGCACCGGGCGCGGCCCGCAACCGGACCGGACCGGGGCCGAGTTCCTCCCCGTCGCCCATCGCGAAGACCTCCTCGCCGTCGACCTCCAAGGACTCCACCCGGAACCGCTCCACCGCCGGATGATGGGTGAAACGCCCCGACGGGAGCTTCGGCATCAACCGGATCAGGTCGAGGCGCCCGACCGGGTGGATCACGGTGACATCGAGCAGGCCGTCGTGGGGGTCTGCTCCCGGCGCGATCGCGATACCACCGCCGAAGAAGGGGGTGTTGGCGACGGCGACCAGGATCGCCGGCAGTTCGCGGACCCGGCCGTCGATGGTCAACCGGTAGTTGATCGGATGGAAGGTGGCGATCTCGCCGATCAGTGCGGCGGTGTAGCGCAGCGCCCCGATGGGCAGGTTGCTGCGATTCGCCCAACGGTTCACCCGGGCGTCGAATCCGGTGGCGACGATGCTGCCGACATGATGCCGGTGCTGCCCGTCGGCGAGTGCACCGGTGACCTCGATCAGGTCCACCGCCCGAACCGGTCCATGGGCGATGGTGGCGACCGCATCGGCGGTCTTCAGGGGTACGCCCAACCCGCGGCAGATGTCGTTGCCGGTGCCGGCCGGGATCAGCCCGACCGGGACCCCGCTGTCGGCTGCCAGATCGATCCCCATCCCGAGCATTCCGTCACCGCCTATGACCACCAGTTCCTCACCCGGCTGGGCTCCGGCGATCACCTCGGCGCCGGCTGCGCGGGCCTGGGCGAAGTCGCCGGCGTCGAGCAGGTGCACCGAGGCGTCCGGTACGGCAGCGGCCAGCGCATCGCATACCTGGCTGATCTTGCTCGCGGCTCGACCACGCCCCGCCGACGGATTGGCCAGCAGGGAGATCCGGCGTCTGCTCATGCAGACCTCCGGGCCGTCGACGGCGGTCTCATTCCGGCACCACCAGCTCGCCCCGCCGGATCCGTCGGCGATCGTTGACCCGGGCGAAGACCTCGGCGCCGATGAAGAGCACCGACAGCGGGACCGCCAGGGCGATCATGGAGAACGGGTCACCGGGGGTGACCAGGGCGGCGATCACGAAACTGCCGAAGATGATGTAGTTGCGTGCCTTGGCCAACTGGGCGCCGGTGACCACCCCGAGGATGTTCAGCAGCACCAGCACCAGGGGCACCAGGAAGGCACCGCCGAAGACCAGCATCGTGCGCATCATGAACCCGAGGAACTCCTGCAGTTCGAACAGGTTGGTGATGTTCGCACCCTCGGGGGTGAAGCCGATCATGACCGAGATCGCGAACGGCATGATCACGTACCCCAGGGCGACCCCGCCGAGGAACAGAGGTACGGCCAGGGCGAGGAAGATCACCGCCCAGCGCTTCTCCTTGGCCAGCAGCCCGGGAACGATGAAGGCCCACAGTTGGTACAACCACAGCGGGGAGGTGACGATCACCCCGCCGAGGGCGCTGATCTTCATCGCCAGCAGCAGCGGTGCCGTGGCCCCCTGGGTGACGACCGAGGTCTGCAGGTTCGGATGCTGTTCGGCGAGGCGGGCGATGGCACTTTCGTAAGGCACCATCAGCACACCGAACAGCTGGTCGTAGAACATCGCACAGCCGATGGTGCCGAGGATGATGACGACCACCGCGACGACCACGCGGTAGCGCAGTTCGCGCAGGTGCTCGACCAGCGTCATGCTGCCGTCGGGCGTATTCGGTGTCGGGGGCCGAAGCCACGACGGGGTCAACCGCCGTCGCTTCACCCCGCCGTTCGTGGCGGTCATCGGGAAGAGGTGTGGAGAGCTGCTCGCCGACCGCTCAGCGGTCGTTGTTGGGGTTCTTCGGCGGGTCGACCAGTTCGGCGTCGACCGGCCCGGCCTCGGTGGTCCGGCCCGGCTCGACCGGAGCGCTCACCGTCTGCCCGGAGCCCTCATTGCCCAGGCCGCGGGTCTCCTCCTTGAACTCCCGGATCGCCTTGCCGGTGCTCTTGCCGAGACCGGCCAGCCGGGTTCCGCCGAACAGCAGCAGGGCCAGCGCCAGGATGATGAGCAACGTCC
Organism: Naumannella halotolerans; assembly: GCF_004364645.1. Classification (NCBI taxonomy): domain Bacteria; kingdom Bacillati; phylum Actinomycetota; class Actinomycetes; order Propionibacteriales; family Propionibacteriaceae; genus Naumannella; species Naumannella halotolerans. The sequence goes on along the minus strand of NZ_SOAW01000001.1, from coordinate 767,343 downwards.
ATACGCTCGGGGTGCCGATCAGTGGTGCCATCTTCAAACCTCTATTCGGATCAGCGGGACCAGTCGGCCCGCACTGTGTCTGAGTGTACGACCTCGAACCCGGACCCTCGGTGGTTGTCGGGGTCGAGGACAGCTGCGGTGTCGATCCGGGCCAGGGCGTCCAGCCCCTCGGCCACGGTGGCTCCGAACCGGTCCACCGATCCGAGCAACGCCCGGAACTTGCGGTACAGCCGCAGCAGCAGCATCACGGTGACCACGATGCCGATCACGGCGATGGCGGCGAACAGGAGGATCCAGAACATGACGGGGTCAGCCTAACCCGTCGCCTCGGTGGCGCCCAACGGGTCCGTTGCGCGGTAGGCGGCCAGGGCCGCCTCGGCCGCCTCGGCCGCCTCGGCCGCCTCGAGCTCGGTGTCGGCGGGCTCCAGCACCCGGACCTGTGCCCCCCATTGCAACAACAACCGGGTGAGCCAGTGCGGGTCACCGATGGCGAAGGTGGCATCGAGCGAACCGTCCGGCCCTTCGGACAGGTCCTCGACCACGTGGTATTCGGCGAGCCACCTGGCCGACGGCGCCAGGCGCAGCCGTACCCGATCGGCAGCCGCCAGCGCCTGTGCCCAGTCCGCGGCCGGTGCCGGCCGGTCGGGATGGTCGAGCGCCGGCTCACCGGTGCGCTGGACATCGACGATCCGGTCCAACCGGAAGGTACGCCAGCCCTCGGGCTGCAGGCTGAACGCCTCCAGGTAGGCGAAACCGTCGCGGGTGCTGATCTCGACCGGATCGACCTCCCGGACGGTCCGCTCGGCGCGCGACTCGGAGTCGTAGGTCAACCGCAGCCGCTCCCCGGCTTCGATCGCCTCACTCAGCTGTCCGCGTACCGGTGCGTCGGCACCGAGCACGGTGACGGTCAGCCGTCCCGCCTCCGAGGCAGCCTCGCCGGCTGCCTGCCGCAGTTTCCTCGCCGCACTGTCGACCACCGTGGTGACCTCGGGGCCGGCGAGTTCACGGATCAGATCGAGGCCGAGGATCAGCGGGGTGATCTCGGCCGGGGTGAACCGCAGCGGCCGGGACAGGTAGTCGGCATTGCTCAGGTTGATCACACCGCGACCGTCGACGGCATCCATGTCGATCTCGATCAGGTCGTCGGGCATCATCCCGGGCAGGCCGCACATGAACAACACGCTCAGGTCGCTGCGCAACTGTTCGGGGCTGACGCCGAAGTGCTCGGCCACCTCCGCCAGCGGGGCATTCGGACGGGCCTGCAGATACGGCACCAGCGCCAGCATCCGCCCCACCTGGTCGCGGGCGCTCATCGGCTCACCCCATTCCGCCTGGCGGCGCTCTCCTCCAACCGGGCGATCACCCGTTCCCGCAGATCCGGCGGGTCGAGCAGCAGCACATCCGGGCCGTGTCCGGCCACCTCGGCGACCAGGTCCGCGGAATTGTCGAAGGCCAGTTCCAGCACCTCCCGGTCGGCGACCCGCTCCCCGGTCTCGGTACCGCGGCGCCGCAGGGCCGGTGCCCGACCGGGACGCAGGGCCAGCCGGGCGGTGCGTTGCGGCCCCACCTCGGAGGTGACCACGCGCAACAGATCGGCGTCCTCGGGGATCACGAAGGCACCCGGCTTGCCGAACGGTTTGACCGTCCCCATCCGGGAGAGTTTGAAGACCCGCCGGTCCTGGCGGTCACGGTCGAAGCCGACCAGGTACCAGCCACCACGGCGAGAGGTGATCGACCACGGTTCGACGGTCCGCCTGGCCCGCTTGTTGGTGTTCCGGTCGGGGTAGTCGAAGCGGACGGCGACCCGCTCGACCAATGCCTCCCACAACGGTTCGAAGGCCGGTTCACGGGCGGAGACGAAGGGCGCCACCCCCGACGCGGTGGGCTGGTCCACATCCACCCCGGCGGCGCGCAGCTTGGCCAGTGCGCCCTGGCTGGATTCGCGTACCCCGGCGGCGTCGAAGGCCTGCGCTGCCAGGGCCACCACCGAGACCTCGGCCGCCGACAGTTCCACCGGCGGCAGCTCGAAGCTCGCGGGGTCGATCCGGTAGCCCACCTCGTCGTCGAAGTAGCGGTCGTTGGAACCGGTCTGGATCGGTACGCCGAGCGCCCGCAACTCGTCCTTGTCCCGCTCGAAGGTGCGCTCGAAGGCGGCATCACCCGCGTCGGCGTAACCGGCGACGGCCTGGCGGATCTGCTCACGCCCGAGGAAGCGCCTCGTCGACAACAGGCAGATGGTCAGGTTGAGCATGCGTTCGGACTTGCTGACTGCCATGCTGGCGACGTGCCTCCCCTCAACCCCGACGACGACCCCGACGGCGATCCGGCGACCGCCGATCAGGTCCAGGCGCCACCGTACCGTGCCGAGGCCCCGATCGGCCGCGGCGCCGGGCGGTACGCGCCGAGCCCTACCTCGGACCTGCACCTGGGCAACCTGCGTACCGGCCTGCTGGCCTGGTTGTTCGCCCGCAGCACCGACCGGGACTTCCTGCTGCGAGTCGAGGACCTCGACCAGGCCCGGGTCGCCGCGGCGCCGGAGGTGGCGCTGCGACAACTGGCCGATCTGGCCGCCCTCGGTCTCGATCACGACCGCGACATCTGGTGGCAGAGCGAACGCAATCCGGTCTATGCACAGGCGGCGGGCCGCTTGCCGACCTATGAGTGTTTCTGCACGCGGCGCGACATCGCCGAGGCCTCCCAGGCGCCGCATGACGACGGGTACCGCCCGTACCCGGGAACCTGCCGGAACCTGTCCGAGGACGAACGCGCACGGCGACGCCGCGAACGCCCGGCCGCCCTGCGGGTACGGGTGCCGAGCGGCACCGTCTGCACCGTCCAGGACCGGTTGCACGGTGAGTTCTCCGGGCCTGTCGACGACTTCGTCCTCCGTCGCAATGACGGCACTTGGGCCTACAACCTGGCGGTGGTGGTCGACGACCTCGCCTCCGGAGTGGACCAGGTGATCCGCGGCGATGACCTGTTGTCGTCGGCGCCGCGGCAGGCCTGGCTGGCCGGGCAGCTCGGCGGGAAGCAACCGGTCTATGCCCATGTTCCGTTGGTGGTCAACGCCGAGGGTCGGCGGCTGGCCAAGCGCGACGGTGCGGTGACCATGCGGGAACTGGGCGTCGACGGTGGGCGGATGCTCGGGTTGCTCGGCGGTTCGCTGGGGATCGCCGCCCCCGGTGAGCGGGTCAGCGCCGAGGTGTTGTTGCGACGGTTCGACCCCGATGCGCTACCCCGTACCCCGTGGGTCGTGGAACCGGGCCTGCTGACAGACCGGAATTGAATGGTGTTCAATGACTCGTTGTGAACGCTGAACCCGTACCGAGCACCCACTCCGACTCGGCAGCCCGCTCGTTGGTCCGGGTGGCGGTCTTCGCTGCCCTGATCGCCGCCTTGTCGATCCTGCCCGGCGTACCGGTCGGACCGGTGCCGATCACTTTGCAGACCCTGGGCGTCCTGCTGGCCGGCTACTTGCTGGGGCCGAAACTCGGCGTCGCGGCCGTCGGCCTGTACCTGCTGCTGATCGCCATCGGTCTTCCCGTCGGCAGCGGGATGCGCGGCGGTCTCGGGCTCTTCGTCGGCCCGACCGGCGGATTCCTGATCGGTTTCGTCCTGAGCGCACTGGTGGTGGGTCTGCTCTCGCGTCGGATCGTGGACCGGCTGGTCGATCGCCGGATCGGCCGCGGCCGGGCTGTCGCGGAATTCGTGCTCGCGGGGCTGATCGGTGGCCTCGTCCCGGTCTATGCCGTCGGCCTGCCGGTGATGAAGGTGGTCACCGGATTGCCCTGGGACACGGCCGTCGTCTCCGGTATGGCGCTGTTCATCCCCGGTGATCTGATCAAGATCGTGCTCGCCTCGCTGATCACCGTCGGGGTGGTCCGGGCCCTCCCACAGGCCTTCGACCGCCGCTGAGGTGGCTGCCTCGATCGACTTCGACCGGGTCGAGGTCAGCCTCGGTGGACGGACCGTCCTGCACGAGCTCACCCTGCAGCTCAGCGAACGGCGGATCGGCATCCTGGGCGCCAACAGCTCGGGCAAGTCGACCCTGGTCCGCTGCATCAACGGATTGGCCCGTCCCCGATCGGGGACGGTACGGGTGCACGGCCACGATGTCGGCCGGGAAACTGCGAAGGTACGCCGACTCGTCGGCTTCCTGTTCTCCGATGCAGATCAACAGATCATCATGCCGACCGTCGCCGAGGACCTGGCGTTCTCCCTGCGGGGACGACCCCGGGCCGAGATCGACGCCGCCGTCGAGGCGTCCCTGCAACGCTGGGGACTGACCGACCATGCCGACCATCCCTGCCATCTGCTCTCCGGTGGGCAGAAGCAGGTTCTGGCGCTGGCCGCCATCCTGCTCACCGAGCCGGCCGTACTCATCGCCGATGAACCGACCAACTTGTTGGACCTGCGCAATGTGCGACGGCTGGCTGCGACCCTGGCCGCACTCGACCAGCAACAGGTGGTGGTCACCCACACCCCGGAACTGCTGGCCGACTTCGACCGGGTGCTGGTGCTGGAGGCCGGCCGGGTGGTCTGCGATGCCGACCCGGCCGCGGCCATCGCGTACTACGACGCGCTGATGCGATGAATCTGCTGGGCTTGTATCACCCGGGTTCGTCGGTACTGCACCGAATGGGTGCGGGACCGAAACTGCTGGGGTTGCTGCTGCTGGGGATTCTCACCGGGCTGGCACCGGCGATGGGGCCGGCCCAGGTCCGGCCGGCACCGCCGTGGCTCGGGGCGCAACTGTGGGTGAGTCTCTTCGTCCTGCTGGCCGGGGCGCTCGTCTGGACGCTGGCCCGGCTCCCGGTGGCGATGCTTCGTCCGGTGGCGGTCGGCGCGGGTGTGCTGGTGGTCGCCCTGGCGGCCGTCCAGTGGTGGGTGAACGGTTGGCCGGCCGCCCTCGGCATGACCGCTCGGCTGGTCGGTCTGCTGCTGGCTGCCTGGGCCGTCACCGCGACCACCCGGGTGAGCGAGCTGCTGCAGGTGGTCACCGGCGTTCTCTCCCCGTTGCGGCGCTTCGGCGTACCGGCCGAACGGATCGGGTTGGCCGTCGCCCTGACGATTCGGGCGATTCCCTTGGTCGCCGACGGTCTGCATCGGGCAAGGGAGGCCCGGTCTGCCCGCGGTGCAGCTGCCGGTCTGCGGGGACTGCCCGGGTTGACGGTGAACACCGTGGTGCACACGATCCGTCTCGCCGATGCGATGGGTGAGGCGCTGATCGCCCGGGGTGGACTCGACCGAGCCGGGTCGGACTCCGGCCGGCCGACGGTGGGCTGAGAATCGGGCGAGGGGCCACTGCAGCCAACCAGCCCGCGCGGGCGGAGGTGTCGGCTCCGGCGGGACGACCCCGAACTCCCAACCCGCGGGCCGCGGCAACAACACAAGACGAACGTCACACTCGATCACCCGAGGCCCGATGCCGCCCGCGCCATCAAACGGTTTCCGCCGACGGATCGGAATCGAGTGTGACGTTTGTCTTGTTCATGCCCCGAGAGCCGGCACCACCTGGCGCCGAGTGCCGGCTGCATCACCTGAAGGCCACCGGGCATCACCGCACCGGCTGCATCACCTGAAGGCCACCGGGTATTACCGCATCGGCCGACACCACTCGCGGCGAACTGGTCGCGGCCTGAGCCCTCGGCCCGGGCCGACACCGGGCGCACCATGAGTATCGAACGGATCCCTGCAAGCACGAACGGCTCTCCGAAACCATCTAGTCCCACGGGCCGCGGCAAGCTCCGCAAGACAAACGTCACACTCGATCACCCGAGACCCGAAGCCGCCCGCACCATCAAAGGGTTTCCGCCGACGATTCGGAATCGAGTGTGACGTTTGTCTTGTACATGCCTGGTCCACTGCCTCCGCGGTGGCGCGCGATGATCTCGCCGTGGCGCGTGATGATCTCGCCGTGGCGCGTGATGATCTCGCCGTGGCGCGTGATGATCCGAGGGAAACGAAACAGCACCGGCCACGGGGACCGGTGCTGTCTCAGTTGTCGGGGCGGCTCGCTCAGGAGCTTTCCACCCCCGGGTGTGGTCCGCGGCGCCCAGGCGACTGGCTCGCTCAGGCCGGCGACTGGCTGTAGAGGATGTCCACGACGTAGACCAGGGTGTCCCCGGCCTCGACGGTCGGTGCCGTCGGGTTGCCGTCGGGATAGGCCAGCGCCGGCGGGATCACCAGTTCGACCCGGCTGCCGACCGTCTGCCCGACCAGACCCTCACCCCAGCCCTGGATCACCGCGTCGAAGGTCGTCGCCTCGTTCTGGCCGGAGTCGATCTGTTCCTTCGTCCGCCAGGAATATCCGACATAGCTGACCGTCACCTGGTCGGACTCGCCGACCTCCTTGCCCTCGCCCTTGATCAGGGTGGCGGTCTCCAGCTCGGTCGGCGGTTCGCTGTCCGGGATCTCCACGGTCACCGCGCCATCGGCCTCGTCCACCGTCGGCATGCCCTCCGGCGCCGACTGCTCCTCACCTTCGGGACCGGTCAGCGAGGCATCGAGGATGTCGACCACGAAGACCAGTGTGTCGCCGACCTGGATGGTGCCGTCACCGGATCCGCCCGAGGCGTCGTAACCGTCGGTACCCGGCATCGCGATCAGCACCCGGCTGCCGACTTTCTGATCGGTCAGGCCCTTCTGGAAGCCGGTGATCACCTGGGTCAGGGGGAAGGTCGCGGACTGCCCGGCCTCGTAGGAGGAGTCGAAGACCTCGCCGGTACGGCCGTTCACGCCGACGTAGTTGATCTCCACGGTGGACTCGGCCGTGACGGTCGTCCCGTCGCCCTCGTCCAGCACCTCGGTACGGGTCTCGTCGATCGTCCAGGGCGTCTCGGAGATCGTCACCTCCGGAGTCTCACCGTCACTGACCTCGATGCCGTCGAGGTTGTCCGCGGGCTCGACCGTCGGCTCCGGGGAGGCGGATTCCTCGGCCGAGGGCTCGGCCGTCGGTGCGGCGGAGGCGACCGTCGGATCCGGTTCGTTCGGGTTCGCTGCCGGTTCGGCCTCTCCGCAACCCGCCGCGAAGATCGCGACTGCGGCCGCGCCGAGGGCGAGGCGGCGCACCCGTGCCAGCGGCCGGACCGGTGAGGATGTCATGATCGTACGCACCCGCGGAAGGCTACCCGCTGAACCTGAACATGGCCGCATCGACAAACCGTGGCCACGCGAAGGCCCTGACCTCGGCCGCCGGAAGGGCAATGCTTCTGATCGGGATGCGACGTTCTCACACCGCCCTCGCATGCAGTACGGCCGGGATTCGCACACCTCGCGCTGACCAAGGCGAGTTCGGCGGCGGTTGTCTCTCCGATCCAACCCGCGACCACCTTGTGGCCACGCCACCCATCCCGGCTGGGGATCAGCGCGCGTGTGTACTCGGCGCCCGCTCAGACCGCCGGTGGATCCGCGGTGCCGGCATCGGCCGAACCGGCGCCCTCGGTGATGGAGGCGATCAACCGGTCCACCCGCTCGTCGGTCGCGGCGAACGGGTCCTTGCAGAGCACGGTGGTGTTCGACCAACTACCGCCGGCGGGACTGGGTCGGGGCGAGGACCATGCCCGCGGCGCGGGATCGTTGACCTTCAGATGCACCCAGTCGACGGTGTAGTCGACCTTGGCCGCCTGAGCGGCGGCGATGAACTCGCCGCGCAGCCGGGCACGGGTGGTCTGCGGCGGCATCCGCATCGCCTCGTCGACCGCCGAGGAGTCGATCACCGTGGCGGCATCACCGCGCGCCTCGAGGATCCGGAACAGCCCCCGGCCGGGAGCGATGTCGTGGTAGGCGAGATCCAACTGGGCCAGCCGGGGATGTTCCGGCGGCAGATCGTTGCGTCGGGCGTACCGGTCGAGCAGGGTCTTCTTGATCACCCAGTCGATCTCGGTCGAGACTTCCCCCAGTTCACCGGTCTCGATCGCCGTCAGGCAGCGGCGCCACAGGTCGACGCTGCGCTTGATCGCCGGCGTCTCCTCTACCTGATCACCCAGCAGCACCGAGGTCGCCTCGAGAAAGTGCTGCTGCAACTCCAGGGCGGTGATGGTCTGCCCATTCGCCCGGGTGATCGGGCGTCGCCCGCTCAGATCGGTGGCGATGTCGCGGACCGCCCGGGTCGGGTTCTCCAGCCCGAGGTCACGCAGTGCCACCCCGGACTCGATCAGTCGCAGCACCAGATCGGTGGAGACGACCTTCAACAAGGTGGTGGTCTGGCTCAGGTTGGCATCGCCGACGATCACGTGCAGCCGCCGGTAGCGCTCGGGATCGGCATGCGGCTCGTCCCGGGTGTTGATCATCGGTCGGCAGCGGGTGGTCGCCGAGGAGACCCCGTCCCACATGTGCTCGGCGCGTTGGCTGATCGAGTACGCCCCGCCCGGCTGCACCTTCCCCGCACCACAGATCAACTGCCGGGAGACGAGGAACGGCACCAGCACATCGGAGTAGGCGGAGAAGTCGCTGCTGCGTTCGACCAGGTAGTTCTCATGACAGCCGTAGGAATTGCCGTGGGAGTCGGTGTTGTTCTTGAACAGGTAGATGTCGGCGTCGATCCCCTCGTCGGTCAACCGCTCGGTGGCCTGGACGCTGAGATCGTGCAGGATCCGCTCCCCGGCCCGGTCGTGCGCCAGCAGGCTCTGCGGATCGTCACACTCGGCGGTGGCGTACTCGGGATGGGAACCGACATCGAGATAGACGCGGGATCCGTTGCGGAGAAAGACATTGCTGGACTTCCCCCAGGCGACCACGGTACGGAAGAGCGCCCGCGCGATCTCATCGGCGGTCAGGCGGCGACCCTCGCGTACCGTGCAGGCGACGCCGTACTCGGTCTCGATGCCGAAGATCCGCCGATCGAGCCCCGGGCGCCTGGTCACCGCCTCGGTGCTCACAACCCGACCTTGTCCAGTAGCGCGCCGAGCTCTTCGCGACTGAGTTCGCGGAAGTCACCGGGTTGCATCTGTCCCAGCCGGACCGGTCCGATCGCGGTGCGGGACAGCTTCTTCACCGGGTGCCCAACCGCTTCGAACATCCGGCGGACGATCCGGTTGCGACCCGAATGCAACACGACCTTCACCATCGTCCGGTCGGCGCCGGTGGAGACGATCGAGACATGATCGGGACGGATCGGCCCGTCCTCCAGTTCGATCCCGTTGCCCAGACGCTTGATCGTCGAGCGGTCGACGATCCCGACCACCTCGGCGACATAGGTCTTCGCGACCTCGTGCGAGGGGTGGCTCAGCCGGTGGGCGAACTCACCGTCATTGGTCATGATCAACAAGCCGGTGGTCTCGGCGTCCAGTCGACCGACGTGGAACATCCGTTCCTTGAACTCGATATAGTCGGTGATCGCCCGGCGCCCTTCCGGGTCGTCCATGGTGGTGACCACGCCACGGGGCTTGTTGAACACCAGGTAGCGGTGACGACGTGGCGGCGGGATCCGTGAACCGTCGACGCGGATCACGTCGGTCTCGGGGTCGACCCGGCGGCCCTGTTCGATCACCAGCTCACCGTTGACCTCCACCCGTCCCTCGGCGATCATCTCCTCGGCCGCCCTGCGGGAGGCGAGACCGGCGCCTGCCAGCACCTTCTGTAGGCGAACCCCCGCCGCGTTGGGTTCTGTTTCAGTCATGCTGTTCGTCCTCACTGGTCGGGGTCACCGGACCTGTCGGTGGAGCCGGGTCCGCGGGATCGACTCCCCCATTATCCGCCTCGGGATCAACTTGTGCTGCCGTCTCGGCCGAGTCGGAATCGATCGGCGCGCTCGCGCCCGGATCGGTGCCGGCCAGGCGCCCGAGTTCGGCCTCCAGGTCGCTGGCATCGGGCAGGTACGGGGCCAGAGCCGGCAATTCGGACAGATCGGCCATGCCCATCCGCTCCAGGAAGTAATCGGTGGTGCCGAACAGTGCTGCCTGCCCGGCTCCGGTGGCCGCAGCCACCTCGGCCACCAGGTTGCGGGCCAGCAGGGTACGCATCACACCGTCGACATTGACCCCACGTACCGCCGCCACCCGGGAACGGGACACCGGCTGCAGGTAGGCGACCACGGCCAGCGTCTCCAGGGCCGCCTGCGACAGCCGGGCGGTCTGGCCCTCCAGCACAGCCTGGCCGAGCACCTCGGCATGTTCGGCCCGGGTCCACAACCGCCAACCACCACCCACATGGCGCAGCGCGAAGCCGCGACGGGTCTCGTCGTAGAAGCGCGCCAGCTGCTTCAGGCACTCCTCCACCACGGGTACGGGGGCACGCAGCGAGGCGGCGAGGTCGGCGCTGGGCAGCGGCGCCTCGGCCATCAGCAACAGCGCCTCGATCGGGCCACTCAGTTCCTCGGCCGTGGGCCCGTTGCCGAGGTCGGCCTGCTGCTCGGACTCGATGGCACCGACCCTGACCTCCGTACCGGCCGAACCGCTGTCCCCCGCAGCGTCAGCGTCCGCCGGGCTCTGGTCCGTCAGGTCTTCACCCACCGCTTCTGCGTGCGCAGGCTCGGCCACGCGACCCGCCTCGGGAGGCGCCGTCTCACCGGGCGCCGTCTCACCGGGTGCCGCCGCGCCGGTCCCGGATGCCGAAGCGGCATCGGTCTGTCGTGGATCTTCGGGCGGGTTCATCGATCGCCTCCTGGTGTTTCCTTCGATTGCTGGGCATCGGTGGGCGGCGTCTGGGCCGGTTCACCGTCCCCGGCGGGCGGGGCGTCGAACTCATCGGTCACCTGTACCTCACCGGCATCGGTACCGGTCCAGGCGATCTCCAGCCGTCCCAGTGGATCGGGCTGTTCGAAGCTGACCGCCTTCTCCCGGTACAACTCCAGCAGGGACAGGAAACGGCAGACCGCGGTCAGCTTGTCCGGGGCGTCGCTGATCAGGTCGGCGAAGGTCAGCCGCCGCTGCTGCCGCAGCCGCCGGACCACGATCCTGGACTGTTCGACCACACTGACCTGGGCACCGTGGAGATGGGCCAAGGAGACCTCGGCCACCTCCTTCGGCGCCATCGCCCGCCCGGCGAGCCGGGCCAGGTCCTCGGGGGTGACCCGCAGCTGGACCTCCGGCAACAACCGGGCGAACTGGTCCTCCAGTCCCCCGGGGCGCGGGGCCCGGCGGGCCTGGGAGCTGAACCGCTCGGCGATCCAGAACGAGACCTCCTTGAACGCCCGGTACTGCAGCAACCGCGCGAACAGCAGATCCCGGGCCTCCAGCAGCGCCAGGTCCTCCGGGTCCTCGACCTCGCCCTGCGGCAGCAGCCGGGCGGCCTTCAGATCCAACAAGGTGGCTGCGACCAGCAGGAAGTTGCTGGTGAGTTCGAGGTCCCAGGTGCTGCCGAGGGCCTTCACGTGGGCGATGAACTCATCAGTCACCCTGGACAGTGAGACTTCGGTGACGTCGAGCCGGTGCTTGGCGATCAGCTGCAACAACAGGTCGAACGGACCCTCGAAATTGGTCAGCCGAACGACGAAGGTGTTGCCGTCGTTCGGTCCCGGCTGCTCGGCGTCCGGCGTCGGCCCTGCGGGTGCCGACTGCACCGGGTCCGGGGTCTCGGGGGACTGTTGGTCCGACACGGCGGGTTCCGGATTCAGTTGGCCTTGCATCGCTGCAGCACTTCCAGCGCCAGAGTGCGGTACGAACTGGCGCCGGCCGAGGAGCTGGCATAGGTGGTGATCGGCTCCCCGGCGACCGTGGTCTCGGGGAACTTCACCGTCCGCCGGATGACGGTGTGGAAGACCTGTTCACCGAAGGCCTGGACGACACGTTCCAGCACCTCTCGGCTGTGCAGGGTACGGGCGTCGAACATCGTGCCGAGCACCCCGAGGATCTTCAGGTCGGGGTTCAGCCGCTTCTGCACCTTGCGGATCGTGTCGGTGAGCATGGCGATCCCGCGCAGGGCGAAGTACTCGCACTCCAGCGGCATCACCACATAGTCGGCGGCGGTCAGCGCGTTCACCGTCAGCAGACCGAGCGAGGGCGCGCAGTCGACCAGGATCACGTCGTAGTCGTGGCGCAGCGGCTCCAGCACCCGGGACAAGGTGTACTCGCGGGCGACCTCGGAGACGAGCTGGATCTCTGCTGCCGACAGGTCGATGTTGCTGGGCAGCAGGTCCATGTTGGCGACCGGGGTCTGTGTCAGCACCTCCGACAGCTCGGTCTCGTCGTCGAGCAGCAGGTTGTAGATGCTCTCCCCGAGGGTGTGCGGGTTGATCCCCAGTCCCACCGACAGCGAGCCCTGCGGGTCGAAGTCGACCAGCAGCACCTTGCGCCCCAGTTCGGTCAGCGCCGCGCCGAGGTTGATGGTGGTGGTGGTCTTGCCGACCCCACCCTTCTGGTTGCACATCGCGATCACGATGCCCTTGGTCGGCTGCGGCGGCGGCTCCGGCAGTTTCAGATGGGGCAACGGCCGACCGGTCGGGCCGAGGCCGTCATCGTCGACCGGGCCGATCCCGTTCGCAATCAGCTTCGCGATCGGGTCACCTGGAACCGTCTCCATGTCCTGCCTTTCCCCGCAGCCGGTGCGGGACGTGCTGTGTTCGGGTGCAACCCTATCGTCTGCCGTCCAACCCACCATGGGACGCAGGGACGGAGCGTCAGCCGGAGGCTCGAATGCGGGCGGCGTCCGCCGGGTCCGGGCAGGTTGTGCAGCGCTGTCTTCGCCGGCTGACTCCGAGCGGCGGCTCGGCAAATCGGATCGTCCGAGAAGCAGACAGGCAGGCTCAGCGTGCCCGGGGGTGGGCGCTGAGATAGACCTCGCGCAGGTGGTCGACGGTGACCAGGGTGTAGAGCTGGGTGGTGGTGACCGAGGCGTGGCCCAACAACTCCTGCACCACCCGGACATCGGCGCCACCGTCCAGCAGGTGTGTGGCGTAGGAGTGGCGCAGGGTGTGTGGGCTGATCGTCACCGGCAGTTCGGCCGCCTCCCCTGCCCGTGCCAGTACGGCATGGGCGAGCTGGCGGGTGAGCGGATTCCCCCGGCTGTTCAACAGCAGCGACGGTGGCCCGGCCGTCGTCTTCGCTGCCCAGACCGGTCGTCCGCGGACCAACCACGCCTCCACGGCGGCTCGGGCGTAGCTGCCCAGCGGCACGATCCGCTCCTTGTTGCCCTTGCCGATCAACCGCAATCCACCGGCACCCTCCAACGGTGCGGTCAGGTCGTCGACATCGAGGTCGACGATCTCGGAGACCCGGGCGCCGGTGCCGTAGAGCAGTTCCAGCAGCGCCGCATCCCGCAGACCGGTGACCGTGCTGGTGTCCGGGGTGTCCAACAGCCGCTGGACCTGGTCCACCGGGAGGGCCTTCGGCAATCGTTGGGGAAGCTTCGGCGGTTTCACCTCGACTGCCGGGTCGGTGCTGGTGATCGTCTCGGTGACGGCGAAGCGATGCAGGCTGCGTACCGCGGCGACGGCGCGCGCGACGCTGGACGGGGCGAACCGACCGGCCAGATCTGCTGCGAAGGCGGTGATGTGCTGCGGTGTGATCGCCTCCGCATCGGTCACACCGGCGCGTTCGAGATGGGCCAGGTAGTGATCGAGGTCGCGACGGTAACCGGCGGCGGTGTTCGGCGAAAGGCCACGTTCGACGATCACATGGTCGAGGAAGGACCGGACCAGCACCGGCGGAGTCATGGCGATGCCCGCCGCCGCCTCAGCGGGTGCGGGGGCGTGGCGCCCGGGCCGGCCACGGCGAGTCGGCGGGGCGTAGTTCCCGACCGGTACGCAAGGCCTGGGCCGCCGCCAGACACCCGGTGACCAGCAGCGGATTCTGCAACCGTCCGGCGAAGACCCCGTCCAGCAGGTCGTCGAGACGGGCACGGACGATGCTCATGTCGGCCTCCTCGCCCTCCAGCTCGAACCCGTCGGGGCGGGCCACCGGCCGCAGGTCCCTTGCCAGGTAGATCCGGACGTTCTCCCCGCTGGCACCGGGACTTGTGAACATGTCGACCAGCACGTCCCAGCGATCGGCAGCCAGCATGGCCTCCTCGGCCAGCTCGCGCTGGGCACCGATCAGCCACTCCTCCTCAGCCACGTCCAACAGACCTGCCGGTGGCTCGAAGAGCCGGAACCCGGCCGGATGCCGGTACTGCTGGACCAGCACCACCCGTTCGTCGGAGTCGAGCGCGATCACACCGACGGCACCGGGATGCTCGATCCAGTCCCGGGTCAGGGTGCTGCCGTCGGGCGCCTGCACGGTGTCGGTGACATAGGTGGTGACGTGCCCAGCATGGCGTACCTCCCGGTGCACGACTGGCCAGTCTTCGGCCCGATCACCCAGTTCGTCGGCAGCCACCGTGGTGATGCTCTCCGGATCAGCCATCGTTGCGCTCCTCCTGTCCGGGCTCCTGCGGTTCAGTCGCCTCGGGATCCTCGGGCAACCGCGCGGCCACCTTGTGCCGCAGCGCCGCCCGGACCAGCCCGGCGAACAGCGGATGCGGATCGGTCGGTCGGGACTTCAGCTCCGGGTGGGCCTGGGTGGCAACGAAGAAGGGGTGCACCTGCCGTGGCAGCTCGATGAACTCGACCAGGGTCGAATCCGGTGAGGTACCGCTGATCACCAGCCCGGCCTCCTCCAGCTGCGGTCGGTAGAGGTTGTTCACCTCGTAGCGGTGCCGGTGCCGCTCACTCACCCGGTGCTGGCCGTACATTTCGGCGACCAGGGATCCGCGGGTCAGTTCGGCAGGGTACGCGCCGAGCCGCATCGTGCCGCCGAGGTCACCGGCGCCGTCGACGATCTCCACCTGCTCGGCCATGGTGGCGATCACCGGATGCGGGGTGCCGGGATCGAACTCCGAGGACGCCGCACCCTCGAGTCCGGCCAGGTGCTGAGCGACCTCCATCACCATCGTCTGCAGTCCCAGGCACAGGCCGAGGATCGGCAGCTGGTTCTCCCGGGCGTAGCGGATCGCGCCGATCTTGCCCTCGACACCACGGATCCCGAAGCCACCGGGGATCACCACACCGTCGACATCACCGAGGTTGCGCGCGGCACCGTCGGGGGTGGCGCAGTCGTCGGAGGGAACCCAGCGGACGTTGACCTTGGCCCAGTTGGCGAAACCACCGGCACGCAGCGCCTCGACCACCGAGAGATAGGCATCGGGCAGGTCGATGTACTTGCCGACCAGCGCGATCGTCACCTCGTCGGTGGGCTTGTGCACCCGATCGAGCAGGTTGTCCCAGCGTGACCAGTTCACGTCCCGGAACGGCAGGTTGAGCCGGCGCACGACATAGGCGTCGAGTCCCTCCGCGTGCAGCACCTTCGGGATGTCGTAGATGCTGGGCGCGTCGATCGCGGTGGCGACCGCCTCCTCGTCGACGTCGCACATCAGCGCGATCTTGCGCTTCACGCTGTCGGGTACTTCCCGGTCGCAGCGCACGACCAGGGAATCGGGCTGGATGCCGACCTGGCGCAGCGCGGCCACCGAGTGCTGGGTCGGCTTGGTCTTCAGCTCACCACTGGGTCCGATGTAGGGAACCAGGGAGACGTGCAGGAAGAAGCAGTTCTCCCGGCCGACGTCGCGGCGGACCTGCCGGGCGGCCTCCAGGAACGGCAGGGATTCGATGTCGCCGACGGTGCCGCCGATCTCGTGCAGCACCACGTCGACCTCCGGACCGCCCATGCCGAGCATCTCGTCCTTGATCTCGTTGGTGATGTGCGGGATCACCTGAACGGTGTCACCGAGGTAATCCCCGCGTCGCTCCTTGGCGATCACCTGGGAGTAGATCTTGCCGGTGGTGACATTGGCCTCGGCGTTCAGGTTGCGATCGAGGAACCGCTCGTAGTGGCCGATGTCCAGGTCGGTCTCGGCACCGTCCTCGGTGACGAACACCTCGCCGTGCTGGAACGGGTTCATCGTGCCCGGATCGACGTTCAGGTACGGGTCGAGCTTCTGCATGGTCACCCGCATTCCACGGGCGGCCAGCAACTGGCCGAGGCTCGATGCCGTCAGGCCCTTGCCCAGTGAGGAGGCGACGCCTCCGGTGACGAAGATGTGCTTGGTCTGATGCGCGGCTCCCACGGGCTTCCATCCTACGTGGCCTGACCGACACTGGGGCAAACCACGCCGAACCGAGTGTGATCGGCCCGGGTTCCGAGGCAACTGTGGAGCCGTCCTTCAGACTTCGGCCCCGTTCGGCTGACAGAACCGACACCGCTGGTTGGAGTCCGCCGCGACGTTGTTGCCGACTTCGGCCGAACCCGGGAGTGATCATGCCCAACCCCAGCAGACTGCTTGCTCTGACCGCCACCGCGGCCCTCCTGGTGTCCGGCTGGCAGGCGGTCTCGGCCACCCCGGCGAAGGCCGCACCGGCCGGGGGCTCCCCGGAGATCGAGCGGTTGACCGTACCGACCAAGGCCGCGGGCCGGACCACCGCAGGGTCGGCCAAGCCGGCACTGTCGGCTCCCGATGTCGAGGAGTTCAGCCTCTTCGGTGTCACCTGGGACAGCGGTCCGACACCCACCCTGGACTACCGGGTGAAGGTCGACGGCTCCTGGACCGGCTGGGAACAGGTGCCGATCGACGACGACCACGCAACGGGTGAGTCCGGGGAGCGACCTGGTTCGGAGCCGGTCTTCACCTCCGAGGCCAGCGGAATCGAATTGCGATTGAAGGGTTCTTCGGCCCCCAAGGGCCTGTCGGTCGACCTGATCGACCCGGGCACGTCCAGTGCGGACAAGTCGTTGCCGGCCGGCACCGTCGCCGGCGGCGCCCCCACTCCACGGGGCCCGAGCATCATCTCCCGGAAGTCCTGGGGTGCCGACGAGAAACTCGGCGAGGAGTGCGACAAGCCCTACGGAACGACCATTCGGGGCGCGGTCATCCACCACACCGCGGGGGTGAACAACTACTCCTCCGCGCAGTCGGCAAGCATCGTCCGGGGCATCTACGCCTACCACACCGAGAGCCGCGGGTACTGCGACATCGCCTACAACTTCCTGGTCGACCGCTACGGACGGATCTACGAGGGACGCGCCGGGGGCACCGACCTGCCGGTCCACGGGGCGCACGCCCGGGACTGGAATGCCGACACCGTCGGTGTCTCCCTGATGTGTGATCACACCACCAGCGGCCCGACGACCAAGGCATTCGACGCCGCCGCCAGCATCGTCGCCTGGAAGTTGGACGGCAACTACCGCGACCCGAAGGGCAAAGTCACCTTGGCCGGGAAGCGGGTGAACACGATCTTCACCCACGGTGATGTGGTGAACACCAACTGCCCCGGCCCGGCCATGGACAAGCGGATGCCGGAGTTCCGGAACCTGGTGGCGAAGAAGATGGGTGATTGGAAGACCGGCAACTACCAGAAGTGGCAGAGCCTCGGTGGCGAATCCGGCTGGGTCGGCTCACCGCGCCGGCTGGAGCAGAAGACCTACGGCAACGGCTCCTACACCGAGTTCGCGAAGGCCGACATCTACGGCAAGAACGGGAAGATCCACGCGGTCAAGGGGACCATTCGCACGGCCTACCGCAATCTCGGCGGCGCCAAGTCCAAGCTCGGGTACCCCACCTCCGACGAGTACAAGATCAGCGGTGGCGCCCGCTCGAACTTCGAGCGCGGCACCATCACCTGGAGCTCGAAGACGAACAAGGCGACGGTCAAGTACAACTCCTGAGCAGGCATCACCCGACCCCAGCGACCGATGTCGTCGGGTACGAGGTCTTGTACGGCGGGGTCCGGTCGATCTGCCCGACCGGCCCGGGGCGCGTCCGGGCGACATGGGCCTGATCGGAGCGTTCAGGCCCGGTCGATCCCGCGCAGCAGGTCGGCCGGGCAGGAGACCATCGGCCAGTGTCCGGACCGAAGGTCGAGGAGTTGCAAGTTCTTCGCCGCCGCGAGTTCGGGCAGGTCACCGGCATCGATCCATGCCTGTGCCTCACCGGGCGAGAACTCGGGGCAGACCAGCACGACCGGTACGTCATGGCGCCGCCGATCCCCCAGCCTCACCGGTGCCTTGGTCACCCCGGCCGACACCGGTACGGCCAGCTCCTCGATGTGCGCACGCTGCTGTTGGTCGAGGTCGTCGGCATCGGGGCCCTCGAAAGGCTCCCAGCCGGGGAAACCGACGACACCGTCGCGCGGTTCGATGAAGTCGGCATAGACGGCACCGTCGGATGGCGGGAACCCCCCGATCAGCACCACGGCCGTGATCGCGTCCGGTCGCCGGTCGGCCACCAGCCAGGCCAGTCCGGATGCCGCGGAGTGCCCGACCACGATCGGCCGCTCGAGGCCGTCGACGACCTCCAGCACAGCCGCCAACTGATCATCGAGCAACGCGTCCGGCGGAGACGCCCCCTGTCCCGGCAGTTCCACCGGATGGGCGGCGACACCGACGGCTGCCAGTTCGGTGACCACGGGTTGCCAGATCTCTGCAGGCAGCCAGAGGCCGGGGATCAGTACCAGGTCGGGCTGCGGTAGATCGTTCACGGCTTGTTCCACTTCTCTTCCGCCCCTGTGGGCTCCGGAGTCGGGATCGGCAGGAACCGGGGACGCTCGGCCCGCCCCGCAACACCTAATCGGGGGCACCGACACCTTCCTGCCGCAGCGATCCGGGTTCAGCCCTGGCCGGCCTCTGCCAACAGCTCCCGGGCGTGCGCACGAGCCGTACCGGTCTCGGAGAGCCCAGCCATCATCCGGGCCAGTTCGGCCTCCCGCTCGGCGTCGGTGACCTCGACCAGGCCGCTGGTGGTGACCTGGCCGTCAGAGGACTTCGCGATCACGAAGTGCCGATCGGCGAAGGCAGCCACCTGCGCGAGGTGGGTGACCACGATCACCTGACTGGTCGCGGCCATCGCCGACAGCCGTCGGCCGATCTCCAGACCGACTGCACCGCCGACACCGGCGTCCACCTCGTCGAAGACCACCGTTCCACCGGTTCCGATACCGGCATCGGTCAGCACCGCCTCCAGTGCCAGCCGGATCCGGGAGAGCTCACCACCGGAGGCAGCCTTGGCCAGCGGTTGCGGAGCCTGCCCCGGGTTCGCGGCCAGCAGCAACTCGATCCGATCCGCACCCCAGGGCCCGCGTTCGGCGGGGGTCACGGAGAAGGTCAGCTGCGCGTGCGGCATGGCCAGCGCTGCCAGTTCCGGACCGACCTGCCCGGCGATCCGTTCGGCGGCTTCTCTCCGGGCGGCAGTCAGATCGGCAGCGAGCCGGTCGACGACCGGTTCGGTCTGCGCAATCACCTCCTGCAGTTCGGCGATCCGGTCCTCGCTGCCGTCGAGTCCTTCCAGCGCCTGCGCCGAGTCGGCACGCCAGGCGAGCACCGCGTCGATGTCCACCCCGTACTTGCGCGTCAACGAGGTGAGCGCGGCGGTACGGTCCATCACCGCGGCGAGACGTTGTGGGTCGGCCGACAACGAGTCGGCATAGCGCGACACCTCCCCGGTCAGGTCCTGGGCCCCGACGAGGAGTTCGGAGATCCGATCCACCAGTTCGGCCGCGGCGGCATCGGAGCCGGCCAGCTGCCGCAAGGAGGTGTCGGCGGCGGTCAGTGCAGCGAGTGCCCCGGCACCGGGATCCTCGTCGTCGCCGGCCAGGGCCCGGGTCGCCTGCTGGGCGGCGATCCGAAGATCATCGATGTCGGTCAACCGGGCGGCCTCGGCCCGCAACGCCGAATCCTCCCCGGGTTCGGGTGCGACCTGGTCGATCTCGGCGATCCCGAACCGCAACAGATCGGCTTCCCTCGCCCGGGCCTGGGCATCGGCCTGCAACTGAGCGAGCTCGGCGAGGGCATCCCGATGAGCGACGAAATGATCATGGTATTGAGTGCGCAGCTGCAGCAGCTCCGGGCCGGCGAAGGAGTCGAGGATCTCACGCTGCCGCGATGATCGGCCGAGCTCGATCTGACCCGACTGACCATGGATGGTGATCAGCTCGGAACTGATCTGCTGCAGGGTCTGCAGATTGGTCTGGGATCCCCCCACGAAGGCGCGCGAACGTCCGGCCGCACTCACCTGGCGGCTGATCAACAACTCGTCGCCGTCGGGTTCACCACCTGCATCGGCCACCGCCTGCAGCAGTTCCGACGACAGACCGGAGAGGTCGAAACGTCCCTCGACGACGGCACGATCGGTACCCCCACGTACCCGACCGGAGTCGGTCCGCTCCCCCAGCAACATGCCGAGACTGGAAACGATCATGGTCTTGCCCGCACCGGTCTCGCCGGTCAGCACCGTCAGTCCCCGGTGGGGTTCCAACACCGACTCCGCGATCACTCCCAGGTTGGCGATCCGCACCTCGGTGATCATCAGGCGCGGCCCCCACGGAAGCCGTCGACCTGCAGTCCGAACTTGTGCACCAGACGGTCGGTGAACGGTGCACTGGACAACCGGGCAAGTCGCAACCGGCGATCGCTCTTCTGCACCCGAACCCGACTTCCCACGGCCAGGGTGGTCGAACGACGTCCGTCACACCAGACCACACCTTGATGGGCCACCGGGGTGGGCAACAACTCGATCTGGACATGGGAGGAAGGACCGAGCACCAACGGGCGGGAGAACAACGCATGTGCACTCAACGGGACCATCAACAAGGCGTCCACCTCCGGCCACACCACCGGCCCCCCGGCGGAGAAGGCGTAGGCGGTCGACCCGGTCGGGGTGGCGACCAGGACACCGTCACAGGCCCATCGGGAGATCGGCCGTTCGTCGATCGAGGCGAGCACCTCCAGGACCCGTTCGCGGGCCTCCTTCTCGATCGAGACCTCGTTGATGGCGAAGGAGGACCAGGTCTGCAGACCCTCGCAATCGCTGACCCGCACGTCGATCACGAAACGTTCCTCGACCCGCCAGCTGCCGGCGATCACAGCCTCGGAGATGGCGCCGATCTCCGAGGACTCGGCCTCGGCGAGGAAGCCGACATGGCCCAGGTTCACGCCCAGCAAGGGGGTGTCGGAGGCCAAGGTCAACTCGGCGGCGCGAAGGATGGTGCCGTCCCCGCCGAGGACGATCGCCAGTTCACATCCGGCCAGCGAGTTCGCATCGGCGGGCAAGGGCTCGACCGCGAGCTCGGCCAGCGCACCGTCCATCCGCAGCAGATCGGCCTCGGGGATCACCGGTACGAATCCGGCAGCGGCGAGGTCGCCGGCGATCTGTCGTGCGGCGGTGATCGCCTCCGGTCGGCCGACATGGGTCAACAGAGCCACCCGGCGAGGGGATGTCGGCTGGGCAGAAGTCACGGCTCCCAGCTTAGGGGCCGTCCGCCGCCTCTTGCCCAGCCCGCGCCGAGACACCTGCCGCGTCGGGCGACCCGGCCGCCGACCGGACAGCCGATCGATGCCGTGGCATCCACAGGCGATACCCCGGAGACCGCTGAGCGACACCACCGCTTCACTTTAGGTACACATTGACCAGGGGTGGAAGGAAGCATTGCCAATCGATTCCGCGGCAGTGTATACATTGACTGATGTCAACGTTGGACGAGCGACCGCAGACGCGGGCCAGTGACCGGGCCTACGCGACGTTGCTGTCCGACATCCAGGCCGGGACGCTCCCACCCGGAGCCGTGCTCGGCGAGGTGGAACAGGCCGCGCGACTGGGTGTCAGCCGGACCCCGCTGCGAGAGGCGATCCGTCGCCTGGTCGCCGATGGCCTGGTGGTCCAGCAGTCCCCGCGGGTGACCGTGGTCTCGGCCATCGGCGCCGAGGACATCCGTTCGCTGTTCGAACTGCGTCGTGCCCTGGAGGAGGCTGCGGCCCGCGCGGCGGCTCGGCGTGGTGACCCCGAGGTCTTCGCAGCCCTGGCCGAGGAGTTCGACCCGGCGCGACTGCGGCTGGCGGAGAAGGCTGGGCGCGACGTCTACTACTCCTGCATCGCCCGCTTCGACGCGGCGATCGATGCTGCTGTCGGCAACGACTTCCTCACCTCGGCGCTGCGCGGAGTCCGTACCCACCTGGTGCGGGTACGCCGGCTCGCCCGGGACAAACCCGACCGTCTGGCCGCCTCGGTCACCGAGCACCGGTTGATCGCCTCGGCGATCGCCGCCGGTGACTCCGACCTGGCGGCCCATGCCACCCATGTCCATCTGCACAACGCCCTGACAAGTATCCTCGACACACTCCCGGAAGGTCATCGATGACAATCAACCATCCCGTCCGCATGTACCGCAGCGACGAGAACCTCGCACGTGAGGACCAGCTCGCTTGGAAGATCGCCGAGGTCGCCACCGATCCGGTGCCGGTCGACCCCGAGGTCACCGAGATGGTGATCAACCGGATCATCGACAATGCCTCGGTCGCCGCCGCCTCGCTGCTGCGCGGACCGATCGTCTCCGCCCGCTCCCAGGCCCTCGACCATCCGGTCACCCGCAACGGCAACGGCTCGACCACCTTCGGCTGCCAGCTCGATGTCCGTTCCAGCCCGGAGTGGGCTGCCTGGGCCAACGGTGTGGCGGTCCGCGAGCTGGACTACCACGACACCTTCCTGGCCGCCGAGTACTCCCACCCCGGTGACAACATCCCGCCGATCGTCGCCGTCGCCCAGCACGTCGGCTCCGACGGTGCCGCCCTGCTGCGCGGCATCGCCACCGGGTACGAGATCCAGATGGATCTGGTCCGCGCGATCAGCCTGCACAAGCACAAGATCGACCATGTCGCCCACCTCGGCCCGTCGGCCGCCGCCGGCATCGGCACCATGCTGGGTCTGCCCACCGAGGTGATCTACCAGGCCGTCGGTCAGGCCCTGCACACCACCACCGCCACCCGGCAGTCCCGCAAGGGCGAGATCTCCACCTGGAAGGCACACGCCCCGGCCTTCGCCGGCAAGCTGGCGGTCGAGGCCGTCGACCGGGCCATGCGCGGGCAGACCAGCCCGTCGCCGATCTACGAGGGTGAGGACGGCGTGATCGCCTGGCTGCTCGACGGACCCGAGGGCCGCTACGAGGTGCCGCTGCCGGCACCGGGTGAGGCGAAGCGGGCGATCCTCGACTCCTACACCAAGGAGCACTCCGCGGAGTACCAGGCACAGGCCTGGATCGATCTGGCCCGACGGCTGGGCAACGAGCACCCGGAGCTGAAGGATCCGAGCAAGATCGATTCGATCGTCCTGCACACCAGTCACCACACGCACTATGTGATCGGTTCGGGTTCCGGTGATCCGCAGAAGTACGATCCGTCGGCCTCGCGGGAGACCCTGGACCACTCGATCCCCTACATCTTCGCCGTCGCCCTGCAGGACGGTGGCTGGCACCACGTCGACTCCTACGCCCCCGAGCGGGCGGCACGTCCTGACACCGTCGAGCTGTGGAACAAGATCACCACCGCCGAGGACCCGGAGTGGACCCGTCGCTACCACTCCGAGGATCCCGACGAGAAGGCCTTCGGCGGCCGGGTGGAGATCAAGCTCACCGACGGCTCCACGATCACCGAGGAGATCGCGGTCGCCGATGCGCATCCGCTGGGCGCCCGCCCGTTCGTCCGGGAGAACTACATCAACAAGTTCAAGCTGCTCGCCGAGCCGATGTTGGAACAGTCCGAGATCGATCGCTTCCTGGAGTTGGTGCAGCGTCTGCCGGAGCTGAGCGCCGAAGAGGTCGCGCAGTTGACGATCATCGCCAAGCCCGGTCTGCTCGACTCAGTCAGTGCCCCGAAGGGCTTGTTCTGATGCAACCGTCATCACCCAGGAAGGGAGTGCGCTGATGTTGTACGCGAAGACACCGGCCCACGAGAAGCGCCGCCTGTTCCGTGAGCGACTCGCCACCGGTGAGCTGCTGTGCTTCCCCGGTGCGTTCAATCCGCTGTCGGCGAAGCTGATCGAGCGCAAGGGCTTCGACGGGGTCTACATCTCCGGCGCGGTGCTGTCGGCCGATCTGGGTCTGCCCGACATCGGGTTGACCACGCTGACCGAGGTGGCCCAGCGCGCCGGGCAGATCGCCCGGGTGACCGACCTGCCGTCGATCGTCGACGCCGACACCGGTTTCGGTGAGGCGATGAATGTCGCCCGTACCGTGCAGACCCTGGAGGACGCCGGTCTGGCCGGTTGTCACATCGAGGACCAGGTGAACCCGAAGCGTTGTGGTCACCTGGACGGCAAGGAGGTCGTCGGGACTTCCACCGCGGTCCAGCGGATCCGTTCGGCCGCCGATGCCCGCCGCGACGACAACTTCCTGATCATGGCCCGGACCGACATCCGGGCGTTGGAAGGTCTGGACGCGGCGATCGACCGATCCAAGGCCCTGGTCGACGCCGGCGCCGATGCCATCTTCGGTGAGGCGATGCGTGACCTGTCGGAGTTCGAGCAGCTCGCCGCCGCGCTGGACGTACCGGTGCTGGCGAACATGACCGAGTTCGGCAAGAGCGAGCTGTTCACCGTCGATCAACTCCGCGATGTCGGGGTACGGATGGTGATCTGGCCGGTGTCGACCCTGCGGATGGCGATGGGGGCCACCGAGCGGGCACTGGACACCCTGCTCTCCGAGGGCAACCTGACCAGCCAGTTGGGCGCCATGCAACACCGGGCCGATCTGTACGACCTGCTCGACTACGAGGAGTACAACAGCTTCGACTCCTCGATCTTCAACTTCCAGATCACCAAGTGATCCCGATCCCGCACGTCGCAAAGGAGCACGACCATGTCAGATGAGATCAAGCCCGAGGACATCAAGAAGGGACTCGCCGGTGTCGTCGTCGACTACACCGCGGTCTCGAAGGTGAACCCGGAGACCAACAGCCTGCTCTACCGCGGCTACCCGGTGCAGGAGCTGGCCGCCACCCAGCCGTTCGAGGCCGTGGCCTACCTGCTCTGGAACGGCGAGCTGCCGACCGCGGAGCAACTGGCGGAGTTGCGCAAGGTGGAGCGGGAGAATCGTCCTCTGGCCGACAACGTGAAGGCCGTGATCGACCTGCTGCCGACCGACGCCCACCCGATGGACGAGGTCCGCACTGCGGTGAGCGCCATCGGTGCGAACGACACCAGCGGCGCCAAGTCGGTGATGGAAGCCGGTGGTACGGCCGAGGACAATCTGGCCCGCAGCATCCGGCTCTATGCCGCACTGCCGGCGATCGTCGCCTACGGCCAGCGTCGGCGTCGCGGTGAGGAGGTCGTCGAGCCGCGTGATGATCTTGACTATGCGGCGAACTTCTTGTGGATGACCTTCGGCGAGGAGGCCGATCCGCTGGTGGTCGATGCCTTCAACCGTTCGATGATCCTGTATGCCGAGCACTCCTTCAACGCCTCCACCTTCACCGCCCGCGTGGTCACCTCCACCATGAGCGACCTGTACTCGGCGATCACCGCCGCCATCGGCGCCTTGAAGGGCCCGTTGCACGGCGGGGCGAACGAGGCCGTGCTGCACGTCTTCGACGAGATCGGCAGCGCCGAGAACGTGAAGCCGTGGTTGGACAAGGCGCTGGCGGAGAAGCGCAAGATCATGGGCTTCGGCCACCGCGTCTACAAGCGCGGCGACTCCCGCGTACCGACGATGAAGGATGCGCTGGACTCGCTGGTCGAGCACTACGACCGACAGGACGTTCTGGAGCTCTACACCGCGCTGGAGAGCGAGTTCGTCGAGCGCAAGGGGATCTATCCGAACCTGGACTACCCCTCGGGCCCGGCCTACAACCTGATCGGTTTCGACACGTTGACCTTCACCCCGCTGTTCGTCGCCTCCCGGGTGACCGGCTGGAGCGCCCACGTGCTGGAGCAGGCGGCCTCGAATGCGCTGATCCGTCCGCTGTCGGCCTACAACGGCCCGGATGAGCGACACATCGAAGGTTATGTCGCCACCGAGACCGAGAAGGAAGCACTCGAACGCCCGGAGGAGAGCGCCTGATCGGAAGGCCCGATTCGGACAGACATGACCCCGGTCCTCGACCGAGGTCATGTCTGTCCGGGCATTTTCACAGCGATCCCGCCTGCATCCGTTCCGCAGGAAACGCAGCTCAAAGAGAATCTTGAGTGCGAATCCTGCGGAACAGATTCAAGGGACGACGGTCCTACGACCTCCCACGGACGGTTCTCTCACGGCTCACCGGACTCGGCGCACGTGTTCCAGACGCGACCGGCTGCTGGCTGGCCGGCGAGTCCCTCAGAGCGGTGTCACGTAGGCGCCGGAGATGCCGCCGTCGACCACGAAACTGGAGGCGGTGACGAAGGAGGCGTCGTCGCTGGCCAGGAAGGCCACGGCTGCCGCCAGTTCCTCGGGCTGGGCGAACCGGCCGATCGGTACGTGGATCAGCCGCCGTTGTGCCCGCTCGGGGTCGGCGGCGAACAGCTCCCGCAGCAACGGGGTGTCCACCGGTCCCGGGCACAGCGCGTTCACCCGGATGCCCTGCCGGGCGAACTGCACGCCGAGCTCCCGACTCATCGCCAACACCCCACCCTTGGAGGCGGTGTAGGAGATCTGCGAGGTGGCAGATCCCAGTAGCGCAACGAAGGAGGCGGTGTTGATGATCGACCCTGACCCCTGTTGGGTCATGTGCCGCAGAGCGGCTCGACAACACAGATAGACGCTCTTCAGGTTGACGTCCTGCACCTTCTCCCAGGCAGGCAACTCGGTGGTCTCGATCGAATCGTCGTCGTCGGGTGAGATGCCTGCGTTGTTGAACGCGATGTCCACCGAGCCGAAGAGCTCCGCGGTGCTGTCGAAGAGATGATCGACCTGTGCCTGGTTGGTGACGTCGACGACGACGAAGGCGCCGCCGACCTCCGCGGCGGCGCGCTCACCGGCCTCGACCGACAGGTCGCCGATCACCACCTTGGCTCCTTCGGCGGCCAGGCGTCGGGCGGTGGCCAAGCCGATGCCACTGGCACCGCCGGTGATCACCGCGACCTTCCCGGCCAGACGCTGGGTGAGGTCGATCGAGGGTCCTGGACGGGCGGATTCGGACACTGCTGTTCTCCTTGATCAGTTCGTTCGGGCGGTGAGTCGCCGCTCAGGTGGAGGCGAAGAAGACGTTCTTGGTCTCGGTGAAGGCCAGTGCGGCGTCCGGCCCGAGCTCGCGGCCGATACCGCTGTGCTTGAACCCGCCGAAGGGCGTCGCGTAACGGACCGCGGAGTTGGAGTTCACCGACAGGTTGCCCGCCTGCACGGACTTCGCCAGGCGCAGTCCCCGACCGAGATCACGGGTCCAGATGGATCCGGCCAGACCGTAGTCGGAGTCATTGGCCAATCGGATCGCGTCGGCCTCGTCATCGAATCCGATCACGGAGACGACGGGGCCGAAGATCTCCTCCCGGGAGAGTCGATCGGCCGGCGAGCTGGGCAGGAGCACGGTCGGGGCGAACCAGTAGCCGGGTCCCTGCGGCTCCTGCCCGCGGAAGGCGACGCGACCGGGATCGGCCAACATCGCCCGTACTCGCTCCAGATGCGGCTTCGACACCAGCGGACCCATCTCGGTCGCCTCGTCGTGGGGATCCCCCACCCGGAAGGACTTCACCGCAGGCTCGAGCAGTTCCAGGAACCGGTCGAGCACCGAGTTCTGCACCAGCAGCCGGCTGCGGGCGCAACAGTCCTGACCGGTGTTGTCGAAGACACCTCCCGGTGCGGCGGCCGCCGCCGCTTCGAGGTCGGCATCGGCGAAGACGATGTTGGCACTCTTTCCACCGAGTTCGAGTGTCACCGGCTTGATCTGCCTGGCCGCCCCGGCCATCACCTTCTCCCCGGTGACGGTGGATCCGGTGAAGACGATCTTGCGTACCGCGGGATGTTCGACCAGTCGGGAACCGACGACCGATCCCTCCCCCGGAAGCACCTGGAACAGCCCCTCCGGCAGTCCTGCCTGCAGCCCGAGTTCGGCCAGCCGCAGTGCTGTCAGCGGGGTCCACTCCGCAGGTTTCAGCACCACCGCATTGCCGGCGGCCAGGGCCGGCGCGAAGCCCCAGGTGGCGATGGTCATCGGGAAGTTCCAGGGGACGATCACCCCGACCACGCCGAAGGGCTCCAACAAGGTGACGTCGAGGCCACCGGCCACCGGGATCTGCTTGCCGATCAGCCGTTCGGGCACCGCGGCGTAGTAGTGCAGGACGTCGCGGACGTGGCCGGCCTCCCAGCGGGCGTTGCCGATCGGGTGCCCGGAGTTGCGCACCTCCAGCTGGGCCAGTTCCTCGGTGTGGTTGTCGACCGCCTCGGCGAAGGTACGCAATGCCTTGGCCCGGTCCGACGGAGCCAGTTCGGCCCATACCCGCTGGGCGCCCAGGGCACGCTCCACCGCAGCGTCGACGTCGGCGACGGTGCTGAACGAGAGTTCGGTGATCACCGATTCGTCGGCGGGATTGATCAAGGTGATGCTGCTCATGACTCTCCTTCTCGGCCGGGTACGTGGCCGTTCACGCGCGATCCCCGCTCGCGGCCCGGCGGGCCATCCGGCGTTCGGCCGCTTCGACGATGCTGCGGAAGAGGCGGCGGTCCTCGATCGTCTCCTCCGGATGCCATTGCACGGCCAGACCGTAGCTCAGTTGTGGCAGGTCCAGTCCCTGGATCACCCCGTCCTCCCCACGCGCACTGACCACCAGGCCGTCGGCCACCATGTCGACGGCCTGGTGGTGATGGCTCATCACCGAGATGGCGTCGACATCGGCCAGTACCTCCGACAGCCGCGTGCCCTGTTCCACCCGGACCGGGTTGACGGTGAACGTACCCTGACCACCGCTGTAGTGATCACCACCGATGACCTCCGGCAGGTGCTGGTGCAGGGTACCTCCGAGGCAGACGTTGATCATCTGCAGACCGCGACAGATCCCGAGCACGGGAAGATCGATGTCGATCGCCGCCTCCAGCAGCGCGGCCTCCCAGGCATCGCGGTCCAACCGCGGCTGATCGGTCGTCGCCAATCGCTCCTGCCCGTAGCGGGCAGGGTCGACATCGCGGCCGCCGGTGAGGATCAGCGCATCGAGCGCGGAGACGACCCGACGGGCGATCATGGCATCCACCGGCTGCGGTGCCAGGAGCATCGCCACCCCTCCGGCGTCGGTGACGCCGTCGAGGTAGACCTTCGGCAGGAACGAGGCGCGGACATCCCACACACCGGTCTGGGACTGTTCGAGGTAGGTGGTCAGGCCGATCAGCGGTGCTGGGCGGTCACCCCGGATGGAGTCGGTCACCGCTCACAACCTCTCGAATCCGCGGAACTTCTCCCAGTCGGTGACTGCGGACTCGAATGCCCTGATCTCCACGGCGGCGTAGTTGAGGTAGTGATCGACCACCTCGTCGCCGAAGGCCTCGCGGGCGATCACCGAGTTCGCGAACAGCTGCGCCGCTTCGCTCAGCGTGGTCGGCACCCGGGGTGCATCGGAGTGATAGGCATTGCCGCTGGTCAGCTCCGGCAGCTCGGATTCGTGGTCGATGCCGTACAGCCCGCCGGCGATGATCGCGGCGGTCGCGAGGTACGGGTTGACGTCACCTCCCGGGACCCGGTTCTCCACCCGCAGGGACGGCCCGTGACCGACCACCCGCAGGGCACAGGTGCGGTTGTCGACACCCCAGGCGATGGCGGTCGGAGCGAAGCTGCCGTCGACGTATCGCTTGTAGGAGTTGATGTTCGGGGCGCTGAACAGCGTCAGTTCCCGCATACTGCCCAGCAGCCCGCCGATCCAGTGCTGCATCAGCGGGGAGAAGCCATGGGGCTGATCACCGGCCATCACCGGTTCCCCCTCGACACCCCGGACCGACAGGTGGATGTGGCAGGAGTTGCCCTCCCGCTCGTTGTACTTGGCCATGAAGGTCAGGGCCTTGCCATGGGCATCGGCGATCGTCTTTGCACCGTTCTTGTAGATGCTGTGGTTGTCACAGGTGATCAAGGCCTCGTCGAAACGGAAGCCGATCTCCTGCTGGCCGAAGTTGCACTCGCCCTTCACGCCCTCGCAGTACATCCCGGCTGCGTCCATGCCGTTGCGGATGTCGCGCAACAACGGCTCCAGTCGACCGGAGGCGAGCAGGTCGTAGTCGACGTTGTAGTCGGTCGCGTACCGCAGCTCCCGGTAACCCTTGGCCCAGGCGTCGCGATAGGTCTCGTCGAAGACCAGGAACTCCAACTCGGTCCCGACATGGGCGGTCAATCCCCGCTCGGCCAGCCGATCGAGTTGGCGCTTCAGGATCGCCCGTGGGCTCGGTCCGACCGCTCCCCCGTCGACGAACTCCAGATCGGCCATCACCAACGCTGCGCCCGGCTGCCACGGGAGTCGGCGCAGGGTCGACAGGTCGGGTCGCAGGACCATGTCGCCATACCCGGATTCCCAACTGGACAGGGCATACCCGTCGACGGTGTTCATGTCGACGTCGACGGCCAGCAGGTAGTTGCAGGCCTCGGCACCGTGATCGGAAACCTCCTCGACGAACAGTCGCGCACTGACCCGTTTGCCGACCAGCCGACCCTGCATATCGGCGAAGGCGACAACCACCGTGTCGACTTCGCGCTCAGTCACGGCCGTGGCAAGATCCTCCGGCGTCAACAGCCCATGCCCATCAGCCATGCGTACCTCCCGGGTCCGTGGTCGCCGAGCGCACAGTTCGGGACCAATTCGGTTACAACGGTAGTGCACCCCGGCATTCAGGAGCATTCTCTTCTGAGCGGGTTCCCACCCGCGGCAGATCAGTTCCGAGTGAGGAGCAGCATGGCCGAGTCGTCGCGTACCCAAGGGGTCACCTACACCACTGCGGACACCGAGTACTTCAAGAACCGGCAGCTGAAGCGCAGCGCCGGGGTCTGGGGACTGTGGGGGCTGGCCGTGGCGGCCGTCATCTCCGGGGATTTCTCGGGGTGGAACTTCGGCATCGACTTCGCCGGCTTCGGTGGGATGTTGATCGCCTTCGTGATCTTGGTGGTCATGTACTACGGGCTGACCTTCTCCATCGGTGAGATGGCCGCGGCGATGCCGCACACCGGTGGCGCGTACTCCTTCGCCCGCTCGGCGATGGGTCCCTGGGGAGGCCTGGCGACGGGCCTGGCCGAGACCGTGGAGTACGTCGCGACCACCGCGGTGGTGGTGTACTTCTCGGCCAGTTACGCCGACGGCATCACCTCCACGCTGCTCGGGGTGAGTCTGCCCGCGCCGGTGTGGTGGGCCCTGTTGTACGCGGTCTTCATCGCCTTGAACGCGGCCGGTGCGAATGTCTCCTTCACCTTCGCGATCGTGGTCTCGGTGATCTCCATCGGCATCCTGGTGGTCTTCGGGGTGATGGCGCTGGCCTCGGGCGCGTTCAGCTGGGCCTCGCTGTGGGACATCGAGGTCGATGCCGCGGCGGTCGGCAGCTCGTCCTTCCTGCCCCACGGGGTCTTCCCGATCCTCTTCGCCCTGCCCTTCGCAATGTGGTTCTTCCTTGGGATCGAGGAGCTCCCCCTGGCAGCCGAGGAGTCGCGCAACCCGACCAAGGACATCCCGCGGGCCGGTCTGTGGGCCCGCGGAACCTTGATCGTCACCGGACTGATCGTGCTCTTCCTGAACACCGGTGTGCTCGGTTCGGAGGCGACCGGTGTCTCCACCGAGCCGTTGTTGGAGGGATTCGCCGCGATCGTCGGCGATCAGGCCGCGGCGGTCTTCTCGCTGCTCGCACTGGTCGGCCTGTTCGCCTCGCTGATGGGCATCATGTTCGCCTACGGCCGGAACATGTACTCGCTGTCGCGGGCCGGTTACTACCCGCGCTTCCTGTCCCTGACCGGCAAGCGGCAGACGCCGTGGGTGGCGCTGCTGGTCGGAGCGGTGATCGGTTTCCTGGCGCTGGTGATCGTGCAGGCCAGCGGTGGTGACTCCAGCCCGGCCGGTGCGATCGTGTTGAACATCGCGGTCTGGGGTGCGGTGCTGGCCTACTTCATGCAGATGGTCTCGTTCCTGCTGCTGCGCAAGAAGTTCCCCGACGCCAAGCGCCCGTACCGTTCGCCGATGGGACGGTTCGGTGCCGCCTCGGCAGCGGTGATCGCCGCATTCGTCTTCGTCGGGTTCCTGCTGAACGAGACGTTCCGCCCGGCGATCATCGCGATCATCGTGATCTATGTGTTGATCTTCGCCGTGTTCGCCGTCTACGGGCGCCATCGGCTGGTCCTGTCGCCGGAGGAGGAGTACGCCAACAGCGGCGGACTCCGCGGTGACCCCGACGACATGCAGGAGGGGGAACTGAGCGACCTGGAGCAGCAGATCGCCGAACAGGACGAACCGCGGACCTGACCTCCGCCCGTGAGCAGCCACCGTCCGTGAGCAGCCGCTCGCCGGTGCTTCGACAGGCTGGTGATCCCGTCTTGCGTCCTCGGCCTCGTCCGACCGAGGGGTACGTCGGAGCACGGCATCGGTGGAAGCTTGGTCAGCTCCCGGTCAGGTGGACGAAGTGTTCGAGGTTTCCGGTCGTCCCGGGCAGCGGGCTCTGCATCGTCCCCCGGCAGTGCCATCCCAGCGCATCCGCACAGGCGACGACCCTGTCCACTGCTTGCTGCCGCAGGCCCGGATTGGCGACCACACCATGTTTGTCCAACCCTGAGCGGCCCACCTCGAACTGCGGCTTCACCAGCAGCAGTGCCCAACCGGCCGGATCGACGACATCGAGGATCGGAGCCAGCAGTTTGGTCAGGGAGATGAACGAGACATCCCCCACGGCCAGGTCCACCCGGCGGCCGGCCAGGTGGCGGTCGAGCTCGAGATCGCGCAGGTGCAGCCCTTCCAGGTTGTGCACCCGGGGATCCTGGCGCAGGGGTGCGGCGAGCTGGTCGTGCCCGACGTCGACGGCGTAGACCTCCCGGCAGCCGCGATCCAACAGCACCTGGCTGAAACCGCCGGTCGACGCACCGGCGTCCAGCGCCCGGCCGCCGACCTGCAGGTCGAACGCGTCCAGTGCACCGATGAGCTTGTCCGCGGCCCGAGAGACCCACCGGGCGGCCTCGGCGACGCCGATCCGGGCATCCGGGGAGACGGTGATGCCCGGCCGGGTGACCACTGTCCCGTCGACGGTGACCTCACCGGCCCGGATCATCGCTGCCGCAGCGGTACGAGAACGTGCCAATCCCCTGGCTGCCAGGGCGACGTCGAGCCGTTCGCTCACCCACCCACCTACTGACCGCGGCGGTTGATGATCTCTTGCAGCGCCTCGTGGGCGCGGCTGAGCTGGGCCTGCACCTGGGCAGGGTCGGTGGCGAGTTCACCCAGCTCGGCGAGTACGGCGTCGACCTCGGGCTCGCCGGTGTGCGGCGGGTCGGTGAGCCGAGGTGCGTCCTGGGGGTCACCGTTGCGGGACGCACCCGTGGTCTCCGGCTCGGCCTCCACTCGTGGTGCCGCGGCGCCGGTGCTCCTTGGGCCGGCGAGGGAAGCAGGCGTCGGCGTACCGGTCATCCGGTGTCCGCCCTCGCCTGGTGTACGTTCCCCGCGATCGGGTCCGCTCGAATCGTTCATCTCCACCTCCTGTTGATCTGTCACCCACACCGGGCCAGCAGCCGAACCCGGTCGGACATCGGGCACGGGTCGCCCCTGGTGAATCCGCCTCTAGTGAATCCGCCCCTAGTGAATCTGATCGAGACCGGCGAGCATCCGGTCGGTGTCCGGAACTGGCAGCCCTGCATCGGTCCGCGCCCAGACCAGGCTCAGCAGTGCCCAGAGCGCGTCGAGTTGCTCCGCGGTCCCCTCGAGCGGGCCGTCCAGCGTCACGGTGTCACCGTCGATCACTGCGGTCACTGCGTTGACCTGCACCCGGTGATGGTCACCGACCGCTTCCCGGGCTGGTGCGAACAGGCCGCCGAGGTCGGCGATGACCTGCGCCGGCCGTTGGGCCGGCGGGGCCGCCACAAGATCGGCCTTGCCATGTGACCCGGTCAGGACCAGGACGCCGGGGATGGAGACGGAGTGGGCACCGGCGATGTCGGTGTCCAGACGGTCACCGACGAAGACTGCCCGATCGCTGCCGACCCGTTCCAGGGTCTCGGCCAACAACGCCGGCTCGGGCTTCCCGGCGACCTCGGGGAACCTGCCCGGCAGGGTCGTCGCCACGGCATCGACCATGGTGCCCGCACCGGGGGCGAGGCCGGATTCGGTGGGCCGGGTGGGATCGGTGTTCGTGGCCACCCACAACGCTCCGTCCTGTACCGCATAGGCCACCTCGGCCAGTTGCGCCATGGTCAGGTCCGGGGTGTAACCCTGGACCGCGGCAACCGGCTCTTCGGCCGCAGCAGCGACGACCTGCAGACCGTTCGCCGTCACCTCCTCGCGCAGGTGCGCCGACCCGGCCACCAGCACCTTCGAACCCGGCGCCACCCGGGAGGCGAGGAGTTTCGCCGCCGCCTGGGCGGAGGTGACGACATCGGACCCGACCGCTCGGACGCCGATCTCGGTCAGATGGGCCGCCACGGCGTCCGGGGTCCGGGCGGCATTGTTGGTCACGAAGAGCGCCTGCTTGCCGGCAGCGCGCAGTCTGCCGACAGCATCATCGGCACCGGGTACCAGCTCCGGACCTCGGTAGATCACCCCGTCGAGGTCGAAGAGCACGGCGTCCAGCCCTTCGACCAGTGAGCCCTCCTCATCGGTACGACGATCGACCACCTCGGCCGAACCTCCCACGCTCACTCCTCACCTTCGGCGTCGAACTCCACCTCGATGTCGTCGGTACGGTCGACCCTGAGGTGGTCGGCGGCGTCAGTGGCCTCCGGATCTGCATCTGCCGCCCGGGCGAACCAGGCCCGCGAGTCGGCGGTGTTGCCCTCTCGTTCGAGCACGGCCGCGTAGGCATAGGCCAGCCGCGCCCGTACCTCCGCGGGCGAATTGTGCTCGGCGTCCCAGGCCTTGCGCAGCAGCCGCTTCGCCTCGGCCACCTGCCCGAGGTCCTCGCGGGCGCCGGCCTCGACGATACGAAGTTCCACCCGGGTCGCCACCGGAAGCCGCCCGCCACTGCCCTCGCGTGCCGTGGCCAGCGCTTCATCGGGTTTGCCCAGGGCGCGAAGACAGTCCGCGATCACCGGTAGGTATTCATCGGAGCCGGTCATCCGCCGTAGGGTACGGAAGTCCTGCAGGGCTGCAGCGAAGTCCTCGGCCGCATACGCCGTCTCGGCGGCTGCCTCGCGTACTACCGGAAGCCGGGCGGCGTGCCGCCGAGCAACCGCGGCGTAACGCTGCGCCTCGACCGGGTCGGTGTCGATCAGCTGCCCAGCCATCAGCAGATGACCACCGACCTTCTCGGCCAGATCCGCAGGAAGTCCCCGGAGCTCGGCCTTGACCGCCCTCGGCAACGGGGACAGGTCGAGATCAGCCGGCAATTGTGGATCGTCGGGGTGAACCTCGCGCGAGGAACGCCGGTCGTCGTCTCGAGAAAAGGAGCGCGGGGGTCGGTCACCGGCACGCTGCGGACGTCCGTTGCCATCGCGGCCTGGACGCGAGTCACCACCGCGGGGCCGGGAACCCTCACTGCGGCGATCACGACGATCACCGCGGCCAGCCCCCTGCCGATCCCGACCATCCGACCGCTCGGCCCGGGCCCCGGACCTGCCACGGTCACCACCACGACCGCGTGCCCGGTCCTGCGAGGCTTCATCGGCGCGATTGCTGTCGCGCCCACTGGAGCTGCGGGACTGCCCGGGCCGCCGATCGGCCGACCGTTGGTCACGGCTGTCGGTGGAGCGACCGCGGCGCTCGCCGGCGGGACGTCGACCGCCGTCACTGGAACGCCGGTTGCCGGAGCGTGAGGAATCGTCACCGGTACGGCGCGAGCCACCGCCATTCTTCGGCCCCCTGGACCCACTGCGTCCCGAGCCTCCACGCTCACCACCACGGCCCGAATCCTCGCCGTTACCTGGTCGACGGCGGCGATCCTCGGGTTCGTTCTGCTCAGAATCCTTCACCGCTACATCGTTGTTCATATCGGTGTCGGCTGCAAACTGCGTTCCTGCGCGGTCTGGGCCATGCCGGGAACAACGGCACCAGCCCGACGGGCCACTCGCCCAACCGGTGGCCCGCTGAAGCCGGTGCAACCCCGGAAAGCAACAGGTCGGACGACCGAACAAACCGAAGCAGGATCACCCCAGGTGCCGGCCCGTTCATGCACGGCCTTGCCGAGGCAGACGGCCGATGGCCGATGGCCACGATGACCAATGCTGCAGCCCACAAGGCAAGCCAAGACACGAAAGGGCCCAGAAATAAAACAACCCCCGCGGTCGCGATGCGACCCGGGGGTTGTTGTGATGTCCGGCGACGTCCTAGTCTCCCACACGGTCCCCCGTGCAGTACCATCGGCGCTGAGAGGCTTAACTTCCGGGTTCGGAATGGGACCGGGTGTTTCCCTCTCGCAATGATCACCGAAACTCTATTGAGATTTCGATCAGGTGGTTCCCGACCGTATCTCGGGAACCCCACAGTGGACGCGTAGCATCTTTGTAATGACAAGCCTTCGGTCTATTAGTATCGGTCAGCTCCATGCATTTCTGCACTTCCACGTCCGACCTATCAACCCGGTGATCTTCCGGGGACCTTAACTCACAAGGAGTGGGAGCCCTCATCTTGAAGCGTGCTTCCCGCTTAGATGCTTTCAGCGGTTATCACTTCCCAACGTAGCCAACCAGCCGTGCTCTTGGCAGAACAACTGGCACACCAGAGGTTAGTCCGTCCCGGTCCTCTCGTACTAAGGACAGCTCTTCTCAAGACTCCTACGCGCGCAGCGGATAGGGACCGAACTGTCTCACGACGTTCTGAACCCAGCTCGCGTGCCGCTTTAATGGGCGAACAGCCCAACCCTTGGGACCGACTCCAGCCCCAGGATGCGACGAGCCGACATCGAGGTGCCAAACCATGCCGTCGCTATGGACGCTCGGGCAAGATCAGCCTGTTATCCCCGGGGTACCTTTTATCCGTTGAGTGACGGCGCTTCCACATGCCACCGTCAGATCACTAGTCCCGACTTTCGTCCCTGCTTGAGATGTCTCTCTCACAGTCAAGCTCCCTTGTGCACTTACACTCGAAACCTGATTACCAACCAGGCTGAGGGAACCTTTGGGCGCCTCCGTTACCATTTGGGAGGCGACCGCCCCAGTCAAACTACCCATCAGGCACTGTCCCTGATCCGGATAACGGACCAAAGTTAGATAACCAGAACAACCAGAGTGGTATTTCAACATTGACTCCACAACCACTGGCGTGGCTGCTTCAAAGTCTCCCACCTATCCTACACAAGTTGCACCGATCACCAATACCAAATTGTAGTAAAGGTCCCGGGGTCTTTCCGTCCTGCTGCGCGTAACGAGCATCTTTACTCGTAGTGCAATTTCACCGAGTTCATGGTTGAGACAGCGCCCAAGTCGTTACTCCATTCGTGCAGGTCGGAACTTACCCGACAAGGAATTTCGCTACCTTAGGATGGTTATAGTTACCACCGCCGTTTACTGGGGCTTAAGTTCAGTGCTTCGCCGAAGCTAACACTTCCCCTTAACCTTCCAGCACCGGGCAGGAGTCAGTCCGTATACATCGTCTTACGACTTAGCACGGACCTGTGTTTTTGGTAAACAGTCGCTTGGGCCAGGTCTCTGCGGCCATCAACGCTTCGGGAGTAAATCCCTACACGTATCCGGCCCCCCTTCTTCCGAAGTTACGGGGGGATTTTGCCGAGTTCCTTAACCATGATTATCTCGATCGCCTTGGTATTCTCTACCTATCCACCTGTGTCGGTTTGGGGTACGGGCGGCTAGTGAACTCGCTCACGAAGTTTTTCTAGGCAGCATAGGATCACCCACACGATGAGTACGGAAACCGTACCATCGAGCCATCCTGTCTCAGACGTATGAGGTGCGGATTTGCCTACACCTCGTCCTACACACTTAGCCCGGGACTACCATCGCCCGGGATGGGCTACCTTCCTGCGTCACTCCGCAGCTTGCCTAATACAAGTTTGGGTCGCAGAGTCATTGACGTTCAGTCCGAAGACGTCCCGTCAACTTCCGTGCTTAGCATTACCTGCCTCGGCAGGGTCGTTCAAAAACCGGCTACGGGAATATCAACCCGTTGTCCATCGACTACGCCTGTCGGCCTCGCCTTAGGTCCCGGCTCACCCAGGGCAGATTAGCTTGACCCTGGAACCCTTGGATATTCGGCGGACGGGTTTCTCACCCGTCATTCGCTACTCATGCCTGCATTCTCACTCGTGTGCTCTCCACGGCTGGGTCACCCCGCCGCTTCTTCGCGCACACGACGCTCCCCTACCCATCCACATGCCTGGGTACTAGGTACCGGGCTATTATGTGAATGCCACAGCTTCGGCGGATGGCTTGAGCCCCGCTAAATTGTCGGCGCGGAATCACTTGACCAGTGAGCTATTACGCACTCTTTCAAGGGTGGCTGCTTCCAAGCCAACCTCCTGGTTGTCTGCGCAACTCCACATCCTTTTCCACTTAGCCATCGCTTAGGGGCCTTAGCTGGTGATCTGGGCTGTTTCCCTCTCGACTATGAAGCTTATCCCCCACAGTCTCACTGCCGCGCTCTAACTTACCGGCATTCGGAGTTTGGTTAATTTCGGTAAGCTTGTGGGCCCCCTAGACTATCCAGTGCTCTACCTCCGGTAAGAAACACGCGACGCTGCACCTATATGCATTTCGGGGAGAACCAGCTATCACGGAGTTTGATTGGCCTTTCACCCCTATCCACAGCTCATCCCCTCCATTTTCAACTGAAGTGGGTTCGGGCCTCCACGACGTCTTACCGTCGCTTCACCCTGGCCATGGATAGATCACTCCGCTTCGGGTCTAGAGCATGCGACTCGATCGCCCTGTTCGGACTTGCTTTCGCTACGGCTTCCCCACACGGGTTAACCTCGCCACATACCACTAACTCGCAGGCTCATTCTTCAAAAGGCACGCCGTCACCCCGTAGGGCTCCGACGGATTGTAGGCAATCGGTTTCAGGTACTATTTCACTCCCCTCCCGGGGTACTTTTCACCTTTCCCTCACGGTACTTGTCCGCTATCGGTCACCAAGGAGTATTTAGGCTTAGCGGGTGGTCCCGCCAGATTCACACGGAATTTCAGGGGTTCCGTGTTACTTGGGGTAACATTCGAGAGTGCACACTTTACAACTACAGGGGTATTACCTTCTGTGCCGAACCTTCCCAGAGTTCTTCGTCTTCAGTGAGCATTTATGACTCTCTGACCAGATGACAGCCTGGTCTGAATGGCCCCTCAACACCGCAAATGCAACGCCTGTCAGCTATCACACAGATGCGGTTTGGCCTCTTCCGCGTTCGCTCGCCACTACTTACGGAATCACTGTTGTTTTCTCTTCCTGTGGGTACTGAGATGTTTCACTTTCCCACGTTCCCTCCCGCTGCCCTATGTGTTCAGGCAGGGGTCGCCGGACATGACTCCGGTTTCCTTCGAGGTTTCCCTATTCGGAGATCCCCGGATCGAAGCTTGTTTACCAGCTCCCCGGGGCTTATCGCAGGTTACAACGTCCTTCATCGGCTCTTGGTGCCAAGGCATCCACCGATTGCCCTTAGTAGCTTGTTGTTACTACAAAGATGCTCGCGTCCACTGTGAAGTTCTCAAGATACGGGCGGTACCAGTTCCTCCACTCCTTTCGGAGCTTCAGCGCTGGTCCGCAGAAGAGTGATGCTTGCGCGATCGACCCTTCAGGACCCAACAGCGTGCCCGGGCCGGCCTGGTGATCTTCGAGGTTCCACTCCCACTCGTTCGAGAACGTGTGAGTTGTACTGACGTCGATTCCGACTGCCGGCTTAATGGTCAATGTTCCACTTCAGTTAGCCTGTTCCGCCGAGAACGTACGTCTCGGATCGGAACGCTTGGACAGCTCATGGCTGCCAATGGGCTCCTTAGAAAGGAGGTGATCCAGCCGCACCTTCCGGTACGGCTACCTTGTTACGACTTAGTCCTAATTACCAGTCCCACCTTCGACGGCTCCCTCCCAAAAGGGTTGGGCCACCGGCTTCGGGTGTTACCGACTTTCATGACTTGACGGGCGGTGTGTACAAGGCCCGGGAACGTATTCACCGCAGCGTTGCTGATCTGCGATTACTAGCGACTCCGACTTCATGGGGTCGAGTTGCAGACCCCAATCCGAACTGAGACTGGCTTTTTGGGATTCGCTAAACCTTGCGGTTTCGCAGCCCTCTGTACCAACCATTGTAGCATGTGTGAAGCCCTGGACATAAGGGGCATGATGACTTGACCTCATCCCCACCTTCCTCCGAGTTGACCCCGGCAGTCTCCTATGAGTCCCCGGCATTACCCGCTGGCAACATAGGACGAGGGTTGCGCTCGTTGCGGGACTTAACCCAACATCTCACGACACGAGCTGACGACAGCCATGCACCACCTGTATACCGACCTTGCGGGGCACCTGTCTCCAGATGTTTCCGGTATATGTCAAACCCAGGTAAGGTTCTTCGCGTTGCATCGAATTAATCCACATGCTCCGCCGCTTGTGCGGGCCCCCGTCAATTCCTTTGAGTTTTAGCCTTGCGGCCGTACTCCCCAGGCGGGGCACTTAATGCGTTAGCTTCGGCACGGAACTCGTGGAATGAGTCCCACACCTAGTGCCCACCGTTTACGGCGTGGACTACCAGGGTATCTAAGCCTGTTTGCTCCCCACGCTTTCGCTCCTCAGCGTCAGGAAAGGTCCAGAGAACCGCCTTCGCCACTGGTGTTCTTCCTGATATCTGCGCATTCCACCGCTCCACCAGGAGTTCCATTCTCCCCTACCTTCCTCAAGTCTGCCCGTATCGGAAGCAGGCTCAGGGTTAAGCCCTGAGTTTTCACTTCCGACGCGACAGACCGCCTACGAGCTCTTTACGCCCAATAATTCCGGACAACGCTTGCACCCTACGTATCACCGCGGCTGCTGGCACGTAGTTGGCCGGTGCTTCTTCTGCAGGTACCGTCACGTTAGCTTCGTCCCTGCTGAAAGCGGTTTACAACCCGAAGGCCGTCATCCCGCACGCGGCGTTGCTGCATCAGGCTTTCGCCCATTGTGCAATATTCCCCACTGCTGCCTCCCGTAGGAGTCTGGGCCGTATCTCAGTCCCAGTGTGGCCGGTCGCCCTCTCAGGCCGGCTACCCGTCGAAGCCTTGGTGAGCCGTTACCTCACCAACAAGCTGATAGGCCGCGAGCCCATCCTTGACCGCCGGAGCTTTCAAGCTCAGTGGATGCCCACCGAGCTGGTATCCGGTATTAGACGACGTTTCCATCGCTTATCCCAGTGTCAAGGGCAGGTTGC
Organism: Naumannella halotolerans; assembly: GCF_004364645.1. Classification (NCBI taxonomy): domain Bacteria; kingdom Bacillati; phylum Actinomycetota; class Actinomycetes; order Propionibacteriales; family Propionibacteriaceae; genus Naumannella; species Naumannella halotolerans. Next base: position 726,275 of record NZ_SOAW01000001.1, on the reverse strand, counting down.
TCACGTGTTACTCACCCGTTCGCCACTCGTGTACCCCCGAAGGGGCCTTACCGTTCGACTTGCATGTGTTAAGCACGCCGCCAGCGTTCGTCCTGAGCCAGGATCAAACTCTCCGTTGAAAACTTGCCCTGCCTACCGAAGTAGGCAGGAAGTCAACTTTGAGATGCCTGACCGGGTCCAAAGGATAGGACCCATATCATTCATCAAAGGAACTTCGTCACGAGTCACCAGATCCGAAGATCTGCTTCCTCGATCGACGAGGTTTTAATGCATTGCTTGGCATTGACTTTTAAGCACGCTGTTGAGTTCTCAAGTTTCGTTCGCGCTCCGCGCTTTGGCCTCTCGACCTCCGCTTGGGGCAACCCGTACTACTTTACCGATCCGATCCGGCGGAGTCAAATCCGCTTTCTCGAGCCGGCCCAGCCGACAACCCAGTTCCGGAAGCTTCAGTGGGTCCGACTAGGACGCGCACCACTCCCGGTGAAGGTTGAGGTTGGTGCCTTCGGGCTGTGCTTCTTGCGAAGCTTTCTGCCCCAGAAGGCTTGGCCTACTCTACCCTTCGATCCGACTCTCGTCAAATCTCCGGTCCGGACCGAAGTCCGGGAGACGCACCTGAAGGAAGGGCCTCAGCTGGTCCGTATTGGACTCAAGCCTTACCCCGCCTTTGGATGGTGGTTGCCCAGGCTCCTGACTTTCGTCAGGCCGTCTCTTGGGCCTCGCCTACTCTAGATGCTCGCTGACTTGTTGTCAACTCGCTTCTTTGGCTCCGGTTACCCTCGGCCTGCGGCGACTGCCTACGCTAGGGCTTCGTCGAGCTGATGTCAACTCGCTCCCAGCGCGGTTCGAAGTGTCTTTCGGACCTGCGGCGGCTGCCAAAGCTAGGGCCTTCGTCGAACTGATGTCAACTCGTTCCCCGGCTGTTCCGAGTGACCCCGGAACCGGCAACGAGGAGAGACACTAGACCCCTGCTGCCGAGGTTTCAAATCGGAGTCCGGCGACCGTCTTCCGGCCCCTGCGCAGCACCACGTAGCGGCCGTGCAACAGCTGATCCGGCCGCAGACGCTCATCGGCATCGGTGACTCGTTCGTTGTTCAGGTACGCGCCACCTTCGGCCACTGCACGCCGGCCGGCGGACTTGCTGGCGACCACACCGGACAGAGCCAAGGCATCGGCCACGGTTGGCAGTTCAGGTCCGCCGACCTCGGTCAGCCCCACCTCGGTGAGTGCATTGCGGAGCATGGTCTCGTCCATCGTCGACAGGTCCCCTCTGCCGAAGAGTGCCTGGCCGGCGGCATTGGCTGCTTCGGCCTCCGCCGCGGAATGGACCAAGGTGGTGATGTCGTCGGCGAGTACGCGCTGGGCTCGCCTTGCCTGCGGGCGCTCGGCGGTCTCCACCGCGAGTTGGGCGATCTCGTCCTCCCCTCGCGGCGAGAACACCTTCAGGTAGTCGATCACCTTCTCGTCCTCGGCGTTCAGGAAGAACTGGTGGAAGGCGTAGGGACTGGTCAGCCCGGGGTCCAGCCAGACGGTGCCGGATTCGGTCTTGCCGAACTTCGTCCCATCGGCCTTGGTCAGCAGCGGACTGGCCATCGCATGCACCCGCTCACCCGTCACCCGCCGGATCAGCTCCGCACCGGCGGTGATGTTGCCCCACTGGTCACTGCCACCGAACTGCAGGGTGCAGTCGTAGCGTCGGAAGAGCTCCAGGTAGTCCAGGGACTGCAGCAGCACGTAGGAGAACTCGCTGTAGGAGATCCCGTCCTCGAGCCGGTTGCGCACCACGTCGCGGGCCAGCATCCGGTTCACCGGGAAGTGCTTGCCGATGTCGCGGAGGAAGTCGATCACCGACATCGGCCCGGTCCAGTCGAGGTTGTTCACCGGGGTGGCGGGGTTGTCACCGTCCAGATCCAGCAATCCGCTAACCTGGCCCTGGATCCGGGCAACCCACTCGGCAACCACCTCCTTCGGGTTCATCGTCCGCTCACCCGATTCCTTCGGATCACCGATCAGACCGGTCGATCCGCCGACCAGCAGCAGCGGCCGGTGGCCCGCGGCCTGGAGCCGTCGCGCGACCATCAGTTGCACCAGGTTGCCCATGTGCAGACTGGGAGCAGTCGGATCGAACCCCACGTAGAAGGTGAGCCTTCCGGCCAATGCCGAGGACAGTGCCTGCGGATCGGTCGAATTGGCGATCAGACCCCGCCAGGACAGCTCATCGAAAACATTCACGGGTCCAATCCTGCCCGATCGGCGCGCTCACGTCGCATCCGGCCCGGGCACGTCGGCCTCCCCATGATCGCCGATCCGTGGCAGCAGCTCGTGCAGCCGCTCGGCCGCCTCGGACAACTGCTCCGACACCCGTGCTGTGGCAGTTCCGCCGCGCCCGTCGCGGGCATCGATCGAACCGCTGACGCTGAGTACCTGCAACACCTCCGGGCCCAGTTCGGGAGAGATCCGTGCGATGTCGGAGACTGTCAGATCCTGCAGTTCGACCCCCCGCTCCTCGCAGTAGCGGACCGCGGCGCCGGCGATCTCGTGGGCACGGGCGAACGGTACGCGCTGACGTACCAGCCAGTCGGCGACATCGGTGGCCAGGGAGAACCCTTGGGGCGCCAACTCGGCCATCCGTTCGGTGTGGAAGGTCAAGGTGCCGAGCAGGCCTGCAACCGCCGGCAGCAGGATCCGGAGTTGATCAACACTGTCGAAGACCGGTTCCTTGTCCTCCTGCAGATCACGGTTGTAGGCCAACGGGAGCCCCTTCAGGGTGGCCAGAAGGCCCGTCAGGTTCCCGATCAACCGCCCCGACTTCCCGCGAGCGAGTTCGGCCACATCGGGGTTCTTCTTCTGCGGCATGATACTGGACCCGGTCGACCACTCGTCGGCCAGGGTGACGAATCCGAACTCGTAGGTGCTCCAGAGGATCACCTCCTCGCTGACCCGCGACAGATCGATCCCGATCTGCGCCAGTACGAAGGCCGCTTCGGCTGTCAGGTCGCGAGCGGCCGTACCGTCGATCGAGTTCGCCACCGAGGTGCCGAAACCGAGGTCGGCCGCGACAGCCTGCGGGTCCAGGCCCAGGGACGTACCGGCGAGTGCTGCCGAACCGTAGGGGCTCTCGTCGAGTCGACGCAGCAGATCGGCGATCCGGTCGAGGTCCCGCAGCAACGGCCAGGCATGGGCCAGCAGGTGGTGGGAGACCAGGACCGGCTGGGCGTGCTGCAGATGGGTGCGTCCTGGCATGGGTACGCCCAGCAGCTCGGTCGCCTGACCGTGCAGGGCCCCGACCACCTGCGCCACCCCGTCAGCGATGACCTGCAACTCCTCGCGCAGCCACAGGCGGATCAGGGTGGCGATCTGATCGTTGCGGGAACGCCCTGCCCGCAGCCGACCACCGAGTTCGGGCCCCAGCAACTCGATCAGCCCGCGTTCCAGTGCGCCGTGCACATCCTCGTCCCCGGCCGCCGGCACGAACTCACCGTTCGCCACCTGCTCGTCGAGCCGGTCGATGCCGTTCAACAGTTCCTTGAGTTCGTCGGCGGTGAGCAGTTCCGCTCGGTACAGCGCCCGGGCGTGCGCACGTGAACCTGCAAGATCGTGCCGGGCCAACCGCCAGTCGAACTGGGTCGACTTGCTCAAGGCGAACATCGCCTCCGCCGGTCCGCCGGCGAAACGCCCACCCCAGAGTCGTCCCTGTCCGCCGTTCGCGGCTCCTGCGGGCTGCTCGCTAGACATATGTCCTCTCACTTCTGGTCGTCAACGGGTTGCGCCTCGGTGCCGTCCGGCCCTGATGCACCGTGCTCGGCAGGCCGGCGGCTGCACCGACGGTCTCGCACGGTAGGCAAGCTTGCCGCACGCTCACCCTTGGTGCCCACTGCGTTCACGACCGTCGGCAGGTGCGAAGAGATAGCGGTAGCGATCGACCTGGCCGAAACCGGCCTTCGCATAGGCAGCCCGGGCGGCGTGGTTGTCGTGCTCGACGCTCAGTTGGAGATACCCGGCACCGATCTGCTGTGCGGCGCCGGCGAGCGCCTGCAGCACCATCCCGGCGTACCCGCGTCCGCGCTGATCCGGACGGGTCCACATCGCGTTCACCCCGGCCCATCCACCGTCCACCGCGATCCGGCCGACGGCCACCGGAAGCTCGTTCGCAGGTGAGGCGTCGGGATCGTCGATCAGCGCGAAAGCCTGCCACGCCGACCCGGTGACCAGTGCGCGGGCCACCGCCGAGTCCTGCCTGCCGGAGGCGAACCAACCGGCCAGCCACCGCTCCGGCGGAGTCTGTCCATGCAACTGCACCTCCACCGTGCCGCGGAGCTCTGGCAGGCGCAGGCCGGTGATCGGCATCGCCAGCACCGGATCGAACTCCAGGGCGTGCCAACCGTCGCCGAGCAGTTCAGCGGGCAAGGGGTCGGCCAACCCGGCATAGTCGACCACACTCGGGCGCAGGCCGCGGGCGGTGTAGAACTCGATCACCGGGTCGATCGGTGCATCCGGGGCCAACCGGAGCGCGGCATTCGCACGTTTGGTGAACCCCTCGGTGGCCTGCAGCAACCAGCCGGAGGTCTCGACCACCTCCGCGGCCGGCCAGGTCCCCAACCAGTGGCGTACCGCGCGTAACCGGTCATCGAGGTCGAGCTCGATCACGACGGTCCGATCATGCGTTCAGCGACAGGAATCGTTCGGCGAGCGCGGCACCACCGGCACCGTCGCGACTGATCACCATCACGGTGTCGTCACCGGCGATGGTGCCGAGGATGTCGGGCCAGGCAACCCGGTCGATGGCTGAGGCGACGTACTGCGCCGCACCGGGTGGGGTACGCAGCACCGCCAGGTTCGCCGACCCCTCGGCCGAGACCAACAGTTCCTCACACACCCGGGTGAGGCGCTTCTCGAAGGTCCCCGATTCCGCGGCGGTGGCGCTGCGGTCACCGCCCTCCCCCGGTACGGCGTAGATCAACTGGCCGTCGCTGGACCGCACACGCATGGCACCGATCTCCAGGAGGTCCTTGGACAGGGTCCCCTGGCTCACCTCGATCCCGTGGACGTTCAACAGCTCGGCCAGATCGCTCTGGGATCGGATCGCCTGTCCCCCGACCAGGCTGATGATCAGGTTCTGTCGGGCCGCCTTCGTCGTCGGCGCACTCATCGGGCTTCGCCGTCCTGACCTGCCCATTCGTCCAGCATGATCATCACGGCCTTCTGCACCGGCAGCCTGTTGGCGGCCTCGTCCCAGACCACCGAACGCGGTCCGTCGATCACCTCGGCGTCGATCTCCTTGCCCCGGTAGGCCGGCAGGCAGTGCATCGCGATCGCCTGCGGCACGGTCTCCATGAGCTCGGTGGTCACGCGATAGGGCGCGAACACCCGCGCCCGTTCCTCGGCGCCGTCCTGACCCATCGAGACCCAGGTGTCGGTGATCACCGCGTCGGCACCGAAGGCGCCAGGTTCGTCGGTGATCCGGATCGTGGCCCCGGTGTCGGCGGCGATCAGGTTCGCCGACTCGACCACGGCCGGATCGGGTTGGTAGCCCGCAGGTGAGGCGATGGTGATGTGCATCCCGGCCAGCGCGGCACCGAGCAGGTAGGAGTGGGACATGTTGTTCGCCCCGTCGCCGAGATAGGTCATCGACAGACCCCGCAGCGAGCCCGCGGTGCCGTCCCCCTGATGCTGGGCGATGGTGAGCAGGTCGGCCAGTACCTGACACGGGTGGTGGTCATCGGTCAGGGCGTTGATCACCGGCACCCCGGCATGACGGGCCATCTCCTCGATCCGTTCATGCGCCCCGGTCCGCCAGACGATCTGCGCCACCTGCCGTCCGAGCACCCGCGCGGAATCCGGAATCGACTCCCGGGTTCCGACGCCGGCGAGATTGCCATCGACCATCAGCGCGTTCCCGCCCAGATCGGCGATACCGACCTGGAAGGAGAGTTGGGTACGCAGGGTCGGTTTGTCGGAGATGATGGCCACCGACCGTGGGCCGTTGAAGGGACGGTGGGACCACCGGTCCCGGGTCAGTTCGGCGGCCAGGTCGATCGCCCGCGCCTGTTCGGCAGGGCTGAAGTCGTTCGGGGCCAGGAAGTGCCTCATACCCGCGCCTCCCCTGCAGCCACCCGACCGGTGTCCAACAGGCCGGGCAGGGCCTGGACGAAGGAGCTCAGGTCATCGGCTCCGATGATCAACGGCGGCGCCAGTCGGAGCACATTCGGTCGTGGGGCGTTGATGATGAATCCGGCGTCCAGGGCGGCATCGGATACCGCCGGTGCCACCGGCTCGGTGAGCACCACTCCGCGCAGGAGTCCGCGTCCGCGTACCTCGGCGATCAGCGGGTGATCAAGTGTCTCGATGTCGCGGGCGAGTTGATCACCGTTGCGCCGGGCCCGGTCCAGCAACCCGTCGCGTTCGATCACGCCGAGCACCGCCAGCGCCGCCACTGCCGCCACCGGGTTGCCACCGAAGGTGGTGCCGTGGGAGCCGGGATACATCAGGTCGGCGGTCGCACCCAGGGCCAGACAGGCGCCGACGGGGAAACCGTTGCCCAGGCCCTTGGCGATGGTGATCAGGTCCGGTACGACATCCTCGGCCTGGTGGGCGAACCATTCCCCGGCCCGGCCGAGCCCGGTCTGCACCTCGTCGAACCACAGCAGTGCACCGTGCTCGGCGGTGATGGCGCGAGCAGCGGCGAGATAGCCCGGCGGGGGCACGACGATGCCGTTCTCACCCTGGATCGGTTCCAGCACCACGGCCGCGACCGTTTCGTCGACCGCTGCCGCCAAGGCCTCGGCGTCACCGTAGGGAACGAACTCGACCGGACCGGGCAACGGCTCGAACGGTTCGCGGTACTTCGGTTTGTGGGTGATCGACAAGGCCCCCATCGTGCGACCGTGGAATGCGCCCTCGGCAGCGATGATCTTCGCTCGACCGGTCAGCCGGGTGATCTTCAGCGCAGCCTCGTTCGCCTCCGTCCCGGAGTTGGTGAAGAACACCTTCGCATCACCTCCGGCCAGCGCGCTGAGTCGCTGGGCCAGCGTCACCTGGGCCGGGGTGGCGAAGAAGTTGGACACATGACCGAGCGTGCTCAGCTGACCGGTGACCGCGGCGAGGACGGTCGGATGCGCATGCCCCAGGGCGTTCACGGCCAGGCCGGAGAGCAGGTCGAGGTACTTGTTCTGCTCGGCATCCCAGACGTGCACCCCCTCTCCCCGCACGAAGACCCGCTTGGGTGGACCGAAGCTGTTGATCATCGATCCGTTGTAGGCCCGCAGCACCTCGGTGCTGCCACTGGCCGGTGAGACCAGTTCGGTCACGGTGCGCCTCCGTTGTAGTACTCGTTCTCCGGGATCCCCGACTCGGCGGAGAAGACCCGACTGCCCAGGCGGATCATGCCATCCTGGGTGATCATGGTGCCGATGCCTGCATTGGTGAAGATCTCCAACAGCAGTGCATGGGCGATCCGGCCGTCACTGACCGTCGCCCTGGTGAGTCCACCCTCCACCGCCCGCAGACATGCCTCCATCTTCGGGACCATGCCCGATTCCAGGGTGGGCAACAGCTCCCGCAGTGCCGAGGCCGGCATCTCCTTGACGATGTCGGTGGAGTTGGGCCAGTCGGCGTACAGCCCCTCGACATCGGTGAGCACCACCAGCCGTTCGGCCTGCAGACCCACCGCCAAGGCGGCTGCGGCGGTGTCGGCATTGACGTTGTGCACCACCCCGTTGGCATCGGGGGCGATGCTGGCCACGACCGGGATCCGCCCGGCGGCCAACAACCCCTCGATCGCCTCGGTGCTGACCTCGGTGACGTCGCCGACCAGGCCGATGTCGGTCTCCACCCCGTCCACGACGGCACCGCGTCGCTGAGCGGTGAACAGGCCTCCGTCCTCACCGGACATACCCACGGCGAGAGCGGAGTGGGAGTTGATCAATCCGACCAGATCCCTTCCCACCTGCCCGACCAGGACCATCCGGACGATCTCCATCACCTCCGGGGTGGTGACCCGCAGACCGCCCTTGAACTCCGAGGGAATGCCGAGCCGACCGAGCATCGAGGAGATCTGCGGACCACCGCCGTGCACGATCACCGGGTAGAGACCGCACCGCCGCATGAAGACGATGTCCTGGGCGAAGGCGCGCTTGAGGTCCTCGTTGATCATGGCGTTGCCGCCGTACTTGATCACGATTCGCTTGCCCGCGTAGGTGTCCAGCCAGGGCAGTGCCTCGGTCAGGATGGATGCCTTCTCGACCAGGGTCAGATGATCACTCATGTGGAGTACTCCGCGTTCTCCTTGACGTAGTCATAGGTCAGGTCGTTGGTCAGCACGGTCGCCCGGGCATCGCCGGCGTTCAGTTCGACCAACAGTTCGACCTGTCTGCCGGAGAGGTCGACCAGGTTGCGGTCCTCACCGATACCACCGCCACGGCAGACGGTGATGTCGTTGAAGGTGACATCGACCCGGGAGGGTTCGAAGGCGATGTCGGTGGTGCCGATCGCCGACAGCACCCGGCCCCAGTTGGGATCGCCGCCGAAGACCGCACATTTGAAGAGGTTGGAACGGGCGATGGTACGGGCGCCGGCGACGGCCTGGTCCTCGGTTGCCGCTCCGGCCACGGTGATCGCGATCTCGTGGGAGGCACCCTCGGCATCGGCGATCAATTGCCGGGCGAGATCGGCGCAGACCGCGGTCAGCGCATCGCCGAAGGTCTGCGGATCGGGTCGGATCCCGCTGGCGCCATTGGCCATGGCGATCACGGTGTCGTTGGTCGACATGCATCCATCGGAATCGGCCCGGTCGAAGGTCACCCTGGTCGCCGCCCGCAGGTGGGAGTCCAGTTCTGCGGGTTCGAGTTCGGCATCGGTGGTGATCACCACGAGCATCGTCGCCAGACCCGGGGCGAGCATCCCCGCACCCTTGGCCATCCCCCCGACCACCCAGCCGTTGCCACCGACGACCGACTGTTTGGGCATGGTGTCGGTGGTCATGATCGCCTCCGCGGCTGCCTGACCGCCTTCGGGATGCAGGGCAGCGGTGACCTCGACGATCCCCGGTACCACCAGCTCCAGCGGCAACTCGACCCCGATCAGACCGGTCGAACAGACCGCAACCTGCTGTTCGAGGAGCCCGATCGCCTCGGCAACGGTGGCTGCCATCGTCCGGGCGGCGCTCAGGCCCGCTTCCCCGGTGCAGGCGTTGGCGCCGCCGGAGTTGAGCACCACCGCGCGCAGTTCCCCGTCGGCGGTGTGTTCCCGGGAGACCTGTACCGGTGCTGCGGGGAAACGATTGGAGGTGTAGACCGCCGCTGCACTGGCCCGGGGCCCGACATTGTGGACCACCGCGAGGTCCGGGCGGCCGCTGGGCTTCAACCCGGCGGTGCCCCCGGCAGCGGTGAAGCCGTGGGGTGCGGTGACACTCATGGCGCCACCCCCACGACCGGCAGCCCGGTGGTCTCCGGCAGGCCCATGGCCAGGTTCAGGCATTGGACCGCCGCACCGGCGGTCCCCTTGGTCAGGTTGTCGATCGCGGCGACGGCCACCACCCGGTGGGCAGCGGTGTCCACGGTCACCTGGATGTGTGCGGCATTGGCCCCGGTCACGTACTGGGTCTGCGGCCATTGGTCGGGCGGCAGCACCGTGATGAACGGTTCGTCGGCGTAGGTCTCGGTCCAGATCCGCTGGACCTCGGCGGCGTCGACCTCGGCCGCCAGCGGTGCGGTGCAGGTGGCCAGGATCCCCCGCGGCATCGGCACCAGGACGGGGGTGAAGGACACGCTGGGATCGACCGCGCCGAGGGTACGGAAGTTCTGCAGGATCTCCGGTACGTGCCGGTGCACACCACCGACGCCGTAGGCCGAAGCCGACCCCATGAGTTCGGCACCGAGCAGATGCGGTTTGGCCGCCTTGCCGGCACCGGAGGGACCACTCGCGGCCACCACGACCACATCGGAGCCGTCGATCACCCCGTGCACCAGCCCGGGCAGCAGCGCGAGGGTCACCGAGGTCGGGTAGCAGCCGGGTACGGCGACCCGGCGAGTGCCGGTCAGCTTCTCCCGTTGTCCGGGCAGTTCCGGCAGCCCATAGGGCCAGGTCCCGGCGTGCGGGGTGCGGTAGAACTTCTCCCAGTCCTCGGCATCGGCCAGACGGAAGTCGGCCCCGCAATCGATCACCGCGACATCGTCGGGCAGTTCGGCAGCGATCGGCCCGGAGGTGGCGTGCGGCAGGGCCATGATCACCACATCGTTGGTGGCCAGTTCGGCAGCGCTGGTCTCGGCGATTCGTCGGTCGGCCAACGGTCGCAGATGGGGCTGTTGGGTCCCCAAGGTCGATCCTGCCGAGGCGCCGGCACTCAACGTACCGATCTCCACCTCGGGATGCCCCAGCAGGAGGCGTAGCGCCTCACCGCCTGCGTAACCGGTGCACCCGGCAACGCCTACCCGTATCGTCATGGCCATGAGTATGCCACACATGGAATATGTATTCCATGGATTATCATCGCGTCGTGCCTCTCACCGATGAGCAAGTACCCGACCTGTGGCGTGACCTGGGGATCCCCGGACTGGCCGACATCCATGTCCACTTCCTGCCCGAACCGATGCTGCGCAAGGTGTGGGCCTACTTCGACGCGGTGCAGACACCGGGTGGACGCTGGCCGATCACCTACCGACTGCCCGAGGAGGAACGGCTGCAGATCCTGCGCAGCCTCGGGCTACGCGCCATCCCGTCCCTGACCTACCCGCACAAACCCGGGATGGCGACCTGGCTCAACCAGTGGTGTGCCGAGTTCGCCGACCGCGTCCCCGACGCCGTCCACTCCGCAACCCTGTACCCCGAACCCGGCGTCACCGACTACGTCGCCCGAGCCCTGGAATCCGGGGCGCGGGTCTTCAAACTGCATGTGCAGGTCGGCGCCTACTCCCCCACCGACCCATTGCTGGACGACGCCTGGCGACTGCTGAGCGACAGTGGCGTCCCGGTGGTGATCCATGCCGGATCGGGCCCCGAACCCGGCCCGTACACCGGCGTCGAACGGGTACGCGCGGTGCTCCAGCGCTGGCCGGAACTGACCCTCGTCGTGGCCCATGCCGGCCTACCCGAGTACGACGCCTTCGCCGACCTGGCCGAGCAGTTCGCCCGGGTCCACCTCGACACCACGATGGTCGGCACCGACTTCACCGAATCGGCCTGGCCGATGCCGCCGGGTTATGTCGAGCGGCTGGCCGCACTGCAGGACAAGGTCGTGCTCGGCACCGACTTCCCGAACATCCCCTACCCCTACGCCCACCAGATCGAGGTGCTGCAACGCCTCAGCCCCGGTGAGGACTGGCTGCGCGATGTGCTGTGGAACAACGGCGCCCGGCTGCTCGGACTCACCGACCGGGGCGTCGGATGATCAGGCGCGCTGCACGGCTCCGTACCGCTCGGCAGCCGCCTGCACCGCGGCATCGCGTGCCGTCGAGGCCTCTGCCTCGGTGAGGGTACGGTCGGCAGCCCGGAACCGCAGGGAGTAGGCCAGCGACTTCTTCTGCTCGCCGAGCTGCTCGGAGCGGTAGATGTCGAACAACCGGACGCTCTCCAGCAGCTCACCGGCACCCTGGACCAGCGCCTGTTCGACATCGGCGACCGGAACCGCCTCGTCGACGACCAGGGCGACATCCTCCTTCACCACCGGGTACGGCGAGATCAGCGGCACCTGTCCGGGACCGGGCACCAGCGCGATCAGGGCATCGAAGTCGAGTTCCACGGCAGCGGTGCGTTCAGGCAACCCGAACGCCTGGACCACCTTCGGATGCAGCTCACCGGCGTACCCGATGAGCGTGTCGCCGACCGAGATCGCCGCGCACCGACCCGGGTGCCAGGGTGCGTACTCAGCAGCGCGTCGGGTGACCCGCAGCCCGAGCGAGGCGGCAACCACGTCGACCAGCGCCAGCGCCTGCTGCCAGCCGGCCGGTTTCGCCGGGTTGTCCCAGCCCTTCGGCTGCCAGAGCCCGGTGAGCACGGCACCGAAATGCCATGGCTGGCGCGGCAGTGCCGCATCCAGGGCGAGCAGTTCGGCATCGGTTGGGCGGTCCAGCACTCCCGGGGTGGGCGCATCCGGACGCTGGGCACCGAAGTAGACCGAGCCGAACTCGAACAGGGCGAGGTCGTCCTGGCTGCGGGAGGTGTTCTTCGCCACGGCGGCGAACAACCCCGGCAGCACCGTGGTCCGGAGCTTGTCCTGCAGCTCCGACAGCGGGTTCAGCAAGCTGACCTGGTCACGTCGTTGATCATCGGCGGCGATCCCGAGCTTGTCCAGATCGGCGGCCGAGGTGAACGGGAACGACAACACCTCGACGAAGCCCGCGGCGGTGGCGGCCCGGTTCACCGCCCGCCGGGCCCGCTGCACCGGACTGAGCCCGTGTCCACCGGGAGCCCGCGGTACGACCGAGGCGATCTTGTCGTTGACGCCCCACTTCGCACCGACCTCTTCGACGTAGTCGAAGGGGTCGACCAGGTCGGGGCGCCAGCTCGGCGGCCGCAGTTGCAGACCCGTCTCACCGACGGTCACCTCGACCCCGCTGGCGGTGAGGGTGTCGATCACCCACTGGTCGTCGATCTTGGCACCGAGCACCCGGGAGGGCAGCTGCGGATCCATCGTCTGTCGTGGCGATTCCGGCGCCCGGCCGACGATCGTCGTCCCGGTGACCGTGCCGCCGCCGTAGCGGGTCAGCAACTCGGCCGCACGTGCGGCCGCGGCATAGGTGGCGCGCGGATCGACGGTCCGTTCGAATCGCTTGGACGCCTCGGAGACCAGTTTCAGGCGTCGTGAGGTACGACCGATCTGGATCGGGTCGAACCAGGCCGCCTCCAACAACACCTCGGTGGTGGTCTCGTCGATCTCGGTGCTGGCACCGCCCATCACCCCGGCCAGCCCGATCGGGCCGGAGTCGTCGGTGATCAGCAGGTCGCCCGCGGCGAGTGTGCGCCGCTTGTCGTCGAGGGTGACCAGGGTCTCCCCCTCGGTCGCCTCCCGGACGACGATCCCGCCCTGCACCCGATCGGTGGCGAAGGCGTGCAGCGGTACGCCGATCTCCAACATCACGTAGTTGGTGACATCGACGATCAGCGAGATCGGGCGTACCCCGGCCAGTTGCAGCCGGCGAGTGATGAACTGCGGGCTCGGACGGCTCGGGTCCACTCCGCTGATGCTCAGCATCGTGTAGAGCGGCGCCTTCGGTGTCTGCAGCTCCACCGACTGTCCCTCGGCGATCGGCGCGGGCAACGCCTCGGCGGCCGGATCGGTGAAGGCCACCGAATTCGCCAGCGCCGACTCCCGGGCGATCCCGCGGATCGACAGGCAGTAGCTCATGTCGGGGGTGACGGCGATGTCCAGCACGTCCTCGCGGAGTCCGAGGGCATCGACCACCGGCGTACCGAGCTCGCGGGGATTGCCATGATCATCGACCGGGGACAGGACCAGGATCCCGTCGTGCTCATCGCCCAGACCCAGCTCGCGGGCCGAGCAGATCATGCCGTCGGAGACGTGGCCGTAGGTCTTGCGGGCCGAGATCGCGAAATCGCCGGGCAGCACCGCGCCGGGCAGCGCCACTGCCACGAGGTCCCCTTCGGCGAAGTTGCTCGCGCCGCAGACGATGCCCCGTGGTCCACCGTCGGTGATCTCCGAGGTCTGGTTGTACTCACCGACGTCGACGGCACACCAGCGGATGGTCTTGCCGTTCTTCTGCGGCTCGGCCTCGAAGGAGACCACCTTGCCGATCACCACCGGCCCGCTGACATCGGCACCGGCGGAGTCGATCCGCTCGACCTCCAACCCGATGTTGATCAACTGCTCGCGCAGCGTCACCGGATCGAGATCATCACCCAGTGCTGCGTACTCGGCCAACCAGCCGATCGGGGCCCTCATCGTGCATCTCCCATCAGGGCGCGGCTGAACCGCACATCACCGTCACTCATGTCGCGCATGTCCTTCACGCCGTTGCGGAACATCAACGCCCGCTCGACACCGATGCCGAAGGCGAAACCGGTGTACCGATCGGTGTCCACCCCGGCGGCGGCCAGTACCCGCGGGTTCACCACGCCGCTGCCGCCCCACTCGATCCACCCCTCCGAGGAGCAGGTACGGCAGGGGCGATCGGGATTGCCCACCGACTCGCCGTGGCAGACGAAGCATTCGAGGTCGACCTCGACACTCGGCTCGGTGAACGGGAAGTAGTTCGGCCGCCACCGCAGGGTGATCTCACCGAACAGGGCTCGGGCGAACTGTTCCACGGCGCCCTTCAGGTGCCCCAGGGTGATCCCCTCGTCAACCACCAGTCCCTCGATCTGGTGGAAGACCGGCAGATGGGTGGCGTCGTACTCGTCGGCGCGGAACACCTTGCCCGGGGAGACCACGTAGACCGGCAGGGCGCGGGTCAGCAGCGAACGGATCTGCACCGGGGAGGTCTGGGTCCGCAGCACCACATGGGAGGAGGCGGGGGCGACGAACAAGGTGTCCGACTCCGCCCGGGCGGGGTGATCGGGGTGCAGATTCAAGGCGTCGAAGTTCATCCATTCGGTCTCCACCTCCGGGCCCTCGGCGACGGCCCAGCCCATGGAGAGGAAGGTGTCGCTCATCAGCTCGATCATGGCCGTGATCGGATGCGGTGCGCCGACCGGGCCGAAGCTCACCGGCAAGGTGACGTCGACGGTCTCCTCGGTCAGCCGATGGGCGAGTTCGGCCTCGCCCAGCTCGCCCTCGCGCGCCTTCAGTGCCTGGTTGACCCGGCCGCGGGCCTGGCCGATCCGTTTGCCGGCGTCCTTGCGCTCGGCACCGGGCAGGCCACCGATGGCACGGTTGGCCAGGGCGAGCGGTGACCGCTCACCGGTGTGGTCGATCCGTACCTGTTTCAGCGAGGCACTGTCGGCGGCCTCGGCGACGGCGGCCAGAGCTGCTTCGACCAGTCCGCTGACGGTCGTCTCATCCAGCGCCGGCGCGGCCGGGATCGCCTGTGCGTCGTTGGACTCGTCCGTTTCGGCGGCCACGATCTTCTCACTTCCCTGCATCATCGACCCCGTTCGGCGACGGGGTGTTGCTGCGGGTCGGACGACCCGCGCGGGACAGTCTAGGGACAGATCGGTTGCTGTGCCTGTTCGGCGCTGACGGGTGGGGGTTCATGAATTCCTCGGCTCTCGGGATGGGGCGGTGGGCGCTCCCCCGGCCGGGTCCGGACCGTCAGGACAGAGGTGCCGCCACGTGCATCACCCAGCCCCCACGGCCCTGTTCCGGCCGGGGGCGGATGAATCGCCGCATGAGGTTCACCCGATCAGCATACCCAGCGTGCCGCGGGCGCCGTCCATCTGTTTCCGGGACCGGATGGGTTGAGGCGGCAGGGCCGGGGCAGACGGTCAGCCCACGCTCACGTCGGCGCGCTCGCTGGTGCGTACCCGTAGCGGATCGGCATCGGCGAAGGTGAGCCGGTTCACCGGCAGGGCGTCGGCGTGCTCGGTCTGCAGCCACTTGGTGAGCGCCTCGCGTACCTCACAGCGCAGGTCGAAGACCTTGTCGGTCGAGTCGGTGCTGAGCACCACCCGTACCCGCAGACAACCACCGGTCGCCTCGGTGATGTTCAGGCCCTGCGAGCGGCCGTCCCACAGCTTCGAGGCGGCCAGGATCCGGTCGAGTTCGTCGCGCATCCGGTCGATGTCGACACCCCAGTCGAGGTCGAACTCGACGGTGCCGAGGATCATCGGGGTACGCCGGCTCCAGTTGGTGAACGGGGTCTGGGTGAAGTAGGTGGACGGCAGCACCAGCCGGCGGTCGTCCCAGATCCGGACGACGACGTAGGTGAGGGTGATCTCCTCGATGGTTCCCCATTCCTCCTCCACGACGACCACATCGTCGACCCGGATGGCGTCGGAGAAGGCGAGTTGCATCCCGGCGAACACGTTGCCGAGCACCGATTGTGCGGCCAGACCGGCGATCACCGAGGCCAGGCCGGCCGAGGCGAGCAGGGAGGTGCCGATGGCCCGGGCACCGGGGAAGGTGAACAGTGCGGCACCGATGGCGATGATCACCACCACCGCGATCGCCACCCGTCGGAGCAGGATCACCTGGGTCCGGATCCGCCGGGTCTGTCCGCTGCTGGTGGTCGTGGTGAACTCACTGGCCAGGCTGTCACCGATGACGGCGATGATCCTGGTCAGCAACCAGGCCCCGGCGGCGATGCAGCAGATGATCAAGGTCTGCCGGATGCCCGGCCCGAGATCCCCGGCGAGGGAGATCGCACCACTGGCCGTACCGGCGATGGTGGCGGCCACGGTGAAGGCGAAGGTCGCGCCCGGCCAGCGCAGTTGGCGCCGCAACACCTGTTGGATTCTCGGCCGGCGACTGGCCATCTTGATCACCGCTCCGGAGAGCAGGGTGACGGCAACGGCTCCGAGCGCGCCGACCAGCACGGTAATGCCGATCGGCAGTGCGACAGCGAGGATCTCGTCCAAGGTGTGGTGTGCTCCTTTCGATCTTCAGGGAAGGGCACGGCGCCGGAATCGACCGATCCGGCGCGAG
The DNA here is from genome assembly GCF_004364645.1 of Naumannella halotolerans. Taxonomy (NCBI): domain Bacteria; kingdom Bacillati; phylum Actinomycetota; class Actinomycetes; order Propionibacteriales; family Propionibacteriaceae; genus Naumannella; species Naumannella halotolerans. The sequence goes on along the minus strand of NZ_SOAW01000001.1, from coordinate 709,744 downwards.
CAGGCCCGGTCTCCGACCGTAGGTGTCGGATCGGCCGCACCGAAGGATCGAGTGGTGTCAGCTATGTCACCCACAGGTTCGGCACAGGACCGGGTTCACCATCAGGGCGACGACGCTGCGCGCCTCATCCGTTCCGCAGCAAACGCACCCATTCGACCCGGATGAGCGCAAATCCTGCGGAACAGACGCGAAGGGGTACGGACGAAGAACGACCACAGGTACGCCCACACGCCCCATCCGTTCCGCAGCAAACGCACCCATCCGACCCGGATGAGCGCAAATGCTGCGGAACAGAGACGGAGGGGTACGGACGAGGGAGAAGGAGGTCCGCCGCCGTGGAAGTCCGCCGCCGTGAAGGCGCGCCCCCGTGAAGGTCGGCTCAGACCGCGGGGGCCCGGCGCAAACCGCGGGGCCCGGTTCAGACCGCGGGGCCCGGCGCAGGAGGTCAGTCGTGAGCGGCTCGCTGGGCAGCCGCACTCTGGTAGAGACAGACCGAGGCCGCGGTCGCGAGGTTCAGGCTCTCGGCGCGGCCCCAGATCGGGATGCCGACGGATCTGTCGGCCAGGGCCGCGGCCTCGGCCCGCAACCCCCAGGCCTCGTTGCCGAGGATCCAGGCGGTCGGGGCGGCGAGCTCACCGCTGGCCTGCAGCAGGTCCAGCCGGTCGGCCGATCCGCCGTCGGCGGCGAGGATCTGCATCCCACGGGTACGGCAGGCGTCGACGGCCCGGGCCAGGTCGATGCCGGTGACGATCGGCAGATGGAAGAGGCTGCCCACACTGGCCCGGACGACCTTCGGATTGGTCAGCTCCACCGAAGATTCGGTCAGCACGACCGCGTCGGCCCCGAAGGCGTCGGCGCAGCGGATGACCGTACCCGCATTGCCCGGATCGCGGATCTGGGCGCAGATGACGACCAACTGCGGCGCCTCCCCCAGTGCCCGGTCCAGGCTCACCTCGTCGGCCCTGGCGATCGCCACGATGCCCTGCGGGCTGTCGGTGTCGGCCAGCGTCTGCAACTGTTCGGCGGCGAGCAGGTAACTGTCGTCGACCACGAGTTCGGGATGGCGCTGCGCGGCGGCCTCGGTGACGAAGACCGTGTCGACCAGTCCGGCGGCCAGTGCTTCGCGTACCGCCTGCGGTCCCTCCACCAGGAACTGCCCACGGGCCAGGCGTTGTTTGCGCTGCAACAACTTCCGGGCCGACCGGAGCTGACCAGTGCTGGCAGCCCGGATCGGCCCGGAGGAGTTGTCGGAGCGCGCGCGCTCAGGCAGCAGACACCTGCTGGTTGGCCTTGGCGACCGCGACCAGGGCGGAGAACGCCTTCGGGTCGGTGACGGCCAGATCGGCCAGGATCTTCCGGTCGACCTCGACCTCGGCGGCCTTCAGACCGGCGATGAACCGGTTGTAGGTCAGTCCCTCGGCGCGAACCGCAGCGTTGATCCGCTGGATCCACAGCTTGCGGAAGTCGCCCTTCTTGGCCCGGCGGTCCCGGTAGGCGTAGACGTTGGAGTGGAGGATCTGCTCCTTGGCCTTGCGGTACAGACGCGAACGCTGACCGCGGTAGCCCGATGCCTGATCCAGAATTTCCCGGCGCTTCTTGTGCGCGTTGACGGAACGCTTGACGCGTGCCATGTCGATCTTCTCCTTGCGATGTGGTGCTCGCTCACACCCGATGAGCACCGAAACGGTGGTGGTGTGCGCCGCGAGGGCGCGCGACCTGGCTGGCAGGTCCGGGACCCGACCGGGTGGCCGGGACGGGGCTCACTTGCCGAGCAACTTCTTGGCGGTCTTCGCATCGCCCTTGGTCAGCACGGCATCGCCGTCCAGACGGCGGGTGCGGGTGCTGGGCTTGTGCTCGTTCAGGTGCATCTTGCCGGCCTTGCGGTGCATGACCTTGCCCGAACCGGTGATCCGGAACCGCTTCTTCGCACCGGAGTGCGTCTTCATCTTGGGCATTGGCCCCTCCTCAAGCTTGCTCGACCGGTGGTCCCGGCCTTGCGCCGATCGGCTGATCAGCACTGGTGGTCAGATCGGTTCCGATTGCTCGGATCGATCCATGATGGACAGGTCGATGCCTGCTCTCACAAGTCGATACCCGTTCTCACAGGTCGATATCAGGGTCCATGTTGTCGGCCGGACCCTTCTTCTTCTTTTTCTTCGGTGCCGCGGCGCTGGCTGCGGCCATCTCTCGACGCTCGGCCTGTTCGGCCTCGGCATCCGAGGTACGCGCAGCTGCCTTGGCGTCGCGCTCGGCGTCGACATCCGCCTTCGCCTCGGACTTCTTGCGGTGCGGCCCGAGAACCATCAACATGTTCCGACCGTCCTGCTTCGGGCTGGCCTCGACGAAACCGAACTCCTCGACATCGTCGGCCAGTCGCTTCAACAGGTTGAAACCGAGCTCGGGACGCGACTGCTCGCGGCCACGGAACATGATGGTGATCTTGACCTTGTCGCCGGCTTTCAGGAACCGGACCACGTGACCCTTCTTGGTCTCGTAGTCATGGTTGTCGATCTTCGGTCGGAGCTTCATCTCCTTGATGACCGTGTTCGTCTGGTTCCGGCGGCTGTTGCGATCTTTCTGCGCACTCTCGTACTTGAACTTGCCGTAGTCCATCAACCGGGCCACTGGCGGCCTGGCCATGGCGGCAACCTCGACGAGATCGAGATCGGCCTCCCGGGCGAGCCGGAGGGCGTCTTCAATACGTACGATCCCCACCTGCTCACCGCCAGGTCCGACCAGTCGGACCTCGGGTACGCGGATGCGGTCGTTGATGCGCGGTTCGCTGCTGATGTGTCCTCCTCATGGACGATGTGTCTGCGGCCTTCTGTGTGCCCACTCGCCGTCGGCCGACGGGGCCGGGAACAACAAGAAGGCCTCCGCACGAGCGAAGGCCTGATCCGGATACGGTGGACCGTATCCGTTGCTGACCCGACAGCTGCCTCGATGGGCGCCGTACGGGTGGGAGATCAGGTCCCCACTTGTTCGGAATCTGTCTCCAGCGACTGTCGCCGCTGGATGAACGCCGTCCATGATAGCCGCTTCGGCACCGAATATCACATCGACGGTGTAGGCGGCCGGGACGAGGGACGGTCAGGACGTCCCGGTGGCGATCCAGCCGAACCCGTCGGGCAATCGGACGAGTCGGTGCCCTTGGGCGAGTTGTGCCAACAACTCCCCCTCGATGGTCAGCGGGCTCGGGCCGGCGATGTCGATCAGCACCGTGTCGGCGCCCTCGGCCCGGGCGGTCTGCGCCACCCGGTCCAGGGTCGCCGGAATCGGCCGGGCGGCCGGATGCCACTCGTGGGCGGAGTCGACACCGGTGAAGACGGGCAGAGCACGTGCCCCGTCGGGGCGTTGCAACAGCACCGCCGAGACCTCGCCGGCCCGTTCGGGGTCGGCGGTCAGCGAGTCGTCCCCACCGGCCAGTACCGGCACCAGCAGCCGGCTGCCGCACAGCGCGACCACTGCGGTCAGGTAGTTCTCCGGCGTACCGTCAGCGGCCGCCGCGACCCGGGACCGTACCTGGGCATCGGCCTCACCGGAATCGTCGGCGAAGCGTTCGTCGTACCCGCCGAGACTCATTCGATCCCCCGTCGGCGCAACAGTTCCTCGATCTCATCCATCTCGGGATCGCCGGTGGCCGCCCCCTTCGGCGCCGCCTGCTGTCCCGGCCCGCTGACCGACTTCGGTGTGGCTTCCTTGGCCGGGCGTCCGGCGGCTGCCGGTGAGGTCGCCTTCAGCGCCCGGTTGGTGCGCCGGGCCACCAGGATCCCACCGATCACCCACAGCAGGACCGCCAGGCCGAGGAAACCGACACCGGCCCAGATCATCGGGGTGAAGGCCACCGAGGTGACCCAGCCGACCACGGCGGCGACGAAGTTCCAGACGATCAGCAACAGGCCGCTGAGGTAGAGGCCTACCGGCAGCAGGGTCAGCCCGATCACCTGGACGACCTTGCCGCGTCGCTTGCTGAACTGCCAGGTGAGGATGGTCGCGAACACCCCGAGCAGGGTCAGACCGACACACAGTGGCAGCAGGTACGCCTGAGGATCCATGCGGTCAAGGCTGCCACACCCCGCAGCCGACCCGGCCCGAACCCACACGACCTACGGGTACGTTCGGGGACTGCCCGCAAGGGGGACGGGAGTGCCAGCGCCGCGGTGGGGGTGCTAGCTCACCCGGTCCCCAACGCCGAGGCGGGAGAGCCCATGACCTTGCAAGTCGTCAGCATCATCATCCTGGCCGCCATGTTCGTTCTCGCCACCTGGCGGGGTGTGAACATGGGATTGCTCGGATTCGTTGCGGCGGCGCGCTTCGGCATGTTCGGTCTCGGACTCGACATCGAGGACTCCCTGGCCGGCTTCCCCGTCGACCTCTTCGTCGCCCTGGTCGGCCTGACCTATCTGTTCGGGTTCGCGCAGAACAACGGTGTGATCGATGTGATCGTCGGTTGGTGCCTGCGGGCCCTGCGCGGGCGCGTCGGCCTGGCCCCGTGGATCTTCTTCTGGCTGACGGCAGCGTTGATCGCCGCCGGTGCGCTGTTCGCCGTGGCGATCGTCGCGCCATTGGCATTGCGCTTCGCCCGGCGCAACCGGTTGAACTCCTTCATGACCGGTCTGTTGGTGGTCCACGGTGCCCTTGCCGGTGCGTTCTCGCCGATCAGCGTGTACGGCATCTTCATCAACGACTACCTGACCAGCAACGGCTTCGCGACCTCGGCCGCGGCGCTGTTCGTGATCCCGCTGATCTTCAACCTGGTCTTCGCCGCGGTGGTCTGGCTGGTGCTCCGGAACCGCCCGGGCCCGCAGGTCGCCGAGGATGTCGCGCTTGCCGAGTCGGGACCGACCCGGACCCCACTGGACCGCTACCAGATCCTGACCCTGATCGGTCTGCTGGTGATGGCGGTGGCGGTGATCGGGTTCGGGGCCGACATCGGCGTCACGGCGCTGGCTGTGGCGATCGTGCTGGCTGCGTGGAAACCCAAGGAGGGACGCGCTGCGCTGTCGAAGGTCTCCTGGCCGGTGGTGGTGCTGATCTGCGGTGTCCTGTGTTACATCACGATGCTCCAGGAGGCAGGCACGGTCGACTGGGTCTCGGCCGGCATCGCCGGTCTCGGTGTGCCGTTGGTGGCTGCCTTGTTGTTGTTCTACGTCGCCGGTCTCGTCTCCGCGCTGGCCTCGTCGCTGGGGATCATCGGTCTCGTGATCGCGCTCGCTGGACCCTTCCTGGCCTCCGGTGAGGTGAACGTGATCGGTTTCGTGGTGGCGTTGGCGATCGCAGCCACGATCGTCGACATCAGTCCCTTCTCCACCAATGGTGCGATGCTGCTGGCCAATGTCGATGAACGGGTACGCGAGCGCTACTACCGCCAGATGTTGATCTACGCCGGACTGATGTGCCTGATCGGACCGGGCCTGGCCTGGCTGATCACCGCCGTACCGACCGTGCTCGCCTGAACCGCCGGGACGGGCTCACCTGCCGACGGTCAGGCGGCCTCGCGCAGCAGCTGCCGCAGAGTCGCCACCGCCGACACGGCCCGGTCGCCGTCGACCCGCTGGATGCCGACCATCGGGCGGCGGGTCCGTTCGGTCTCGCCGATCGACTTCGGCACCAGATGCGCCCACGGATCGGAGCGGCGGTAGCTGATCGCCGATATCTCCGACCACGGGTAGTGCCGCTTGCGCAGACCGTTGCGGATGGTCACACCTTCTCTGTCGGCCCGGACGCTGGAGAAGGCCAGACCCAGGATGATCGCATCCAGCGCCAGGATGATCAGCAGCAGGGTCAGCGCCTGCGGCACGGTGAACGCCACCCGGTTGACCTCCGGCAGGACCAGCCAGCCGAAGATCGCGGCCGCGGTGACAGTGATCGTACCGATCAGCGCCCAGAGGATCGAGACCCGGGAGCGGTACACGACAGGCACGGATGACCTCAGATCCGGCAGGCGGCGATGTCGGTAACCAGGATGGCCCGGGCACCCAAGTCGTAGAGCCGGTCCATCAGCAACTGCGCATCGGCCCGCGGCACCATCACCCGTACCGCCACCCAGCCTTCGCGGGCCAACGGTGAGACCGTCGGCGACTCGAAACCGGGGGTGAGCGCGGAGGCCTGCTCGACATAGGCGGTGTCGATGTCGTAGTCCATCATCACCCAGTTGCGCGCGACCAGGACACCGTCCAGGCGACGTGCGAAGTGGCCGAAACCCTCGGGCTCGGGACCACCCCGGCGGGTGATCAGCACCGATTCCGATTCCAGGATCGGGTCACCGAACAGTTCCAGACCGGCCCGCTGCAAGGTGGTCCCGGTCTCCACCACGTCGGCGACGGCATCGGCCACGCCGAGCCGGATCGCCGACTCCACCGCGCCGTCGAGTTTGATCAGGCGTGCCTTCACGCCACGGTCGGCCAGCCAGGCATCGACCAGACCCGGGTAGGAGGTGGCGATCCGCGCCCCGTCGAGCCGCTCGATCGTCCAGTCCTGTCCGGCCGGTGCGGCGAAGCGGAACCGGGTGCCACCGAATCCGAGCGCCTTCACCTCATCGGCCTCGGCTGCCGAATCCAACAACATGTCGCGGCCGGTGATCCCGACATCGAGGATCCCCTCGCCGACATAGACGGCGATGTCGCGGGGCCGCAGGTAGTAGAACTCGGTACGGGTCGCCGGATCGCTGAGGGTCAGTTCCTTGGAGTCGGTCCGCTGGCGATAGCCCGCCTCCCGCAACATCTGGATCGCGGCATCGGACAACGATCCCTTGTTCGGCACCGCCACCTTGAGGAATCGGGGCCGATCGGTCTGCGGGTTCGTCTGCGCGTTGTCCACGGGCGAAGAGCCTACTGCCTCGACCACAGCCTCCCGGTCGGCGTTCAGCAGGCCCCGGGCCCGCTCGATCCGATCGATCACAGGTGCTCCCAGATGTCCTTCGGTTCCAGGTCGAGCGCCAGCATCATCACCTGCAGGTGGTAGATCAACTGGCTGATCTCCTCGGCTGCCCGCTCCCGGCCCTCGTGTTCGGCGGCCATCCAGACCTCGGCCGCCTCCTCCACGATCTTCTTGCCGATCTCGTGCGCACCGGCGTCCAGACGGGCGACCGTACCCGAGCCTTCGGGACGGGTACGGGCCTTGTCGACCAGCTCGGCGTAGAGCGCGGCGAAGTCCTTGGCCACGGGTTCCTCCTGTGTCTGGTGCCCATCGGCACCGATGGTCATCGGGTCGGATGAGACCGGCTCACCGGTTGCCCAGGCGGACGCCGAGCAGCGCATCGATGGCGTCGACCAGATCGGCGGCACCGGCACCGGGTTCCTCACCGTCGCTCGCCGCCCACTCGTCGATCGCCGCCAGGGCGCTGGGGCTGTCCAGGTTGTCCCGCATCGCGGTGCGGACCGCGGCGATCACCGAGCTCACCTCCGGTACGGTCTCCCGGCCGGCGGCCTCCCGCCAGCGGGTCAGCCGCTCGGTCGCGGCCTGCAGCTGGGCGTCGTCGTAGCTCCAGTCCTCGTGCCAGTGGTGGGAGAGCAGTACCAGTCGTACCGCCATCGGATCCTCACCGGCCTCCCGCAGCTTGCTGACCAGCACCAGATTGCCCAGCGACTTGCTCATCTTCTCGCCCTCGTACCCGACCATCCCGGCGTGGGCATAGACCTTCGCGAAGGGGACACCGAAGGCCACCTCGGCCTCGGCGGCCGACATCTCGTGATGCGGGAAGATCAGATCCGATCCACCGCCCTCGACGTCGAAGGTCTGTCCCAGGAAGCGATTCGCGATGGCGGTGCACTCGATGTGCCATCCGGGCCGGCCCGGTCCCAGTGGGGAATCCCAGGCGGGTTCGTCCGGCCGGGCCGCACGCCAGACCAGCCAGTCGAGCGGGTTCTGTTTGCCGGCCCGGTCGGGATCACCGCCACGCTCTCCGAACAGTCGCAGCGACTCCTCGGGGCCGAGTTTGGACAACTCGCCCAGGTGCGGTGCCCGGTCGGCCCGGAAGTACCAGTCGGGGTACTCGTCGTCGAGCTGGTAGATCGCGTCCTCGCCGTAGGTCGCCAACAACTCGGTGATCAGCGGGATCGCCTCGACCACACCGACGTAATCGGCGGGCGGGATGACGTTCAGCGCCGCCATGTCGGTACGGAACAGCTGCACCTCCCGGGCGGCCAGCTCCTGCCAGTCCTCCCCCGTCGCCCGGGCGCGCTCCAGCAGCGGGTCGTCGACGTCGGTGATGTTCTGCACGTAGTTGACGTTCAGCCCGACATCGCGCCACTGCCGTTGCAACAGGTCGAAGGCGACATAGGTCGCGGCGTGACCCAGATGGGTGGCGTCGTAGGGAGTGATCCCGCAGACGTAGAGCCGGGCTGTACCGCTGCTGGGTCCGACCTCGGTCACCTGATCGGTGAGGGAGTCGAAGATCCGGACCGGCCCTGCCGTCGGATCGGGCAACAACGAGGGGATCGCTGGATGGGGCCACGCCTGCATGGTCGCGATGCTAGGGCAGTTGTCGCCGAAGGCGTTAACGGTCCACGCCGGGCACCCGACCGTGCAGCCTCACCGGTCGGCACCCGGGTAGGGCCGTCGGCGTACCGCGCTGGGCGCCGCGGGCTCACAGCGGCGGCCAGGGGAACGGGTAGCGATCCTCGACCGGTTCGGGGAATCTGCCCAGCCGTAGCAGGTTCTCCACCCGCTGCTCGATGGCGATCACCTCGGTGATGCTGAGCAGTTCGGACAACTCACCGGCGACCTCGCCGCTGCGCTGCAACAGCTCACGGTGATGATCGCTGAACTTCTCCTCGGCGAATCCCCAGAGCACGGTACGTACCTTGTCCAGTGCGTGGAAGCAGATGCCGTGGTCGATGCCGAAGATCCGGGTCGGGCCGTCCGGCCGGGCCTGGGCCAGCACATGGCCGCCCTTGCGGTCGGCATTGTTGGCCACCAGGTCGAACAGCGCCAGCTCCCGCAGCCGGTCGGAGTTGTCGTGGACCACCCACAGCGGTTCGTCGAAACGACCGTAGGCCTCGATCACCGGGATCCGATCCCTCAGGTCGTCGCCGTCACCGACCACCTGCACCGGATCCTCCTCGGCCGGGTCGACCCAGGCCTGCAGCGATCCGGTGCCGAACGGACCGTCGATCAGGACCGTGGCCGGGACCAGGTCGTAGCCCGCCGCCGCCGACAGTCGGTAGGCCGCCACCTCCCGGCAGGCCAGGGTGCCGTCGGGGAAATCGCCCAGCGGTCGCTCACCGCGTACCGGTTTGTAGACGCCCAGACGCTCCCCCACCTGGGCGAGGAAGGTGGCATTGGAGGCGCCACTGAGCCGTCCCTTGAGGTCCCAGTCACCGTCGAAGTCGGGATCCAGGACCAGATCGGGGTCCCCGCCCGAGAACTCCATCAGGAACGGTCCAGCGGATCGGCCGGCATCAGAACAGGGGGCGCCGGTAGCCGTTGGCGCGTGGGCAGATGTGCCCCTCGGGATCCACCGGCTGAGCGCAGAACGGGCAGGCCGGCCGTCCGGCGGAGACGACCGCCTCGGCCCGGGCGGCGAACTCGCGGCACTCGTCCGGGGTGATCCGGACGACGAAGACCTCACTGGCCCGGGCGGCCTCGGCGGCCGAGACCTCGTCGGCGGGCGCATCCGGTTCGGGCATCTCGGTCTCGTCGGACTGCGGGAACATCTCGATCACCACCCGCAGCTGTTCGGGGTCCCAGGCCAGTGTCATGGTGCCGACCTTGAATTCCTCGTCGATCGGGGCATCGAGCGGCTGGGTGTCGCGGGGTTGGCTGTAGGCGGCGGGGATCGGTGCCCGCGCGCTGACGATCTCGTCCAGGATCCGGTTCAAGTGCTCGGCCAGCACCGAGACCTGCTGCTTCTCGCAACCGACCGAGGTGATCCGGTTGCCCTGGCGTGCCTGCAGGAAGAACGCCCGGTCACCGGGCTCCCCGACGGTGCCGACGACGAACCGGTCGGGCGAGTCGTAACGGTGCTCGACTATCGACATGGGTTCCAGTCTAGGCCCGGGGCCGATCCGCATCGGCCGATTGCGCTGCCGGTGAACTCGACGGCTGGGCCCGGGTGTCGCCGGCGGCTTCCGCACCGACATCGCCACCGGGTGTTCCCTCGGTGACCGGCGCCCGGGGTACGAGGGCTGCCAGGTCGGTACCGGCATTCAGGGTCAGCACTCGCAGGCTGCCGTCGTTGATCGCCAGGATCGACAGCGCGGCCGGTGCGACCGAGATCCGTTGGAAGTGGTCCAGATGCATCCCAAGCGCGTCGGCCAGGATCGCCTTGATCACGTCACCGTGGCTGACCGCCAGCCAGATCGCATGGTCACCGTGGGCGGCGGCGATCCGCCGGTCGTGGCGCCGCAGTGCCTGCACCCCACGCGCCGCCATGGCCTGCATCGCCTCCCCCTCGGGGAAGGTGACCGACGAGGGTGCCGACTGCACCCGTTTCCACAGCGGTTCCCCGCTCAACTCCGACAGCAGCCGGTTCGTCCACTGCCCGTAGTCGCATTCGGTCAGGTCCTCATCGATGCTCAGCTCGACGTCGCGGCCGCGCAACAGCAACTCGGTGGTCTCCCGGCAACGCTCCATCGGCGAGCTGACCGCTGCGGCCAGGTCGATGCCGATCAGGGCCTCACCGAGCGCTTCTGCCTGGGCCCGTCCATGATCATCCAGATGCACCCCGGGACTGCGCCCGGCCAACACCCGAGCGGTGTTGGCGGTGGAACGTCCATGTCGTACCAGCAACACCGTGGTCATGGCCTCACCCTAGCTCCGATAGGCACCCCGCAGGTGGAACAGCGGTACCCCCGGGCCCAGTTCGGCGCTTTCCACCGTTCCCCGCAGCAGCAGGGACCAACCGGCCGTGACCGCATCGCGCCGCAGCCGCACACCCAACCAGCCGGCCGCCCCGTCCAACCGTGGCCCGTGGGGTGAATCGGTCCAGTCGCCGGTACGGAAGGGGCCGCCGGGCGAAGGCGCGAGGCGGGCGAAGACCTCGGCGACGGTCGCCTGTGGCTCGGCGAGCAGAGTGACACACACCCGTACCTCGGAATCGGCGTCACCGAGCAGGTCGGCCAGGTCCGAATCGGGGTCCAGCAGGCCGATCACCTCCGGCGGGTCACCCTCGGCGACCAGCATTGAGGAGATGGTCCATCCCTCCGGCCTGGCCCCGAGCTCACCGACCGACCAGATGCTGACCGGCTGGGCCAATCGTCCACGGAGTCGCCGGATCGGGTCGCGAAGTCCCTCCGGGGTGGCGAAGGGATGCTCGGGATGAATGCTCACGGGTCCATCTTGCCGGTCCCGGCAGGTGGGGGACGCGGCGACCGCTCGTACCTTCGGGGAGGCGCCGACCGCTGATACCCCAGGGTGAGGCCCGAAGGCACGGGACCGAGGGCGCGGCCCACCTGCTCGACGTCGGCGGGGACCACGGTCCGAACCACCGACGACCGCGGACCGAGGCGCGAATGCTGCGGGTACCCCGGGATCGCGTCTATGGTTGCCGGGGCTCGCTCGCCCACACCGGGAGCCGAGCGGGCCGGTACGAACAGGACGCAACACCGCGGTCGGGATCGTCGACGCGCCGAGAGGGAACCCATGAGTTGGCTGGAAGCGATCATTCTGGGCATCGTCCAGGGACTCACCGAGTTCCTCCCGGTCTCCTCCAGTGCCCATGTCTCGATCGTCGGTCAGGTCTTCGGCGCCGACCCGGGCGCCGCCTTCACCGCGATCATGCAGATCGGCACCGAGACCGCCGTGGTCGTCTACTTCCGGAAGAAGATCTGGCGGATCCTCAGCCGGTGGTGTCTGGCGCTGTTCGGCAAGATCCCGCAGGCCGACCCCGATGTTCGTCTGGGCTGGCTGGTGATCGTCGGTTCGATCCCGATCGTGGTGCTGGGGTTGGTGCTGGAACCGCTGATCGAGGGCCCGTTCCGCAACCTGTGGGTGACGATCGCGATGCTTGCCGGCGTCGGTGTGCTGATCGGCATCGGCGACAGGTTCAGCTCCGGCACCAAGACCCTGGATGACATCGGCTGGCGCGACGGCATCATCTTCGGACTCGCCCAGGCATGTGCGCTGGTGCCCGGGGTCTCCCGCTCCGGCGGCACGATCACCGCCGGCCTGTTCATGGGCTACAAGCGCAAGGACGCCGCCGAGTACTCGTTCCTGCTGGCGATCCCGGCGGTCTTCGGATCCGGTTTCTACAGCCTCACCAACATCGCCGAGGAACCCGACCCGAACTGGACGATGATCCTGGTCGCCACGGTGATCGCCTTCGTGATCGGGCTGGCCGTCACCCATTGGCTGATGCGCTACATCTCGCACAACAGCTTCCTGCCGTTCGTGATCTACCGGGTGGTGCTGGCAGCCGGCCTGGCGATCCTGCTGCTGGCCGGACTGCTGCCGCCCTACACCAGCGCCTGAGCCCGGACTCAGACCCCGGACTCAGACCCCCGGCGCGCTCGTCTCGGCATGTGCTGCGGCGATCGCGTCCAGCTGCTCCAGCTTGGCCGGCAGGCTCCGGGCCTGCGGCATCACCGCGACCTGAGTGATCCCGCTGTCGGCGAAGGCGGTCAGCTGATCCCGTAGCCGTGTCTGGTCGCCGAGCAGGGAGACCCGCTCGATCAGCTCCGACGGTACGGCCCTGGCAGCCGCCCGCTGATCGCCGGCGAGATAGAGGTCCTGGATCTCGGCAGCCTCGTCGGCATAACCCATGCGGACCGCCAGGGCGTTGTAGAAGTTGTGCTTCCGGCTGCCCATGCCGCCGATGTAGAGCGCCACCCAGGGGCGCAGGGCGTCGGCACAGGTGGTCAGGTCGTCACCGGCGGCGAGACCGACCGACACCATGGCATCGAAATCATCGGCACTGCGCCCTGACTTCTCCCGTCCGCGGGCCAGCGCCTCGGTGGTCTCCGCCGACTGGTCCGGGGCATAGAACAGTCCCTGCCAGCCGTCGGCGATCTCACCGGTGAGTTCGAGGTTCTTCGGACCGACCGCGGCCAGATAGATCGGCACCCGATCGGCGACCGGACGGGCCATCAGCTTCAACGGCTTCCCGGCACCTCCGGGCAACGGCAGCGGATAGTGCGGGCCGTCGCTGCGGACGATCTCACCCGACAGCGCCTGGCGTACCAGGCCGACGTACTCGCGGGTACGCGCGAGCGGTTTGGCGAACGGCTGGCCGTGCCATCCCTCCACCACCTGCGGACCGGACACCCCCAACCCGAGCCGGAATCGGCCGTCGCTGACCGCATCCAGGCCACTCGCGGTCATGGCCGTCATCGCCGGCGTACGACCGGGGATCTGCAGCACCGCCGAACCGATGTTGATCTTCTCGGTCCGTCCGGCGAGATAACCGAGCACACTGACCGCGTCCGAGCCGTAGGCCTCGGAGGCCCAGACCGTGTCGAATCCCAGGGCCTCGGCGTGCTGGGTCAGCGTGGCGGCATCGGCCGGCCGGTCGCGGGCGGTCATGTAGCCGATGGCGACGGACAACTTCATTGGATCCTCCGGTCGGTCGAGCAGGTGCCGGTCGATCACGACCGTGCCGGGAGTCGCCGATTGGCGCGCTCTCCGGGTGCCGATTGTATGGTCATCTCCATGATCCGTCGTCACGTCGGCCACACCGGTCTGCAGGTCTCCAGGCTCGGTCTGGGCACGATGGGATGGGGCGGCAGCAACATCTCCGCAGCCGACGCCCGTGATCTGTTGCTCACCTTCCACCGTGCCGGTGGCACCCTGATCGACACCGCGGCCGCCTATGGCCGTGGCGGTGCCGAGCAGCTGCTGGGCACGCTGCTCGACTCGGTGGTACCGCGCGACGACATGATCATCGCCACCAAGGCCGGATTCGGGGTGCGTGACGGTCACCGGGTGGTGGACACCTCCCGTACCGCCATGTTGCGGGACCTGGACCAGTCCCTGGAGCGACTGGGTACGGACTGGATCGACCTGTGGCAGGTGCACGCCTGGGGTGATGCACCGATCGAGGAGACCCTGGCCGCGATGGACTACGCGGTCAGCTCCGGCCGGGTCCGTTACATCGGGGTCTCGAACTTCGTCGGCTGGCAGACCGCCTATGCCTCCGCCTGGCAACGCGCGATCCCGCAACGCACCCCGCTGGCCAGTGCGCAGGTCGAGTACTCGTTGCTGGCCCGGCGGGCTGAGATGGAGGTACTGCCGGCCGTCCGCGGCCTGGGTGCCGGGTTCTTCCCCTGGTCGCCGTTGGGCCGGGGCGTGCTGAGCGGCAAGTACCGGCACGGGACCCCGCGGGATTCGCGGGGCGCCAGTGATCATTTCTCCTGGTTCGTCGAACCGTACCTGGACAATCGCTATCGCGGTGTGGTGGAGGCGGTCGCCCGGGCGGCCGAGGGAATGGAACTGCAGCCAGCGCAGGTGGCGTTGTTGTGGACCCGGGACTCACCGGGGGTGACCGCCCCCTTGCTCGGGGCGCGCACGGTCGAACAGTTGACCTGCTGTCTGCAGACCGAGGAGTTGACCCTGCCGCCGGAGATCACCGCCGCCCTGGACGACGTCTCCGGCGGGCCGGTGCAGGGACGCCCCTGATCGATCGGGGGGCGCTGGTGCACCGGTGCCATCGGGCGCCGGTTGGGAGGCGCCCCCTGTGGGCTCCGCAACGCGAGGCGGCGTACCGGGAAAAACCCGGCCCGCCAGTCGGTCGTGACGGGTCAGTGCTTCGGCAGTTCAGTGCTTCGGCAGTTCAGAGCTTCGGCAGTTCAGAGCTTCGGCAGTCGTGACTGCTCATGGCATCGTGCGTCGTGCCTTGATGATCTTGCGGCGCATCCAGGCATCCCTGGTGCCGTCACGGTAGCGACGCAGCCGGTGCAGTTCCCAACCCTTGTACTCGGCCTCGTCGATCAACAGTCGGCTGACCGCGCGGCGGGACAGGGTTCGATCGAGGCGGACTCGCTGCACCTCGTACTCGATGGTTGTGCCCTCCATGGGGTCAGGCTACTCAGCACCTTCCCCGACCGGGTGGATTCTCGCTCCCTGACAGGGAAGACCTACTTCGGCACGAACTCCAGATCGTCACACTCCTGCACCAGCTCCAACGCCCGCCACGTAGCACATACCCGCTGCGCCGCCTCATCCGCCGATGTCCGTTCAGGGGAGGTCACGTAGTTGGTATCAAACACCACGTCATCGAATGAGCTGTAGATCAACCACGTGTCGCACTGGCCGTCCTTGCAAAATTCTCCGATGACCCTTGACCCAGCGACACCATTCACGACAGAGAACTCGCTCACCTCTGGTCCGTTCGGGCCCTCGCTGGCAATCGCTTGGAGTGCACTCCAGGTCTGGATCGGATTTTTGTAAGGCCCATGAAAACCTATATTCATCACACCCTCCTGGCGTGACGAGTACTGCCTGTACCCGGGCTCTGAGCGACGGATACCGTCATAGTCCGGGTCCTGACTGATCAGCTGATCGAGCACCTGCTCGGTCGGAACCCCACGGGGAGAACCCCGCGGCAATACCGTCAGTATCACGCCACTGACAAGAAGTGCCACGCTCGAAGCCGCAACTGCCCTACGCCAAGTCATTCCACGGCCTCACTTTGCTCGTATTGCGGTCAACGTCGCTCCAGTCGGGGTGGGTCAGATTCTCCCGGATCCCGGCAGCGAGCTGTGCATCAGAGACGCCTTCCGCGCCATAGCGGCGGTACAAACTCACCCCGATACCGTGAGGGGGAGATGGATCACAAACCCAAGCTTGAACGTCGCCGGAGGATTCTTACCGACCCATGCAGCCTGCTTCCTGAGTCCGAGAGCAACCCGATCTTTGTTGTTCCTGCGAAGTTCGCCACCCGGGCTCGCCGAGCTCGACGGATCAGGTGACGACTCAGTCGACGGCGAGGAAGACGTCGACGATGAACCCGTTGAGGAAGACCCCCGGAGAAGCAGCGCTCGTCGATCCATCAGGGCTCGGAGTCCCCGACGGTCAACTAGTCGGTCTCGTCGATGATGCTGGGGTCGATGGTGCCGGGGTCGGGAAACCGTCTCCATCTCCGGCGTATGCGCGATCGAGCGCGTCTGCGGCGACCGGCACCGACGACGGGGGCTCTGCAGACGTCCGATCCGACCCGGTCTACCCGGGTTTCTGCACGAAGTGCGCCTGGGGCATCTGCTTGCTATGCTGGCTCCCGCTTCGGCGCTGGCCGCCGAGATCCCGGTCCGGGTGGCGGAATGGTAGACGCGCTAGCTTGAGGTGCTAGTGCCCGATTTAGGGCGTGGGGGTTCAAGTCCCCCCTCGGACACAACGACGAAACCGTCTCTGACCAGGTCGAACGACCTGATGTCAGAGGCGGATTTCCATTTCATGGGCCGTTTCATGGGCCAAGGCCCGCTCCACTCTTGGACATGCCGCGACAGTAGCCCCGCAGCGGTCATGGCGAGTTGATCTCGCCACTCACCCGACTGCCAGTACGCCACGCAGCGCCCGGGTGTAGTCGTCGTATCCCTCCCGCAGGCGAGGGCCCACCCAGGTCGCGGGCAGCAACTCCGCCGGCAGCATCGGGTCGGTGCCCAGATGGCGTGCCAGTGCGGCCGCCACTGTCAGTTGCGCCATCGGCTCCTGTTCGGCCCGGACCCGCTCCAGCAGTCCGCTCCCCTGCCGCTGCCACGCCTCGAGATCCCACAATCTGTTCACGAGCACGCACGGATCACTCGCCGGCCGGCCTCGGAAATGCTCCAGCTCGGTCCGTGCCGGGACCGGTCGATGCAGGTTCGCCGGCCGGAGCCAGAAGCCCTCCCGGAGTTCGGCCAGCCGCGCATGACGCAACTCGGTACGCAGCTGCGAGCGTTCCGCACTCGGTCTACCGGTGGTGACCACCGAGACCAGCTCCCAGGCGTGGTCCCACACCCCCACCTGTTCGGTCGCCAGCAGTTCGATGTGCCGCTCGAGCAGCGACGGTGCCGGCAGGTAACCCTCCTCGGTACGCACGACATCCCCGGCGGCGACCGCCCGGGTCAGCGCCACCCGGATCGACACTCCCGACAGACCGAACCGCTCGGCCACCCGGGCGAACGATGCCGGTGGCAGTGGATCCGGATGAGCCCCGAGCAACAGGCTCAGGACCACCGAACGGGCCGAGAGCGGGCGGAGCAGGTCCTGCATGTCATCATCTTCTCAGGTTACGTTTGTGTACACATCCGTACCTGCCGTCGTAACGTGTGATCGTGGCAACGACGCATCAGGTTCTCAATCAGGCGCCCCCGCTGGGCGATTACGACACCAGTGCCGACCCGGTACTCCTCGACAGCCTCGTGCGGGGCGGCGCCGAATGGGCCGTCGACGAGGTCTCCGCGGTCGGCCGGCTGGCCGGTTCCGAACACATGCGGAAGCTCGGCCAACTGGCCCAGGCGCATCCGCCGCAGCTGCACACCCACGATCGGTACGGCAACCGGATCGACGAGGTGGAGTACGACCCGGCGTACCACCAGTTGATGACCACCGCCGTCGAGCACGGCATCGCCGCCGCGCCGTGGGCGGAGAACCGTCGCGGCGTCCATCTCGCCCGGGCGGCCAAGCTGCTGGTCTGGACACCCGAACCCGGCCACACCTGCCCGATCTCCATGTCCTATGCCGTGGTCCCCGCGCTGCGGATGTCACCCGGCATCGCCTCCTCCCTCGAGCCCAGGCTCAGCAGCCGCGTCTACGACCCCGAACTGCGCGACCCCGCCACGAAACCGGGCCTGATCGCCGGTATGTCGATGACCGAGAAGCAGGGCGGCTCCGACGTCCGGACCAACACCACCAGGGCCGAGCCACTGGCCGACGGAAGCTTCGCGCTGACCGGGCACAAGTGGTTCACCTCGGCGCCAATGAGCGACTTCTTCCTCACCCTGGCCCAGGCTCCGCGCGGCCTGTCCTGCTTCCTCGTACCCCGGGTACTGCCGGGAGGCGAGCGCAACCAGATCCGGCTGATGCGACTGAAGGACAAACTCGGCAACAAGGCCAATGCCTCCTCCGAGATCGAGTACGAGCACGCCATCGGCTGGCTGATCGGTGAGCAGGGGCGCGGAGTCCGGACCATCGTCGAAATGGTCAACCTGACCCGGCTGGACTGCGTCCTGGGCTCCACCGGCGGGATGCGTACCGCCCTGAAACTGGCCGGCCACCATGTGCGCCACCGACACACCTTCGGCAAGGCCCTGATCGACCAGCCGCTGATGCGTCAGGTGATCGCCGACCTGGCGGTGGAGGCCGAGGCATCCACGCTGGCGGCGATGCGACTGGCCGAGGCCCACGACCGGGCGGTCAACGGTGACCCGACCGAGGCCGCACTGCGCCGGCTGGCGTTGGCGGCGTCGAAGTACTACATCTGCAAACGGGGCCCGATCCACGCCGCCGAGGCCCTGGAATGCCTGGGTGGCAACGGATACATCGAGGACTCCGGAATGCCGCAGATCTACCGAGAACAGCCGTTGCTGTCGATCTGGGAGGGCTCGGGCAATGTCGCCGCCCTCGACGCCCTGCGGGCCCTGGCCCGCGATCCCGAGCCGCTGGAGGTCTACTTCACCGAGATGGAGGCCGCCACCGGTGCCGATCCGCGCTTCGACGATGCCCTGCAGCGGTTGAAGAAGGAGTTCGCCGATCCCGCCGACCTGGAGGTCCGCGCCCGCCGCGTCGTGGAACAACTCGCCCTGGTCTTCCAGGGATCGTTGTTGCTGCAGTACTCCAGCCCGGCCGTGGCCGATGCCTTCTGTGCCACCCGGCTGGACCGCGACTGGGGTGGCGCCTTCGGCACCATGCCCGCCCGGACCGACTTCGGCGCCATCGTCGACCGCGCCGTCGCGGCCTGAGAACGCTCGCTCAAGGGGCGGTGACCGACAACCGCCACGGAGCACCGGGACGCTCCGGCAGTTGCAGGTCGACATCGAAGTCACCGGTCAGCAGATCGGCGAGATCGGCGGGTTTCCTCGGCTGCTGCGCGGCTGCGCAGAGCGCATGGGCGACCAACCCTCGGGTGTGCTTCGCCTGATGCGTGGCGCCGGGGACCAGCACCTGCACCCAGGCGGGCGAGTCCGGCCGCCAGGCCGCGGCGTAGCTGCCGGAACGGCAATCGACCAACAGACCGGCGAACTCGCGACCGGACAACGCCGTGGCCAACGCTGCGCGCCAGTACTTGGCCAGCGGTCCGACACCGGGAAGCTTCGCTCCCATCGACAGCTTGTACGGCGGGATCCGGTCGCCCAGCCGAAGCACCCCGAACAGGGCCGAGCTGATCAACACGCTACGGCCGGCGCGGCGTTTGCCGCCGGCGTCCAGTCCCGGAAGGTCCAGTGCCTGGTAGAGGACACCGTCGTAGATCTCGCCCGCCCGGGCGGTCGGCAGGCTGGGCAGGTCGGCGTTCCCCGCGACCGCCGCCAGCTGACCGACGCTCACCCCGAACGTCGTCGCCGCCTCCGGTGATCCTGCCGCGGCGACCACGGCATCGATCAGTTCCTCCCGCTTCGCACCGAGCTCGGGGAAGGACAGGTCCTCGAGTTCCAACCGCCGACCACGACCGGGTCGACGTTTTCCTTCCGAGGGGGGCAACAAGATCTGCACCCGTGCAGGCTAGCGACCACTGGCCGATCCAGCTGCCTCACACCGGCCCGATGGGACACCCGCCGCGGCGGCTCTGAACGAGCGCTAAGGTCCATGCCGTGAAACCGACGACGACGTGGGACGAACCCGCACAGCAACTGCGTGACCTGACCGACCTGGTGGTCCGGGCCGGGAAATCCGCACCGCCGCCGGAGCTGCGGGGCCTGCTGGAGCAGGCGAAGGAGTTGCTGCGCCCGCTGGCCGCCCCCGCAGAGGAGGTGATCGCCGAGGACGAAGCCACCATGCAGAGCGTGGAGACGATGGATCACGACCGATCGATGCTCACCGGCACGGCGAACCCGATCGCTCCCCCGGTCCGGAAGGCCGAGCACAATGGCAGCGCCGAGGCCCGGGCCAACCTGGGCCTGGCCTACCAAGGACCACCCGGCCGGGTGCACGGCGGGATGCTGGCGGCCCTGCTCGACCACACCCTTGGCGGGGCCCAGCCGCGGGACCGGGCGCGGTTCACCCGTACCCTGACCATCGACTACCTGGCCGGCACTCCCCTCTACACCAATCTGGTGGTCACCGCCCGCGCCGAGGAGACGTCCGGCCGGAAGGTGTGGCTCAACGGGGAGATCACCGTCGACGGCCAGGTCACAGCCAGGGCCCGCGGGCTGTGGGTCGGCCCGCGTGATCCCGACCTCGACTGACCGGTCCACGACCGGAGGGTCGATCTGACAGATGTCACCGGCTTCCGGTGAACCGGGTACCGACCCCCACCGCGCGGTGGATGGCAGGATCGGCCCATGAGCGACACGCAGAGCTGGCTGCACACCAACACGCGGCGCCTCGACCAGTACTTCCGGTGGTCGCTCTACCCGGTACCACTGGGCGGTCTGGCGGTCCTGGCCTTCGTGATCCGCGACCTGATCGCGCTTGCGCCGTGGCAGCAGGTGGTCTTGTGGGTACTGTTCGTCCTCGCCGGTGTGGCCTCGCTGCTGGCGCTGATCCGGGCACTGAGCGTGCTCGAGGAACAGACGATGCGTGCGCACGGGAAACAGGTGGCCGTCTGGACCGGTTTCACCGTGACCACCACCACACTCAGCGGTGTCCTGGTCACCCCGTCGACCGCCCCGGCGATCCTGATCATGACCGTCTCGCCGCTGGTGCTGATCGCGACCTTCCGGGTGGCACTCGGCATCCAGATCATCGCACTGGTGGTGACGGTTGCCTGCACCGCCGGACTGGAACCCGCTTCGCGGTTCGCGATCCTCTTCATGGTGGTGGTCATGATCTCCACGGTCTGGCTGTGCGCGTGGACCTTGCGCGTCGTGTGGTCTCTCGATTCGGCCCGGCAGACCGCGGCCCGATTGGCGGTCGCCGAGGAACGGTTGCGCTTCTCCCGGGACCTGCACGATGTCTTCGGTCGCGTCCTGTCCTCGGTGGCGGTGAAGAGCGAACTGGCTGCCGGACTGGCCGAGCGGGGGCGGTCGGCGGAGGCCGCCGCACAGATGCGTGAGGTGCACCAG
This sequence comes from Naumannella halotolerans, assembly GCF_004364645.1. NCBI lineage: Bacteria > Bacillati > Actinomycetota > Actinomycetes > Propionibacteriales > Propionibacteriaceae > Naumannella > Naumannella halotolerans. Next base: position 688,673 of record NZ_SOAW01000001.1, on the reverse strand, counting down.
GTCGCCGAGCAGGCCGGCAAGGAGGTACGTGAGGTCGTCCGCGGCTACCGGCAGGTCGACTTCGCCCAGGAACTGCACGGGGCGAAGTCGGTGCTGGCAGCCGGCGGGGTCCGTTGTGAGGTCGACATCGCCGACGCCGACCTGGATCGCGACAGCTCAGCCGCCCTGGGCTGGGTGGTACGCGAAGGCGTCACCAATGTGCTGCGGCACAGCGATGCGACCGTGGTGACGATCAGCCTCAGCGGCGCAGCCGGTGAGGGCTGGCGCCTGACCCTGACCAATGACGGTGCCCATCCGTCCGGCCGCAGCGGCAACGGCTCGGGGCTGTTGGGACTGCAGGAACGCCTGCAGCAGGTCGGCGGCGCGATGCACACCGATGTGTACCGGAATGTCTTCACCCTGCTCGCCGAGGTCCCGCCGCAGCAGCGGTCGGGCCGGCGCCGTCCGGTCGCCGACGACGGACTCGAGGCACCTGCTGTACCGGACCAGTCGGGTCGTTGACCCGGCCGATCCCTGCCAGACTCTTCCCGTACCCAAGGAGTTGACGTGATATCGATCCTGCTCGCCGATGACGAGGCGCTGATCCGCGAGGCTCTCGTCGGCCTGCTCAATCTGGAGGACGACCTGGAGGTCGTCGCCGTCGCCGCCTCCGGCCCGGAGGCGGTCGCCGCGGCGCGGCACTCCCGGCCCGATGTGGCCGTGCTCGACCTGCAGATGCCCGGACTGGACGGGATCGAGGCGGCGAAGCAGATTCTCCTCGACCTACCCGACTGCGGGTGCGTGATCGTCACCTCCCACGGACGTCCCGGTTACCTGAAGGGCGCCCTGGCCGCCGGGGTACGCGGTTTCGTCCCGAAGACCGTCTCGGCGAAGGTCCTGGCCGACCTGATCCGGACGATCAACGACGGCGGGCGCTATGTCGATCCCGAACTGGCCGCCGAGGCGATCGGCGCCGGCGACTCGCCACTCTCGGCCCGGGAGGCCGATGTGTTGACCCTGGCCGCCGCCGGCTCACCGGTGGAGGAGATCGCCTCCCGGGCTGCCCTGTCGGTGGGGACGGTACGCAACTACCTGTCGGCCGCGGTGAACAAACTCGGTGTCTCCAACCGGCACGAGGCAGCCCAAGTCGCCCGCCGCAACGGCTGGATCTGACCTGCTGGACCGAGGTCGGTGAGGAGGCTGGGCGCCGACGGACCGGCCGGGCCGCCCGCCGGGCGCGGTGGTTCGGCCACGGACTCCGGCTGAACCATCGGCGGGTGGTTCAGCCGAGTTGGTCCTGCAACTGCTCGACCGTGCCGACCGGCAACTGGCAGACATTGCCGCTGCAGACCCAGGCAGCCGGTGACGGTGTGGACCGTCCCCGGCTGAGACCGAAGTCCTCGGTCCGGTCGGCGGCCACCGACAGGATCACCGAACCCTCCGGCGCGCTGCACCAGGCCTGCCGCAGCAACTCCGGGGCATCACCGACGACGGCGATCTCCTTGGCCCGGCGCCGCTCGGCGAGAAGCAACTCCCGCAACCACCAGCCGGCGAAGCGCGGCGCCCGGGCGGCGATCCCGGCTCCGGTGGCCGTGGCGGCGTCCAGGCGTCCCGGGCCGGTGCCGTTCAGGGCAGCGAGGACCCGGTGCGCAGCCAGCAGTGCACTGCCACCGGAGGGGGTGACATTGTCGGTCAGGTCCCGAGGCCGGGTGATCAGGTCATGATCGGCGGCGCTGTCGTACCAACCGCCGTCCTCGGCGCGGAACCGCCGATCGGCCAGCTCCAGCAGGAACTCTGCGCGCTGCAGCCAGTGCGGGTCACCGGTGGCGGCGGCGAGCATGCCGAAGCCGTGCGCCATCGCGCCGTGGTCCTCGGCGATCGCCGGCGCGGTCCCGTTGGCCCCGTTGCGGCTCACCCGGTGGACCCGGTCGCTGTCGACATGCACCTGCCACAGGTAGTCGGCCGCACCGATGGCCAGTTCGAGCCAACGCGGTTGTTGCCAGATCATCGCCGCCTCGACCAGGGAGACGACCAGCCAGCCGTTCCACGCTGCGACCACCTTGTCGTCACGGGCCGGAGGTTGCCGCGACGCGCGTCGCTGCAGCAGCGATTCGCGCCAGTGCGGTTCGGTCGGGCCGAGACGTTGCAGGGTGGACGTACCGGGCTCGAAGCTGCCCTCGGCGCTGACGCCGAATGCCGCTGCGGCCGGCCCGGCAGCCTCACCGAGCACTTCGGTCAGCTGTGCGGGGGTCCAGACGTAGTACGCCCCCTCGCGCATGCGCCCATCGGCATCGACCGAGTCGGCGTCGAGTGAGGCAGCGAAACCGCCGCCGGCCAGGAGCATCTCCCGCTCCAACCAACCGACCAGCCGCTCACCGACGTGCTGGTAGTCCTCGGCCCGTGCGGCATCGACCACCCGCGAAGCACGGGCCAGCGTGCCCAGCAGCAGCGCATTGTCGTAGAGCATCTTCTCGAAGTGCGGCACGATCCATCGGGCATCGACCGAGTAGCGGGCGAACCCACCCCCGAGTTGATCATGGATTCCACCGTTGATCATGGCGTCGAGAGTGCCGGTGACCGATTGCAGGCTGTCGGGGCTGCCTTCTGCCAGCAACGCGTCCAGTACCAGTGTCGGCGGGAACTTCGGTGCCGCACCGAAACCGCCGTACCTGTTGTCGTACTGGTGGTGCAGCTGCTCCAGCGCGGTCGCCAACTGCAGATCCCCGGTGATGCCCTCCTGCGCTGCGGCCACGTACCTGGCCACCTCCGTGGCACTGTCCGAGACATCGGAGCGTCGCTCCTGCCAGGCCTGGGACAGGGCCGTCAGCACCTGCTCGAATCCGGGCATGCCCTGGCGTGGACGCGGCGGGAAGTACGTACCGGCATAGAAGGGTTCACCCTCCGGGGTGAGCCAGACCGACATCGGCCACCCGCCCTGCCCGGTCAGCGCCTGGGTGGCGGCCATATAGACCGCATCGACATCGGGTCGCTCCTCCCGGTCGACCTTCACCGGGACGAAGTCGCGGTTCAGCAGTGCTGCCAGTTCGGGATCCTCGAAGGACTCATGGGCCATCACATGGCACCAGTGACAGGCGGCGTAGCCGATCGACAGGAAGACCGGTACGTCGCGACGTCGGGCCTCGGCGAAGGCCTCGGCACCCCATTCCTGCCAGTGCACCGGGTTCTCGGCATGCTGTTGCAGGTACGGGGAGAGACTGTCGCGCAATCGGTTCGTCATGGGGCCTTCCGGGTGGATCGCTTGGTGGCCAGCCTGCCATCGGCCGGCCAGCAGACAACTCCCCCTGCCGGGATGCCGCAGAGAATGCGGGGCGATTTGAGCACTGGCCCTGCCATCAAGGCCGACTGCTTCAACGGCTCCCATCAACATGTCAGGAATATCAGAAACAGTTCACACATCACGTAAATGTGTTAGGTGGTCGACAGATCGCGACAAGCGAGGCGGCGTGATCGAGCAGACTCCCCCGATCCGGAATGCGCCGGCCCGGGCAGGCCGTTGAGACAAGTAGAGATCAACAAGCCGATCCGCTCGGCCCACTCCACCGCAACGACAGTTCTCCGACGCCACAGCCGCCGATCCGCCGCGCAGGTGAGGCCGGGACGGGTCCTGAACCGAGGTGGACAACCATGGGTTACCAGACCACGAATCCCTATACCGGTGAGGTCGTGCAGAAGTTCGAGGAGCTCACCGAAGCCGAGTTGCGCGAGGTCGTCACCACCGCCGACGAGGCATTCCGCAGTTGGCGGACGACACCTGTTGCCGATCGTGAGGTCGTGCTGCAGCGTGCCGCTGACGCGCTGCGGGCCGACAAATCGCGATACGCCGAGATCCTGACCCTGGAGATGGGCAAGGTCATCGGTGAGGCCGAGGCCGAGGTGGAACTCAGCGCCGACATCCTCGAGTACTACGCCCAGCACGCCGCGAAGTTCCTCGAACCGCAGCCACTGCAGGTGAAGGATCCGAACGCCGGCCGGGTGTACCTGTCCCGCGAGCCGCTCGGAGTGATCTATGCGATCGAGCCGTGGAACTTCCCCTACTACCAGCTGGCACGGGTGGCCGGACCGCAGCTGGCCGCCGGCAACACGATGATCGTCAAGCACGCCGAGAACGTGCCGCAGGCCGCACTGGCCTTCGAGAAGCTGCTGGCCGATGCCGGCGCCCCGAAGGGCATCTACACCAACGTCTTCATTTCCCACGAGCTGTCGAACACCCTGATCGCCGACCAGCGGGTACGCGGGGTGGCACTGACCGGCAGTGAGCGCGCGGGCGCCGCGGTCGCCACCGAGGCGGCGAAGAACCTGAAGAAGTCGACCCTGGAGCTCGGCGGTGCCGACGCGTTCATCGTGCTCGACGACGCCGATGTGGACAAGGCCGCCGACTGGGCCGTCCTGGGCCGGCACTGGAACGCCGGTCAGGTCTGTGTCTCCTCCAAGCGACTGATCGTCGACGACTCGGTCTACGACCGCTTCATGGACCGCTACCGGGCCGGTGTGGCGACGCTCAAGGCCGGGGACCCGATGGACCGTTCGACCACTTTGGCCCCACTGTCCTCCGACGGCGCGGCCAGCCGGTTGCAGAGCCAGGTGGAGCAGGCGATCGCCAACGGCGCCAAGGCCGAGCAGCTCGGCGACCCCGTACCGACGCAGGGCAACTTCTTCCAGCCCACGATCCTGACCGACATCGCCCCGGACAATCCTGCCCGGCACGAGGAGTTCTTCGGACCGGTCTCGCAGGTGTACCGGGTCTCGGGTGAGGAGGAGGCGATCAAGGTCGCCAATGACAGCCCGTACGGTCTCGGCGGTTCGGTGTTCACCAGTGACCCCGATCGCGGCGAGCGGGTTTCCCAGCAGGTCGACACCGGCATGATCTTCGTCAACCATCCGACCGGGGTGAAGGCCGACTCCCCTTCGGCGGTGTGAAGAACTCCGGGTACGGCCACGAGCTGATCGACCTCGGTTTCAACGAGTTCCTGAACATCAAGGTGATCGGGGTGACCGACATCGACGCGGCCTTCTGATCCACAGGAGACACAGCTGATCCGCGGGCCGGGGATGGGTGACCATCCCCGGCCCGTTGTGGTCTGCCGGCTACCGACCGACCGGTGGAGTGGGGAAACTTGTCACCTGCAGGAGCAGACTTCCGGGGGCCACTGCGGTTATCGTCGGACGAGATGTTTCCCGGGCTGCCGTGAATCCCGGTGTCGTTCGGGGGTGACCAGACCTGAGCTCGCTCCGGGCAACGCCGCCCGGTTTTCCGGCCAGGTCCGGACGTAGGCACGAAGGAGTGGAGATGGACACACAGATCACAGTCGCCGACAACCCTGCTCGGCGACGCTACGAGATCCATGCCGGTGACGATCTGCTCGGCTTCGCCGCCTACGAACTCGGCGACGGTCTGATCACCTTCACCCACACCGAGGTGGATCCGTCGCTGGGTGGCCGTGGTGTCGGCTCCACCCTCGCCCGTCACGCGCTCGACGATGCCCGCGACCGGGGCCTGAAGGTCCAACCGCTGTGTCCCTTCATCCGTGGGTGGATCGATCGCCATCCCGACTATGCATCCTTGGTGGCAGAGCCAGCCACCGAGTGACAGCGCGAGCCGATCGAATCGGCCCCACTCGCGAGTCGCCGTTCGCGCGTGGATCCATCGACCGCGGTCGAAGCATGAAAGCGCGACGCCCCTCGGCCGGATCGAATGCTGAGCACCCTGGCACTGACCGACGACCCGCATACGGTTGGACCCATGCCCTCCGCCGACAGCTTCTCCAGCCCCGGCCACGATTCGCGTACCGGTGCCGCCACCGACACAGGTTCCGGGATCGGCTCACCCGCCGGCGCCGGCTCGGGTACGCCCACCACTGAGATCGACTGGGTGACCGCCTTCGTCGACATCCCCGATGCGGTGCACCGAGTCTGCACCGAGTTCTGGAGTTCGGTCACCGGTTCGCAGCTTTCGGCCAGCCGGGGCGATCACGGTCAGTTCGCGACCTTGCTGCCGGACAGCGGTGATGCCTATCTGCGGGTGCAGAACACCGGCCACGGTGGCACCGGGGTGCACATCGATCTGCATGTGCAGGATCGGCCGACGATGGTCGGGCGGGTCCGCGCACTGGGCGGGCGTGAACACACCGACTACGGTGACGTGCAGGTGATGACCTCCCCCGGCGGCATGCGGTTCTGCCTGGTCGATGCCTCCGATCCGGGCCGGCCCCCGCTGCGTCGCAGTGGTCGGGGCATCGCAGCCGGGTCGATCAGGTGGTGATCGACGTGTCACCCGATGACGCTGCGACCGAGCGCCGATTCTGGACCGAACTCACCCGGTGGTCGCCATCGGGTAATGCCGGACCTGGCCCGTTCCTTCGCCTCACGCATCCCGACCAGCCGCTGTGCCTGCTGGTCCAGGAGCTGGCCCAGCCCGCACCGCTGACTCGAGCCCACCTCGATCTGGCCACCTCCGATGTCGAGGCAGAGACCGACCGGCACCTGAGACTCGGTGCCAAGATCGTCCGCCGGCACCCGCAGTGGACCGTGATGGCGGCCCCGGGCGGTCTGCAGTACTGCATCACCGCCCGGCAACCGTGAACGCTGCGGTGAACCATCCTCGACCGACCTCATCTCGCCAGCGACCAACGGCCGTCGGAGTCCTGGCGACAGCACCCCAACTGGGCAAGCTCGGCCAACCCGACCAGAACCTCCGGCAGCAGCTTGCCGGTCGTCAGTGCCAGCTCATCGGCACTCATCGATCCACGCCCGGGCAGTGCTTCGTAGAGCTCGTACAGCTCCAGGGGCAGCGCATCGGTCGTGGTCACCGGTTCTGCCGGCGCCCCGGCGAGCAGTTCATCGCCGCTGGGTGACAGCACCTCCAGCAGGTCGCCGATCCCGCTGCACAGTTCGGCCTGCCGCTCCTTGATCAGCCGATTCGGCGTGGCCGAGGTCGTGGAGGTGACCGGCCCGGGCACGGCGAGCAGGTGGCGGTTCAGCTCGATCGCCCAACTGGCGGTGTTCCGGGCGCCCGAGCGATGGCCGGCCTCCACGATCAGAGTTGCCTCGGCGATCGCTGCGATCAGGCGGTTCCGGCTGAGGAACCGACTTCGCGCGGGATGGGATCCCGGCGGCAGCTCGGAGATGATCAACTCGTGGTGGCCCAGGTGATCCAACATCGCGGCGTTGCCACTCGGGTAGGCCCGATCCACGCCACAGGCGAGGACCGCGATCGTCCTACCACCACCGGCCACTGCCCCGCGGTGGGCTGCGGTGTCGATGCCGTAGGCGGCGCCCGAGATCACGACCAGCCCGGCCTCGGCCGCCTCTGCAGCCAGCTGAACGGTGACCGATTCACCGTATCCGGTGCTCGCCCGTGACCCCACGATGGCCACGACCGGACCGGACGGCAGTGGTCTGCCACGCAGCCACAAGCCCAGCGGCTGCCCACCGAAGTGCACCTGGTCGCGCCCCCGGGCCACTACCCGATCGAGGTCGGCCAGCCTTGGCGGCCATTCGGGATCGCCGGGGATCACGAACCGCGCCCCGACCGAGTCCGTTGCCGCGATCATTGCCGTCAGGTCGACCGTACCGGCCCGTCGCCCGACTGCTCCGTCGTGATCGGCCAGACCGGCCCAGACCGCCGCGGCACCATGTTCGGCCACCGCCGTCGACACCTCGGGCGAGCCCGGCTCGACCGCGGCGCACAGCGCCATCCGGGCCTGCCTCTCCGACAGGGCCGTCGGTACCATCCGCCCAGGGCCCGACCCAGTCATGACACCGCCCCTCGTCCCGGATCGACGACTGCGTGATCGGCAGCGACAACCGAGTGTTCGGCATCGACGACCCGCTGGACGTCGTCACCGCGCCGCAGGGCCAATGCGAGTTGCAGATCTGCACGGGTCGGCCGGTCATGCCCGCCCAGATCGGCGATGGTCCAGGAGAGCCGGACCACCTTCTCCGCGCCTCGGGCACTGATGGCGCCGCGCCGGATCTGCGCGCTCAGCAGCCCCGGTTCGGCCGGTGGTGGCCAGTGCCGGCGGATCCAGGCACCGGATGCCTCGGCGTTGGTCAGCCACGGTGTCGCGCGCAGCCGGTGCAATTGACGTGCCCGTGCCTCGCGCACGCGGTCGGCGACGACCGCCGAGGACTCCGCCCGGTGATCGGTGGCCGACAGCACTGCCGGACCGACGGGATGCAATGTGGTCTGGATGTCGATCCGGTCCAGCACCGGACCGGACAGCCGGCTGCGGTAGCGCCGCACGACCGTCGGCGTGCACTGGCATCGGCCGCCGAGCTGACCGGACTGCCCGCAAGGACAGGGATTGGCCGCCATGATCAGCTGGAACCGCGCCGGATAGGTGACCTGCCCGGCGGAGCGGGCCAGGGTCACACTGCCAGTCTCCAGCGGTGTCCGCAGGGCATCCAGAACCCGTGGGCTGAACTCTGCTGCCTCGTCCAGGAACAGCACGCCGTGATGAGCCATCGAGACCGCTCCGGGCGCGGCGATCCGTGAGCCGCCACCGACCATGCTGGCCACCGAGGCGTTGTGGTGCGGGCCGGCGAAGGGTGGGCGACGCGGCAGCCGATGATCAATCGGCAGACCGGAGATCGACCGGATCGCCAGCACTTCCAAGGCCTGGCCAGCGCTCAGCTCCGGCAGGATGCCGGGCAGGCGTTCGGCCAGCATGGTCTTGCCCACGCCCGGGGGGCCGCTGAAGAACAGGTGGTGTCGCCCCGCCGCTGCCACCTCCAGGGCCCACCGCGCCTGCAACTGGCCCACCACGTCGCCGAGGTCGCCGACCGTCTCGGCGGTCTCCTCGTCCTCGGCGGGTGCCGCGGCAACGCACTCACCGGGGCCTCCTCGCAGCAGACCGACCAGGCCCTCGAGATCGGCCACCGCGTGCACGGCGATCCCGTCGACCAAGGTCGCCTCGGGCAATTGGGCAGCGGCCACCACGGCCCGCTCGAAGCCGTTGGTCCGGGCAGCCATCAATGCCGGCAGCACTCCCCTGGTCGGCCGTACCCGGCCATCCAGGCCGAGCTCACCGAGGAAGACCGTCCGCTCTGCCTGAGCCCGCTCCCCCACCCCGGTCGCGCACAGGACCGCCGCGACGATCCCCAGGTCGTAATGGGAGCCGGCCTTCGGCAACGATGCCGGTGTCAGATTGATCGTGGTCAGGGCGACCGGCCATTGCAGTCCGCAGTTCGACACCGCCGCCCGGCATCGGTCACGCGCTTCGTACAGGGCAGCATCGGGCAGGCCCACCAGCACCGTGCGTGGCAACCCGCTGCCGACCGAGACTTCGATCTCCACCATCTGGCCGCTCATGCCCAACAACGCCACCGACCATGCCGTGCATACCTGCCCCATCAGGCGATCCCTCGCACATGCCGCAGCAGCAGCTGATCGTCCCCGGCGATCACTGCGATCGCGTCGATCCGTACCTGCCGAGGACCCGGATACGCCCCCAGCCAGTGCCCGACCAGCTCCCGCAGCCGCTGCAGCTTCGCCCTGGTCACCGCCTCCAAAGGGTCGCCGAAACCGGCACCCGAGCGCGCCTTCACCTCACAGAAGACGAAGAGCCCGCCATCGCGGGCAATGATGTCGATCTCACCGCTGCGACATCGCCAGTTGCGCTCGACCACGGTCCATCCGTGCGCCTGCAGGAAGCGCACCGCGACATCCTCCCCGAACTGTCCCAGTTCCGCCCGATTCATGCTCAGACCATCGGCACCGACCAGGGGCCTGGACCGAACTCAGGCCGATCTGTGGACAACAGCGAGAGGTCCGGCCGGCTGTGGAAAAGCCCGCGCCGGGCGTCGACCCGCCACCCCCCGCCTGCCGGGGGCTACTTCTCGGGGACCTCGAGGTCGGAGTGGGTGATCTCCTCGATCGACACGTCCCGGAAGGTCAACACCTTGGCGTTCTTCACGAACCGGGCCGGCCGATAGATGTCCCACACCCACGCGTCACCCATGGAGACCTCGTAGTAGACGTCGCCTCCCTCGGTCCGTACCTTCAGGTCGATGGCGTTGCAGAGATAGAACCGGCGTTCGGTCTCCACCGCGTAGGTGAACAGACGCACCACATCGCGGTACTCGCGGTACAGCTGCAGTTCGAGTTCGCTCTCGTAGGCGTCGAGGTCGTCGGTGCTCATCGCTGCCACTCTAGTCGCGTCTCGTCGTGCCCGGTGCGATCGACGGCCGGCCGCGACTGTGTCGCACGCTCGGCGGCGACCACATTGTCGAATCGTCGGCGGTGTTCGACACAGGGACCCAACCGGTCCAAGGCGGCCTGGTGCTCGGCGGTGCAGTACCCCTTGTGCACCTCGAACCCGTAGGCGGGGTAGGTCTGCGCCAGCTCGGTCATGATCCGGTCCCGGGTGACCTTGGCGATCACCGACGCGGCGGCGACGCAGGCCGCCACTCGATCCCCTTTCCACATGGCCAATCCGGGAGCGCCGATGCCGTCCACGCCGAACCCGTCGGTGATGACGAATTCGGGGCGGCGCTCCAGGCGCAGGACGGCACGCCGCAGCGCCTGGATGTTGGCCACATGCATTCCCAGACGGTCACACTCGGCCGAACCGACCGCCACCACCGACCAGTCCAGCGCCTTGGAACGGATCTCGTCATAGGCGCGGTCCCGCGCCTTGGCGGTCATCAACTTGGAGTCCTTCAACCCGGTGATCTGCCGCGAGCGGTCCGGGGAGAGGATCACCGCCGCCGCGACCAGGGGGCCGGCACAGGCACCGCGACCGGCCTCGTCGGCGCCGGCCACCGGTGCGAGACCCGCCCTGCCGAGGGCGCGTTCATAGCCGTAGAGACCGCTGTCCCGCCGTACCAACCAGGGCCGCTGGCCAGCCAGCCGCTCGGACCGCCCGGCGCTCATTCAGCACCCGACCACTTCGGTCGAGATCACTCCTTCTTCCGGAGCGGGCTCGGACGGCGGGGGGATCTGGGCGAAGGCCTCGGGGGTGGAGAAGGTTCGCCATCGGTCGAACGGCGCGACGATCACCCACGCCGTGCCGACCACGTCGGACTGGGGTACGAAGGCAGCCGCACCGGGATAGTCACCGGTCCCCTCCTCGTCGAGGTGGCAGCGGGAGTCGGCGCTGACGTTGCGATGATCACCCATGACGAACAGGTGGCCGGCCGGCACCACCACGTCGAACGGCAGCCGGGACGGCGCGATCGGGGTCCCGCCGGAGCGATAGAGGTACTCGTCCTCGTCCAGGGACACCCCGTTGACCGTCAACCGGCCATCGGCGTCACAGCAGGCGACGTTGTCACCGGGCATCCCGATCACGCGTTTGATCAGGTGGTCGTCGCTGGTGTCGGGAAGGACCCCGAAGAACTCCAGCACCTTGCCCGCGGGGCCGCGCTCGGGAGTCTCCTGGCCCTGCAACCATCCGCCGGGATCCTTGAACACGATGATGTCACCGCGCTGGTAGTCGCCGATCTTCTGCACCACCACCCGATCGCCGATCAGCAGGGTGTTCTCCATCGACGGCGAGGGGATCAGGAACGGTTGCGCCACGAAGGCCCGGAGCACCCCGGAGAGGACCAGTGCGCCGATCACGACGATCACCAACTCCCGCAGGAATCTCAGCGTCGACCGTCCGAAGGACGTCTTCTCCGCCGAGCCGCGATTCGCCCTCACCGTGCCGCTCACCCGCCGCCCTTCATCGTTGTCCACCCCGTCCGTGCGGACGTGTCCGCGGCGACCGCGTCCCCGCCGAGGGTCCGCAGCCGCCCACGACAGCGTAGACCCTGGGACCGAATTCCGAGCATCCACCGGAGCCGATCCGCGGGTCCCGACGAGGGCCACCGCGGAGGATTCGACCCACGACGGACAAATATCGAACATCTGTTCGACTCCGGGTTAGACTTGGCGCATGAGCCAGATGTCGCTGTTCGACGACCTCACCGCAGCCGCGCCCGACCTGAACCCCTACGCCGACGGCCTGCACCGTCGACAGCTCGGCCGAGGGGCCTGGCTCGACCTGCGACCCGGCTGGGTGATCCGTCCCGATCTGCTGATGGAGCAGTTGAGCGAGCGTGTCCCCTGGTACGGCGAACGGCGTCAGATGTACGACCGGGTGATCGACGTCCCGCGACTGCTGAGCTTCCACGGGCCGCAGGACCGATGGCCGCACCCGATGCTGGAGCGGATGCGCAGCGAGCTGTCGGCGCACTACCGCCCGGAACTGGGCGAGGACTTCGTCAGCGCCGGTCTGTGCCTGTACCGCAACGGACGCGACTCGGTGGCCTGGCACGGTGATCGGATCGGCCGCAGCGCCGGTGAGGACACGATGGTGGTGATCGTCTCCCTCGGGGGAGTACGCCGACTCGCGCTGCGTCCGCGCGGCGGCGGTCGCGGACTACAGGTGCCGATGAGCTCGGGGGATGTGGTGGTGATGGGCGGCAGCTGCCAGCGGACCTGGGATCACTGTGTGCCCAAGATGCACGAAGCGACCCGGTCCAGGATCAGTGTCCAGTACCGGGTCGCCGATGTGCGGTGAGCAGGAGGTCAGTCCCGCTTCTCCTTGATCTTCGCAGCCTTGCCGCGCAGACCGCGCAGGTAGTACAGCTTCGCGCGACGGACGTCGCCACGGCGCTCGACCTCGATCTTGTCGATGATCGGGCTGTGCAGCGGGAAGGTACGCTCCACGCCGACGCCGAAGCTGACCTTGCGGACGGTGAAGGACTCCGAGATGCCGCCACCGTTCTTGGCGATCACCACACCGGCGAACACCTGGACACGGGAGCGGTTGCCCTCGACGACCTTCACGTGCACCTTCACCGAGTCGCCTGCACGGAACTGGGGAATGTCGGTACGCAGGGCCGGCTGGACTGCCGCCTCGATCAGCTTGTTCATCTCTCATCCTCACCGGTGCCACGGGTCACCTGGTCGCATCTTCGAATTCGATGGGCCCACCCGCCGGACGATCCCCCTGTGGCAGGAGCGGTGGTGTGGGCAACAGCGACTCATTCTGCCACGCCTGCGGCTGCAGGAGAAATCGCAGCGAGCGAACTCACCGACCGGGGCGCCGAGGACTTCGCAGCCCTCTGCCTGCCTCGGGTACCCAACCCACGAGCCACTCCCGCCCCGACAAGGTCACCCCCGGGCGGGCGGCCGATCTCGCGGCGGCGCGAGGAGGTCAGAACTGGTGTGCGTTGGCCAGCACCGGGAGGGTCCGGCGTACCGCGGACACGGTCTCAGCGGACAGATCGGCGAAGAGCAGCTGCGGCCCGGCGCCGGCCGACACCAGCACTGAACCATCGGGGTTGGCGACCACACTGTGCCCCACCCCGGTCGGCGCAGAGCCGTCGGACAACCCCTGGGCCACCGGATCCGCCTGGTCGCAGGCCACGACATAGGTGGTGGTGTCCATCGCCCGCGCCCTGGCCAGCAGACCGAACGCCTCGGCCTTGCCCTCGCCCGACCCCCAGGAGGCGGGGACGAGGATCACCTGTGCGCCGGCCGCTGCCAGGGCGGAGAACAAGCCGGGGAATCGGATGTCGTAACAGGTGGCGAGGCCGAAGGTCAGACCGGCGAAGGAGAAGGTGACCACCTGCGATCCGGGCTCGACGGTGTCGGATTCGGCGAAACCGAAGGCGTCGAACAGGTGGATCTTGTCGTAGGCGACCTCGACTCCCTGTCCGGTCGCCAACACCGTGTTCCGCACCCGCCCACGGCTTCCGGGGGTGAACATCCCGGCGACCACCAGCAGCCCGTGGTCGGCAGCGATCTGCCGTACCGCCCGGGCCCACGGCCCGTCGAGCGGCTCGGCGATGTCGACCAGGCGATGACCGAAGGAGCGCATCATCGCTTCGGGGAAGACCACCAGCCGGGCACCACCGGCGGCTGCCTCGTCGCAGCTTCGGCGCAGCAGTTCGAGGTTCTCGTCCAGCTCGCGGCCGCTGGTCACCTGGGCCACCGCCACCCGAAGCGTGCCGTCGGCTGCAGTCGGCTCCATGTTTTCCCTCCCGGTCCGGTGGATCCGTACCCGCTTCCCGAGCCTAATCCACGGGGTCGTGCCCGGTGCCTCGTGGACGACCGGTTGCCCGACCGGGCCGGGTGAACGGATACCCCGGACGACCTAGGATGGTCCGGTGATCGAACTGCGTACCCCGAGTGAACTGCGCGAGATGGAAGCCGCCGGCCGTTTCGTCGCCGACACCCTGACGGCCTTGGCTGCTGAGGTGTCGGTGGGTGACAACCTGCTGGACATCGACGCCGAGGCACATCGGCGGATCGCCGAGGCCGGTGCTGAGTCGTGCTACATCGACTATCACCCGAGCTTCGGGGCGAGCCCGTTCGGTCACGTGATCTGCACCTCGGTGAACGAGGGTGTCCTGCACGGCCTGCCGCACGACCGGACATTGGCCGACGGCGATCTGTTGTCGCTCGACTTCGCGGTCTCTGTCGACGGCTGGGTCGCGGACTCGGCCATCTCGGTGGTGGTCGGTGAGGCCGCTCCGGCGGATCTGAAGCTGATCGACACCACACAGCGTGCCCTGGCTGCCGGGATCCGGGCAGCCGTTCTGGGCAACCGGATGGGTGACATCTCGGCCGCCATCGGCAAGGTGGCCAAGCGCGCGGGCTACCGGACGAACCTGGAGTTCGGCGGCCACGGTGTCGGCCGGACGATGCACGGCGACCCCCACGTACCCAATGACGGGAAACCACGTCACGGCCTGGTTCTGGAGGCCGGCCTGGTACTGGCGATCGAGCCGTGGCTGCTGGCGACCACCAACCGGATCATCCGCGAGGACGACGGCTGGACCCTGTCGGCGGCCGACGGGTCCCGTGGCGCCCACAGTGAGCACACGATCGCGATCACCGACGAGGGACCGTTGGTGTTGACCGCCCGGGCCGACGGCATCGGCATCCCGGACAACGCGATCCTGCCCGCCGGAGTCAGCGTCACCGGCGCCTGACCGAACCGGCACACACGCCCGGCCGGAACGCGCCCGGTCACAGCGGACGGCTCGCAGCGACAACGGGCCAATTCATCTCGGTTGGTGTTTGCGCAAACAGATTCCAGGTCACATGGCGAGGCGATGGAATTCGCGGTACACCTGCCGATAGTGTGGAGGAATTCGGAAATCCCCCACCGATGAGGAATCAATGATGAGCCGACAGCAACAGTGCGTTTGCGGTCACTCCTCAGACGCCCACGAACACTATCGTCCCGGCAGCGACTGCGGCCTTTGTTCCTGCGCGCGCCTGCAGTCTCCCCCACTGTCCGCCCGCTTGCGGGCACTGGCATCCAGCCCGCATCGCAGACCCGCCGAAATCGTCAGCTCCCTCATGAGCGTGCTGCGAAATCGGTGACGATCCGGGACAGCTCTGAACTGAGTTCGCCGGGCCCATTGCCTGCTTTCAGCAGGTGACGCTCTCACCGGAATTGATAGTGGCACTTTCGAATTCTCGGTGGAGGTTTTCCCCCGATATTCGGAGTTCGGTCACCGCTCAGCGCCGACCGTCGTGGTTGTCCGGGACCGGTCGAGGAACTGGCGAGCACGGGCGGCTACGTAGCATCATCGACGTCGTGCAGATCAGCTCGACAGCGATCCCCGGCGTCCTGGTGCTCGAACCCACCCCACATCGTGACGGCCGCGGCTTCTTCACCCGTACCTTCGACGCGGGGCCGGCCGCAGCTGCCGGGATCACGTTCGGTGAGGGATATCAGGATTCGCAGTCGAGGTCGGAGCCCGGTGTGCTCCGGGGGCTGCACGGCCGCTCCGGCGACGGGGAGGCCAAACTGGTCCGCTGTGCGCGGGGCGCCATCTGGGATGTGGTGGTCGACGCCCGTCGGGACTCACCGACGTTCGGCGCACACTTCGCCACCCGTTTGGACGACATCGACTTCCGAGCGCTGTGGATACCCCCGGGCCTGTTGCATGGCTTCGTCGTCCTCGGCGAGGAGCCGGCTGACATCTGCTACCGGATCGATCGCCCCCATGACCCCGACTCCGACATCGGTGTGCGCTACGACGATCCGTTCCTGGCACTGCCCTGGCAGCGTCCGCCGGAACAGCTCAGCGCCCGGGACGCCGCGGCACCGAGCTGGGCCGAGGTGTTCGGCACCTGAGGTGATCGGTCTCAGGGCTGCGCCGGGCGCAGGTCCTCGGTCAGCTCACCGGCATCCTGGCGCGCCTGAAGGGTCCGCAGACGGACGAACGTGTTCTCGAAGCCGGCCCGGTCGAGCCCGAACTCGCGATACGCCGCGACGAGCTCCCGGGCGCCGTCGGCCACCGAGCGCCGGCAGGCGAATCCGGGCAGTGCCTCACGCAGGGCCGAGAAGTCGACCCGGTACGAGCGTGGATCCGCACCCGCCTCACCGGTGATCCGAACCCCTGCGCTGGGTACGGCCCGAGCCACCTCCTCGGCGATCTCGGAGACCCGCACGTTGTTCTGTTCGTCGCCGACGTTCAACGCCCGCCCCGCGACGTTGTCGACCGGCGCAGCGAGCACTGCAGCAAAGCTGTCGGCGATGTCGGCGGCGTGCACCAGGGGTCGCCACGGCGTGCCATCGGACAGGACCAGGATCTCTCCGCCCAACAGCGCATGCCCGACCAGGTTGTTCAGGACGATGTCGGCCCGCAAACGAGGAGAGAAACCGAAGGCCGTGGCATTGCGCAGGGCGGTCGGAGCGAAGTCACTGTCGGTCATGGCCAGGATGTCCCGCTCGGCCCAGACCTTCGACTCCGCGTAGGGGGTGACCGGAGCCAGCGGTGCCTCCTCACCCACCAGACCGTCACCGGCAGCACCGTAGACCGAACAGGTCGAGGCGTAGAGGAAGCGGCCGACTCCGGCCTCCTTCGCCGCCTCGGCCAGCGCGACACTGGCCCGATGATTGATGGCGTAGGTGAGTTCGGGGTCGAGCGCGCCCAGCGGATCATTCGACAGTGCGGCCAGGTGCACCACGGCATCGAAGCCCTGCAGATCCGCCGCGGTGACATCGCGGAGGTCGATCGGGAGTGCGGGAGGGTCGACTGGCACCGGCCCGAGGACGCTGGCGGCGTACAGACCGGTGTCGAGGCCGATGACGTCGTGTCCGGCGGCTTGCAGGATCGGTGACATGACCGTACCCAGATAGCCCAGGTGTCCTGTCAGGAGTACCCGCATCAGATGTTCCTCGCTTCGACGATCTTGGATGGGTCCACGGCTGGAATCTCTATCAGCAGTTTCTCCGCTACGAAAGCCTCGGCCCAGCGGGTTTGGGACTGCACGCCGCGCACGCGCATCAGGCCGGAGAAGGTGTCGGCATCGAACCAGGTACGATCATGCTGACTCGGGTAGTGCCGGTGGAGCAGTTCAACCTTCCGCTCCTTGGAGTCCTGCGTGACGGGTACGTAGGCGTTGACGTTCGGCAGATCCCCTTCGTATTTCGGAATCTCGTATCCCAGAACGAGATGGTCACGGAACTCCTGGCTGATCAACTCGGCCAGCTGTCGATGATCCTGGTGCGCGTCACCACGCTGTGGTCCGATCACCAGATCCGGCTCCACTGCTCGACGAAACTCGGCCACGGCGGACTTCGCGGACTCCCAGGCTGCCGGCTGTCGTCCGTCTGGCAGGGCGTCAACCCGGAGGTTCAGTTCGGCGCCAGGACAGAACGCCGTCAATGCGGAGTGCTCCTCCTGCTCTCGAGGAGTACCCGCGCCGCTGAGAACGAGCGCATCAACTCGGACGCCGGGATGAGCCCTGCAAAGCTGATCGAGCGTCGCACCCGCCCCTATCGCGATGTCATCACAGTGAGCCCCAAGCAAGGCGATCGATCGCAACGCACCAAGAAACATGATCGAACACTTACCTTCCGCCCCCGGATTCGGTCCGGACAGTATCCACCGCTTGTCCTCGTGCGGGTTCGTAACTCCGATCAGGCCCGCCGGCGGCGACGTTATCACCATCGGTGCTCAGGCATTCGCCGCACGTAGACCGCGGCGTTCGGGTCGCGGGAGTGGTGTCCAGCAGATACGGTCACGGTATGGGGGAGATTTCGCGGGATAGGACTCTGGATGCCCGAACTCCTCGCACCTCGGTGTGCATCCCCGTGCACAACGGCAGCAGATCACTTCAGGCCACCCTCGACTCCGTTCTGGACCAAACCGATGACGACTACGAGGTGGTGGTCGTTGACAATGCCAGCTCAGACGGAACGCCCGATATCCTTTCCCGGGTCGCCCATCCACGTGTCCGTGTTCATCGTTACGAGCGCCTGCTGCCGCTGGCCGAGAACTGGCGACGCGCCACCGATCTCTGCACCGGCCGCTATCTCAAGATCGTTTGCGCCGATGACCTGATCGACCCCGAAGCGATCTCCCGTCAAGCAGACCTGCTGGACAGGCGGCAGGACATCTCATTGGTGGTGAGCAGGAGACGTCTGGTGGACGCCGGCCAGGAGACGCTCGCACCGGTGACCGGCTTGAATTTCCTTCTGGGTCAGCGCGACGGGCGCACCGTCGCCAGGAGGGCGGTACTTCTCGGCCACAATCCAATCGGTGAGCCCGGCTCAGCGATGTTCCGCCGCAAGGATTACGAACGGGTGGGCGGTTGGGACGGCACATTTCTGTTTCCCATGGACATCGACTTGTGGTTGAAGCTGCTCCGTCACGGCGACATGCTCGGCATGCCGGATGTCTTGGCCTCGTTCCGGATCAGCCCGGACGGCCGGTCCTGGGCGCGGACACCGGAGATGCTCTGGGAGATCACCGAATACTTGGCTACCGTTGGAACCGATCCGCGGTGGTCGGTTCCCCCGGCGCTGGCTCGATGCAGCAGGCGCCTCACCTGGCTCGCCTGGGTAGCTTGGGACATCCGGCAGGCCGTCTGGCGATTGAAGGCTGCGCTGCCGACCCGTCGAACGCAAGATTTCACTTCCTGACATAGTGCGCGACCCAGTCGATGTCGATGTATCCCTCGGGCGGCGTCTCCGAGTTGGGCACTCCCCCGTCGACTGTGTCGAACCACTCTGCTTCCGGTGCGTTCTCGTCCATCGGGGCCATCTGGAACCCGATCCATATCCGCTCAGTCAGGATCACGCGCTTGTCAGCGGTGTCCAGCGGAATCGTCTGGACGACCTCGCCATTGTGCGTGTAACGCAGGGCGTCCTCGTCAATGATCACGCCGAAAGTGTTCCAGTCGTGCGGGTCCCCCACTGTGATCTCACGGTTCTCGCGCTTTTGGTTGGGGACCACCCCGTAATGGAAGAATTGCTCGACCCGCTTGCGGGAACAGTTTCCCTCGGCGATGTTCACCTCGGGCGGCCAAATCTGATCCTGTGGCCACAGAAGGAAAGCGTAACCGATGCCATGAGCACGGGGATGTCGAACGCGAAACTCCCAACGACCTCCCACCGCGTCGAAAGTGGGAGCACTACTCACCCCGGCACAGGTCCACTCACCGTCGTCGTACCCGTAGCGAAGCCTCATCATGCCGTCGGAGATTGTCGTGTTTGCCATCAGGTAACGTCCCATGCCGCCACCTGTGGGTGTCTGATGACCCCAGCCGTAGCTCTCCCAGATGCTTCGATCCAAATGGTCGGCGTCGAACTCATCGGCGAAATCGCAGTCCCAACCGTCGATGTCGGGAACGCTGGATCCGTTGAATTCACCGAGGCCACCGGCGAACGCAAGCGAGCCACCGAGCGCTACCACACCCAGAGCACCCGCTCCCAGAATGAACTTTCGCCGTCGCATCTCCGTCTCCTGTCACGGCCCACTGTTCGCCACCAACCGCCGATAGGTCATGAAGAAGGGAACGAGGAGAAGGATACCCAAGACGAGCTTCCCGGCATTCCACCACAAGGTCTGCGGAGTCGCGACGGACGCGAATGCCAACGCGGCCAGGAGCGCGGCCACCCCGAGTACCCGTCGGTTCCAGGGCCGCGGGGGGCTCGTCCTGACAGCGAACCAGCGAAGCACAACCGCCTGCGCGAGCAATGCGACCAAGGTCCCGGTCGCCGCCCCCACGATTCCCAACGGCATGATCAGAGCCGCGGTCACCACCGCCTTGATCAGCACCGCAACACCCGCACCCACTGCCAGTGGCGCGGACCTGTCCACAGTGATCAGCAACTGGCCGCTCGCAGCTACCGAGGCGAGGGGAAATGCAGAACAGGCAACCAAGAAGACCACCGTCACCAACCCGTCCTCCGGGTGGTAGCTGGCCGGGGCGAAGACCCGCAACAGCACCGGGGATGCCACGGTGACCCCGAGCACCGCCCACGCGACCAGAAGATAGATTCCGTTGCGCGCCTCCTCGATCACACGCCACCGCATTGGCAGCTGGACGATCCCTTTGAGCCTGGGCAGCCAAGCTCGGTTCGTGAAGGTCAGCAATAGCGACAGCACTTGTCCGATCACGAACGCCACCTGGTAGCGGGCGACCTCGGTCTCCCCGAGAATCCGCTGCACTACGAGCCGATCGGCGGCATTGAGCACGTACTGGGACAACGCTGCGAATCCCAGTGGGACAGCCAACACGAATGCGGTGCGCAGCATCGGTTGGCCTGCTCGGGCGAGAAATCGCGGTTTTGTCCACAGCAACCCCAGGAGTAGGGCCAGGCACTGGGCGAAGACTCCACCGAGTGCGTAGGTTGTCGCTCGCGCCTCCCCCGCGGCGACCAACAGCAAACCGAACAGCGGCCCCCCGGCGCTGGCCAGGATGCTGACAGTCGCGAACCGTGCCAGGCGGTCCTCGGCCTGGATGAACCCCAGCATCAACAAAACGGCAGCCCCCGGCGCGGTCCACCCCAAGGTGATCGCGACCAACCCACCAGCACCGTTGAATCCGAACACCGGCGCCCACCACGGGCTGGAAAGCGCCACGATCAGGGTGACCGACCAGGAGAAGAGGATTGCCCGCGCCAACAGCAGACGTGACCTCTGACCGTCGGGGTCTTCGACCCGCCGCATCTCAATGGTCTGGTCCAGCCCGAAGACGGTCAGGACGGTCAGGAGTTGATAGAGGGCGATCGCCGCAGCGAGCGAACCGAACTCCTGGATCGGCAGCACATGCGCGAGAATCGGCGAAACCAGGGTCGACACAGCCAGTTGCGTGGACCAAACCGCCGCATAGACGAAGCCACGGCCGAACAGATCTCTCTGCGCGCCTGCATCGTCATCCGGCTGCTCAACGTCCTGGATCGACGGCACTATGTCTCCGTTCTCAGATCTGCGTCGATAGCCTCGACCAACGAGCGGTGGGAACTTGAGAACTTCCGCGCGAACAGCGCGGGGATCCCCGGACGACTGGCCGCTTCGCGAATCGCAGGTAGGTCCGACATCGCCAACCAACGAGGGCTCTTCGGCGGTTTCACCCCGGGGCGCCTCCCCCAGTTGATATGCCACAAAGGCTGGCACGGCACCGATGCTTCGAGCCAATCGCCACCGAGGAGCGGGGAGAACAGGATCGACGGGATGGCCACTTCATCCGGGATCCAGCACGTGCGAAAAAAGCGCCGAAGGGCATCGTCACCGACCAGAGCATCCACCACTAGCTGCGCATGGCGCCGGCTCAGAATCTTGTTCTGGGCACCACCTGCCGGCACGACCTGATGCGGAATCCGTCGGAAGGCTGGCAAAGGAATCCGATGTTGTCGCCACGCGAACTGCTTGGCGATAAACCGGTCATACCCACGCAGCGGCCCCCAGTGCTCGATCGGCAAGGCGCTGATATCACCGAAGGACAGTCCTCGATGACGGTCCAGCAACTCGACGATCCGTCGAGTGGATTGCAACGGGTAGTCAGCTCCGGTGCACAGCACGATGTGCTCTGCGTCCGTCTCCGCGAGGGCCGCTCGGTACCCCATGATCTCGGCATCCAAGATTCCTCGGTGAGCCCATCCGGATCGAATCCTGGGTAGAGCGACCACGCGCTCAGGCTGCCCGGCGAGGATCGCGCGGGCAACCTCATCGGATGAGTTGGCGTCAACGTGGAGGAATACCCGAAGTGGCGCCAGCGCGGCAAGCAGTCGTCGCACCTGCGGCGGATCATCGTGCGCAACCACCACGACTGCTGGCAGTCCGCCGCCCATCAATCGCCACTTCTCATTCGGTACACCTGCGCATCGCCGGATTCGTACACCAGTTCCCATCGAGGCGACGAACGCCACGCATTTCGCAGGGCATTGTAATCGTCCAGGGTCTGCAGCCCGTATCGCTGCCCATAGGCTCCGGTCATTGGCCCGGCCACCGCCCAAACCTCGGTGTACCCCTGGTCGACCAACGCGGCAGTCAGCATCTCCACATCCGCGTTCGGGTCGTAACCAGGACCGCCGGCATTGACGTAGGCCGTGGTCTTGTCGAGCAGATCATCACGACCGATGTAGAAGAATCCGCTCTGTCTGGGGGTGCTGTAGCTCGGGGTGGCCACGGCTGTCCCGAGAGTGAAGGCGACAGACCCATCCGCCGACCGGGACTCGAAGTAAGCCGCCGCCGTACGATCATCGGTCCTGATCACCCGGACCCAATCCATTCCGGTCAGGCCGACGACCTGGACCGCGGTCACCAGCGGAAGTGCAATCACCACCATCGTCAATGTCAGCTTGCGCGGAAGTAGCTGCCCGGGCAGGGCTGCAACCAGTGTGGCCAACCACGGCAGCGCAAACAGTGCTACCCGAAAGACCCCCTCCTGTCCGTAGTTGGTCGCCACCGACAACAAGGCAGGGCTGGCCGCGGTCACCACGAGTGCTGTCGACAGTCTCGACCGGTCGAGGAACCAACTGAACACAGCTGCAACCCCGATGAGGAGCAACAGGCCTGCAGGGAGGCCGAAGCTCGCGAGATAGACCCAAGAGGAACCGTTCGGCGCGATGGACCTTTCGGGCGGCGTGATGTTGCTGAAGAAGCGGCCCACGACATCCAATGAAACATAGCGGTCGAGCACTCCCCTGTTAGAGATCGCCCAGACCGTTGCCGGTACGAACGCTAGTGCCGGCACCCACCACGGCCGCAGGATCCGAGTGATCACGAGCGCCGTAAGCGCCAACCCCAGCAAGAAGGGACTGATCTGGTGCGTCACGCTTGTGGCGACCGCGACCAGGAGCACTGTCACCCAGACCACCCACGACTTGACCCCGAAGTCACCGGTGAGCAGTGCAAGCACGGCCAGCGCCAGCACGAACCCGGATACCTGGGGGGCAAAGAAGCTGGTGGTCAATGTACTGGCCAATGCAAAAATGAGCCCCGCCACCCATGCACGCGCGGGCGACAGGAAGTTACCGGCGAGAGTCCGAACGCCGAGCGCCATGATCATGCTCGCGATGGCCCCCCAGGCGGAGGCGTAGGCGTACGGGTCGACCCCGGTTGGTTCGATGACAAATGCGGTCACCGAGAACAAACCGGCCCACGTCTGATAGATGTCCGTCGCCGGGTACAACCTGCCGTTGTCCAACAACGTCGCCACGATCCCCAGGTGTCGCGCTGCCACCGTCACGGTCGGCTGACCGTACATCACGGCCTGCGAACAGGTCACCATTCCAGCCGTGACAAGCACGGGGACCGCAAGTGCCGTACGGCGAGTGACCAGCGCCCAGCCCAGGGAGAACAGGACCACAGTGGCGCCGATGAACCACAGCGGCCCAGCGGACAACGCCATCCCCGCGGGTTGTGGCCCGGTGCTCACCGCCGATGCTGCACCCAGCGTCAACCCACCTCCGGCCACCGCAACGATCGATGGGCCGAGAACTGTCGAACGAGGCAGCGGCCCGAAGCGGATCCGATCCATTGATCTTCGCTCCAGCCAGAGACTGAACCCGAGCGACACAATGGTCAGACCCCAGACGGTCGTCCACATCAGATCGATTCGAAACCACCCGAACCATGCAGCCGGAAATGTCACCAAGGTCAGAAATGTCTGCCCGAAGGCCAAGCTCAGGAAGGCCAGACGGTCCCAGCTCAACCTGCCGAACCACAAGGCCAGAGCCAGTCCCGGAAGGACGTTGATCAACAACGATCTCAGGCCGCCGCTGCCAGGGAACGGCAGCCAGCTGACCACCGACAACAGCAATGCCGTGGTAATGACCAGGATCCGCCATCCAGGAGCAACGGGTCGAGCTGCGCGCGGATACTTCAACGCACCATTGCCCAAATGCGCCAGACGCCCGGTGATTCCCCGACGGCGGGATGCTGGGTCCGGTGTCGACACCTGTGGGGTCCGGAGCCGTACCATCCGCGCTCGCCTCCCAAGTCGGGTAATCAGCGCCCGGTAGGACCCGAGCCAGCAATCGATTGTGCCACAATCAATCCGGATGCGATCGGTGAGTCAGCGCCGCGCTGAGTGCTAGCGTGCGCGATGTGACCGGGGGATCATGCCGACTGTGCCAAGCGCCGCGCCTCATCAGCGTGCTCGACCTCGGTTCGACCCCCCCGTGCGAATCCTTCCTCACCGCAGCCGAACTCGATCTTCCCGAGGTGACCTATCCATTGCACCTGCGGCTGTGCCCCGAGTGCCTCCTTCTGCAGATTCCGGCCCTGATCACACCGGAGGGCACTTTCACCGAGTACGCCTACTTCTCGTCCTTCTCGTCCAGCTGGGTGGATCATGCCCGGCAGTTCGTCAACGAAGCGGTGAACCGACTGGAGCTCGGTCCGCAGAGTTTCGTGGTCGAGGTCGCGGCCAACGACGGCTACCTGTTGCAGCACGTGCGCGAGGCTGGCATCCCCTGCCTCGGTATTGAACCCAGTAGGAACGTCGGCGAAGCTGCCAGAGCACTCGGGCTGGAGATCGTCGCAGACTTCCTCACCGAGCAGCTCGCCTCTGCCCTGGTTGGCGAGCGGGGTCCGGCGGATCTGGTGATCGCGAACAACGTCTGGGCTCACATCCCCGACATCACCGGATTCACCCGAGGTCTACGCCTCCTCGTTGCCGATCACGGTCGAGTCAGTATCGAGGTTCACCACGCCCTGAATCTCGTTCGTGATGCGCAGTTCGACACCATTTATCACGAACACTTCCAGTACTGGACTGTGTTGGCGGCCCGTACCGCATTGGCTGCGGCAGGACTCGAGCTGATCGACGTGGAGAAACTCTCCACACATGGGGGCTCCATTCGACTCTGGTCGGCACCGGCCGAGTTCGCTCCGGCACCGTCCCCTTCGGTCGAGCAAGTGATCGCCGAGGAATGCGTGGCAGGACTGGACAAGCCTGCCGGTTACCAAGGGATCAGCCCCCGCGTATCCAAGATCTGTCGTGACCTGTCCTCTCTGCTGATCTCAGCGGCGGAAACCGGCCTACGGGTTGCTGGCTACGGCGCTCCCGGAAAAGGCCAGACCCTGCTGAACCACTGTGGTGTCCGCCCCGACCTGCTTCCCTACCTTGTGGATCAGAACCCGTACAAACATGGTCGCTTCACGCCAGGCAGTCGTATCCCGATCCATCCGGTCGATCATCTGTTCGCCGACAGACCGGACCTCATCGTGGTCCTGCCTTGGAACCTTCGTGACGAGCTGACTGCACAGTTGGCTCCAGCCGCGGAGTGGGGGGGCCGCCTCGTTTACCCGCTTCCAGCACTGGAGGTTGTGGAACCCGGTACCGGGAGAGCGGTGTAGGCCCGGTACACGCGACTAGGAGTTCAAGGGAGGACACGAATGGAGCGGCGGCCGATGAAAGTGGTGTTGTTCTGTGGTGGCTACGGCATGCGTATGCGCGGTAGCAGTGCCGATAACCTACCTAAGCCGATGCAATTGGTCGGCCCCCATCCGCTGCTGTGGCACGTGATGCGGTACTACGCCCACTACGGGCACACCGAGTTCATCTTGTGCCTGGGGTACGGAGCACAAGCGATCAAGGACCACTTCCTGCGCCGCGCGCCACTTGAGGGCGACTTCGTCCTTCATCGCGGCCGCACCGAGCCACTGACAGCGGAGATGCGTGACTGGCGGATCAGTTTCGTCGATACCGGGCTGGAATCTGCGATCGGGGAACGATTGCTGCGGGTACGCCAACTTCTGGAGGGCGAGGAAATGTTCCTCGCCAACTACGCTGACGTCCTGCACGACGCCGACCTCCCCCAGATGGTCGATCGAGTCGCATCCGACGAGAAGACCGTGGCATCAGTCATCACCGTGCCGCCGCAGGACACTTTTCACGTACTGGAGACCGACGCTGACCATCGAGTCACCAAGATCACACCGGTTTCCACGATGGACCTCCAGGTGAACGGAGGGTTGATCATCCTGCGGCAGGAAGTGTTCGACTACCTCGAACCGGGTGGCGACCTGATCACTGGGGCCTATCAGCGTCTGGCCGAAGAAGGTCGTGCGATCGCTCAACCCCATCGGGGGTTCTGGCGGGCGGCTGACACCTTCAAGGAGCGCGCAGAGTTGGATCAGATGTGGAACGAGGGTAATCGTCCCTGGGCGATCTGGGAGTAGATCGCCAGGGCAATCTGGGAGCAACTGGACCCGCACGGCGCGACTTTCGCATCAGCCGGCGGCTTGTGGCGCACCACCAACGCCCCCCCGACTGGCACGCCGGTCAACGCTGAAGTAGTGTCGATCCCGCATTGGTAGTGGAACAATCGATCTGGCACGACGCCTCTACACAGGCTCGAGCCGTGAGTGCAGGAACCCGACGACTGCACTCACCGACTTCGGCCCTACAACCTGGGGCCAGCGAACATTGGGAGACGAACTGATGACAGATCGCTCTCGGCGGCCGGCGTCGCCGACAGTGGCGGTGGTGATTCCTGCCCTGAACGAGGCGGCGAATCTTCGCCGCATCCTGCCGGACCTGCCGCCTGTCGATGAGGTCATCCTGGTGGATGGCCGATCCTCCGACGGAACAGTCGAAGCCGCGCGAGAGGCTATGCCGCAGATTCGTGTGGTCACCCAGACGCGCCGAGGCAAGGGCAACGCCCTGGCCTGCGGGTTCGCATCCGCGACGGCCGACATCATCGTGATGTTCGATGCCGACGGTTCCGCCGACCCGAAGGAGATCGCCAGGTTTGTCGACGCCCTGCAGAGCGGCGCCGATTTCGCCAAGGGCAGCCGGGAGATGACCGGAGGTGGCTCAGAGGATCTGACCCGAATCCGAGGACTGGGCAACCGGGGGCTCACCGTCGTGGCCAATGTGTTGTTTCGCCAGCGCTTCAGTGATCTTTGTTACGGCTACAACGCCTTTTGGCGAGACATCGTGCCGGTGCTCGATCTGCCTGACCCCGCCATTCGCGACATCCACAAGAACATGCTCTGGGGTGATGGTTTCGAAGTCGAGACCGTGATCAACTGTCGGGTTGCTGCCGGTGGCCTTCGAGTTCGGGAGGTCCCCAGCCGCGAGCGAAACCGGATTCATGGGGAGAGCAACCTCCACGCGGTGTCCGATGGCCTGCGTGTTCTGCGGACACTGATGGCCGAATGGAACCGGGCGCGCCGGCCGGCACAGCAACCGGGTTCGGCGGATCGCTCCGCCTCCCGCAGTGGCGCTCGTCAGGAACTGCACTCGGCGTGAACGTACCGGTGACGGTGGTCGTCTGTGCCTACACCGACCGGCGCTGGCACCAGCTCGGAGAGGCAGTTCGGTCTGCAGCTGCTCAGGCTGCCTCCATGGGTGGCGATGTGATTGTGGTGATCGACCACAACGACAGCTTGCTGTCGATTGCTGCCCGCGATCTTGGGTCGTTGCACAACGTCAGAGTTGTGCCCAATCAGAGGCACCGCGGATTGTCCGGTGCCCGGAACACCGCGATCGACATGGCGAGTGGTGCGGTAATCGCGTTTCTCGACGACGATGCCATCCCGGAACCAGGATGGCTGGCGGCCCTGCTCAACGGCTTCATCGACGAGACCGTGCTGGCAGTGGGTGGCTCGGCCCGCCCGGTGTGGCCCGCCGGCCACAGTCGCCCGCCCACATTGCCATCGCCCAGCCCCAACGCCTGGGGTGATCTCGACTGGGTCGTAGGTTGCAGCTTCACCGGTCAGCCCACCCACCCGGGCCCGATTCGCAATGTCATGGGATGCAACATGGCCTTTCGCAGCGGTCCACTGCGCCGGAGCAACGGATTCGGGGAGGACCTGGGAAGAGTCGGGAACCTCCCGTTGGGATGTGAGGAGACCGAGTTGTGCATCCGCCTCACTGGCTCGGCCGGACCAAATGCGATTCGATTCGAACCTGCGGCCATCGTCCGCCACCACGTCAGCACGGATCGCTTGTCGTGGCGTTACCTGCTCTCACGAACCTACAGCGAGGGTGTTTCGAAGGCAGCCATCTCCAGGATGGTAGGAAACGGTGCCGCTCTGTCCAGCGAGCGTAGCTACACCCGTAGGGTGCTCCCACGTGCGGTCTGGCGAGAACTCGCTTCTGGCCGACCGGCGCAGGCCTCGGCACCGGTCATCGCCGTCGTGACAGCCGGCCTTGGGTATGTCACTACGCGAATTCGACAGAGCCGGCGACCTTAGAGGCCGCCGGCACGTCACGCGAACGCTCAGTCCTCCCCGCGGACCAGCGCGCCCAGCAGGTCGTGGTTCAACCGGCTGATGTTGTCGAAGGGAATGCCCTTGGGGCAGACCGCGGTGCACTCCCCGATGTTGGTGCACCCACCGAATCCCTCGGCGTCGTGCTGGGCAACCATGTTCAGTACCCGGCTGTCCCGCTCGGGCTGGCCCTGCGGCAACAGTCCGAGATGGGTGATCTTGGCCGAGGTGAACAGCATCGCCGAGCCGTTCGGGCAGGCGGCGACGCAGGCGCCACAACCGATACAGGTCGCAGACTCGAAGGCGTGGTCGGCGTGAGCCTTCGGCACCGGGGTGGAGTTGGCCTCCGGGGCCGAACCGGTGTTCACCGAGATGTAGCCGCCGGACTCGATCACCCGGTCCAGCGCACTGCGGTCCACGGCGAGATCCTTGATGATCGGGAACGCCTCGGAGCGGAACGGCTCGACGTCGATCACCGCGCCGTCGACGAACGACCGCATGTGCAACTGGCAGGTGGTGGTCTGCACCGGCGAGTCCGCACGACCGTGCGGGATGCCGTTGATCACCACACCGCACATACCGCAGATGCCCTCGCGGCAGTCGGAGTCGAAGGCGATCGGATCCTCACCATCCAGGGCGAGACGCTCGTTGACCACGTCCAACATCTCCAGGAAGGACATATGGCTCGAGACGTCCGGCACCTCGATGGTCTGCATGTGACCCGGGTCCTCGGCGTTCTTCTGCCGCCAGACACGCAAGGTGATCTTCACTCTGCAATCCTCACTCGAATTCCCGTCCGATCCTGATCGACGGGGCTCACTTGTAGCTTCGCTGTTTCATCTCGACGTACTCATAGACCAGGTCCTCCTTGTGCAGGATCGGCCGGCCGCCGTCGCCACCCCACTCCCAGGCGGCGACATAGGCGTACTCGTCATCGTGACGCAACGCCTCGCCGTCCTCGGTCTGGGACTCGCCGCGGAAGTGGCCACCGGCCGATTCCCGACGCTCCAACGCATCGATGCACATCAGTTCACCGAGCTCGATGAAGTCGGCCACCCGGTTGGCCCGTTCCAGTGCCTGGTTCAGTTCCAGGCCCTTGCCGGTGACCAGCACATCGGACCAGAACTCGGCCTTCAGCCGGCGGATCTCGGCGATCGCCTTCTTCAACCCGGACTCGGTACGTTCCATCCCGCAGTACTCCCACATGATGTGGCCGAGTTCCTTGTGGAACGAGTCGACGGTGCGGTGGCCCTGGATCGACAACAGCAGGTCGATCCGGTCCTTCACGCTCTGCACCGCCTCGAGCACATCGGGATGGTCCAGCGGTACCGGCGCGAGCTTGTGCTCGGCCAGGTAGTCCGGCACCGTCGCCGGCAGTACGAAGTACCCGTCGGCCAGTCCCTGCATCAGCGCCGAGGCACCGAGCCGGTTGGCACCGTGGTCGGAGAAGTTGGCCTCACCGCCCACGAACAGACCCGGGATCGAGGACTGCAGATCGTAGTCGACCCACAGACCGCCCATCGTGTAGTGCACCGCCGGGTAGATCCGCATCGGGGTCTCGTACGGATTCTCACCGGTGATCTGGGCGTACATGTCGAAGAGGTTGCCGTACTTGGCCTCCACGGCCTTGCGCCCCAGACGGTTGATCGCGTCGGCGAAGTCCAGATAGACACCCAGGCCGCCGGGGCCCACCCCGCGACCCTCGTCGCAGACGTACTTGGCTGCCCGGGAGGCGATGTCGCGCGGGACCAGGTTGCCGAAGGCCGGGTAGCGACGTTCCAGGTAGTAGTCGCGGTCCTCCTCGGGGATGTCGCGGGGATCGCGTTTGTCCTCACCGCTCTTCGGCACCCAGATCCGGCCGTCGTTGCGCAGTGACTCCGACATCAAGGTCAGCTTCGACTGGTAGTCACCGGAGACCGGGATGCAGGTCGGGTGGATCTGCGTGTAGCAGGGGTTGCCGAAGTAGGCGCCCTTGCGGTGCGCCCGCCAGCCGGCGGTGACATTGCTGCCCATGGCATTGGTCGAGAGGAAGAACACGTTCCCGTACCCACCGGTGGCCAGGATGACCACATCGGCGGTCCAGGCCTCGACCTCACCGGTGATCAGGTCGCGGGTGACGATGCCGCGGGCACGTCCGTCGACCACGATCAGTTCCAGCATGTCGTGGCGGGTGTGCATCCGGACCGTGCCGGCGTTCACCTGCCGCTGCAGCGCCTGGTAGGCACCGATCAGCAACTGCTGACCGGTCTGCCCACGGGCGTAGAACGTACGCTGCACCTGCACACCACCGAAGGAACGGGTGTCCAGCAGACCGCCGTACTCGCGGGCGAACGGTACGCCCTGGGCGACGCACTGGTCGATGATGTTCGCGCTGACCTCGGCCAGCCGGTACACATTCGACTCCCGGGCGCGGTAGTCGCCACCCTTGACCGTGTCGTAGAACAGGCGGTCGATCGAGTCGCCGTCGTTCTTGTAGTTCTTGGCCGCGTTGATACCGCCCTGGGCGGCGATCGAATGGGCTCGGCGGGGGCTGTCCTGGTAGCAGAAGGACTCCACCTGGTAGCCGGCCTCGCCGAGGGTGGCCGCCGCTGCCCCGCCGGCCAGGCCGGTGCCGACGATGATGATCTTGATCTTGCGCCGGTTGGCGGGGTTGACCAAGTGCGCGTCGAAGCGGCGCTTGGACCAGCGGTCCTTGATCGGGCCAGCCGGCGCGGCCGTATCGGCGATCGGATCGCCGAGAACGAAGTAGTCGTCGGCGTCGATGCTGCTGTGGGTGTCAGGCATGGTTTCGGTGCTCATAGGGAGACGACTCCAAACAGGACGGCGAACGGCGGGATCAGGAATCCCAGGCAGAGAAGCAGGGCGAAGGCCGCGGCGCCGGCCAGGGCACGGGTCCGGCCGATCGGGCGCTTGATCAACCCGAGGGTGGCGATGGCGCTGTAGACACCGTGCCGCAGGTGCATACCGAGCGCGAGGATCGCGACGGTGTAGATCAGCACCACCCACCAGACCATGAAGCCGGTGACGGTCCGCTCGTACGGATCGGGGTTCGACGATCCGGGGAACACCCCATCGGTGGCCGGGTTCAGCGCCAGCTTCGGCAACAGCGTGAACTGCAGCAGGTGGTAGATCACGAACAGCGCGATCGTCACCCCGCCCCAGCGCATGGTGAAGGAGGCGTAGGTGCGCTGGACGCCCCGGCGGTGCTGCGTCGACTGGTAGCGCTTGCCCGATCCACGGGCCGCGCGATCACGTCGGGTGAGCCGGACGGCGGACCAGATGTGGGCCACCACGGCGATCACCAGGACCGGCCGCATGATCCACAGCAGACCGCCGTAGGGCAGGATCGGCATGCCGAACTCCCGCAATCCCTCGGCGTAGTGGTTGAACTCCTCACGCCCGCCGAAGATGTGCAAATTTCCGAGCATGTGCGCGATCAGGAAGCCGATCATCAAGATGCCACTGATGGCCATGACGTACTTCGACACCACGAGCGACCGCGCTGCTCTCTGGTGAACTGTCAGTGAACTCGTCGCCACCCGCGACACATTAGTGCGACCAGTACGAGCACTGGTAGTAAGGGCGCCCTTTGGCCGCGTGTTGTTTCTCACGTCAGGCGACGGCAGGCGTTCAGGGCCTCCGTTCGGTCCGACCCGCAGCCCGGCGAGTCACCGATCAGGCGCTGCCGTAGGCCCCTTCGGGATAGACTTCGCCAGCCCGCCAGTCGTAATCGCTCAGCTCACCCACCGTGACCGAGACGACTCCGCGGTCAACCAGCCCCTGCACCACCTGGGGTGCCGCGTCGACACTGCTGTCCTGGATGTCGTGCATCAACACGACGGCCTGGTTCTTCGCCGCACTGGCCTGGGTGAGGGTCGACCCGGCGTTCTTGGTCTCCCAGTCCCGGGTGTCCACCGTCCAGCTGACGATCGCCATGTCGTGCTTCTTGGCGACCTTGCGCACTTCCTCGTCGACCGCACCGAACGGCGCCCGCATGAACAACGGCGGCCGACCGCTCGCCTCCTCCAGCAGTGCTGCCGATTGGGCGAACTCCTGCTCCCGACGCTTGTCGGACAGGTGGCGCAGATCCTCGTGGGTGACGGTGTGCGAGCCCAGTTCCATCCCCCGGGCCGCGACCAGTGAGGCTCCCTCGGGCGTCTGCTGCATGGCATTGCCGAGTGCGAAGTAGGTGACCGCCTGACCGTTGTTCAGGTAGGCCAGGCTCACTTCGTCGGTACGCGGACCCGGACCGTCGTCATAGGTCATCGCGACACATTCCAGCGCCTCGCAGTTGACACCGACCCAGGGGTAGGGACGAGGACCGACGTCGATCGACGGCTCCTCGTCGTCCTCACCACTGCCACCGGCCCCACCGGGCCCTTCGGGGATCTCGATCACCTCGGGCTGCTCGTCGCCGGTGGCACCGGCAGCCAGGTTGTCCTCGCCACCGACCGAATCGGAACGGTCACGTTCGTCCACCTCGGCATCTGCGCTGAACTCCGAAGGGCTACTGGCCGATGCCTGGGCATCGACACCGAACGGGGACAGCATCGACGATGCGGTACCGGCCTCGATCATGATCGGCTCGTCCAGCACATGGGAACCGAACTGGACAACCAGATCGCCCGCGGAGTCGAACCCGATCGCCGGCCCCTCACCGTAGGGCGCGGCCTGTGCCTGCATTGCCTCGGTGATCAGAGTCGGATCGGCGTCGGCCGGCCGGTTGTCGAGGACCTGCTCGACGAAGTCGGGCCAGGCGTCGAGCTTGATCAGGCCCGGGCCGGCGACACCACGACCGGTCGCAGTGTCGTACCACACCGCCATCGGCACGATCCGGTCCGCGCCGTCGATCACCGCAGTGGTGGTGAGCAGGTAGCCGACGGCCTCGGGTGAGGAGCCGATGGTGGTCCATGCCTGCTGATAGTCGGTACCGGCGACGGCGGCGTTGCCGCGCAGGCCACGGTTGGTGGCCAGATCCAGTGCCAGGTTCAGATTGCGTGCACCCGCGACCAGCGGGAAGCTGACTTCGGCAACACCGGCCCCGGGATTGCTGAGGGTGCCTTCGCTGACCCCACCGACCAGCGCGGGATCGACCTCGGCGAACTGCACCGCGACCGTCTCGGCCACCGGCGCATTCTGCTCACCCGGACCGGACTGACCCGGTGTCCCGCCGGTGCCGCCGGTGCATCCGGCTGCTGCCAGCCCTGCCACGGCCAAGACTGCGCCGAAACGCAGTCGGTGCCGATGATTCCGCCGTCTTCTCTCCCCCGTGTTCTGCACGTGGCAGACTTTAACGCGAAGCACGGTCAATCGACACAGCCCACCGGCAGATCTTCGGCAAGGCCAGGCAGGACCTCAGGAGGAGGTGTCGGCGGGATCGAGCAGACCCTCGACCGGGGCCAGGGTCACCGTTCCCGCTTCCAGGTCGACCTCCGGCACGAGAGCCTGGACGAACGGTACGAAGGTCCGGCCACCGCCGCTCAGTTCGATCTCCAGCAGGTCCTGAGCAGGTGGATGCGCGACGGAGACGATCGTGCCGACCGATTCCCCCTCGGCGCTCAGCACCCCCAGCCCGATCAGTTGCCGGTCCCAGTACTCCTCCGGCCCCTCGGCTGCCTCGTCGGCGGGGGTGCTTGCCATCAGTTCGACCCCGCGCAGGGCCTCGGCAGCGTTGCGGTCGCCGACACCCTCCAACGACAACAGCAACCGCCCCTGGTGCCAGTGGCTCTTGGCCACGGTCCAGGAACGGAAGCTGTTGGCGTCGGTGAGGCGTTGCCCTTCGGCGAAGCGCCGCTCGGGTTCGTCGGTGTACAAGGCGACGGTGAGCGCACCCCGTACCCCGTGCGGGCGGCCGATCCGGCCGACCCGCACCTCGATCGAACCGGTGCGCTCAGCGACCACGCCGCGGACGATCGACGTCGACGAAGTCCACCTGTACCCGCTCACGCCCGGCGAGGGCCTTGACCACGGTACGCAGAGCGGTGGCGGTACGGCCCTGTCGACCGATCACCTTGCCCACATCGGAGGGGTTGACCCGTACCTCGAGGATCCGTCCACGGTGCAGGTCCTTGTCCTTCACCGCGACGTCATCGGGGTTGCTGACGAGTCCCCTGACCAGGTGTTCGAGTGCCTCGGCGAGCACGCTCAGGCCTCGTTCGACTCGGCAGCTGCGGCCTCGTCGGCCTTCGGCTCCTCGGTCTTGGTCTCCTCCGCCTTGGCCTCCTCGGCCTTCGGCTCGGACTTGGCCTTCTTCTCCGACTTCTTCACCGCCGGGGCGGCACTGGCCGAGCCGAGGACCTCGTTGAAGCGGGCGGTCTTGTCGACCTTCTCCGGCTGCGGGTCGATGCCCGAGGCGGACTTGTCGCCGCTGAACTTCTGCCAGTCGCCGGAGCGCTTGAAGATCGCGACCACGGCCTCGGTCGGCTGTGCACCGACGCCGAGCCAGTACTGGGCGCGCTCGGAGTCGACGACGATCACCGAAGGATCGTTCTTCGGGTGGTACTGACCGATCTCCTCGATCGCCTTGCCGTCCCGCTTCTGGCGGGAGTCCATGACGACGACGCGGTAGTGCGGGTTGCGGATCGAGCCGAGCCGCTTCAAACGAATCTTGACAGCCACGTGGGTGGTATCTCCTGTGTACAAAGTTTGGCTGGTCATCGGTTCGGCGTGGGGCACCGAGGTCTCCGACCGGATGGTCTCTGGCCGATCGTGACGATGAGAGGGCGCCACGAGGCACAGATGCGCAACCAAGTTTGCCAGAACTCGGCACCGGCACCAACTCGCCCCTGCCGGACGCTCACCCGATCGCCACGGGCGGCTGGTCAACCCTTCGACCCGACACCCGCCCAGCAGCGTCAGCCCACCGTCGATCAGGCCACCGGCACCCCGCGCAGGATCACCGCCGACGGGTGGGCGACGACACCCACCCGATCTCGTGGATCGCTGTCGTAGACCACCAGGTCGGCCGGTTCACCGGCAGCGAGCTGGGCCGCACCGAGCCATTCGCGGGCCCGCCAGGAGGCCGCACCGAGTGCGAACTCGGCTCCCCCGACCCTGGCCAGCAACTCGATCTCCATCGCCAGGGTGCCGTGCGGGCGCAGGCCGCCGGCATCGCTGCCGGCATAGATCTGCACCCCGGCGTCGTAGGCCTTGCCGACGGTCTCGAAGCGGCGCCGATGAAGATCACGCATGTGCTTGGCGTAGGTCGGGAACTTGGCCTCCCCCTGGGCGGCGAAGTCGGGGAAGTTCTCGATCTGCACCAGCGTCGGGTCCAGCGCGATGGCCTTGTGCACCATCTGCGCGATCA
Organism: Naumannella halotolerans; assembly: GCF_004364645.1. Lineage (NCBI taxonomy): Bacteria > Bacillati > Actinomycetota > Actinomycetes > Propionibacteriales > Propionibacteriaceae > Naumannella > Naumannella halotolerans. The sequence continues at coordinate 652,957 of NZ_SOAW01000001.1, read as the reverse complement.
CCTCGTCGGTCAGTCCACTGCCGTGTTCGATGCAGTCGACACCGACCTCGACCAGTTGGGCGACCGCCTCCTCGCCGAAGACGTGGGCAGCGACCCGTACCCCGAGTTCGTGGGCGCGGTCGACGGCCGGCGCCAGCACCTCGGTCGGCCACAGCGGCGCCAGGTCACCGACCCCGCGGTCGATCCAGTCACCGACGAGTTTGATCCAGCCGTCACTGTCCAGAGCCTGCTTCTCCACCTCGGCCAGCAGCCCTTCCGGTTCGACCTCGGCGGCGAAACCACGGATGTAACGCTTCGGCCGGGCGATGTGGCGACCGCAACGAATCGTCCGTGGCAGGTCGGCGCGCTGCTGCACCCAGCGGGTGTCCTCCGGCACCCCGGCATCGCGTACCAACAGCACCCCGGAGTTCCGGTCGACGATCGCCTGCGATTCGGCCTCCTCGACGCTGACCTCGCCCTCGGCCCCCAGCCCGATGTGGCAATGGGCATCGACCAGACCGGGCATCAGGTACCCATCGCGGCAGACCGTGGTCGCACCGGTCTGGGGTTCGTCGGTCATCACACCGTCCACCACCCAGCGATCGGCCACCTCGCCGGACGGGAGCCAGGTGCCGTGCAGGTGCAAGCTCTCCATGGGCAGATCCTGCCATTGCCGGCGTCGCGGACGGCCACCGACCCCGGCCGGCAGAAAGACCCGCTCGGTGGCCTCAGGCGCGGTCGTGCACCAGGTCGTCGATCTCGGCAGCCCGCAGGGTGTCGAAACCGGGTAGGCCGGTGGCCGGATCGAACTCGACCCCGTGAACCGCCGGCAGCGGGAGCGCGTTGTAGTGGAACGGGGTGCTGAAGTAGTAGGCCCCGGTGTCCAGCAGGGCGATCAGATCGCCTGGTTCCAGCAGGGGCAGCTCCCGCCCCTGGGCGACCAGGTCGCCGGCGAAGCAGCAAGGTCCGGCCACATCCTGCACGGCGGCAGGTCGTGCCGGCTTCGGTGCTCCGCTTGCATCGAAGGTGGCGATCCGCAAGGGCCAGGCATCCGGCATGAACACCGTCCTGGTGGCCACCTGGGCACCGGCATGGGTGATCGCGATCCGCCGCCCACCGACCTCCTTGGTGTATTCCACGTAGGCCGCGATCCATCCCTGTTTGGCCAGGATGCTGCGGCCGAACTCGGTGACCAGCGCGTAGTCACCGCAGAACAACCGTGGCGCCGCCTCGCGCAGCGCTGCCACGTAGTCGTCGAAGTGCGCGATCGGCTGGTCGGTGTCGAAGTCCACCGGCAGCCCCCCGCCGATGTCGAGGGTGTCGATCTGGGCCCGGCCGGCGCGGGCGTTGACCTCGTCGGCGAAGTCGACCAGGACACCGATCCCCTGCCCGATCAACGGCAGCGGGCAGCCCTGGGAGCCGACATGGACATGGGCCCGGTTCAGCCACGGATGGTCCAGGTAGGCCTGGATCAGTCGTTCCCGCATTCCCGGATCGGCCAGTGGCACGCCGAACTTGGAGTGGGCGCTGGCGGTGCTCATGGCGCTGATGCTGCCGGCCCCGACCTGCGGATTCAGTCGGAACCCGACCGGGCTGACGGACGGCGCGGCGCGGCGCAGTTCGGCGACCCGGGCGAACTCCTGGAAGTTGTCGACGTTGATCGCGATCCCCAGCGTCAGTGCGTGCTGCAGTTCCCGGCGGGATTTCGCCGGGGAGTCGAACACCATCCGCTCGGGGGTGTGCCCGGCCTCCAGCGCCGCCCGCAGTTCTCCGTCGCTGGCCACCTCGGCACCCATGCCCAGGCGCCGTAGCCGCTCCAGCACACCGACCATCGAATTCGCCTTCGCGGCGAAGGCGTGCAGCACCGGGATGTCGGCCGGGAAGGCCCGGTGCAGATGCTGCAGGTTGTCCGCCACCTGCTGCCAGTCGAGGAAGGCAGCGACCGGCGAGTCGTCGACGTCGAGCAGCCGCTGATCGATGGCTGCGGCAAGTACCTTGGCACGGCGTTGATCGGCTTCACTCGGATTCACTGGTGCGGTCTCTCCTCGAGGTCGGTTTCCCCTGTCCGGACGAACCTACACTCGTACCGTCATGCGCAGTGGCGAAATCGGCGCGTACCCGGACCGGTCAGGGCTGGGTGGCCAGCCGCGGACGCTCGGGTGGGATGGCGGCCAGCAATGCCTTGGTGTAGTCGGTCTGCGGATCGTCGAAGATCTGCTCGGCCGGCCCCTGTTCGACGGCCTTGCCCGACTGCATCACCAGCACGTCGTGGCTCATCTGCTGCACGATCGCCAGGTCGTGGGCGATGAACAGGTACGTCAGCCCGAGCTCGGACTGCAGCCTCAGCAACAGGTCCAGGACCTTCGCCTGGATCGACACGTCCAACGAGGCAGTCGACTCGTCGAGGATCATCACCTCGGGTTCCAGTGCCAGGGAGCGGGCGATCGAGACCCGCTGGCGCTGCCCACCGGACAACTCGTGCGGGTATCGCTCGGCGAAGCCGACCGGCAACCCGACCAGGTCCAGCAGTTCATCGATCCGGGCCTTCGCCGAGCCGCCCTTCGGCAGTTTGTGCACACTCAGCGGCTCGGCGATGCTGCGCCCGACCCGCATCCGCGGATCCAGCGAGGAGAACGGGTCCTGGAAGACCATCGCCACCCGCCGCCGCAGGTCCTGGCTCGGCCGGTGCAGCAGGTCCTCGCCGTCCAAGGTGGCGGTGCCACCGGTGGGCTTGACCAGACCGGTGAGCACATTGGCGATGGTCGACTTGCCCGATCCGGACTCGCCGACGATGCCCAGGGTGCGGCCCTTGCGTACCTCGAAGGAGACGTCGTCGACCGCGTGCACGATGCTCTTGCCGACCGCCGAGGTGACCGGGAACTGCACATCCAGGTCCTTCACCTGCAGGGTGACCGCACCATCGGGATCGGCCACCGGCGGCGGTGGGGAACCCAGGGTGGGACGGGCGTGCAGCAACTCGATGGTGTAGCGATCCTGCGGTGAATCCATCAGTTCGACCACACCGCGCTGCTCGACCACATTGCCCTTCTGCAGCACCAGGACGTCATCGGCGACCTGCCCGATCACGCCGAGATCATGGCTGATCCAGACCACAGCCGTACCCCGGTCGTGCTGCAGCCGGCGTACCAGCTCGATGATCTGTGTCTGGGTGGTCACGTCCAGCGCCGTGGTCGGCTCGTCGGCGATCAGCAGCAGCGGATCGCAGGCCAGCGCGATCGCGATCATCACCCGTTGCCGCTGTCCGCCCGAGAGTTGGTGCGGGTAGGCCTGCAGGCGCTGCTCGGGGTCGGGCAGGCCGACGGCTTCAAGCAGTTCCAGGGCGCGTTTGCCGGCCAGCTTCCGGCTCAGGTTGCGGTGGGTCTCCAGGGATTCGGTGATCTGCCGTTCCAGGGTGAGCAGCGGATTCAGCGAGGTGCTCGGATCCTGGAAGACGAAACCGATCTGATCCCCGTGGACGCTGCGCAGGACCCGTTGCGAGGCGTTCACCAGCTGGGTCTGCTGCCCCTGCGGGCCGGCCAGGACGCTGGAGCCGGAGACCTTGGCTCCGGGAGCGTCCAGGAGTCCGGTGGCGGCCAGGACGGTCATCGACTTGCCTGACCCGGACTCCCCGACGATGCCCAGGGTCCCCCCGGGTTCGACGCTGAAGCTGGCACCGTTGACGATCGGCTTGGAGCCGATGGAGACCCGCAGGTCCTCCACCGTGATCACCGGCGGTTGGGAGTTCATCGTTTCCTTCCGGCTTCGATCCGGCTGCGTTGCTTCGGGTCGAGCACATCCCGCAGACCGTCACCCAGCAGGTTGAACGCGAGCACAGTGACGAAGATCGCTGCACCGGGGAAGACGCTCATCCACCAGGCCAGGGAGAGGAATCCCTGGGCGGAGAACAACATGCCACCCCAGGACGGTTCCGGCGGCTGGATGCCGAGCCCGAGGAAGGACAGTGCCGCCTCGGACAGGATCGCGAAGGCCAGCGAGAGCGACGTCTGCACGATCAGCGGGCCGGTGATGTTCGGCAGGATGTGGGTGGCCAGGATCCGCAGCGGCGGCGTACCCATGGTCTGCGAGACCTGGACGAATGGCTCGGTACGTACCGACAGGGTGCTGGCGCGGGCGACCCGGGCGAAGATCGGGATGTAGACGATGCCGATCGCCAGCATCGTGGTCGTCTTCCCCGGGGCCAGGATCGCCACGATGGCCAGCGCCAGCAGCAGCACCGGGAAGGCGAACATCACGTCGACGATCCGCATCAGGACGGTGTCGACGATGCCCCCGACGTAACCGGCGACGATGCCGACGATCACCCCGATCACGAAGGCGATCGCCACTGACACCAGGGCCACCTCCATCGAGACCCGGGCGGCGATGATCACCCGGGAGAAGATGTCGCGACCGAGATCGTCGGTGCCGAACCAGTGGGCGGCCGAGGGCGGCTGCAACTGGTTGGCGACGTTGATCTCGTTCACCCCGTAGGGCGCCAGGTAAGGCGCGAAGATCGCGGTCAGGACCACCACCAGCAGCACGATCGCCGAGCCGACCGTGGTCGGGTTGCGCAGCAGCAGGTGCCAGGCGCTGAGCCTGCTGGTGTCGTCGGAGGCGTCGACCTCGGTCACGGTCTCGTCGACCGCTTCGTCGACCATCGAGTCGTCGGGTTCGCGTGCGCTCATTCCAGCCTGATCCTCGGGTCGACGATGGCGTACAGGACGTCCACCAGCAGGTTGATCAGCAGGAACATCGCCGCGATCAGCAGCACCGCTCCCTGGATCACGGTGTAGTCACGGGCGGCGACTGCGTCGTAGACCAATCGCCCCAGCCCGGGCCAGGCGAAGACCACCTCGACCACGATCACCCCGCCCAGGATGGTGGCGAACTGGATGCCGACGATGGTCAGCACCGGGACCAGGGCGTTGCGCAGGATGTGGCGCCGGGTGACCACCGCGCTGGCCAGCCCCTTGGACCGGGCGGTACGTACGTAGGGCATGGCCGAGACCTCCAGCACCGCACTGCGGATGAACCGGGTCATGATCGCCGCGGCCACCACACCGATGGTCAGCCCGGGCATGATCACCCGCCTGGCCCAGCCGCCGAAGTCCTCGGTGAGCGGTACGTACCCACTGGAGGGCAGCCAGCCCAGCACCGAGGAGAACAGCAGGATCAGCAACATGCCCATCCAGAAGTCGGGGATGGAGACCCCGAACTGGCTGGTCAGGCGGACGATCACGTCGCTGACCTTGCCCTCGTGCAGGGCCGACCAGATACCTGCCGGGACCGAGATCACCAGCGCGATCAGCAGGCCGACGACGGCCAGCGAGATGGTTGCGGGCAGACGCTCCAGGAGCAGCACCGTCACCGGATCACCGCTGCGGAAACTGACTCCCAGATCCCCGGTCAGCGCGTTCCCCAGGTAGCTGAAGAACTGTTCGACCAGGGGCCGGTCGAGCCCGGAGGCGGTCCGCAGCGCCTGGTAGGCCTCCTCGGTGTAGCGGGTGCCGAGCGCCAGCCGTACCGGGTCTCCGGGGACGAGTTGGACCAGGGCGAAGACCACCACGATCACGCCGAGCAGGACGACCGCGGAGTAGGCGAGCCGGCGGGCCAGGAAGAGCCCGAACTGTTTCGGTGCGAACCTCATAGCTCAGCTCTCCTGCAAGGTGACGGGACCGAAACGGATCGCTCCGTCGGCACGGGCGGTGTAACCGGACACCTCGGGCAGCCAGGTCTGCACCACCGACGGGTTGTAGAGGTAGATGTAGCTGCACTCGTCGGCGATGATCGTGGCTGCCCGGGCATACAACTCCTTGCGGGCCTCGACGTCGACCTCGACCTGACCGGCGTCGAGCAACTCGTCCACCTCGGGGTTGGAGTAGCCCTGGGCGTTGCTGCCGCCCTCGCTGTGGTGCTGGGAGTAGTAGTAGTCGTCGGGGTCGATGTTGCCCAGCCAGCCCATCATCAGCAGGTCGAAATTGCCCTGGTTCTGTTCGTCCAGCCAGGTGGAGAAGTCGGGCTGGCTGATCTGCACGGTGATCCCCAGCGGGGCCAGGTTCGCCGCGATCACCTGCGCGGCGACCACGGTCTCGGGGTACTCGCTGGTCGCCAGCAGTTCCATCGGGGCACCGCTGAACCCGGCCTCGGCGAGCAGTTCCCGGGCCCTGTCCAGGTCCAGCCGGTAGGTGTCGTAGGGGGTGTACCACGGGCTGGTCTCGGGGATCGCCAGTTGGTTCTCCACCGCCGTGCCGTAGGCGACCGCCTGCAGGATCGACGGCCGATCGATGGCATAGGCGATCGCCTGGCGTACCCGGACATCGCTCCAGGGATCCTTCTTCAGGTTCAGCGCCAGGTACCAGTAGTCGGTCGACTGCAACGACTCCAGCACCAGCGACTCGTCGCGGCGCAGTTCCTCGACGGTCTGCGGCGGCACCACATCGGTCCAGTCGATCTCACCCGACCGGAGGGCGGCCAGCGCGGTCGACGGTTCGGAGATGAAGGAGATCTCGACCGAACCGAGGGTGACCGGTTCACCCCAGTAATCGGCGTTGCCGCGCAGGGTGATCCGGTCGCCGCTGGCGTACTCAGCCAGGTAGAACGGCCCGGTGCCGATCGGGGTGTTCGCGATCTGACCGGATTCGACGTTGTTGCGTTGGACGATCGCCAGTCCCTTGAAGCCACCCAGGTTGGTCAACAGGCTCGGGGTCGGTTGGCTCACGGTGATCACCACGGTGTGGTCGTCCGGTGCGGTGACCTCGCTGACCGCGGCGAGTTTGTAGGCGTTGGACAGTTCCTCGTCGATCAACCGGGTGTAGGAGTACACCACGTCCTCGGCGGTGAAGGGGCTGCCGTCGTGCCAGCTGACGCCCTGGCGCAGGGTGAAGGTGTAGGTCAGTTGGTCGTCGCTGATCTCCCACGACTCGGCCAGGGACGGCTGCATCTGCAGGTTCTCGTCGGGCTGGACGAGGGTGTCGAAGATGTTCTCCAGGACCTGGAAGGTGAAGTAGGCCGAGCTGGAGTGCGGATCCAACTGGTCGGGCTCCCCACCGATGGCGACCCGCAGCACCGGGCCGGTGGTCGGATTGCCGAAATCGGCCTGTCCGCCGCTGAGGTCGACTCCCTCACCGGTGGAGCAGCCGGTCGCGGCCAGCCCGGCAACAGCCAGAAAGCCACCGACGAAGGTGCGTCGTTTCACGGATCTCCCGGAGCCGAGGGGCGTTTGGACCCTAGGAACCCTAGGCGAAGTTGTCGAGCGCCCAACAGGGGGTCGGCCGACATTTACCCTTTCGTGTCCTGCGCCCGGCTGCGCGGCACCCGACCCGTTCGGCCCGGCTGCAGCCCAGGGATCGACCGCCGAGCTGCAGGAACGGGCTCGGCTCGTGGCCGGTGATCGGGGCCCGGAACCCGGCGGTCAGCGGTTCTTGAACATTTTCTGCAGATCGGCCGGCAACTCGAAGTCACCCATCGCCTGCTGCAGCTGCTTCTCGTCCATCTGCGAGGGGTCCATCCCGAAGGCAGCGGCCGGGTTGACCGCCTCCTCCTTTGGTTTTGGGCCCGCTCCCCCGGCCCGCTTCGCGGGGTTGCCGGAGACGCCCTTGCCGCGCTTCTTCTTGCCCTGTTGCTTCTTCGGCTGCCGCTTCGGCCCGGCCGCACCGGGTCCGCCCATACCGGGCATGCCCGGCATCCCGGGCATCTTGCCCGAGGCCAGTTGGGTCATCATCTTGCGCGCCTCGAAGAAGCGCTCGACGAGCTTGTTCACATCCGAGACCTTGGTCCCCGAACCGGCCGCGATCCGGGCGCGCCGCGAGCCGTTGAGGATCTTCGGGTTCTCCCGCTCGGCCGGGGTCATCGACAAGATGATCGCCTCGATCCGGTCGATCTCCTTCTCGTCGATACCGGAGATCTGCTCCTTCATGTCGCCGGTCATCCCCGGCAACATGCCGAAGATCTTCGACAGCGGCCCCATCCGGCGGACGGCCTTCATCTGGTCCAGGAAGTCGCCCAGCCCGAACTCACCGTCACCGCGGCCGGAGAGCTTCGCCGCGGCCTTCGCCGACTGCTCGGCGTCGAAGGTACGTTCGGCCTGCTCGATCAGCGTGAGCATGTCGCCCATGCCGAGGATCCGGCTGGCCATCCGGTCGGGGTGGAAGACGTCGAAGTCCTCCAGTTTCTCCCCGCTGGAGGCGAACATGATCGGCTGACCGGTCACCCGGGCGATCGACAGCGCGGCACCACCGCGGGCATCACCGTCGAGCTTGGTCAGCACCACCCCGTCGAATCCGACGCCCTCGGCGAAGGCGTTGGCGGTCGAGACCGCGTCCTGGCCGATCATCGCGTCGACGACGAACAGCACCTCGTCGGGATTCACCGCCGCCTTGATGTCGGCGGCCTGCTGCATCAGTTCGGTGTCCACACCGAGCCGGCCGGCGGTGTCGACGATCACCACGTCGTGCAGCTTCTGCTGGGCGATGGAGATCGAGTTGCGGGCGACCGCGACCGGGTCACCGACCCCGTTGCCGGGCTCGGGTGCGTACCACGCGACGCCGGCACGTTTGGCGACCACGGTGAGCTGCTGCACCGCGTTCGGCCGCTGCAGGTCGGCGGCGACCAACAGCGGGGTGTGCCCCTGGTTGGCCAGCCATTTGGCGAGCTTCCCGGCCAGGGTGGTCTTGCCCGCACCCTGCAGACCGGCGAGCATGATCACCGTCGGCGGACGCTTGGCGAAGCGCAGCACCCGGGTCTGCCCGCCGAGGATCTCGACGAGTTCCTCGTTGACGATCTTGATGACCTGCTGGGCCGGGTTCAGCGCGCCGGTGAGCTCGGCACCCTTGGCGCGTTCCTTCACCGCAGCGATGAATTCCTTCACCACGCCGAGATTCACATCGGCCTCGAGCAGCGCGATCCGGATCTCCCGCGCGGTCGCGTCGATGTCGGCGTCGGTCAGCCGGCCCTTGCCGCGCAGATTCTTGAAAGTCGCGGACAGGCGATCGGAGAGTGTGTCGAACAAGGTTCCCTCGAGCGGTCAGAGATGGTGATTCAGCGCCCCATCCTACCCGTCCGGCAACTGGGACGTGACAATCCGGTATGCGGAGGTGCACTATCTACGGGCTTGCGGGAACGATTCCCGCCACTGGGCCGTATGTGCCCGGTCCATCATTGTTGGAAGGTACAGGCAGGTGACGGAAACGTCTGCATCGGCTACGGCGCCGGTGAACAAGCGCGGCAGGGTGATCTTCGCCTCCCTGGTCGGCACATCGATCGAATTCTACGACTTCTACATCTACGCAACTGCGGCGGTGCTCGTCTTCCCGGCTCTGTTCTTCCCGCATGCGACCGAGACCACGGCCCAGTTGCAGTCCTTCGCCGTCTTCGGCGTGGCCTTCATCGCCCGGCCTCTCGGCTCGATCGTCTTCGGCCACCTGGGTGACCGGATCGGCCGCAAGGCGACCCTGATCGGTTCGTTGCTGACGATGGGTATCGCCACCTTCCTGATCGGCTGCCTGCCGACCGCACTGACCCCGGGTTGGGAGGTGGCGGCGCCGACCCTGCTGGTGATCATGCGCTTCTTCCAGGGCATCGGCCTGGGCGGTGAGTGGTCCGGCGCTGCCCTGCTGGCCACCGAGAACGCCCCGCAGGGCAAGCGCGCGATCTACGGCACCTTCCCCCAGCTGGGAGCCCCGATCGGCTTCATCCTGGCCAATGTCTTCTTCCTGGTCCTGTCCTCGACCTTCGCCCCGGAGATGTTCGCCGCCTGGGGTTGGCGGGTCCCGTTCCTGGCCAGCGCGGCGATGGTGGCCCTGGGCCTGTGGGTACGGCTGAAGCTGGTCGAGTCGCCGGCCTTCCAGCGAGTCCAGGAGCAGGACAAGGTCACCTCGGTGCCGCTGGGCGTGGTGCTCAGCAAGTACCTGGGCCCGACCGTGCTGGGTACGTTCAACATGCTCGCGACCTATGTGCTGTTCTACCTGTTGACCACCTTCACCCTGACCTACGGCACCCGCGCGGTGGATGCAGCCGTACCCGGCCTCGGTTACACCCGGACCACCTTCTTGCTGATGATGATCATCGGCGTGGTCTTCTTCGGGATCTTCGTCCTGGTCGCCGGCCCGCTGGCCGAGCGCTTCGGTCGGCGCAAGTCGCTGATGGTGATCACCGCCGCCATCGGTGTCTTCGGTTTCCTCTGGGTACCGCTGTTCGGCGGCGGCACCCCGGGTGTGCTGGCGCTGCTGATCCTCGGCTTCACCCTGATGGGGCTCACCTTCGGACCGATGGGGGCGCTGCTGCCGGAGATGTTCCCGACCAATGTGCGCTACACCGGTTCGGCGGTCAGCTACAACGTGTCGTCGATCCTGGGCGCCGCCCTGGCTCCGTTCATCTCGGTGTACCTGTGGGGCCTCGGCGCCGGCAGCCCGTTCCTGGTCGGTCTCTACCTGACCGGTGCGGCGGTGCTGACCATGATCTCGCTGTTCCTGACCAAGGAGACCCGCGACCTGGCCTATGAGGACAACGTCGGCTGAGCCGCAAGCTCGCAGCCGAGGGCCCCGCACCGTTCGGTGCGGGGCCCTCGTCGTACCCGTGGCCGCTCAGGACGGGGACCGATCCCGAGCTCGATCAGTCGGTTCAGCCGATGGGCGCCACCGCTAGGGTGCGGTCATGGGCGAGCACTCCTACCGGCTCACGGTCACCTGGACCGGGGATCGGGGCAGCGGTACCAGCGGCTACCGCGACTACGCCCGCGAGGTGACCGTCGAGACCGACGGCAAACCGCTGTTGCTGGGCTCGGCCGACGTACCGTTCCGCGGTGACGCGACTCGCTGGAATCCCGAGGAACTGCTGCTCGCCGCGCTCAGCCAGTGTCACCTGCTGAGTTACCTGCACGCCTGTGTCAGCGCCGGGGTGGTCGTCACCGGCTACACCGATCACGCCAGCGCGACGATGCTGCAGCAGGGCAACGGTGGCCACTTCACCGAAGCGATCCTGCATCCGGAGGTCACCGTCGCCGAGGCGTCGATGCTCGACGCCGCCCGGGCCGCCCATGAGCTTGCCCATGACTGGTGCTTCATCGCCAACTCGGTGAACTTCCCGGTGCGCCATCGGGCCCGGGTCACCGCCGGCCCCGACAACTGATCGGGACGCCGCCCGGAGCGGCCGCGCAGCCCCGGACCGGCTCAGCAGAATTGGTCTCCACTCGATTCAGACACCGCGCTTCGACGACTCGGGCTCGGGCCGCTGACGGAGCGAACCAGCTCCACCGTCGAGCCGATCCCGGCCACCGGCGGCAGATCCTCGCACCGGATCCTGGATCACCCGATGATCAAGGTGATGATCATGGTCACGATCAGGGTGTTGTAGGTGAAGGCGATCATCCCCTGGGTGGTCACCCGCTTGCGCACCTGAGGACTGCGCATCTCCACATCGGTGGTGCCGAAGGTGCTCTGGACGGCAAAGGCGAGATAGACGTAGTCACTGAACGGGCGGTCGGCACGGTCCTCGGGGAACCTCACCTGCGCCGGATCCATCTCGGCGTACTCGAGGGCGAAATGGACCATGATGTTCACCCAGCAGCAGATCACCAGCACCAGGGCCAACGGCACCATCGCGGTGACGACCCGAATCTGGGGCAAGGCGATCAGCAAGAACACGGCGATCACCGCCAGCAGCGCCGGGGTGACCGGGCCGAGCAGTCCGCCCGGTTTGCTCCGCCGTCCCTGCACCGCCGCCAGCCGCAGTTCCTCTCCGCGCAGTCCGCGGAAGGCGACCAGCAGCATGACCACCTGGGCCACCGTGAGCAGGATCCAGACCGTGAACGGGCCGAGCACCAGGACGTATCGCGCCGCCGCAGGAACCGCGACCGCGAGCAGGGTGCCAATGACCACGAAGGTCAGGCTCGATACCAGTGCCGCGCCGTAACCCCGCACGTTCTCCGACCGCAGCCGTTCGGCAGGCGGGACGCGGGTCCGACCTGCGGCGGCGGGGCTCATCTCAGGAGGCTTTGGCGGTGTCGAGCAGGGCGTCGACGAACATCTCCGGGTCGAACGGGGCCAGGTCGTCGGCGCCCTCCCCCAGGCCGACCAACTTCACCGGCACGCCGAGTTCGTTCTGGATCTGGACGATGATCCCGCCCTTGGCCGAACCGTCCAGTTTGGTCAACACCACCCCGGTGACGTCGACCACCTCGGAGAAGATCCGGGCCTGGGTGAGCCCGTTCTGCCCGGTGGTGGCGTCGATCACCAGCAGCACCTCGCTCACCGGGGCCTGGCGTTCGATCACCCGCTTGACCTTGCCCAGCTCGTCCATCAGGCCGGTCTTGGTGTGCAACCGGCCGGCGGTGTCGATCAGCACCACATCGACACCGTTCTCCTTGCCCACCTTCACCGCTTCGAAGGCCACCGAGGCCGGATCGGCCGCCTCCTCGCCCCGCACCGTCGGTACGCCGACCCGCTCACCCCAGGTGGCGAGCTGCTCGGCGGCGGCGGCGCGGAAGGTGTCGGCGGCGCCCAGCAGCACGTCGGCATCCTCGGCCACCAGCACCCGGGCGAGCTTGCCGACGGTGGTGGTCTTGCCGGTCCCGTTCACACCGACGACCATCACCACACCGGGCTCACCGGCGGTGTTGATGCTGCGATCACTGTCGGGCCCGATCAGGGTGAGCAGTTCCTCCCGCAGGATGTTCCGCGCCTGCTCGGGATCGGTCACCCCGTCCACGGTGAACCGCTGCCGCAGCCGCTCGGTGAGCTGGGTGGTCGGCCCGACGCCGAGGTCGGCGGTCAGCAAGGTGTCCTCGAAGTCCTCCCAGGTCTCCTCGTCCAACTGCTTGCCCGAGAGCAGAGTAAGCATCGCCTTCGACAGCGGGTTGTCGGAGCGAGCGAGCCGGGCGCGCAGACGCTGCAGCCGGGTCCGCGGGGTTTCGGGGGTGTCGAGTTCCGGTGCGGCGACCGCCGGTTCGTCGACGACGCTCTCCTCTTCGACCACCGGTTCGTCGGTCGGCCGCTCCGGTGCCTCGGTCGACGGCTCGGCGGTGGCGGTCCCACCGGATGCGGCCTGTTCGGCCTGCTTGGCCTCCAGCTCGGCCCGTTCCCGGGTGGCGATCGCCTGCCGCCGGGCCGCGACGGCACCGACGCCGACCGCGACCAGGCCGAGGGCGAGGACGATGAGAAGAATGATGGTCAGATCCACGGGCCCATCCTAGGAACTGTTCTCATCGGCTGGCCAACCGGCAGCAGGTACGGCGAAGCGCCCGACCGCGTGGCGACCGGGCGCCCCGGTGGACCCGTGGGACACGGGCCGGGGTGGCTTCGGGTCAGTGGGTACGGACGCGCTGCTGGTACTGCGAGGCCTTCTCCACGAAGCGCTCGAACTTGGCCGGCGGTTCGCCGTCGCCGTTCAGCGCCTGGGCGGTACGGGCCAGGCGGTCGGCTACCTTCGGGAAGCGCTCGCGGAGCTTTCCCTGCATACCGATGGCGACCACGGCGAGAACTCCCCCGGCGACGAGGGCGCTGATGATGAGGTAGACGAATGTCCACTCGATGACGTGCATGATGATGTTCCTCCGGCGGCGTTCTGAAGGGAAGTGGGCGGCCGTGCCACCGGCCTCCGCCATCCAGTCTGACACGCGAATCGAAGAACTACGCCTGTGGGATTCACAACGATTCGGTAGCGGCGGTTGTCCGGTTGTCACAACCGGTGCGTACCTGTCCGGAAGCCGGCCGCCATGGCTGCCGAGAGCGACCCTAGGCGCTCTTGTCCAGCCGCTGACTGATCACCATCGACACCCCGTCACCGCGCATGGTCACCCCGTACAACGCATCGGCGATCTCCATCGTCCGCTTCTGGTGGGTGATCACCAGCAACTGCGAGTTCTCCCGCAGTTCCTCGTACAGCTCCAGCAGTCGTCCGAGGTTGGTGTCGTCGAGTGCCGCCTCGACCTCGTCGAGGATGTAGAACGGGCTCGGCCGGGCGATGAACAGCGCGACCAGGAAGGCGACCGCCACCAGGGAGCGTTCGCCACCGGAGAGCAGCGACAGCCGCTTCACCTTCTTGCCCGGCGGGCGGGCCTCGACGTCGATCCCGGTGGTCAACATGTCATTCGGGTCGGTCAGCACCAGCCGTCCCTCACCGCCGGGGAACAGCCGGGCGAACACCCGGGAGAAGGCGGTCTCGACATCGGCATAGGCCTCGGTGAACACCTGCTGCACCCGGGCGTCGACCTCGTCGATGATCTCGGCCAGGTCGGCCCGGGTCTTCCTCAGGTCGTCCAGTTGCTCGGCCAGGAACGCATGCCGTTCCTGCATCGCATCGAACTCCTCCAGGGCCAGCGGGTTCACCTTGCCCAGCTGGTTCAGCGCCCGTTCCGCCGAACGCAGCCGCTTGCTCTGCTCGTCACGGACGAACGGCACCGGCTCGGGCTGCTCGTCGTCCTCGGTGAGCGCGGAGCCGTCGGGGCGGGTGAGCACCGGCACCGGCTGGTCGGGGCCGTACTCGGCGGCCAGGGTGGCGGCCTCGATCCCGAGTTCCTCCAGCGCCTTGGTCTGCAACGCCTCCACCCGCATCCGCTGCTGGGCGCGGGCCAGCTCGTCGCGATGCACCGCGTCGACCAGCTTCTCCAGTTCGGCGGCGAACTCGCGGGAGCGTTGCCGGGCCTGACCGACGACGGTGTCGGCCTCGGCATGTTCGCGTTCGGCCGCACTGCGTTCGGCCGCGGCGGCCTCCCGGGCGATCTCCACCTGCCGGGCGATCCAGCCACAGGCGGTCTCCACGGCGGCGGCGACCTCGGCCTCGCGCAGCAGTGCCCGGCGGCGTTCCTCCGCGCGCGCCCGGCTGGCACGTTCGGACTGGGCGGCACGGCGCAGCGAGTCGGATCGTCCGGCCAGTCCGCGCGCGCGTTCCTCGACGGTACGCAGGGCCAGGCGGGATTCCATCTCGGCGGTACGGGCGGCCCGGGCCAGCTCACCCAACCGGTCCCGTTCGGCCGGATCGGCCTCCTCCACGTCCTCGGCCTCGGCAGAGGCCAGCTCCAGCCGCTGTCTCAGCTCGGCCAGAGCGGTCGAGTTCTGCTCCCGGGAGTTCTCGGCCGCCTCGATCGATCGGCCGGCCCGGTCGGCCTCCTCACCGGCGGACCGGGAGACCGCGCCGAGCCGGCCGAGCTGTTCGGCCACCGCGGCCATCTCGGCATCGGAGGCGTGCAACCGGTCCAGGGCGGCCTCCACCCGTTCAGCGGCCTCGGCGCGGCGGGCATCGAGCTCGGGGCGGGCGAACTTCACCCGGTCCAGCGCATGTCCGGCCTCGGTCAGGGCGGCCTCGGCGTCGTCGACGGCCGACTGCGCCTCGATCAGCGACTGCTTGGACTGCGAGCCGCCGGCGGCGAACCAGCTGGAGTAGATGTCACCCTCGGCGGTCACAGCCGTCAGCTCCGGACGACCGGCGAGCAGCCGCTGGGCGTGCTCGGCATCGTCGATCACGACGGTCGATCCGAGCAGTCGTCGCAGTGCCGGCCGGAGGTCGTCGTCGGCGGTGATCAGGTCCAGCGCGCGGCGGGCGCCGTCGGGCAACGGGCCGAGGTCCTCGGCCCGCTGATCGCCGGCCGGGCCGGCGAGCAAGAGGGTCGCTCGGCCGAGGTCCTCTCGTTTCAGGTGTTGCAACGCCGCAGCAGCGGCGTCCAGGTCGTCGACGCCGATCGCATCGGCGGCTGCGCCGAGGGCGGCCGAGACGGCCTTCTCGTACCCGGATTCGATCGTGATCAGCGAGGCCAGCGCGCCGCGCACCCCGTCGAGCTTGTCCGCAGCGGCGAGCAGCGCGGCGCCGGCGTCCTTGCGGTCCAGGCCCAGCCGCAGCGCCTCCACCCGGGCCTGGGCGGCGGCCTTCTCCGAGCC
Organism: Naumannella halotolerans; assembly: GCF_004364645.1. NCBI lineage: Bacteria > Bacillati > Actinomycetota > Actinomycetes > Propionibacteriales > Propionibacteriaceae > Naumannella > Naumannella halotolerans. Next base: position 637,112 of record NZ_SOAW01000001.1, on the reverse strand, counting down.
GGCCGCCCGCTCGGTCCGGTCGAGTTCGGCGATCTGCGACTCGATCTCGGTCAGGGCTGCGGTGGCCTCCTCGTGTTCGGCGTCCAGCCCCTCCTCGCCGGCCGACATCTTGGCCACCTCGGCCTCGACGGAACGGAACTCGTTCTTTGCCTTCTCGGCCCGGGCCAGCGCATCGGCACGCACTTCGGCCAGACGCCCCAGTTCGGCATCGGCTGCTTCCAGACGGCTGCTCAGCGACGCCACCTGCCCCTGCAACCGGGCGAGGCCCTCCCGCCGGTCGGCGGCGGCGCGGACCAGCGAGGCGTACCGCTTCTCCTCCGCGGCATGGGCGGCCTCGGCATCGGTCCGGGCCAAGGTGGCGTCCTTCAGTGCGGCATCGGCGGCGGCCACCTCCTCGGCCAGTTGCCGCTCCTGCGCGGCGACCGACTCGGCCTGCCGTTCCAGTTCGTCGGGATCACGGCCGGTCGGGGTGGCCGGTTCGGCGGCACCGGCGGCGTTGCGTACCCGCTCACGAGCGATCGAGCTGGTGGTGGAGACCCGTTCCCGCAGTGCCGACATGTCGTACCAGGCCTCCTGCGCCGCGGCCAGCCGGGGACGGCCCAACCGCAACTGCTCCTCGGCCTCGGCCTCGGCATTGCGGGCCTCCTCCAATGCAGCCTCCAGTCGTGCCCGCTCCTGCCTGGCTGCGGCCTCATCGGCCAGGTCGGAGGCCATGGCGAGTTCTGCCTGGACCAGGTCGTCGGCCAGCAGGCGGGCGCGCGCATCACGTACCTCGGCCTGGATCACCGCGGCCTTGCGGGCGACGGCGGCCTGCCGACCGAGGGGTTTGAGCTGTCGCCGCACCTCCTCCAGCAGGTCGTTCAGCCGGTGCAGATTGCCCTCGGTGGACTCGAGTTTGCGGACCGCCTTCTCCCGGCGCTTGCGGTGCTTCAGCACACCGGCGGCCTCCTCGACGAAACCGCGGCGTCCCTCCGGGGTGGCCTGCAGGATCGAGTCGAGCTGTCCCTGGCCGACGATCACGTGCATCTCCCGGCCGATGCCGGAGTCGCTGAGCAGTTCCTGGACGTCGAGCAGGCGGGCGTTCTGCCCGTTGATCTGGTAGTCGGAGCCGCCACTGCGGAACATGGTCCGTTTGATCGTCACCTCGGTGTAGTCGATCGGCAGTGCCCCGTCGGTGTTGTCGATGGTCAACTCGACCTCGGCCCGGCCCAGCGGTGCCCGCCCGGACGTTCCGGCGAAGATGACGTCCTCCATCTTGCCGCCGCGCAGGGATTTGGCGCCCTGTTCACCCATCACCCAGGACAGCGCGTCGACCACATTGGACTTGCCGGAACCGTTGGGTCCGACCACACAGGTGATGCCCGGTTCGAAGTGCAGCGCGGTCGCCGAGGCGAAGGACTTGAACCCGCGGAGGGTCAACGACTTGAGGTACATCGATCAGCCTCGCTCTGCGTCCTCGGCACCGGCGGTGACCGGGTTCTCCGGCTCGGCCGATGGGGTGTTCCTGTCTGCTGCGCCGGTAGGCCCGTGATCGGTGGACCTGGGCCTCGCATCGGTGGACCTGCGTGCCGGATCGGTCTGCGGTGCTGCCACCCCGTCGAGGTCGGTACGTTCGGCGACCTCGGGATCCTCGGCGGCCAGTTCCGGTGCCACCACCGGTGCCACCATCGGCACCGGCGCGCTGTCGGGTTTGCGGCGGACCGCGGAGAAGGTCCACAGCTTGTTCAGCACGAAGGTGATCGGCACGGTGATGATGATCGCGATCAGGTGCGCCCAGTAGAAGCGGTTGGTGAAGCCCGATTCCCCGGTGAAGATCGTCGGCGGCAGCAGTTGGTACAGCGGCGATGTCGGGTTGATGAAGAGCGTCTCGATCAGCATCGTCACGATCTGCGCCCCGAAACCGACCGCCATGAACGGCCAGTACTCCTTGAACCACCTGGCGTGTTTGGCGCTGTTGAAGGTCCAGGTCCGGTTGAGCTGGAAGTTCCACAGGTTCGCCACGATGAAGGCAATGATGGAGAAGACCAACTGCCAGCGCAGGTTGAACTCGGTGAACGGGATCCCGAAGACGATGTCGTCGTTGCGGTGACCGAGGATCTTGCTGGCGAGCACGAAGACGATGTTGTTGACGATCACTCCGGAACCGCCGACGAGGCCAAAGCGGAACAACTGGATCCAGTTGTGGCGATGGCGCACAAAGATGTGGCGGGCGGCTCTTCTCACGATTGAGGCAGCCTAGCCCGCACGACCGCCGGTTCCCAGCCGACAACGCCCGGGCTCCGAAGATTCAGATCCCCTTATCCGGCCAGTTCACGGCCACTCGCGGCTCTCCCATCCCATCTGTTCCGCAGGAATCGCACTTCCTCCACCCTTCATCTGTTCCGCAGGAATCGCACTCAACATCGCCCCTGAGGTGCAGATCCTCCGGAACGGATGAATCGGGCTGTGGAAAGGTCCCGCTCGCCCGTGATGTGCCCCCTCCCGCTGGATGAGCATGGTCGCGTGCGATCACCACACCCACTGCCCGCCGCGCTCGTCGGCCGGACTTTCGAGCTGGACACCGCGCGCCGACTCGGGGTTTCCGACAATCGGCTGCGCGCCTCGGACCTGACAGTGCCCAGCAAGGGCATCCGCACCCCGAGCGGGGAACCACCGTCGCTGATCGAATATGCCGCGGCAGTGCTCGCCCGGACCGGTGAAGGATGGATCTCCCACACCACTGCCGCCATGATTCACGGGCTCTGGATCCCAGCACGACTCACCCATGACGAGCTCGTTCACATCAGCAGGTACGACCTGCTTGTCGGTCCCCGCCGCCAGGGAGTCGACGGACACCAGGTTCGTGTGCACTGCTCGGACCTGGTGAGGATCGACGGTCTGCAGGTCTCCTCGCCGGCGCGAACCTGGTTCGAGCTCCTCCCCCGGTTGCGCAGGGACGAGGCAGTGATCATCGGTGACCAGTTGCTGCGCCATCCGCTCCCCGGCATCGACCGGCACACCGCCCCGTGGAGCACGCCATCGGAGTTGTCCGATCTCGTCGAACGCAACGCCAGACGTCCTGGGGTCAGACTCGGCCGGGAGGTGCTGCCGCTTCTTCGGCAGGGTTCGGATTCCCCGAGCGAGACTCAGCTACGCCTTGCGATCGTCGGTGCGGGCCTTCCGGAACCGACACCGCAGCTACGTCTGGTGCAGGACGATCCGCTCTCACCGACCGCCGACCTGGGTTATCGGGAGCAGCGAATCGCGCTGCAGCATGAGGGCGGTCACCACCGCGGACCCGATCAGTTCAGCCGAGACATCCGGCGCGATGAGCGATGGCTCGCAGCAGGTTTCCGAGTGATCCGTTCCGACGTGAGTGATACCCGTACCGGCTTTGCTCGCGTGCTGGCGATCCTTCGTCCCCTCATCGGTTCCGCAGGACATGCAGCCTGAACACCGTGATGGGTGCGCTTGCTGCGGAACAGACGCTCAGCCGCGGGCCCGGGGCACCCGCTGGCAGTTCGGGCAGCGGTACGACGACCGGTTCTCGAAGGCCTCGCGTTTCATCGGCCGCCCGCAGCGGCGGCAGGGCAGCCCGTCTCGGCCGTAGGCGTCCAGGGAGCGCTCGAAGTAGCCCCACTCGACACGTTTGTGACATTCACTCACTCGTGAGTCGAATCATCAATCGACTCACCATTCAATCGCGATTCGACCGCTTCTCGGGCTGCTTGTCCCGCCGGATCTTCGCCTGGCGCTCCAGGAGGTGGTCGAGGAAGACCTGGCGGATCGCGATCCTCTGCTCGGTCGTCAGCGGCCGTGCGGTCGCACGGATCCTCCGAACGTGTTCCTCCCGAGCTGTCCAGCCGAACGCGTCGTTCAGATCGGTAACTTTAACCAGGACCTTGATCACGGGCCGTCCATCGCGGCCACCCATCTTCTCCTTGCGCGCCGGGAGGACTCCCTGTCTGATGCGTCGCCAGATCGTCTGATGGCTGCAGCCGTGCCGCTCGGCCGCAGCCGCGACGACGAGCCACTCGTCCTCGGGCATCCGGGCTCCTCCAGATCCTGAGCACCTCAGAGAGACTCGATCACTTCCACGACCGCGAACGCTCCGATGTGACTCATCGTCCGTAGACTCATCGTCAGCGTATCGAAATCGTTGATGCATGACCATCCCGGCGCATCGCATCGCTTTCGGCGAGCGCCTCCGCACCTTGCGCCGCGAGCTCGGCTGGTCATCGCAGGAAGCCTTCGCTCATCATGTCGGACTCGACCGCACCTACATCAGCGGGCTGGAACGAGGAAGCCGCAACCCGACCCTCGATGTCATCGTCAAGCTTGCTCACGGCCTCGACGTGAAGCCGGCGGAACTTCTCTCCACGATCTATTGAATCAATCCGCGGCGAGACCGGAGCACCTTGGCTCCACCTAAGCGAGCACAGTGGGGTCAATCTTGACCGCCTTGCACATGTTCGCGAAGTGCTCTTCGTCGACGGCTCGCAGGAACTCCATGCAGCGCCGGATGTGGCCGTGCACAGCTCTGGCGTCCAGCACTTCCACCGTTTCACTGCCTTCGCCGTGCGAGAAGCGATTGCAGAAGTCGTACACGTCGCGATAGGGCTCGTCGGGGTCGACTTGCACAAGCACCTCCAGCTGTTGGAGGAAGTTCGGCCGATGCGGTGCCTTGTAGCTCGCAAATGTCTCGAGAACTCGCCGAGCCGCGTTGGGCAGGAGGAACAGTCGTTCGTGGTCCTCCGTGTCCTGCACGCCCTTCATCACCATGGAGAAGAGGTATGCGTACTCCGAGGTGCTGTTGCGCAGCAGGGCCGGAAGCTGACCAACCTTCGTGGTGCGCCGGCTGTCAACCATGGCGGCGAACATCTCTAGGAACGCCACTCGCGGAAACCGGATCTCGTTGGCATCGCCGTCGCTGATCGCCTTCGCCGATGCGCTCCACTTGCTGCTGTGCGAGGAGATGAAGAGGCGCAGCAGGTTGAAGTCGTGAGTCAAAATCACATACTGCCCGAAGTGTTTTAGCGAGCTCACCAGCCACTGGTGTGTGGCGAACAGAGCCTCTCGGTCGAGAGAACTTGAGGGGTCGTCGATGACGACGATGCGTTGAGTCGGGTCAACTCCGCGAGTCTGCTGATCTTCGAGATTCCGGAGAAAGTACAGCAAGGACAGCGTGGTGCGCTCCCCTTCGCTGAGATTCGTTCCAGCACCATCGCCACGGCGACAGCTGTACGACCTGCCGTCGTCAGTCACGGCGATGCTGAGGTGCTCCTTTCCGTAGACCCGCGCCAAGTCACGGGTGAGAGTATCTGCCATCTCCTTCGTCGTGAACTGCTCCTGGCGCACGCGCTCGATCGCGCGCTCAGCCAAGGCGACAGCTTCGACAGCGCCTACGTTCGCCTCGTTGGCCTCGGCTGCCTGCGTTTCCAGGTCGCGAAAGACTTGGCTCTGGGAGCCGATGATGTGGTCGAGCACGACAGCGTTCCGATGAGCCGTCAGCTCTTCGTGCCGACGAGCCTGCTCATTGTGAGCCTTCACCGCCTCCGACAGGACCGTCGCGGAAACCGCGGCGTCGAGCACGCCACATTCAGGCTCGTCAGGGGTAACACTCGGATCGGCGATCTTCGCGTTGAGCGCGTTCTCGACCAACTCGACGCAGGCCACTCGCGCATCAACTTCGCGCCGAGCCTCATCTGCGGCGCGTTTGTAGGCAGTTTGGATGTCGCTTGACAGTGTCGAATGTGCTGGCAGAGACTCCAGCCACGTGTTCAAAGCCCTCTTCTGCTCCACTACCCGTGCCAGTAGCCGCTGTGCCTGGCTCCGGATCTGCAACCAGCTCTCGTCGAAGTGACGAGCAAGTTGTTCTCGCCGCTCCGTGGACAGCGTCCCGTCACAGAAAAGGCAGGTCTGCCGCACTTCGTGGAGCAAGAGCCCTTGCTCCACCCATTCCTGGGCCCGGAGGCTGGCTTCGAGCGCCGCGATCGCCACACGCGTCGGAGTGCGCGAGAGGACAGGTCCGAGTTCGTTCAGTCCTTCCAAGATCGTCGGCGGGTTCGCAACATCTGGGACCATCGAAGGTGCACCCTCGCCGAGTAGGACGAGCGCGTCTGCGTGAGCGCCATCGTCCGGAAAATCGCTGCTCGCGCTTCGAAGCATCTCGCTGACCTTGACGACCGAGTAGCGGTTCTTGCTGTAGTGGTTGTAGTCGAAGCGCTGGAGCTCGTCCACGATGCGGTCCTGCACGTCGCGAGCGAGCTTGTCGACCTTGAGCTGCGTCCTCCGCCTCACGTCCTCGGCCGTGTCCGCCTGATCTCGTAGATCTTGAATCTCGCGTTCGAGTTGCTTCTCCTTCTCCTTCGAGTCGATGGCGGCTTGCCCAAGGGTGACAATCGCGTCAGCGTTCTCACCGGCCAAGAACTCCGACAGGTTCGCCTCGACCCACGTTCGAGTGAACACGGCGATCGGTGACGGGCCACTTCCGCCCATCGAGACGCTCACCTTCCGCCTGTCATCCTGTTCCCACGAGACGGCCGTACAGGCTTGACCAGAGCCGAGGCTGAGTAGCAGTTCGGCCAGAGTGGACTTGCCGCTGCCGTTGTGCCCGTAGATGATGGTCGCAGTTCCCAGAGGCAGGTCGTCCGGCCAGAAGCCCTTGTTGAGGGACCGCCATTGGTCCCTCAGTTCGAGTCGGCGAAGCATGAGCTGACGGTAGTCGTCACCAACCTCATGCGCGGCCGATTCGACCAACTGCCGTCGGTTTCATCGCCCACCGGCCTCAGGCCTGAACTCCCCCGTATAAGGGAGTGACCTGCTTCCGAATCGGGAATCGAGTGGGACTTGATGTGGGGACGGTCGCTGACGACCGCGCGCCGTTTAGCGCCCCGGCGCGCTGGATCCACTCGGAAAAGGTCCCGCGTCGCGGCGCAGCGGGTGCCTTCCGTCGGGCAACGAATGGCCTACGTGGACGTCAGCCGGGTGACAGTGTGCTCTTTCCGTCGCGGGCAGGACGCTCGTCAACCACCCTGTGATCGACGCCGCGCTATATGGATGGCTTCCGATGCTGTGAGCTGGCGACGTGCGGCACGCTCAACGATATCCCGCAAGGCAGGGTCGACAATCTCGTGGCCGGCCAGCGCAAGCGCTGCGTTGGCGAACGCCAGTCGTTCGCTCCCATGCTTGTCTGCATCCGCGTCGCCCTCCATCCTGCAAGTATCCCATGGTCATGTGCCGCAGCCGCGGTGCCGAGTCGCGCCGACCTCGGTGGGGGTCCCTCAGGCCGCCCGACGCGAACATGCCGCCCACAGGGCCCACATTCTGCGACTCCCTATGATTTGCGTCGATCGTTCATCGACAGCAAGGGGGCATGGTGACCGCAACAACACGCGGACCGAGGGTCTTCGTCTCACACGCGAGTGCGGATGGCAAGTACGTGAAGAGCTTCGTCGAGGACATCCTGCTGCGCGGCGCGGAGCTCCGGTCCGCCGACGTCTTCTACTCTTCTGCCGCCGACATGGGTGTCAAGTCGGGTGAACACCTGATGGAGCGGGTCCGAGCTGAGGCAGGCGGCTCAGAGTTGATCGTCGCGATGGTCACTCCGATGTACCAGACACGGCCGGTGTGCGTTGCCGAGTTGGGCGCAGCCTGGGCTCGTGGAGTCCTCTTTCCTGTTCTCGCACCGGGCATGAGCAGGTCGGAGCTGGAGGGTGTGTTGCCCGGCCTACTGATCAAGCCCGCCGATGACGAGAGCGTTCTGGACGAACTGGCTGACCGCATCCGGGATCTCGGCTTCAGGTTCTCACTAGCGTCGTTCGGGGAGGGCAAGGCCAATTGGAAGTCCGATCTGCGTGGCGGTGTTTCACCGGCATCGCTACCTCCTGTTCCCAGTGCCGATGAGGTGAGCCGACTGCAACAGGAGTTGCGGAACACTCAAAGCGCGCTGGATAGCGCGAAGCGCGAGCTGGACGAGCAGCGTCAGCGCAACGACCGACTCAGGGCCGCGAAAACGGCAGCCGAAACTCGTGAGGCCGATCTGCCCACTGATGAATACGAGCGATTCAAAGCACTGCTCACAGGTACAAAAAATGCTGTCGCCGAGCTGGGTGGCTTCGCTGGAGCGAATGACGTCGTGGTCGACGCGGTATGGCACAACACGGCCGGACAGCAGATGTATCTGCCGAGCAATTTCGAGGACCCAGATCGCCACGACTCGATAAGCGCTGAGGTCAAGAACGGGCGACTGATCTTCGATGAGGACACCGGCGAGATCAGCCCGAACGCCGACTTCCCCGCGGTGGCGCATACCCGGGACGCCGTTGTGGAATTGACAGATTATCTCGACCCGGCTCTCCGCTCGGAGGCGTTTCTCGAGTGGTTCAGCCAGCAGTACGGGACGCCGATGGACTTGAGGATGAAGGCCTGCTGGGATGTCGTCATCTGAGGCACGTCCTACGGTGCTGTGATCGACAGGCTTCGCTCCCGCGAGTGCTGCTTCCTGATTGATCGCTGACCGGCACTTCGTTGCAGGAGATCGACGAACTGTTCGACGATCGCACCGTACAGCTCGGTCCACTGCAGCCGAAAGAGCGACGAGAGACGACGGCCGTCGCCGTCCGCAGCGTTGGCGACCATACGCGCGTGGCCGCCGGCGCTACCAGGGAGCCGCTCTGCCCGTCCCTCCCAACGACGGCCGGGACCTGTCTGGCCGACCGATACCCGCAACCCGCGTTACTTCATTTTAGAGCACCACATGCGCATTTTTTCTTCGTTTCGACGACCATTCTGGTCTTGTGTGCTTTACTAGGAGCATGGATCTAGCAGAGGTGGCGGCCCGGGATGCGCTGAACGCTGCCGTGGACACCTGTTCACGTAGCGGACTTGTCGATGCTTGGCGCAGGCTGGTGCAGGACGTCTACGCGAGCAATCTCGACCGCTACGAGCCGGATGAGCTCGGCGACACTGTGATGTCCTTCGGCATCCAGTGCTATGAGAACTTGAAGACGAGAGCGGTCCGAAGGTTCCGGCACGACGACCTCGAGATACCAGAGACACACTGGGACATCGACGGCCTTCGTGTCTGGACCCCGCGAAACGTCCTCACGTTCAATCTCGGAGGTGCGCGGGTCGTCACGATGAAGGTGCCGTTCATCGAGGGCCGGTCCCCCAACTGGCAGCGCAGCGCTGACTGGGAGCAGTACAGCCAGATCCGGTTAGCGATCGCCACCGAGAACTCGAGGGTGTTGCAATACCGAACCCCTCCTGTCGGAGCCTCTCCGATGTTCCCGCATCCCGGCTCCCCAGGGGCAGTCCGGAACTACATGCTCCTTTGGGCCGGCGAGCCAGACGTTGTCCTCACCGCGGGCTGGTTGGGCGTTCCGACACTCGGCGACACGCCGTTCGTCGCACAGACGAGTCTCTGGTGGGACGACGACCCCGACATCCGGGTCGCGCAGAAGACCACGCCTGATCGCGGTCCGAGCTTCAACGAGCGGCCCGTCGCCAAGCCCCAGGTCAGCCTCAAGGATCAGCACCAGGAAGGTCAGGCATGAGGCACACGCCGCATTCGCCAGCCGCCGGCACTGACTTCGACGGCACCCGACTGACCGTCGCCAGGAGGCTACGACGCAAGACCAAGGCCACCCTCGCACGCGATGTCGGCGTCACACCGACCGCCATCGGTCAGTTCGAGAACAACCTCTCGAACCCGACTCAAGCCGTGGTCGCCCAGCTTTGCCTGAAACTCGGCTTTCCTCGTGACTTTTTCGGCGCAGGGCGTCCACTCACGCTGTTGCCGGCGTCCGGAGCCCATTTCCGTTCACTGCGTTCGACCTCCGCCGCAGCACGAGAACAGGCCCTCGCCTACGGCGAGTTGTGCCTCGAACTGGTGGATCTCATCGGGGCCTACGTAGATCTGCCTCCAGTGTCGCTACCCGAGCTCGAGCTGCCGGAAGGACTATCCGATGAGGACATCGCCGAAGCCGCTCGCCTCACGCGCGAGGCCTGGAGCATTGAGCCCGGGCCTATAGCCTCAGTGGTCCAGGCCCTTGAAGCTCACGGAGTGATTGCTCTGCGCCTACCGGCGCGGACTGACGCCGCCGTCGACGCGTTCTCCACCCACTCAGGCAGACGACCGCTCGTGTTCCTCTCACCAGCCAAGGACGATAAGGCCCGTAGCCGGTTCGACGCCGCTCATGAGCTCGGACATTTGGTCCTACACCCCGACACCGAACCAGGCTCGAAGCTGGTCGAGCAGGAAGCCCACCGGTTCGCAGCCCACTTCCTTATGCCCCGAGACGAAATCGTCGACGACCTGCCGCACCGCATCGATTGGCCGACGTTCCACGACCTCAAGCGCCACTGGGGCGTCAGCCTGCGAGCTTTGGTGTTCCGCGCCCACACGCTCGGGCGGCTCTCCGACGCGTCATATCGTCGCGCCAATCAGCAGCTCTCAATCTGGGGCCTCCCCGAGCCCGGCCCACTCGGCCCCGCTGAGTCCCCGCAAGTACTTGGGATGGCTCGACAACTGATCACTGACAGCGGCTACGACTTCGACGACATCATGGCCGCCGGACGCGTCGCCCCAGAGGTCGCAGAGGCAGTCATGGACGCAGCGTCTACCGACCGACCGAAGCTGCGTTTCGTATGAGACACCGACTTCAGGAGCGTCGACGTCAAGGTGTGCACTGTCTAGGACTCGCCAACGACAACTATTGGCATGTGGACGTACCCGAGCAGCCCGAAACCGTGAAGCTATGAGTCCACGTCAGAGTGACGCTAATCCCGGCCCCCGATCAGCGGCCGCGGCCAACCAACCGCTGAAACGCGCGACAATCACCCAGACCGCGCGAAAGTACCTCCTGTCGGAGTCCGGCGGCCACTGCCAGAACCCTGTGTGCCGGCGTGACTTGCACGCCATCGTAGATGGTGATCTTGTGGCCGAACGGGCTCACATCATCCCCGCGAGCACAGGCGGCCCACGCGGCGACCATGAGCCTCAGATGGACGAGCTCGACCGTGCTGATGCCGACAACATCCTGCTTCTCTGCCCGACATGCCACACGATGATCGACCGTGCTCCCAACGATTTCCCCGTCGAGTTGCTGCGAGACTGGAAGCGCATCAGCCAGGATGCGAGGGCAGCAGCGTTCGGCACGCCCACGTTCGACAGCCGCGATGAGGCCCGTGCGTATATCGCCCGGCTTCTGGACGCTAACGCCCAGGTCTTCCGAGCTTACGGCCCCATCGAAGGCTCCCACGATGAAGACCGCGCCTGGTTGTGGAAGGACCTGGTGAAGCGCACCATCATCCCGAATAACGCGACGATCGTCGCCTTTCTGCAGGCCAACAGACATCTGCTGGGTGCCGACGAAATCGCGCTACTAAGCCAATTCGAGCTACACGCACAGCAACTCGCGGACCGGCACCTCAACGGCAACTGGGCGGCCGCCACTCTCAGATTTCCTGATGGGTTCGATAAGATGCTGGAGGATCCTCAGTGACGATTCGTGACTGGGTGCGAGACAAATTTGCGCGTGACGAGCTCGAAGCCACGCCAGTCGGCGTAGATGGACTCGAGGTGACGACACCCTCGCACCCCCACGCAGTTGTCGTCGTCCCCGACCCGGGGCCAGAGGTATTCGGTGCGCCACAACTGGAGGCGGTCGTTCGCGACTACCCGACAGTCGATGCCATTCTATTAATACGGCGTCCGGCCGACGAAGCCGCATTCGCCGCTGCCGCTGAACACGGGATCCAGATCGACACCTTGGGAAACGTCACCCGAGCGCTCAAAGAGCGTGGGGAGTTGAGCCGCTTTCAACACCCGGACGAGCGGTACCTGCGATCGCGCCTCGGTCGTTTACCCGCTGTGCGGAAGATAGACCGAATAGGACTCTCGGCCTGGCACATCGAGCGAAATTGCGGTCAGGCATCGCTAAAGATCATCACCCACGACCGCTACGAGTTTCCGGCGTCAGAACTGCGCGGAGTGCTGGATCTGCACCCTACGATTCGGCCATACGCAGTAGTGATCACGAACCCCAATACAAACGGACTCAGCACTCTGACCGTCAAGATAGCTCGACAGCAAGGGGTTCGGCTTTTCCTCCTCGGCGACTTCATCGACAACCTCAGACGTGCAACCGACTGAGCGGTGGCCGGTGCTGGGCGAGCTCCGGCGCACAGCTGCGAAGATTGGCGGCCTTGAGCTGCTGCTGTTCGGCTCAGCTCAACACTCAACGACTCCACGCGACATCGACGTGCTCGTGCTCTACGACGATCCCCTGAAGCTGAGCGCTCTCGTGGAGGCGGACATCTGGGAACTATACGAACCGCCGATCGATCTCATCGGCATGACCCGTAGCGAAGATAGCGAACTAGAGTTCACCGCAGAAACCGGAGCGACTCCGCTCTATTGACGACGCCACGACCAACGACAGCAACCGGCACGACCGTGGCTGATCGAGTATCCGCCAGCCGTTGCAACGGATGGCCGACGCCGCGTGCCTTGACGTACGGCAGGTCGATGAAGCGGTCACGCAACGATCGTCTCAACCCGCTCACAGCTCCGTAGGTGTGGGGCCCCTGAACTAGCGTTTCCGCTGGCAGACAGGGCAAAAGTGGCTCGAGCGGTTCATGAACTGTTCCCGCACGATGGGTGTGCCGCAGCGCGGGCAGGGATGCCCGACAAGTCCGTAGGCGGTCAGACTGCGGGCAAAGTATCCGCTGCTGCCGGCCACGTCGACATAGAGCGAATCGAACGAGGTCCCGCCCTGGGCAAGTGCCGCGGCCATGACCTCTCGCGCCGCATCGATCACCGCCGAGATCCTCGGCTTGCTCATCGACGATGCCGTCGACTCGCCGTGCACCTTGGCTGCCCACAGCGCCTCGTCGGCGTAGATGTTCCCGATGCCCGACACCAGCGTCTGGTCCAGCAACGCGCGCTTGATCCCGGTGCGCTTGGTCTTGATCCGCGCGACCGCGGCCGCTTGATCGAATTGCGGATCGAACGGGTCCGGCGCGATATGGGCGATCGGCGAGGGCAGCACGGCTCCGCCTTCGTCGTACATCAGGTGACCGAACGTGCGTTGATCGTCGAACCGCAGATCACTTCCGCCATCGGTGAAGGTAAACCGTGCCCGCTCATGTGCTGCGATCTCCGCATCTGGCGAGGTGATGAGCATCTGACCACTCATCCCCAGATGCATCAGCAACGCATCCGTTTCGTCCAGGATCAACCACATGTACTTGCCGCGGCGCGCAATCCCCGTGACCGTCGTACCGACCATCTGCGCTGCGAGATCTTCAGGACCGGCCATGTGCCGGCGTGCGGCCCGCGGATGCCGAATGATCGCCGAGGCAATCGTCCGGCCACGGACATGATGGTCGAGCCCTCGACGCACGACCTCGACTTCGGGGAGTTCAGGCATGGCCAACTACTTCCAGTCCCCGGACGACAGACCGGCTGCGATCTGTCACATCACCGAACACCAGCCCTCGGTTCCGCCCGTACACCTTCAACTCCCGCGTGGCGCTACCAAGCGCTATGCATTGACGTACAGTCGATCGAACCGTTGGGCCGGGTGAGAACTCGCGAGCTCTGATCATGAGTGATGCTTCGACGAAGGTTTCCGCTGGCAAACCAGGCAAACACGGCTCGAGCGGTTCATGAACTTCTCCCGTACGATCAGGGTCCCGCAGCGCTTGCATGGCAGTCCCTCACGCCCGTAGACATTGAGGTCTTCTCGTGAAGAGCCCGACTCCACACGTTTGTGACATTGATGTACGGGAAGAGCCTCGGACGCCCGTTTCCCCAGGTCAGCAGCATTAGTGCGGGACACGGATCGATTTTCAAGGGACCAGCGCTCCTCCCGATCGGACATGAGCACTCGACCATCATGACATTGAACGGGCACGCTGCGGGCGGTCAGACAGTGCCCGCCGTGACTCCAGCATCTGTCCCTCCCTGGGTCTCAAGAAGGAGATGTCTTCGAGACGCGCCTTCGGAGCACCGCCGAACCTTGCCATTGTCGACGCTGCATCTTCGATGGGACGCGAAAGCAGTCAAAGAACGGGTCGCGATGCTGTCTCGCATCCGCGATGCACCGTAGCGAGCGGCACGGCAACGGCGGCGGGGCGGTGCAACCACAGAGCACGCGGCCCCGCCGCTGATGACCGGTCCTACCCAGAAATGTCCGGCCGGAGTTCAGCCGTTCTGGTAGGCGATCGTCGTCATCATCCCGGCCTCCCCGTGGTAGACGTTGTGGCAGTGCGTGAGCCACCGGCCGGGGTTGTCGGCGTCGAACTCGACGCGGAGCGCCTTGCCGGGCAGGACGATGGAGGTGTCCTTGCGGGGCCCGCCGCCGGCGTGCTGGTAGGTGTGGCCGTGCAGGTGCATGGGATGCCACATCTTGGTGCTGTTCTTGAACTCCAGCGCGACGCGCTCCCCTTCGGCGATGCCGAGGGCGTCGCGCATGGGCTGCTCCATGTCCATGCGCTTGCCGTTGATCGCCCAGTCGTACTTCTCCATGCCCCCGGTCAGCTCGAGGACGAGTGTGCGGTCCACGGCGCGCTTGGGCGGGGCGGCTGCATCGATGGCCTTGAGGTCGGCCGCGGTGGCGGGAGCTTTCGTCTGCGGGAGCTTCGCGTCCTTGGCCGGGGCACTGCCGGATCCGGTGCGCAGGACAGCGCGGGCCTGGTCCTGCTTGCCCAGGGCCTCGGCGACGACCGCGAACGCTCCGTCGCCGGCGGTGACGATCGCGTCGTAGCGCTCGCCCATGCCGAGCACGACGCTCTCGGCTTCGAACGGTTTCACGGGGAAGCCGTCGGTGTGGGTGATGGTGAGCGGGTGCTCGGCGACGCCGAACCGGAAGGCGGTGTCGCCGCCGGCGTTGATGATCCGCAGCCTGACTTTCTGGCCCGGCTTCGCGGTGAAGGTTTCGGGGTCGGCCGCTGGCCTGCCGTTGATCAGGTGGAGCGGGTAGTAGACGTCGCCTGCGTCGCCGCCGAGCAGCGGCGAGGTCGCCCCCATCAGGGTGTTGCCCATCCGCATCGGCCCCATGTCCATTCCGCCGTGGTCCATCATGCCCTTGCCGAGTTCCTTGAGGACCTGGTCGGGCGTCGCGGTGACGCCGTCGAGCCAGTCGTCCAGGACGATGATCCACTCCTGGTCGTAGTCGGCCTTCTCGTTCGGGTCGTCGATGATCAGCGGCGCGTACAGGCCGCGGTCGAGCTGGGTGCCGACGTGCGGGTGGAACCAGTAGGTCCCGGCGTGCGGCAACACGAACTCGTAGGAGAACGTGCCGCCGGATCCGACCGGCTTCTGGGTGAGGTTCGGCACGCCGTCCATGTCGTTGCGCAGCGCCAGCCCGTGCCAGTGCACGGTCGTCGGGTCGGGCAGCTTGTTGGTGAGTGCGACCTTGAGCGTGTCGCCGACGTTGCCGCGGATCGGCTTGGTAGCCGATGCTCCGCTGAACGCCCAGGTCTTCGCCTCCTTCCCGGCCAGGTCCACGGTGACCGGCTCGGCAGTCAGGGCTCGCTGCACGGTTGCACCGGTGCGGCGGCGCTTGGACTCGGCCTCGGCGACGGCGGCGCTGTCCGGTCTGACGAACGAGGTCGTCTTGCTGGTGGAGGTGCAGCCGGCGAGGCCTGCGGCGGTGAGGGTCAGTGCGCCGGCGGCGAGGAACTGGCGGCGGTTCAGGTCGGTGTGCATGGTCGAACGATGTCCTTCTGTGTCGATGGTGAGCGGTGCCACGGGCATCGGCCTCGACGCGCTCGACGACCACGGATGGTCGGATGCGCAGGGCTCGTGGGCCCCGAGGGGCAGCGCCATGAGGGCGCGATGCCGTCGCAGATGCAGGGCAGGGTCATTGGCCCTGCTCCCGATGGGCAGGAGCGCCGCCGGGGCGCTCCCCGCTGCTCACGTGCGATAGATCGACAGTTCCAGGTGCGACAGCGCCAGCCGTCGGGGCGTCTGGGGCGGCGGCACCGGCTCGGGCGCGGGGCCGAGCTCGGGCAGTGTCGCGGCGAGCGGGGCGGGAAGGACGGGGATGCTCTTGCCTGCAGGCCCGGGGACGCAGGTGGAGCCTGAGCCGCTGCTCATGGCACCCGCGCAGCCGCCGGAGCCGTGGACCATGCCGTGCGGTCCGGACGCAGATGACGAGGAGACACTCGCCGCCGCGTGGGTGATGCCGGGCGTCGCCGGGGACGAATGCTTCATCGAGGCCATGGGGGCGCTCATGGCCGACGCCGCGGCACCGTTGGCCAGCGAGTGCATGCCGAGGAGGCCGGCGATCAGCAGAGCCGCGAGGACGACGAGCTGCAGCCGGTGCCGGCTGCGGCGGGGTTCGTCGGTCGCGGTCTCCACGTTGCACAGCATACCCCGGTGGCGTATCCCCGTCTCCGAGGGAGGATCCGTCGGCGCGGCGCACGCCCCGCCTTGCGGGAATACCCAGCAGGGGTATACGGTTGCTCGTACGCGGTACCCACCGGGGGTATCTCTACTGAGGAGGCAATCGATGGCTGCGAACGAGTACCAGGTGACGGGCATGACCTGCGGGCACTGCGAGATGTCGGTCCGCGAGGAGGTCAGCGAGGTCCCCGGCGTCGAAGAGATCCAGGTCAGCGCGCAGACCGGCAAGCTCGTCGTGTCCGGCTCCGGCGACATCGACGAGGCGAAGGTCCTGGCCGCGGTCGAGGAGGCCGGCTACACGGCCGTGCGCGCCCGACGACACCATCACCAGCGCGGCTCACGCTCCCCGTCGACTCCGACGGCGACGGGGGCTGAGCGCGCACCACTGACCGCACGGGCATGACTGCCCTGCGCATGAGCCGGACGCCGCAAGAGCCGGGACGAAAGAAAGGACGCAGAGGATGACTGCACCAGCGCCGCTCAGCACGGACGCCGGCATCGAGCTGGAGATCGGCGGGATGACCTGCGCCTCGTGCGCGAACCGGATCGAGCGCAACCTCAACAAGCTCGACGGCGTCGCCGCGTCGGTCAACTACGCCACCGAGAAGGCCAAGGTCACCGTGCCCGCGGGCTACGACCCGCAGCTGCTGGTCGCCGAGGTCGAGAAGACCGGCTACACCGCGGCCCTGCCCAAGCCCCCGAGCTCCACGACCGCCGCGACGGCCGACCGCGAGGGCGAGGACGCCGACCCGGAGCTGACCTCGCTCAGGCAGAGGCTGATCGGGTCGATCGTGCTCACCGTCCCGGTGATCGCGATGGCGATGATCCCTGCCCTGCAGTTCACCTACTGGCAGTGGGCCTCGCTGACCCTGGCCGCGCCGGTGATCGTCTGGGCGGGCTGGCCTTTCCACAAGGCCGCATGGACCAACCTCAAGCACGGCACCGCGACGATGGACACGCTCGTCTCGATGGGCACCTCGGCGGCGTTCCTGTGGTCGCTTTACGCGCTGTTCCTCGGCCACGCCGGCATGCCCGGCATGAAGCACCCGTTCGAGTTCGCCCTGGCACGCTCCGACGGCGCGAGCAACATCTACCTCGAGGCCGCCGCCGGGGTGACGATGTTCATCCTCGCCGGCCGCTACTTCGAGAAGCGCTCCAAGCGCCAGGCCGGTGCCGCGCTGCGCGCGCTGCTCGACCTCGGAGCGAAGGAGGTCTCGGTGTTCCGCGACGGGACCGAGGTCAAGGTCCCGACCTCCGAGCTGGCCGTCGGCGACGAGTTCGTCGTCCGCCCCGGCGAGAAGATCGCCACCGACGGGACGGTCGTCTCCGGCACCTCCGCGGTGGACGCCTCCATGCTCACCGGCGAGTCCGTGCCCGTCGAGGTCGCGGCCGGGGACCCCGTCACCGGCGCGACCGTCAACGCCGGCGGGCGACTGGTCGTCCGGGCGACCCGGGTCGGCTCGGACACCCAGCTGGCGCAGATGGCCAGGCTCGTCGAGGACGCCCAGTCCGGCAAGGCCGCCGTCCAGCGCCTGGCCGACCGGATCTCCGGCGTCTTCGTCCCGATCGTCATCGCCATCGCGGTCGTCGCCCTCGCGGCGTGGCTGATCTCCGGGGCCGGCGTCTCCGCGGCGTTCACCGCCGCGGTCGCGGTCCTGGTCATCGCCTGCCCCTGCGCCCTCGGCCTGGCCACTCCGACCGCCCTGCTCGTCGGCACCGGCCGCGGCGCGCAGCTGGGAATCCTGATCAAGGGCCCCGAGGTGCTGGAGTCCACCCGCCGTGTTGACACCGTAGTGCTGGACAAGACCGGCACCGTCACCACCGGCAGGATGACCCTCGTCGACGCGGTCACCGAGCCCGGCACCGACCGCGCCGAGCTGCTGCGCCTGGCCGGGACCCTGGAGGACGCCTCCGAGCACCCGATCGCCCAGGCCGTCGCCAAGGGCGCGGTCCAGGAGGTCGGGCAGCTGCCGACGCCGGAGGACTTCGCCAACGTCGAGGGCAAGGGCGTGCAGGGCGTCGTCGACGGCCACGCCGTGCTCGTCGCCCGGGAGTCCCTGCTGGCCGACTGGTCCCAGCACCTCTCCCCCGCCGTCGCCGCCGCCAAGGCGACGGCCGAGGGCGAGGGCAAGACCGTCGTCGCCGTCGGCTGGGACGGGCAGGCCCGCGGGATCCTCGTCGTGGCCGACACGGTCAAGCCCACCAGCGCCGAGGCCATCCAGGGACTGAAGGGCCTGGGCCTGACGCCGGTGCTGCTGACCGGCGACAACGAGGCCGTGGCCAAGCGCATCGCCGCCGAGGTCGGCATCGACCAGGTCATCGCTGAAGTCCTGCCCAAGGACAAGGTCGCCGTCGTCGCCCGCCTCCAGGCCGAGGGGAAGGTCGTCGCGATGGTCGGCGACGGCGTCAACGACGCCCCCGCCCTGGCCCAGGCCGACCTCGGCCTGGCCATGGGCACCGGCACCGACGTCGCGATCGAGGCCTCCGACATCACCCTGGTGCGCGGCGACCTGCGCGCCGCGGTCGACGCGATCCGGCTCTCCCGCAGGACGCTGGGCACGATCAAGGCCAACCTGTTCTGGGCCTTCGCCTACAACGTCGCGGCCATCCCGGTCGCGGCGCTGGGCATGCTCAACCCCATGCTCGCGGGCGCGGCGATGGCGTTCTCGTCCGTCTTCGTCGTCGGCAACAGCCTCCGCCTGCGCGGGTTCGGCAGCATCGTCTCGGTCCGCGCACGATGATCAGGCCCTGATCAGCGCCGGCGAGACCGGCGTGCGCCGCGGTCCATCAGGCCTTGTGAGCGGCGCAGGTCACGGGGCCCAGACGGGCGCGCGAGCGCCGGGCCATCGGTTCATCGCGTGCGCGCCCGGACCCGTTCATACACGGTCCTGCGTGACGCGTTGGAGATTGCCTTCTAGCTGTAGCCCGGCAAGGTTGCCGTGATCTGCTGGGCGATGGTTCGAGCGTCGTGTTGGACGAATCCCAGCAAGGCCGATCCGATCGTGGTTCGCCACGGTCGGCCGAGTAGTCGGCCACCTGATCCCGCCCCGGGTAGGTGTCGGCCGGTGCAGGGAAGACCCGGCCCGGCAGGTTCGCGTACTGAGCAGCTGGCGCTCGCGGTGGGACTCGCTGAAGCTCTTCACACGCCACCTCCAGCCCGGCCTGGCCGCCACCGACGACCAGAACCTCATGATCGACAGCCGTCATCAGCCCGGCAGCTCACTTCCGCTCGCGTCGCCCGCCATACGTCGATCCTGGCACAAGCGACACTCTCCCTCCCGGGCGCGGCCAACAACACGATCACCACGTTGAAGGAATACCCCATAGGGGTATACGGTTGCAGAGACCAGGATCGAGACGAGGATACGGAGTCCACATGCGAAAGCGACTGACAGCAGCACTGGCCGCGGGAGTGCTCGGCGGAGCGCTGGCCCTCACCGGATGCACCAGCGCCGGACAGGACCATCAGGGCCACGGCAGCAGCTCAGCCAGCACCCCGGCCAGCAGCGACGGCGGGATGGACCACTCGTCGATGGAGCACCCCATGGACGGCGGGCCCGCGCCCGCGGGCATCAAGACCGCCGCCGCCCCGAAGTACCCGGTCGGCACGAAGGTGATCCTCACCGCCGACCACATGATGGGCATGGACGGCGCGAAGGCGACCATCGTCGGGGCCTACAGCACTTACACCTACGCTGTGGACTTCACCCCCACTACCGGCGGCGATCCGGTCAAGGACCACAAGTGGGTCGTCCAGCAGGAGATCAAGGACGCCGGCAGCAAGCGGTTGGCCGACGGCACCGAGGTCACCCTGGAGGCCGACCATATGAAGGGCATGAAGGGCGCGAAGGCCACCATCGCCTCCTCCACCGATCAGACCGTCTACATGGTCGACTACGAGGCCGGCGGCATGAAGATGACCAACCACAAGTGGGTCGTCGAGAGCGAGATCAAGCCGGCCTCCTGAGCCGGCCACCACCGCAGAGCAGGGCCCGGACAAGGGAAGCAGCAATGACAGATCCGAACGCGCACCAGCACCACCACGGCGACGTCGCAGACGAGACGGCGAGCAGCGGGCACGACGCCGTCACGACGACCACGCACCACCACGGGAACGACCCGCACGCCGGGCACCACGACCAGACCATGGAGCCCGGGCAGCACGATCATCACAGCGGACACGAAGCGCACGGGGACCACGCGGGTCACGGCGGTCATGGAGGCCACGGCGACCACGTGGGCCAGTTCCGTCGGCTGTTCTGGATCAATCTCGTCATCGCCGCCCCGGTGGTGGCGCTCTCCCCGATGTTCGCCATGCTGCTGGGCTACTCGGTGCCCGGCTGGTCGGGATGGGTCGCAGCGGTGCTCGGCACCGTCATGTACGTCTGGGGCGGCAAGCCGTTCCTCACCGGTGCCTGGAGCGAGCTGAAGAGCCGCAAGCCGGGGATGATGCTGCTGATCGCGCTGGCGATCACCGTGGCGTTCTTCGCGTCCTGGGCCGCCACCCTCGGGCTGGTCGACCACGAGTTGGAGTTCTGGTGGGAGCTGGCGCTGCTGATCGTGATCATGCTGCTGGGGCACTGGATCGAGATGCGCTCCCTGGCCCAGACCACCTCCGCGCTGGACTCCCTGGCCGCGCTCCTGCCCGACGAGGCCGAGCGCGTCGAGGGCGACGACGTCGTCAAGGTCGCGCCGGCCGAGCTGCGCGTCGGCGACGTCGTCATCGTCCGACCCGGCGGCAGCGTCCCTGCCGACGGCACCGTCGTCGACGGGCGAGCCGACATGGACGAGTCGATGATCACCGGCGAGTCCCGGCCGGTCGCCCGCGGCGAGGGCGACCCGGTCACCGCCGGCACGGTGGCCACCGACTCCGGCCTGCGGGTCGAGATCACCGCCACCGGTGACGACACCGCCCTGGCCGGCATCAACCGGCTCGTCGCCGAAGCCCAGAACTCCTCCTCCCGCGCCCAGCGCATCGCCGACCGCGCCGCCGCGTGGCTGTTCTGGTTCGCCCTCGGAGCCGCGCTGATCACCGCGACCGTCTGGACACTGGCCGGGTCCCCCGACGACGCCGTGGTCCGCACGATCACCGTCCTCGTGATCGCCTGCCCCCACGCCCTGGGCCTGGCGATCCCGCTGGTCGTCTCCATCGCCACCGAGCGCGCCGCCCGCGGCGGCGTCCTGGTCAAGGACCGCCTCGCCCTGGAGTCGATGCGCCAGGTGAACGCGGTGCTGTTCGACAAGACCGGCACCCTCACCAAGGGAGAGCCCACCGTCACCGGCGTCGAGCCGACCGGAGACCTGGACGCCGACGCCGTGCTCGCCCTGGCGGCGTCGGCCGAGGCCGACAGCGAGCACCCGCTCGCCCGGGCCATCGTCGCCGCCGCGAAGGACCGCAGCCTGGCCTTCGAGCCCGGGAGCGGCTTCACCTCTTCGCCCGCCGTCGGCGTCACCGCGACTGTGGCCGGCCACGCAATCCGCGTCGGCGGGCCCCGGCTGCTCGAGGAGACCGGCCAGTCCGAGATCGACGCGGCCGATGCCTGGCGCGGCGAGGGCGCGATCATCCTGCACGTCCTGCGCGACGGCCAGGTGGTCGGCGGGCTCAAGCTCGCCGACGAGGTCCGATCGGAGTCCCGCGACGCCGTCGACGCCCTGCACCGGCTCGGCGTCGAGGTCGTCATGATCACCGGCGACGCCGAGGCCGTCGCGAACGAGGTCGGCCGGGAGCTCGGCATCGACCGCGTCTTCGCCGGCGTCCGCCCCGAGGACAAGTCGGCCAAGGTCGCCCAGCTGCAGCACGAGGGCAAGAAGGTGGCCATGGTCGGCGACGGCGTCAACGACGCCCCCGCCCTTGCCCAGGCCGACGTCGGAATCGCCATCGGAGCCGGCACCGACGTCGCCATCGCCTCCGCCGGCGTCATCCTCGCCAGCTCCGACCCCCGCTCGGTGCTCTCGGTCATCCAGCTGTCGAAGGCCGCCTACCGGAAGATGAAGCAGAACCTGTGGTGGGCCGCCGGCTACAACCTGATCTCCGTCCCGCTCGCGGCCGGCGTCCTCGCACCCATCGGGTTCGTGCTGCCGATGTCGGTCGGCGCGATCCTGATGTCGCTGTCCACCGTCGTCGTCGCCCTCAACGCCCAGCTGCTGCGGCGCATCGACCTCACACCCCAAGCCAGCACCCGCTCCGTCCTGGAGCGCCAGAAGTGAAGGACACGCCCATGACACTCGACACCACCACCGACGACATCGGCACCGCCAGCCCCGGCACCGAGGTCGACGCAGCGGCCCACCATCACGGCTACATCAGCGACAAGGACCGCTACCTGACGCGCATGAAGCGCATCGAGGGCCAGGCCCGCGGCATCGCCAAGATGATCGACGACGAGAAGTACTGCATCGACATCCTCACCCAGGTCTCGGCGCTCACCCGAGCTCTGCAGGGCGTGGCGACCGGACTGCTCGACGATCACCTCAAGCACTGCGTCCTCGACGCCGCCAAGCAAGGCGACGACGACGCGGCCATCGCCAAGATCCAGGAAGCCACCGACGCGATCAACCGCCTCGTCCGCTCCTGAGGCTCGCGAGCAGCGCACCCGCGCACACGAAGGAGCAAGGACCGATGCCCCGTTTCGACCCGCTGACCGCGGAGACCGCCGTCGGCGCGTCCCGGGACCTGCTCGGCGAGCTCGTCGAGCGCCACGGCACCGTGGGCGACATGGTCTCCACGATGGCCCACTCCCCGGCCGTCCTCGGCGGCTATCTGCAGCTGAGCCGGGCCATGCGCCGCGCCAAGCTCGACCGGAGGATCAGCGAGCTGATCTCCATCGCCGTGCAGGCGCAGCAGGGCTGCGGCCTGTGCCTCGACTCGCACGTCGCCGCCGCCCGCTCCCTGGGCGTCGCCGAGGAGGAGATCAGCCTCGCCCACCAGGGCACGTCGAGCGAGCCGTCCGTGGCGGCGATGATCCGGCTCGGGCTGCAGGTCTATCGGGAACCGACCTCCGTCACCGACGAGCAGATCGACCAGCTCCGTGCTTTCGGCTACAGCGACCGCGCGATCGCCGACGTCGTCGGCGTCGTCGCGCTCAACATCCTCACCGGCGCGTTCAACCTCGTCGCCGGACTGAGACCTGATGAGCAGCGCTGACGCGAGCGTCCCACGACCTGGAGCCGTGCTGATTGGCCGCTGAGGTACTGATCGGTTTCCTGGTCGGTCCCGTCGGCTTCCGCCAACGTCCCACTGCTTGCCGTCCTCCACCGCGGGTACGAGTTCGGACGTGGGTGACGAGCGCAGCGGGGTCCGCACGGCTTCATCACCGCGAACTGGGCAGCGTGGTTCGCCGATGTGCGGACACGGGTGTGGCGCGTTCGCCGTGAGCGGCGATGTGAGGAGGGTTCCTGATGGACGTGCTGAATGCGGTCGGTCGTGCGCTGGCGATGGCCGGAGCGATGGGATGGCAGATCCTTTGGCCGCTGGTCCTCGGCTTCACGCTGTCGGGCGTCATCCAGGCAGTCGTGCGCACGGAGCGCGTCACCCAACTGATGTCGGACGACTCGCCGAGGTCGATCGCGGTCTCCGCGCTGATGGGGGCGGCGTCCTCGTCGTGCTCCTATGCCGCCGTCGCGCTGGCGCGGGCACTGTTCCGCAAGGGAGCGCACTTCGCCGCGGCCATGGCCTTCGAGATCGCCTCGACCAACCTGGTGCTCGAGCTGGGGCTCGTGCTGTGGTTCGTCATGGGCTGGCAGTTCACCGCGGCTGAGTTCGTCGGCGGCCCGATCATGATCGTGCTGGTCGCGCTCGGATTCAGGCTCTGGATGCGCGGCCGCATCGTCGACGCCGCCCGCCAGCAGGCAGACCGGGGGCTGGCCGGATCGATGGAGGGACACGCCGCCATGGACATGTCGGTTCCGGGCGACGCCGGGTTCTGGTCCCGCTTGCTCTCCCGGGACGGCGTGACCGCGGTCTCCCGCTACTTCGTGATGGACTGGACCGCCGTGCTCCGCGACATCGTGCTGGGGCTGCTGATCGCCGGCGCGTTCGCCGCCTGGGTGCCGAAGGCCTGGCTTCAGGCGGTGTTCTTCACCGACGACCCCGTCGCCTCCTTCGTGCTGGGTCCACTGATCGGGCCGCTTCTGGCCGTCATCAGCTTCGTCTGCTCGGTGGGCAACGTGCCGCTCGCGGCGGTGCTGTGGAATGGCGGCATCAGCTTCGGCGGGGTTGTCAGCTTCCTCTTCGCCGACCTGATCATCGTCCCGATCATCCTGATCTACCGCAAGTACTACGGATGGAAGGCCACGATTCGTATCGGCCTGATCTTCTACGCCGCGATGGCGATCGCCGGGTACGTGGTCGAGCTGATCTTCGGCCCGCTCGGGCTCGTGCCCAGTTTTCGGAATCTGTCCATCGGCGAGACAGGCATCAGCTGGAACTACACCACCTGGCTCAACATCGCCTTCCTCGCCCTCGCAGGCATTCTCCTCCTGGTCTTCTTCCGCACGGGCAGCGGCAGCATGCTCGGCATGATGGGCGGATCCCCCCGACCCACCGAACCCGGCAGCTCCGGTTCACCCGCCCACGGCTGACACCAACAGTGCGGCCCCGCGGGTCTCCACCCGTCGGCCACCCGACGCTGCCGCGGCGGCGTCGTGCTTGCGGACCATCATGGCGGCGACCTCTCGTCCCCACAGCGTCCCTCCCCCGCCGCGGTTTGAGCGACCGCTTCCGCAGCTAGCGCCCTCCCGCGCCGCAGCGAACGCCGCCCCGCCGTCTCGGTGATGGACAGCCGTGTCCCCCTGGGCTCGGCTTGTCTTGGCCCCAGCTTCACGGCAGTGCATGACTGATTAGTCCATCTGAGGTATGGTGTGCCCGTGCGTGTGCGCCCGGTCCCGACATCCAGCCGATTCCTCGGCTGGATCGTCGTCCTCGTCGCAGCCGTCGCGATCGTGCTCGGCGCGGTAGCCACCATTCAAACCTCCAGCCAGACGTCGGCGACGCCGCATACCCAAGCCATCGTCAGCCCGGCCGCGCATCGGCAAGCCCAGACCGAGGAAGACCGCGCGGCGGATCACAGATGGCGTGCGAGCGCACTGGCGGCCGTGTCGCCGCCCCTCCACGCCGCCCCGCTGCGCAGCAGCTTCTCGATGAAGCCCTCCTCCGACTCCGACCACGGCTCCGGCGACGGCAGCTGCCCGCTGCTCGCCGCGGCATGCATGATCGCCCTGATGGTTGTCCTGGTGGGCTGGAGGCTCCGTCGTCCCGGCGCATCGGTGATCCGTATTCTGCCGCGGATGGCAACCCAGGTCGGGCAGGTCTCCTACGCGCGCTACATACCGGCGGCTCGATCTCTACTCATGTTCGGGATCTGTCTGACCTGATCGGCGAAGGGGAGGCACAGCCTCTCTCGCCGCGTTGACTTCCATGGCGTGACCGTCTACCGCCGCCAGTGCCGCGGCGAGACGCCCGCGCTGTTCCCTGCGTGCATCGCCACGTTCAGCTGGCATACCATCGGCTGCCCCTGTTCACACGAACCCACTCGCGTTCGGTGATCTGCATCCGTGTGCCCGTATTCGGAGATCCCATATGCTTCGTCTCGCCAGGCCCGGCCCGGTCAAGAACCGGCGTGTCGTTGTCGCGGCAGCCGCCTCGGCAACGCTTCTTCTCGTTACTTCGGCCTGCACTCCTGGTGCCGGTGCATCCCCGACTGGTGGCACCAGTCGCGGAGCCGTCCCCGATCCAGGCCTAGTTCTGTTCAAGCCGTCCGACCGGCAGCGAGCCGCAGTCGCCGAAGGGCCCAAGGTCATGGGATCGGGGGCCGCGACTACGAGGCATCCGGGCAAGGTCGTGGTGATCAATGTCTGGGCCTCTTGGTGCGGCCCCTGCCGCAAGGAGGCCCCCGACCTGGCCGCTGCGAGCCGCAGCACGGCCGAGGTCGCCCGCTTCGTCGGCCTCAACATCAGGGATCAGCGAGATGCGGCGCAGGCGTTCAGCCGTGCCGTCAAGATGCCGTATCCGAGCATTTTCGACCCCGAGGGGCAACAGTTGGTCAAGTTCTCCGGGCAACTGTCGACCACCGCCATCCCAACAACGCTGGTGATCGACGAGCAGCAGCGCAGCGCGGCCCGAATCACGGGCCCCGTCGATCGCGACACCCTGACCCAGTTGATCAACGACACCGCCAACGGCAGGTGAGCGGCAATGCTTGATCAACTGGCCGCATGGGCGACACAGTCGGTGAGCGGGTCGATGCCGGTCGCCCTCCCGGTCGCGTTCCTCGCCGGTTTGGTGTCGTTCTTCTCCCCCTGCGTCATCCCGCTGCTGCCCGGCTACATCTCCTACGCCACTGGCATGTCTGCCGCCGATCTCGTCGCCGGCGGCTCACGGCATCGTCTGGGACGGACCTTGATGGGCAGCAGCCTGTTCGTCGCCGGGTTCGGCGTGGTCTTCGTTGCGAGCGCGTCCCTGGCCGGGCTGCTGGGCAGCAGGTTCATCACCTGGCAGGACCCGCTCACCCGAGTCATGGGCGTGATCATGATCGGGCTCGGACTGGCCTTCGCCGGCCTCCTCCGCTTCGCCCAGCGCGACCTGCGACTCAGTTGGCTACCTCGCTTCGGGCTTCTCGCGGCCCCGCTGATCGGCTTCGTCTTCGGGCTGGGCTGGACGCCGTGCATCGGGCCGACCCTCGGGGTCGTGCTGACCATGGCGATGAGTCAGGCGACCGCAGCCAAAGGGGCGTGGCTGGCCATCGCGTACACGCTCGGACTCGGCATCCCGTTCATCGCCGCGGCGATCGCGTTCAACAAGATCAGCACCGCCGCCCGCGCACTGCGGAACAGGCAACAGTTGATCATGCGCATCGGCGGCGTCTCCATGATCATCGTCGGCCTGCTGATGGCCACCGGTTTGTGGACCAATGTGATCGGTGCGCTCCGACAATCCATCAGCGGATTCGTGACGGTGATCTGATGAAACGACCGCACGGAAACGGCACTCCGGACCAGCGCCGTCGAAAGCAACGCCAACGCGAGATGAACCGTCAACTGCGCGTGTGGACTCCGCGCCGCGTCGCCGGTTGGATCCTGGTCGTGCTGGCCGTGGTGATGGGCATCACGCACTGGCTCGCGCACCTGGGATGGAGGCCGATCCCACTGGCCATGGGCTGGCAAGACCTGGTGCTCGGATATCCCGCGGCCGGCGTTCTCGCAGTTGTCGGCAGCATTGTCATCACTTCCCGCCGCCCAGGATCCGGTCGTCAGAATCATCGCTGACGAGCACTCACCGAGCCCATGCAATGTCGAACTGCTCCGGACAACGGCAGACGCTCACGGCATGACGCCGCCAATCTCTCGACACCCTTGAAACCCAGCGGAGGCAGCCAATGATTCCGTCCCCCGCACCGGCGATGGCCCGGTGGCCAGGCACCAGCGTTCCCAGGCATCGAAGCGATACCGATTACGTCCCCCATTACGCTCCCCTTCGGGCGTTGCGCGGGGCTCCGCCTACCGGCCGCTCGGTACTCGGCACGTCCGAGTTCCGCCACGCCGAGGTCGGAAAGGAGTCGTGCCCGTGATAGACCACGTCCTGCCCGTGCTCTTCATTCCGAGCCCTCCGTGGAGGGAATGGTTGCTGTTCGGGCGACTCCCGATCCGGGCGTACGCGCTGTGCATCATCGCGGGCGTGATCATCGGCACGATCGTCGCCACCCGACGGTGGATCGCCCGAGGCGGCAGCCGCGACGCGGTCGAGACCGTCGCCCTGGTATCGGTGCCGTTCGGCATCGTCGGAGCCCGCCTCTACCACGTGATCACCGACTACCAGCTCTACTTCGGACCGGGCCGCACCTGGTATCGAGCGTTCTTCGTCTGGGACGGCGGCCTGGGCATCTGGGGCGGTGTCGCGCTCGGCGCGTTCGGCGGCTACCTGGTCGCGCGCCGCCGCCGGATCAGATTCTGGGCGCTCGCCGATGCTCTCGCGCCGGGGGTGGCCATCGCCCAGGCCGTCGGCCGCCTGGGCAACTGGTTCAATCAGGAGCTCTTCGGCCGGCCGTCCACGCTGCCGTGGGCCTTGGAGATCGACCCGCAGTACCGGCCCGTCGGCTACGAGCAGTACGCCACCTTCCACCCGACGTTCCTGTACGAGCTGATCTGGGACCTCGCGGTGGCATCGCGGTGATTGCGCTCGACCGTCGGTTCCGGCTGGGCCACGGCAAGGCGTTCATGCTGTATGTGATGCTCTACACCGCCGGCAGAGCATGGGTGGAGCACCTGCGCATCGACCCCGCGCATCACCTCGGCCCGTTCCGGCTCAACGACTACGTCTCGGTGATCGTCTTCCTGGCCGCCCTGAGCTGCTTCCTCTGGCTGATCCGCAACAAGCCGGGCCGGGAGGAAATCGTGGAGGGCGACCAGGTCCACGACGCCGGCCAGCCGAGCAACCCTCCGAGGGACCAGCCAGCATCGACGATCCAACGGCCCACATCGGAAGGGCAACACTCGGGTAGCGCTGGGAGCCGAGACGGTGGTCGGGCATGACGTCCCGGCGTGATACGTCGACCGGCAGCATCGCCAGCGCGGCAGCCAGCGTGGTGGACGGTGCTGTTCTCAGCGGGTCAACCGGTGCGGCTTCGAGCGGGATCCTCGCCGATCGCAGGCTCCGATCGCTGGGCCGGCTGATCTTGGCGACCCTGTCCGGGTCCGCGGTCGGGTTCGCGTTTCAGCCGTACGCGCTGTGGCCGCTGGGCTTCCTCGGCGTAGCGGGACTGTCGGTGGCCGTTCGCAAGGCTCCGGCACGTCGCGGCTTCGCGGCCGGGTACGCGTTCGGGGTGGCGATGCTCCTGGTGGCGATCGGCTGGGTCCGGGTGATCGTCGGCGGCGGCGCGGCCGCCTACCTGGGTGTGGTCGGCCTGATCGGATTCGAGGCCGTCTTCTTCGGGCTGCTCGGCGTCGCGCTGTCGATGATCGGGCGGCTCCGGTTCTGGCCGGTGATCGCCGCTGCTGCCTGGGTCGGCGTCGAGTACCTCTACTCGCGATATCCGTTCGGCGGTTTCGGCTGGACCCGTCTGGCCTACACCGCAGTGGATACCCCGCTGGCCGGACTGCTGCCCTTCATCGGCACCGTAGGCGTGTCGTTCGCGGTGGCTCTGCTGGCCCAGTGCGTCGGCTGGCTGGCGATCGAGATCATCCGGGCACGGCGATCGCACGGACCGCTGACACGCAGCATGGTGGCCCGGACAGCGATACCGGCATTGGCGACCTGGTCGATCGTGATGGGCACGGGTTTGGCCCTGTCCGGGTGGAATCCCGGCCCGCCGGCCCCTGCACAGAAGGCGCGTGTGGGCATAGTCCAGGGCAACGTGCCGGGGAAAGGGATCGACGCGATGGGCCGGATGCGCGCCGTCACCGCGAACCACGTCCAGGAGACCCGCCGACTGATCAACGCCGCAGACCAGGGACGGATCGCCCGGCCCGACTTCGTCCTGTGGCCGGAGAACTCCACCGACATCGACCCGACCGTCGACCCGATCACGCGCGACCAGCTGCAGTCCGCGACCGAGCTTGCCGGGGTTCCCATCTTCGCCGGAGCGGTGATGGACGGCCCCGGCGTCGACCAGCGGCAGACCAGCGGCCTGTGGTGGGACCCCCGCCGGGGCATCGTGGCCCGCTACGACAAGCGCAACCTGGTCCCGTTCGGCGAATGGATCCCCTTCCGCGACCGACTGCTGCCCGTGTTCCCGATCTTGAAGCTGGTCGGCGCACAGTCGGTGCCGGGCACCCGGCCCGGCGCACTCCCGGTCCCCCTCCGCCTGGCCGGCGGCCCGGAGCAGCCGGTCATCGTGGGGGATGCGATCTGTTTCGAGCTGGCCTACGACGACACGATCTACGACGTGATCACCGGCGGTGCGCAGCTCTTCCTGGTCCAGAGCAACAATGCGACCTACGTCGGGACCGGCCAGGTCGACCAGCAGTTCGCCATCACCCGGGCACGAGCGATGGAGACCCGCCGCGAGATCGCCGTCGCCACCACCAACGGAGTCTCCGGCTTCATCGGCCGGGACGGCCGTGTGCAGTGGAAGACCCACGAGCGCACCGCCGCCTCGACCGTGGTGACGATGCCGCTGCGCACCAACATCACCCCGGCGGTGCGGATCGCCCCCTGGCTGGAGCGTGGCCTCGCACTCCTCGCGCTGAGCGGCTGCCTCACGGCGACGGTCGGGCGTGGCCGCGCCCGCCGGCGAGAGCGGCAGGAGCGTGATGATGATCGTGAGTAGCCTGATCTGCACCGCGGTTCTGATGGTGGCGACCGGCCTGGGCTGCGTACGGACGCGCCCTTCTGCACGAGTGTTTCCCGGGTTGCTCCAGGTGGCCGGAGCCTGGAGCGCCTGCCTGCTACTTGTGGACCTTTGGCGTCGCGGTGCCGTCACTGTGGCGTCGATCGCGACGCTGTTGACCGTCTGCGCCGTGTCGATGATCTGGTTGCGGAGGGCGGCTGGCAGCACCGAAGACACCTCTGACGACTTCCAGCTCTGGGAAAGCGAGCTCGCCAGCCCGGAGGTGTCGGAGGAATGAGCGTCTCCCGCGCGACCGGCCTCGCCCTGCTGGTCAGCCTCGCGCTGATGCACCCGATGGTGTTGACGTCAGCCGAACCCGTGCCGCCGAGCAATTCGTCGGTGCACCGCGTGCCACCCGACGCGCAGCCGATTCATGCTCCAGTCACGGCAAGCAACCCACCCGGTCGACATCCAGCAACTCGACAACCGTTGAGCGGCTGTCCCAGCTGCGCGCCCCCTTCGTTGGCGGCTTCATCGCATGACCGACCGACCGGTCCGATGGGCTGCATCGCCGCGGCTGGCTGCGTCATGACCATCGTCTTGCTGGCGGTGGCCGTGATCGTTCGTGGGCGAACCCCCGGTCGATGGTGGCGTTGCCGAGCCCGCAGCATCGGATCGGCCATCGGAGCCGTCGCACATTGGCGTCGCCGACCGGCTCCCAGTCTCATAGAGCTGTCGATTCTTCGGATCTGACCCCACCCGCCCGGGCCATGAGCAGGCTGCGGTGAGCCCCAGCAATTCGTCCCGCTCCTCGGCCCATCAATTGCACACCCGGCTTGATCACTGCGCGCCCGGTTGAGCAGTCAGACAAGCTCCTCAGACTCTCCAGCACGACAGGAAACAGGAACGTGAATCAGAAGCGATCGAAGAACAAGCATCGACACGGTGCATCGACCAATCGCGAACCCGGATCCGCGCGCGCCCGCGCCCGGTTGGCAGAGATGAAACGGCAGGAGGCCCGCGCCCGAACGCGGCGGCGTTTCCTGGTCGGGGTCACCGCGGTCATCGTCGCCGGTGCCCTCGGCATCGGCATTTGGCTGGTGGCCCGGCAAGTATCAGCACCCAACGCCGCTGGGCCGGTGGCCGGCACCAAGGGGCGAAGCGATCTGCCGCCGTGGGGGCTCCCGGCCGATCCGGGCCGCCTGGCCGAGGCCGCCGGTCTGCAGGCATCGAACATGGAAGGCACCGCCGCGCACTTCCACTCCCATCTGGACATCACCGTCAACGGCCAGCCGCTCGCGGTACCGGGAGCAATCGGCGTCGACGCGAAGACCGGCTCGATGTCGGAGCTGCACACCCACGACGAACGCGGCGTCCTGCACGTCGAGTCACACAAGACCGACGGCAAATACACCCTCGGACAGCTGTTCGCCGAGTGGGACGTGCGACTCGACGGCCAAGGCATCGGCGGCCTGACCAACAACAAGACCGACAGCCTGCGCGCCTACGTGGACGGCAAACGGTTCAGCGGCAACCCCGCAACGATCCAACTCGGCGAGCGACGCCAGATCTCACTGATCTACGGCCCCCGGAACGCGACCGACAATCCGCCCTCGAGCTTCGCCTTCGACGCCAATGAATGATCTCCGCCCCACCAGCAGATCCGATACCGCACCTGGCCCGCGAGCCGATCCCGACGCGGCGGGCATCGCAACCACCGAACCCGCCACTCGCAGGACTTCCTCCAATGCGCCGGTGATCGGATTCCTCGGCTGGCTGCGGTTCCTGTGGACGCAGTTGATCACCATGCGGACGGCGCTGGCGTTGCTGTTCCTGCTGGCACTGGCCGCGGTGCCCGGATCGTTGGTGCCGCAGCAGAACATCTCGCCGGTGCGCGTCAAGACGTTCCTGCAACAGCACAAAACGCTCGGGCCGATCTATGACAAGGCCGGACTCTTCAACGTCTACACCTCGCCCTGGTTCTCCGCGATCTACATCCTGCTGTTCATCAGCCTGATCGGCTGCATCATCCCGCGCCTGCGTGTCTATCTCCGAGCCGTACGAGCACAGCCGCCCCGCACTCCCCGCTATCTGCATCGGCTGCCCGCCTACGAATCGGTCGACCTCCCAGACGTGGAACCAGACCAAATCGCGTCTGAGAACGAAGCGATCATCGCTCAACTACGCGACAACCTGCGGCGCAGACGCTACCGGGTCGCCCAGCACCCCGACGGGTCACTGGCCGCCGAGCGGGGCTACCTACGAGAGGCGGGCAACCTCGTCTTCCACATCAGCCTGGTCTTCTTACTGGTCGGCGTGGCGGTGGTCTGGCTGAACAACTTCCGCGGCGACCGGGCGCTAGTCGTGGGAGGCGAAAGCTTCACCAACGACCTGGTGCAGTATGACGACTTCAAAGCTGGCCCCCTGTTTCGGCAATCGTCCCTGACCCCCTTCAGCATCAAGGTCGACAGCTTCGACGTGAAGTTCGAGACCGGCGATGTCCAGCGAGGGGCGGCTCGGGAGTTCAAGGCCGTCGTCACCGTCACCGACCGTCCCGGTGACAAACCACGGCGGGAAACACTCCAGGTCAACCATCCACTCAACCTGGCCGGCGGCGAAAAGGTGCACCTGATCGCCTGGGGATACGCGCCGATCGTGACGGTGAAGGACGGCGACGGCAACGTCGCCTACTCCGGGCCGGTGATCTTCCTGCCGCAGGACGGCAACTTCACCTCCGCCGGGGCGATCAGTGCGCCCGACGCCAGACCCCACAAATTGGGCTTTGAAGGCTTCTTCCTGCCCAGCGCCTACGTGGACAGCTCCGGGCCCCGCTCGGTGTTCCCCGACGCGTTGAATCCCCAACTGTTCCTGAACGCCTGGTCGGGCAAGCCCACCGCCGAGACCGGCCAACCCCAGAGCGTCTACTCGCTCGACACCCGCGGCATGACCCAGATCATGAACCCGAAGGACCCCAAACAGCCGCTCCGGTTCATCCTCCGACCCGGATACATCCAAAAGCTGCCCAACGGGCAAGGATCCATCCAACTGGACGGGGTGCAGCGCTGGATCAAGATCCAGGTCGGCGACTCCCCCGGCGCACCCATCACGATCGCTGCGATCGCGACCGCAATTCTGGGGCTGAGCTTTTCCCTGTTCATCCGTCCCCGGCGGATCTGGGCACGGATCCGACGGGTCGACGACCACAACCTCCTCGAGATCGCCGGACTCGACCGAGCCGACGCCCGAACCGGACTCACCGAAGACGTCGAAGCCCTCGCCAACAGCCTCGACCTGCAAACGAGCTCACGCAACCAGACCCCACCCGGGCACGGAAGCGAACCGGCAGAGCCCGACCCGACCACCGACAACCAATCACCGAAGGAGACGACATGACGATCGACTACTTCTCCAACCTCGCACTGGTCACCGCGACCGTGATCTACGCCCTGGCCCTCACCATGCACAGCATCGAATGGGCAGCCGCACGAAAAGTCACCACCGCACGAAGCACCACCGGCACCGGTGAGCGCGAGGCAGCGAACGACATCGAGACCGGAACCCGCCCCAGCACACGCGCAACGACCAGCCGCGCAGCAGAGGCCTCAGCGTCCACCCTGACGATCACCCGGACCGCCGCCCAAGCCACGCCTGACTCACCCACCTTTGAGCCCGAAGGCGACACCCACGAACCCTCCGGCGATCCGATGCCGCAGCAAAGGACCGAGATGTTCGGTCGAATGGGCATCTCCTTCACCCTGATCGGGCTGGCCTGCGCGATCGCCGGCATTACCGCCCGGGGCATCGCGGCTCACCGCTGGCCGCTGGGCAACATGTTCGAGTTCACCACCATGGCGATGGTGATCATCGTCGCCGGCTACCTGGTCCTGGCCAAGATGGGGATGCGCTGGCTCGGCCTGCCCATCACCATGATCGCCACGGTCGGCAACGGCCTGGCCGTCACGGTGTTCTACGTCGCAGTCGCCGGGTTGGTGCCGTCGCTGAACTCCTACTGGTTCATCATCCACATCACCGCCGCGACGATCAGCGGAGCAGCATTCAACATCGGTGGCGCTGTCTCGATCCTGTACCTGATCAAGAAGCGGGCCGAGGACAAGGGAACCGAGAAGGGCTACCTCCTCCGACTCCCCGATTCGCGCCGCATAGACGTGATCGCCTACCGGCTCTTCGCCTTCGCCTTCCCGCTGTGGACGTTCACCATCGCCGCCGGAGCAGTTTGGGCCGAGTACGCCTGGGGCCGCTACTGGGGATGGGACCCCAAGGAGGTCTGGGCGCTCGTCACCTGGATGATCTTCGCCTGCTACCTCCACGCCCGATCGACCGCCGGCTGGAAAGGAGTACGCGCAGCCGTCATCGCGCTGCTCGGGGTTGCCGTCTTCTGGTTCAACTTCATCGGAGTGAACCTGCTCCTCTCCGGGCTCCACTCCTACGCAGGCATCTAACCAAGAAGCGAACGGTTGACATCGATACCCCTGGGGTACGACAGCGACTCAGCCGTTACCGCGGCACCACCAGCGAGCTCGACCCGTCTCAAAACGACACCCGGCCGCTTCAGGGCCCCTACGGCTTCAAGCCTTTCGCAGTGAACCAAGGCAGTGGATTCACCGTCCGGTAGACATTGCCGGGAGTGACGCCAGCGGGGTACAGCTCCAGGTGTGTGTGCGGGCCGAACGTCCGGCCGGTCATGCCCACCCGGCCGATGACCTGACCGGCGGCAACCCGCTGCCCGGTGCGGACCGCGGCCGACGCCATGTGCGCCATCAGCATCTGCTTCCCGTCGGGGAACTTGATGCTGACGTAGATGCCCGCCCAACCGCTGGCCGGACCGGTACCGCCGTTGGTGACGACCCCATCGGCTGTCGCTCTGATCGGTGTCCCGATCGGGGCAGCGAAGTCCACGCCAGTGTGATAGCGCGACCAGGATCCGACCTGCCCGAACGTGGCGACGATGTTGTAACTTCCCTTGGCGATCGGCAATGCCCCGCCCCCGTTGCTCGTGCCGCCTGCAGTGTCTGAACTGCCGAGATCGGCAGTACCGCTGTCGGAGCCGTTGTCGCTCGATGCCGAGTCGGTCCGGCCGACCGCCGTGCTACCGGAGGATGCATTGCCCTTGCCCGCGTCAGCTTCTTGGGCCGCTCGCATCTGCTGTTGACGCTGCTCCTTGCTGAGCGTTCCCGATAGTTTGCGGCTCTTCTCGGCGTCGGATTTCAACGCCTCTGATCGTTGCCGGGCAGCCTCCTCCGCCCGCGTGTCCTCCTGGCCGGTGTCGACAACCTTGCTGTTCTTCTGGGCTGCCCGGCGCGCCGCCATGTCGACGGTGCCGTCGAGAGGCTGGCCCGTGCTCTGCTCCTCGCTACTGCCGCTGCCTTGGGTATCGCTGCGCTGACCACTGCGTGTTGCCTCCCGAAGGCCCGCGCGCGACCGGCCAGAGGTGTCGGCCTGGTGCCCGGTGGAGCCCGCGT
This sequence comes from Naumannella halotolerans, assembly GCF_004364645.1. Lineage (NCBI taxonomy): Bacteria > Bacillati > Actinomycetota > Actinomycetes > Propionibacteriales > Propionibacteriaceae > Naumannella > Naumannella halotolerans. The sequence goes on along the minus strand of NZ_SOAW01000001.1, from coordinate 600,975 downwards.
CATCGGGCGCGCCAGCCGTACTGGAGATTCCGGTGGCCGCAGGGTTCGCCTCATGGGCAACGCCGGTCATGGCGACCGCGCCAGCGCCGGCAAGGCCGAGTCCTGCGATGGCGGCCGCGGCAATGCCGTGGCGGATCCAGCTGCGTCTGTCCCGTCCGATGTGATCCAGGGCTCGGCCAGCTCTTGCTGCGGTGCCCGCGCGCAACTCGCCGACGCGGGTTCGCAGCTGACCGAGGCTTCGCCGCTGGCGACCGTCGGGACTCATTCGGCTAGAACTCCTCGTGGGATGGGGATGACCGGACCGCTAGAGAATAACGGTTCGATAACATCGATGAATGCTGGCTTGGCCAGACTTGAGGAAATGCTCACGCCTTCGGTGGCGGTCAACGACCGCTCCAGGCCATGATAGGTCAGCCACTGCTGTATAGTTCAGTGGATGCTGACCATTGCTTCGCGCCTTGACGTCATGAACCGGCTCGGCCGGGCCATGGCGGACCCGACGCGCTCCCGGATCCTGATGTCCCTGCTCGGCGGCCCGAGCCACCCGGCCGTGCTGTCGCGCGAGCTCGACCTGACGCGCTCGAACGTGTCCAACCACCTGACCTGCCTGCGCGACTGCGGGATCGTGGTCGCCGAGCCCGAGGGCCGCCAGACCCGCTACGAGATCGCCGACCCGCACCTGGCCGCGGCGCTGACGGCGCTGGTGGACGTGACGCTGGCGGTGGACGAGAGCGCCCCGTGTATCGACCCGCACTGCTCGGTGCCCGGTTGCTGCGCCGTGACCGGCTCGGGGGACGCCTCGTGAGCGCCGCCTGCGGCTGCGACGAGCCGACCACCAGCCCATCCGAGGAAGCCGAGGAGACCGAGCGCTCGTGGTGGCGCGACCCGGGCCTGGTGGTGCCGATCCTCTCCGGGATCGCGTTCGGCACCGGCCTGGTGCTGGAGTGGTCGGGGCTGCACATCGCGGCACTGGCC